>CAZZYN010000006.1:0-83168 GCA_964658265.1 uncultured Acetobacteraceae bacterium | reverse complement strand
ATCGTTCCCACGTTCACATGCGGCTTCGACCGGTCAAACTTTTCCTTCGCCATCTTGTTCCCCTTCTAAGCTTTTAAAACTACTTGGTCTGGTTGCGTCCAATGATCTCTTCCGAAATCATCCGTGGCGCTTCTTCATACCGTGCGAAATGCATCGTGTAGGAAGCGCGGCCCTTGGTAGAGCCACGAATTTCATTCACATAGCCGAACATTTCTTTCAGTGGCACGAGCGCTTTGACGATCTGCGAACCACCAGCATGCTCTACACCCTCAATGCGTCCGCGACGCGAGTTCAGGTCGCCAATGATCGTGCCCATAAATTCTTCCGGCACGGTGACTTCAACAGCCATGACTGGCTCAAGCAGGACCGGACTGGCTTTACGCGCGGCTTCCTTGAAGGCCATTGAACCAGCAATCTTGAATGCCATTTCGTTCGAGTCGACATCGTGATAGCTGCCGTCAAAGAGCGAGACCTTGACGTCAACGATCTCGTAACCAGCCAGGATGCCACCCTGTAAAGCCTCACGGATTCCCTGCTCGGTCGGCTTGATGTATTCCTTGGGAACGGTTCCACCCTTAATGTCGTTCTTGAACTCGAAGCCTTTGCCAGT
This sequence comes from uncultured Acetobacteraceae bacterium, assembly GCA_964658265.1. Classification (GTDB taxonomy): domain Bacteria; phylum Acidobacteriota; class Terriglobia; order Terriglobales; family Acidobacteriaceae. The sequence goes on along the minus strand of CAZZYN010000006.1, from coordinate 82,558 downwards.
TTCGTTCGGCTCGATGCGGATCTTCACGTGGCCGTAGTTACCCGAACCACCTGTCTGCCGGATGTACTTGCCTTCTGCTTCAGACTGCTTGCGGATGGTCTCGCGGAAGGCGACGCGCGGCTCGCCCACATTGGCTTCCACCTTGTGCTCGCGCCTCATGCGGTCTACAAGAATCTCCAGGTGCAATTCACCCATGCCGCTGATGATGGTCTGACCCGACTCCTCATCTGTGCGCACCTTGAACGTCGGATCCTCGTCTGCAAGACGGGCTAGTGCCATTCCCATCTTTTCCTGGTCAGCCTTGGTCTTCGGCTCAATCGCAATCGAAATGACTGGCTCCGGAAAGTCGATGGCGCCCAGGGCAATCGGATGTTCCGGCGAACACAGGGTATCGCCCGTTTTTACTTCCTTCATGCCGACTGCGGCGCAGATATCACCGGCATAAATCTCCGTGATTTCTTCACGCTTGTTCGCGTGCATCTTTACCAGGCGGCCTACACGCTCACTCTTGCCGGTTCGGGGATTGGTGATGGTATCGCCCGTCTTCAAACCGCCCGAATAAATCCGGATAAATGCCAGCTTGCCAAACGGGTCGTTGACCAGTTTGAAGGCGAGAGCTGAAAACGGATCTGTATCGTCCGCCTTGCGGTAGAGAATCTCTTCGGCATTTGTCGGGTTGATTCCTTCCGCTGGCGGTACATCCAGCGGGCTTGGCAGATAGTCGACGACAGCGTCAAGCAGTGTCTGCACACCCTTATTCTTGAAGGACGAGCCACAAAGAACTGGAAATACCTTCATGGCAATGGTCGCAGTACGAATACCGGCCTTTAACTCGGCAGGTGTTGGCAATTCGCCTTCGAGGAACTTGTGCAGAAGGTGATCGTCGTATTCGGCAACAGTCTCGATCAACTGCAGCCTGAAGGCTTCTGCCTTCTTTGCGAGGCCTGCTGGAATTTCTTCCAGCGTGTACTCCGAACCCATCTCTTCGTCGTTCCAGACAATTGCCTTCATATCGATCAGGTCGATGACGCCGCGGAAGTTGGCCTCTGCGCCGATCGGGATCTGAATTGCAACCGGCCGCGCGCCAAGACGCTTCCGAATGGTCTCGATCACGTACTCAAAGTCCGCGCCGTTCTTGTCCATCTTGTTGACGAAGCAAATCCGCGGAACCTTGTACTTGTCGCCCTGGCGCCAGACGGTTTCAGACTGTGGCTGAACGCCCGAGACTGAGTCGAAGAGGGCCACAGCGCCGTCGAGCACGCGGAGCGAACGCTCTACCTCAGCCGTGAAATCCACGTGGCCCGGGGTGTCGATGATGTTGATGCGGATGTTCTTCCAGGTGCACGTTGTTGCCGCGGACGTGATGGTGATGCCGCGCTCCTGCTCCTGCTCCATCCAGTCCATTGTGGCGGTGCCTTCATGCACTTCGCCGATACGGTGGGTGATGCCTGTGTAGAAAAGGATCCGCTCGGTCGTCGTCGTCTTTCCGGCGTCGATGTGAGCCATGATTCCGATGTTCCGGCAACGAGTTAGAGGTACAGTGCGAGCCACGTTTGCTTCTCAACTATTCTCCGGGATCAACCCGGTACCAACTGCAGTTTCGAACTCACGATCCCGGTGCAAACCCGGAACCAACTACGAACAACTGATTTACCAGCGGTAGTGCGCGAAGGCCTTGTTGGCTTCCGCCATGCGATGCACATCTTCCTTACGCTTCATGGCCGCGCCGCGACCGTTAGCGGCATCGAGCAACTCGTTCGTAAGCTTGTCAATCATGCCCTTCTCGCCACGCGCCCGGCCGTAGGTGACCAGCCAGCGGATAGCAAGCGAGGTGCGACGCTCGGGGTTTACCTCGATTGGCACCTGGTAATTCGCGCCGCCCACACGCCGACTCTTGACTTCAAGCAGCGGCTTGCAATTCTCGACTGCCTTCTTGAAGAGCTTCAGGGCATCGTCGCCGCCGCCCTTGGCTTCGAGGTTCTTCATTGAGGTGTAGAAGATGTTCTGCGCAGTCGACTTCTTTCCGCCCCACATCATCGAGTTGACGAACTTTGTAACCAGCGTCGAGTCATAGACCGGATCGGCGGGAACTTCACGCTTCGCTATGTGACCTTTTCTAGGCATGCTCTTAAAATCCTTCTCTTCTCTGCTACGTCTCAACTGCCGTGCGATGCTTGCGAACTACTTGGCGGCTGCCGCTTTTGGCCGCTTCGCACCATATTTGGAACGGCTCTGTTTACGATTCGCCACGCCAACCGAATCCAGCGTGCCGCGGACCACGTGATACCGAACGCCTGGCAGATCCTTCACACGGCCGCCACGGATCAGCACGATGGAATGCTCCTGCAGGTTGTGGCCAATGCCTGGAATGTAGGTTGTGACCTCGATGCCATTGGTCAGGCGGACACGGGCGACCTTACGGAGAGCCGAGTTCGGCTTCTTAGGGGTCTGTGTGTAAACGCGCGTGCAAACACCGCGACGCTGTGGCGAACTCTGCAGGGCAGGCGACGCTGTTTTGTACCGCGGAGCCGTACGGCCCTTCTTCACCAGTTGATTGAATGTTGGCAAACTAAACTCCTTCAACACTTGAAACGCGCCCTTGCGGACAGTCGAAATATCTCCCGCATCGCGTCTCCATCGGAGACGCTTATAGCGGCCAATACTTAACCCGGCGCAGGCGCAAATTGGCCTGAACCGTAAAAGTTGACGCATCCGCGTCGCTGTACAGGGGCTTGCGCACCTGCTTACTACCAGTCACAACACACTCAGGACAAGAACATCGACGGTGGTCGCACGCATTATTGCGTCCCTGAAGGGAAGACAAGAAAATGGCCGACTCCGTTTCGGAGGTTCTGGCCCGCATAGCCTCCCAAGGTAGGAAGTGTCGCAGGCACAAGTGCTTCGTCGGAACCCGATATACGACACGGGCTGTCACAACGACTTTCAAATAGTCTAACCGAAGACGGCGTTTACCGCGCGACTTCAGTAACGTTGTGACCCTGGCGGCCCTGTACGATCCAAAACTTCTGGCCAGCCAGCGGAACCTTCTGAGAATAACAAGGAGTAGGGCGAAGGTCAATTCCTATCCAACCTGACTCGCAGGTTGGTCTTGTTAATAGCCGCCGGTAACTACATTTAACAATGGCTGCCCATGAAGAAATCGGGACGCCTGCTCACCAGCCAGCTTGAAAGCACGCTCGATGAACCTGGGGCTGCCGCCGCCGACGTGCGGGGTCAACAACAGGTTTGGAGCTTTCCAGAGAGGATGGCCAGGGGGCAGCGGCTCGGGATCGACTACGTCCAGCGCGGCACGAATCCGGTTGGACTGCAGTGCCTGCAACAGGTCGTCCGTAACCACGACCGGACCCCGGGCTGCATTGACCAGGAGCGCTCCCTGCTTCATTCTCAGCAGCCGCTCCGCGTCAAACATGCCACGGGTTTCGGGAGTCAGCGGCATGATCAGGATGACCACGTCAGCGGACGGCAGAAGCTCGTCCAGATGCTGCACGGACTGCACACCGGGACGACTGGTCCTGCTGACACGCGTGAAGTTCACGCCAAACGGCGCCAGCCGCTGTTCAATGGCCTGGCCGATCGAACCATAGCCTACGATCAGGACATTCTTATCAGCCAGGTCTTCCCCGAGCACAGGTGGAAAGACAACCGATTCGCTGGGATGCAGGCGCGCATATTCCTTGGGCGCCTCAAAGCGCAGCTTCCACGACTCAGCCTGACGCACATGCTCATAGAAAGGCAGGTACTTGAGCATAGCCAGGATGACGGCAACGACCCATTCGGCGACCGGAATGTCATGAATGCCCTGGCCATCACAGAGCACGACGCCGGGAGGGATACTGCTGGCGATCGAATCAATGCCGGCGGATAGCGCCTGCACGACCTTCACCCCGCGGAGGAATGGCAGCGCGCGGGCGACGGTGCTGGACATATACGGCGGAATCCAGAATTCGACGTCGACGGGGGCGTTCGGTTCTTCGGGCACGCGGACGATCTCCACGTCAGGCGGAAAGTAATGCCGGAGACTCTCCTGGAACTCGCGCGGGACGCCCACGCGCACGGCATCCTGCGGCATGCGTCAGTCCTTCTGGTGGAAGACGTGGTCGTTGATGTCAGGCCAGAACTCTTTGAAGGTAAAGGTTGCGCCGTCGATGATGACACTGGTCAGCCAGCGCTGGCCGGTCTTCGTCCAGGTCCGATCCTGGCCGGGATAGTACGCACTCGAAATGGCAGACGAGACGCCGGCTCCCAGCACTTCAGAGACATTCGCGGTCTCGCGACCTGAATCCTTGCGGGTAATGGCGACGCGGCTGAAGGAGTAGGCAGCCCGCTTCACAATGTTGCCGTGACTGAGTGTGTAATAGCGCGGATCCTGGTGCAGGGCCGCGGGTATCAGGAACTCGACCCAGAGATTTTCATCGGTCTGATCAGCGAACGTATGCCAGTAGTAGCGCGCGTAGCCGGCGGCTCCCTGGTGGAACGGCGGATACGAATTCTGCGCCTGTGCGACGCCGGCCTGGATGCCGGCAAAGATGAATGCCGAATAGTCGAAGGAATCCTGGATATCGGACTGGAACTTCTGCTTCACGGTCTGCGGTGGCAGCTTCACATCTGCGCTGACAGCCCGGAAATTCGGCACGATGCCGAGGATGCGCTTGGTCTGCTTGCCCTGAACGTATGTGCCGGTAGTCGCAGGATTCTGCGACCCGGAGGGGATGGTGCTCTGCACCGGATCGGGCGCGTCCGGCAGCGATGCCAGGCTGCTGGAGGCGACAAGGACGGCGGGCGGCTGGGCCTTGGTCTGTGTCTGCGCCGAGAGGCTCAGCGTGAGTGGAAACACCAGCAGGCCGATGCTGAGCAGTGCCAGCTTGTGAGTTGCATTCTCAATGTTCATACAGGGCCTTTGATTCAGGGGGATGGACGTCTGGTGCAAAGTTGCTGAACGTTCTGCTTGATGAGGACAAAGTTTGCTTAGCGTAGAGCCGCCTTCAAAGCTTCAAGGCCTGAGGAAATTTCATTGAGGCCTGTTGCATAGCCGAAGCGCAGATGGCCTTCACCCTCGGCACCGAAAACTACGCCTGGAATAGTTGCAACATGCGCTTTCTCGAGCAGGATGGTCGCCGCCTCCCGGCTGTCGGGACTCACGCGATCGCAAACCGGAAATGCGTAGAAGGCGCCCTGGGGCATCTCGCACTTGAAACCCAGTTCGCGCAGACCACTGACCAGCAGATCGCGGCGCTTTCGATATTCGAGATTGCGCGCCTCAAGATCAGCAGGCGCGCTGCGGAGAGCCGCAAGGCCGGCGTATTGCACCATGGTGGTGACGCCGTTGGTGGAGTAGAGTACGAGTTTTTTCAAGCCAGTCATGAACGGTTCTTTCGCAACGACATAGCCGATGCGCCAGCCGGTCATGGCATAGCTTTTCGAGAACGTGTATGTCGTGATCGTGCGTTCGGCCATGCCGGGCAGCGAGGCAATCGAAACATGGCCGCCATGGTAGACGAGATCTTCGTAGGCTTCGTCTGCGATCACCAACAGGTCATGCTGCTGTGCGAAGGAAGCAGTCTGCTCAGCCTCCTCCCGCGTGAACACCACCCCACTGGGATTTTGCGGCGTGTTGTAGTAAATCGCCCGGGTCGCATGGGTGGCATAGCGCTCCAGTGTGGCAGCGATGCCCTCTGCACGCGCCGTGCTGGTCGGTACGAAGACGGGCCTGGCCCCGGCCGCCCGGACCATGTCGGCTATCGGCGTCCAGTATGGAGAAAAAATGAGTACGTCGTCGCCGGGATTGAGCACCGCCTGGAAAGTGACCCACAAGCCATGTGCGCCGCCAACGGTGACGATCACGTCGTCCGCACGCATCGTGGACATGGCGTTGCGATTCTGCAATTTCTCCGCGATGGCTTCACGCAGCGGCTGTATACCGGACGACGGTGCATACTTGGTACGGTCTTCGGCAACCGCCTGCACCAGCGCCTGCTTGACCGCTTCAGGCGTTGCAAAGTACGGCTCTCCCCCGTGGAATGCATGCACGGCTTCACCCCGCGCACGGAGGTCCATCACCTTATTGCGAATCTTAACGATGTCAGAGAAGCCGACGTCGTCCAGCCGATGCGCCAGCCGAGCCGAGCCAGTTAATGTTGCTGTCGATTCCATGTGTGCCTGCTTTCTTCACCGTGTACAAGCCCGCCTGTTAACGTTAGCAGCCGGGGATCCGGATGACCGTTAAGACGGGTGGCGTCCCCCTCGAAAGTGTCTTATGGTTGCCACATGCGCCGCCACTTCATCTGGTACGGCCTGGCCCTTGGCTGGAGCCTTGCCGCACTGCTCGGGTTTGTTCGACATCATGCGCCGCAGGCAGTGCCGGCTGCGTTTTTCGCTCTCCTTTTCGCCCTGGTCGGCGTGTGGATCGGCAGGCGTGATGCAGTAGAACGGCGCCGGGTGCCGAAGATCCGTTAGTGCTCACGTCGCAAGACGGCCCAGATAGACAGCCATGCCTGCCACAGCATCCACTCCCATGGCATCGAGCGCGTTTATCTCTGCCTGCTCGCGGATCCCTCCGGCTACGATCAGTTGACGTTGGGTAACGCCGCGAAGTTCCTTTGCAATTTTCATCGGAAACCCCTGCATCGTCCCTTCCTTGTCGACATGGGTATACAGGAAGGCGCTGCAGAAGGGTTCAAGGCCGCGCATGGCAGTAGCAGGTTCCAGGTTGACCTGCTCCTTCCATCCCTTGACCGCAACCTTGCCGTTTTTCGTGTCGACACTGAAAACCAGATGTTCAGAGCCAACAGCTTCGGCAAGCTCTGCTGCAAATCTGCGCCGGATCAACTTCCATGCGGGCTGTGTTTCTTCGCGTCCAGCCGCCTCCTCAACATCAGATTCTTCGCCGAAAAGAGCGGATCCGAGGATGACGCGCTTCGCACCCGCTGCCAGCATCGCCTGCGCACGTCCGATGGTGCCGAGGCCGCCGCCAACCTGGCACGGCAGACGCTTCGCGAATTGCTCAATCAATTCCTGGTTGTCTCCCTGACGCATGGCTGCGTCGAGATCAATGAGCTGCACCATGGGATATTTCGAGAAGCGCTCGATCCAGTATTCGAAGTCGTCAAACGCCAGCCTGAGCTTTTCGCCCTGAACCAGCTGGACGATACGGCCGCCCATCAGGTCAATGGAAGGGATCAGCATGGCAGCCTCACCGGGATACCTGCCAGCTGCAACTGCTGCTTCAGCGAGCGCGCGTCGGATACGCCGTAGTGAAAAATGCTGGCAGCCAGTGCTGCATCGGCATGACCCTGCGAGGCGCCGCAACCGAAGACCTCGACAAAATGCTCGGCCGTCCCCGCACCACCGGAAGCAATGACCGGAATCTGGACTGCATCACTGACAGCCGCTGTAAGCTCGCAGTCAAATCCGGCCCGGGTGCCGTCGGAATCCATGGAAGTCAACAGGATTTCACCTGCGCCGCGCTGCTCTGCTTCACGAGCCCACTCGATCACCTGGCGACCTGCAGGCTTGCGGCCGCCATTCACATAGACTTCCGCGCGATCAGCCCTGGCATTGCCCCGGCGCGCGTCGATGGCTACGATGACTGCCTGCGCACCAAAGCTGCGTCCAATTGCATCGATCAGTTCGGGGTGAACGAGTGCTGCCGAATTGATACTCACCTTGTCTGCACCAGCGTCGAAAACAGCCGCGGCATCATCGGCTGTCCGGATGCCGCCGCCCACGGTGAACGGAATAAACAGGTCGCGCGCCGTTCGCTTGACTGTGTCGATTAGGGTTCCACGTCCTTCATGTGTCGCCGTGATATCGAGCAGCACGATCTCGTCCGCACCCAGGCGGGCATGCCGGCCCGCTAGTTCGGCAGGATCGCCGGCGTCAGCCAGGTCAACGAAATTGACACCCTTGACGACCCGACCTGCCTTGACGTCCAGGCAGGCAATAATGCGTCGCGTCAGCATGCGGGCGTCCATGATAAAAAATTACTGAGAACCTGCAGTCCCGCCGCGCCGGACTTCTCGGGATGAAATTGCACACCCATCACATTCGCCTGCTCGACGGCTCCCGTAAAGGCTTCGCTATATTCCGTAACAGCCGCTGTGGCTTTGACAAGCGGTGCGCGATACGAATGTGTGTAGTAGACGTAACTACCCTCATCAACGCCATGCATCAGTCTTGAGCCAGGATTAATACGGATAGAATTCCAGCCGACGTGCGGCACTTTCGCGCCCGGCGTGAAGCGTTCGCACCAGCCCGGGAAGATGCCGCAACCGGGAACTTCCGGAGCCTCGCTGCTGCCTTCGAAAAGCCATTGCAGGCCAACACAGATGCCAAGGAAAGGGACACCCGCCGCAAGGCGCTCCCGAATAGCCGGAGTAATGCCCTGCTCTGTAAGCACAGAGGTCGACGCAAAATGCCCTACGCCGGGCAGGATGATCCTTTCCGCCTTCCTGATAATTGCCGGATCGGAGGTGACGAAAGCATCACCGGCGCCGAGCGCATCAAGGGCTTTCAACACAGACGTGAGATTGCCGGCCTTGTAGTCGATGACAGCAATCATCAGAGCAGGCCCTTGGTGCTGGGCAGCATCTCGCCAAGTTGCTGATCACGCGAGCAGGCCACACGAAGGGCACGCGCAAACGCCTTGAAGAGTGCCTCGATCTTGTGATGGTTCGACCGGCCATACATTGTCTTTACGTGCACATTGGCCCGGGCACCCCGTGCGAAGCCCTCGAAGAAATCTTCAACCAGTTCGGTCTGCAGATCGCCTACGGTGACGACATCAACCAGCGTGGATACAACGCTGGCGACGCGGCCGCTGAGATCGATCGCAGCGATGCCGAGAGTCTCGTCCATCGGCATCAGAAAATAGCCCGCGCGCAGTATGCCTTTTTTGTCGCCGAGTGCCTTGTCGAAAGCTTCACCCAGGGCAATGCCTACATCTTCGACCGTATGGTGCTGATCGACATCGAGATCGCCGTCACACTTCAACTTCAGATCGAAAGCGCCGTGTCGCGTGAAGAGTTCCAGCATGTGATCGAAGAAGCGGATTCCGGTGTGCACGTCATAGTGGCCGCCGCCTTCGATGGTCAATTCAAGATCGATCTTGGTCTCGGTGGTGTGCCGATGCAGAGTAGCGCGGCGAAGCGATGATGTCTCTACTGTCATTCCGGTTTCCATCCAATCTCCTGCAATGCTTCCCGCAGTGCGGACATCGCGAACGTCATCTGCTCGCGTGTACCAATCGTGAGGCGCACGCATCCATCGCAGCCAGGATCCGCTGAGCGATCGCGCGTGAGAACACCGCGTGAACGCATGGCGGACACAAACGCGGCATGCTTCGCGCCGATGTACAAAAGAACAAAATTCGCGGCGGAAGGCCAGTGCCGGATGTCAGCCTGCACCAGATCCCGAGCCACTTCGGTGCGCGCAAGCTTTACTTCACCAACATACCAATCCAGGTAGGCCTGGTCCTCGAGAGCCGCAGGCAGGCATGCCAGCGCGAGTGAGTTCACGCTGTAGGGCGAGATCACGCGGCGCAGCCACTGCATGATTTCGGCAGATGCAGCGAGCATGCCGAGGCGCAGTCCAGCCAGCCCATAGGCCTTCGAAAAAGTGCGCGCCACCACCAGGTTTGGCACGTCGTCGACCAGGTCGATGACCGTCTCGCCAAAGAAATGAAAATAGGCCTCGTCCACCAGGACAACTGCGTGCGGCGCTTTTGCAGCGATGGCAAGTATCTCGTCGCGCTTGACCGTGCTGCCGGTCGGACTATTCGGATTGGCGATGCAGATGAGCTTGGTCTTGGCATCGATCGCATCAAGAAGGCGCTGAAAAGGAAAAGTGAAGTCGTCGCCCGCCTGCACGGTGACGCTCTGTCCGTCGGTCGACGAGGCATACACCTCGTACATGGTGTAGGTCGGCACAGGCAGCAGCATCTCGTCTCTGCAATCGAGAAAAGCCTGGCACAGTACATGGATCGCTTCATCGACGCCGTTGGTCAGCAGCACCTGCTCCGGCTGCAGTTGCAGATGATGTGCCACCTTTTCTTCGATGACACTCCGTTCCGGATATCTCGTCAGGTCGCCAGCTGCCACGCGTGCCAGTGCTTCAAGCACGCGCGGCGAACATGCCAGCGTGTTCTCGTTGAAGTCGAGGCGCAGGTGATCGCGACCGGCCAGCGGCGGGTGATACTCCTTCATGCCAGCTACTGCCCGGCGAGGCACCGGCGGCAAAGGCGTTGCAGCATCAGTCATGTCCTACCCTCAACCGGATGGCTTGTGCGTGGCCGCGCAATCCTTCTGCCTCGGCGATTTCGACTGCGGCTGGACCCAGTGCCTGGACGCCGGCTTGGGCATACTGCTGAACGGTCATCACTTTCACAAAGTCCATCACGCTCAGGCCCCCGCGAACCCGCGCCAGGCCGCCTGTTGGCAGCGTGTGATTCGGACCAGAGATATAGTCACCCAGCGGCTGTGCTGACCAGTTCCCTACAAACACCGAGCCGGCATTGGTCACCCATTCGAGGTCCGCATCGGCGTCGATCGTCAGATGTTCGAATGCCAGCCGGTTCGTGATGGCATGAGCTTCTTCCCGCGAAGCCGCAACGATCACATATCCATTCTTCGCAAGGGCGAGGGCAGCAGTCTTATTCCTTCGTGCAAACTGCGTACTTTTCTTCAGCACTGCTTTTCCCAGCTTCGCGTTAGTAGTGATCAGAACAGCGAGCGCCTCCGCGTCGTGCTCGCTTTGTGCAACCAGGTCAGCTGCGATCCAGTCCGGATTGCCTGTATCACTCATCACGCCGATCTCGGTCGGCCCGGCAAGCATATCAATCCCGCAGTCACCTGAGACCAGCCGCTTGGCTGCCGTGACATATTGATTGCCGGGTCCCACAATCTTGTTGACGCGTGAGACGCTCGCCGTCCCGTAGGCAAGTGCCGCGATCGCATGTGCGCCGCCGATCGCGTAAAACTCTTCCACGCCCAGCAGCGCCGCAGCAGCCAGCGTCGCTGGTGATGGCCGCGGCGAAACCACTACAATCCGCTTAACCCCTGCGACCTGGGCCGGTATTACTGTCATCAGCAAGGTAGATGGCAGTGGATAGCGCCCACTGGGAACATAGCAGCCGACCGCATCCAGCGGCCGCAGCAGCTGACCCGTCACCACGCCCTCAGCCGCCTGCAGCTTCCACTCGCCGGGTAGCTGACGCCGGGCAAATGCACGGATGTTGTCTGCGGCCAGTTCGAGAGCAGAACGCAGCGGGGCTGCCAGCGTGGCCAGCGCATCCTGCATCGCCTGCTTCGTGACGCGCAGCGGCTGTTCCGGCGAAAGGCCGTCAAGCCTGCGCGCGTAACGCAACAGGGCCTTGTCGCCGCCACTGCGCACATCGCGAATGATCTTTCTCACGCGCGGTGAGACCTCTTCTGAAGAAGTGGTGCCGCGGTGTTCGAGTGCAGCGATCAGCTTGGCCGTGCGGGCTGCGCTCCATCCACTTGTCTCATGCAGTTTCATATCTGCGTGCTCCTCTGCGCAGCGTTACAGTACGACCTTATTCAACGGGTATTCGACGATGCCGGTACCCCCTGCCGCCTTCAGCTTCGGCACCACGTCGCGCACCACGCTTTCTTCAAGGATGGTATTCAGCGCCACCCACCCGGCAGTACTGAGCTCACTGATGGTGGGGGAATTGAGCGCTGGCAGCACAGACAGAATGGCCGCGAGATGAATCTTCTCCACGTTCAGCATCAATCCGACCTGGCCCTGCGCGGCCATCGCACCTTTGAGCATCAGCGCCAGGTTATCGATTTTCTTTTGCTTCCACGGATCGGCATAGGCAGCAGGATTGGCGATCAGGTGCGTCTCGCTTTCCATGACTGTGTCGATGATACGGAGTCGGTTCGCCTTCAGCGATGAGCCGGTCTCGGTGACCTCGACGATGGCATCCGCCAGCATCGGAGGCTTGACCTCCGTCGCGCCCCAGCTAAATTCCACTTTGACGGGGACATTTTTCTCCGCAAAATAGCGCTTTGTCACTTCCACCAGTTCGGTCGCAATGGTGGTATTCGCCAGATCCTCGGCGCGTTGATATCGGGAGTCTTCCGGCACCGCCAGCACCCAGCGCACCTTGGTCCGGCTTTGCTTTGAGTAGGTGAGGCTGGTGACGCTGGTGACCTTCCGTCCGCTTTCTACGACCCAGTCAACGCCGGTCAGCCCGGCGTCCAGTACGCCCTTGTCCACGTAGCGGGCCATCTCCTGGGCGCGGATCAGCATGCACTCGATCTCCTGGTCATCAATGGCCGGGAAGTACGAGCGGCCGTTCGCATAAATCCGCCACCCTGCGCGCTCGAACAGGGCGATCGTCGCATCCTGCAGACTGCCTTTCGGAATGCCAAGTCTAAGCTTTCCCGCTGCCATCACTTGGCCTCCGCGAGGCTGTCTGCAGTGGGCATGGTGATCTGTTTCGTGAAGCAGCCCTTGGTGCCTTCATGGCAGACCAGGCCGTCGCCTTCGACCTGCACACGAAACAGCAGTGTGTCGTTGTCACAGTCTGTAGAAGCCTCCAGGATGCGCAGGCGGTTGCCGCTGGTCTCACCCTTCATCCAGAGCTTGCCGCGGGTGCGGCTCCAGAACGTCACGTATCCGGATTCAAGAGTCCGGGCGTAGCTTACCTCGTTGACGAAACCTACCATCAATACCTGGCCGGTCTCAGCATCCTGTACGACGGCAGGCGCCAGGCCGTCCATCTTGGCAAAGTCAATCGTGACCTCGCGTTCTGTTTGCAGAGCCATCTCGTTCTCCTGTTCATTCGCTGCTACGTGGCCTTAAGTAAAAAGGCCCGCTGCGTTATCCGCTGGCGGGCCTTTCTAATCTTTCACGGTCTTAAGTGCTTATGCCTTATGTCCGGGAAGAGTCCGCCCACACGCTGTGCGCATGATGATGATGGTCATGGCGATGGTGGAAGCGAACTCGCATCTGCAATCAACCTAACTGCTCTTATGCTTGGTGTCAATGCGACCGGTCCGGGTTGCCCCGGGCGCCTTTGCGGCGAATGCGGAGCACGATACGTCGAGCGCCATGATCCCGAAACAGAAGCGGCTTTCCCGAATCCGCACTGGTACCACGTTCGTGTGATGGCTTGAATCTTGTTATCCGCGACTCCGTATGTAACAGTCACTACAGCAAACAAGCACATCACTAAATCCGGATCGCTCTTCCAGGCCACCCGGTCCACCGGGACCCTGAGAGAAGAGTCCGGCACCTCCCCCGGGGAGACTCTTGCCTCAAGATGAGAGCTCCCGCGCTTGAGCGCTCTTGCGTCCACATGGCCGCATGTTGAGACCCTTGTGACACTTTGCGGTGAACGGTTCTCCTGGAAGTGACCGGCAACGGCCGGCGCAAATTAGGAATGAAGAGGGCGTCCCGTATCCGGGAGGCCCTTTTCCGTGGTGGCAGCAGAAGTTCCGCCTGCATCCCTGCCAGCTTCGAAGGCTTGGAGTCACGCCCGCATTCTTCCACCCGCAGCTGAATTCCACCCTGGCGCTCCTGTGCATACAATTGGGCTGGCAGGAAAACCCCCGATTCTGGAGAGATGTTTTGACTGAATTTACCTGGCTGCCAGCCATTGCGGACTGGGGCAGCCATCTGCGTGCAGCGACAGAACAGCCGGATGAACTCTCCCGCTGGCGCCACCTGGTAGCAGCAGCGAACTTCCGCATCGACTTCCTCGAGACGGGCAAACTGGATCGAACCACCCGCAAGCTTTTTCCCACGGCACCCTCAGCAGCCGGCGCACCTATCCGGCTGGCATTGCTGGGCTCTTCCACGCTGCACCACCTGGCCCCGGCAATCCGCGTCGCAGGACTACGGCGCGGAATGTGGATTGAAGTCTTCGAAGGAGAATACGGGCAGTATCGCCAGGAGCTGCTGGAGCCCGGACAGGCCCTGAAGGCCTTCAAGCCGCAGGTAGTACTGCTGGCGCTCGACGCGCACCATGTGGCTGCGTCCGCGCGAGGCAATCCGGAAGCTGCACTCGAAAACATCACGACGTGCTGGTATGCGGCCCGCGACAACTTCAACGCGACAGTCCTTCACCAGGCAGTGCTGCCGGTGTTTCCGCGCCTGCTCGGCAACAATGAGCAGCGTGATCCAGAGTCGCCCGCAGCGATTGTGGAAACAATCAATGGCCGCCTGCGGTCGCTCGCGGACAAGCACGGCGCCCACCTGCTTGCAGTGGACAGCTATGCGGCTGAGGCGGGGATGGCACACTGGTTCGATCCGGTCCTGTGGCACCGTTCCAAGCAGGAAGTCCATCCGCGCGTCTCGCATCTGTACGGCGACCTGGCCGGCCGGCTGCTGGCAGCCATCCGTGGCCGGTCCTCGAAGTGCCTGGTGCTCGACCTCGATAACACCCTGTGGGGTGGAGTCATCGGAGACGATGGCCTGGAAGGTATTCAGCTGGGCCAGGGCTCTGCAATGGGCGAAGCATTCGTTGACTTCCAAACATATGCGCAGCAGCTTTCGCGACGCGGCGTCATCCTGGCGGTCTGCTCGAAAAACGACGAGGCAAATGCGCTTTCGCCCTTTGAACAGCATCCCGACATGGTGTTGAAGCGGAAGGATATTGCCTGCTTCGTCGCCAACTGGCAGGACAAGGCCGGGAACCTGCGGCATATCGCGAAGACACTGAACATCGGTCTCGATTCGCTGGTCTTCGCCGACGACAATCCCTTCGAGCGCAACCTGGTCCGGCAGGAGCTGCCGGAAGTGCAGGTCCCGGAACTTCCCGAGGACCCCTCGTTCTACGCTGCGACCATTGCGGCCGCGGGCTACTTCGAATCGCTGGCGGTCACCGAAGAGGATCGTGAGCGCGCTGGTCAATATCGCGCCAATATCGAACGTGAACAGTTGAAGACCTCCGCCACCGATCTCGACGGCTACCTGCGTGGCCTGGATATGGAATTGATCGTCCGCCCTTTCGACGCAGTCGGACTGGCCAGAATCGTGCAGCTGATCAACAAAACCAACCAGTTCAACCTGACGACACGCCGCTACACCGAGGCCGATGTGCGCGCCATGATGAGCGATCCCGGCGTGGCTGCTTACCAGTTTCGGCTGACGGACCGTTTCGGCGATAACGGCATCATCGCAATCCTGATCGGACGGGTGGAGGCTGACCATGCACTGGTCATGGACACGTGGCTGATGAGTTGCCGCGTGCTCGGCCGCCAGGTGGAAGAGGCCTGCCTGAACATCATGATCGACGCTGCTCGCCGGCTAGGCGCTATGCGGATCATCGGGCTGTACCGTCCGACCGCGAAGAACGAGATGGTCCGCACCCTCTATGAGCGGCTTGGCTTTACACTGGGCACGTCATCGAGGCCATCCGGAGTTGAAGTGGGCGACGCAGAGACCATAGAGTGGACACTGAAACTAGCCGGCTATGAAAAAAAGCCCGTCATCATGAAGGTCACTGTCCAGGAACCAGCGGCAGTCCAGGCGGTTTAAGAGCGGACGCCAAAGCAGGATGCGGCCGGTTTTTAAGCGAACCAGCCCGTAAACAAGTAGACGAAGGGAACCATGCAGCAAGCCGAGATTTATAGCCGTCTGACCGACATCTTTCGCGACATCTTTGATGATGAGGCCATCGTCCTGAAGCCAGAGACAACAGCCGCTGATATCGACGAGTGGGATTCCTTTAATCACATCAATCTCATCGTGGCGACAGAGGCGAAGTTCAAAATCAAATTCCAGACCGCCGAGATCGAGTCCATGAAGAACGTCGGCCACTTCGTCGACATTATTGAGAAGAAGCTCGCGGCTCGCGGCGCCTAGCCGCATGAACCCTGGTCCGGAACAGCGCTCGGCTGTCGTCGGCCGTCCGGCGGGAAGGCCGTCCGTCTACCTGCTGCTGCTTGTGCTGGTGCCGCTCTTGGCCTTCCTGGCAGTCTTCCCGCTGGCGCGTACGGACTGGTTCATCCGCACTTCCAAACGCGATTTCTGGCACGCCATGGAATACCAGTTTGCCGATCGTCCCGAGCAGTGCGACATCGTCATTTTTGGCGATTCGACTGCCCTGCTGGGTGCTGATCCGCGCTTGATCGAAGCACGCACCGGCCTGAAAACCTGCAACTTCGGACTCACCTACCTGGGCCTGGCAACTACCGGCAACCTGGCACTGGATCATTACCTGGCCACGCACAGGCCGCCTCGCTTCATCGTCATCGAGCTGCTGGCAGCGCATCTGCGGCCCCCGGCAATCGACGACGATGCGGGCATCATCGACGGCTTCCTGATCGCAGACCGCAAACTGCCGCCACTCCAGGCCGTACGCCTTTTCCTGAGACACCCGAAAGACAGCTTCTACTTCGCAGCGCAGCTCTGGCGGCAGCTCATCGGCTTTACACCCAGCACCAGTCCGGACCTATCGGAGGGTACGTTCAAGCGGGATACGGCAGCCCTGCAGGCGACGAACGGCTTCTACGCAAGCCAGCATCCCGGCGGCAATACCGATTGCTTCTACCAGTTCCACGACGTCACCTTCAGCCGCAGTTACGTTGCCAGCTACCAGGCCTACGCACGGCATGGGACCAGGGTGCTGATATGGCCGTCTCCGGTCCGTCACTGTGACGAACATCTGAACGATTACAAGGTCGGCACAGCATTCCTAGGCCTGCCTGCCCCGTTGCTGCTGGATGACTCTGCCTTTGTTGATGCGCAGCACCTCAGCACCGCGGGGGTGGCCATCAACTCGCAGGCAATTGCGGATGCCCTGCTGCCGGCTGCACAGTAATCTCGTCCTTTCGTAACGTCCCTGCTTTTATAGCGTCAAGTTGATTGTTACGAACGGTTGTTGCTTCCCTTTCCCTCTCGCATAGCAAAGGCATTACTGTTGGGGTAGTACTGCCTGTCTACCAGGACGACACCATCAGGCAGTGAATCCCGGGCCCCGTCTTCTACCGGCCCGTGCGGCGGGGGGCCACTTTGAAATCTTTCCTGAATCCGATACTGCCTGTGTCTGCCATGCTGATCTGCCTGTTGCAGGGCTGCAGCAGTAGCTCGACGACTGCTCCCAAGACCACCACCACACCTGCAGCAACGGCTGACTTTTCCCTGGCTGTCTCGCCGGCAACGGCCAGCCTGACGGCGGGCGCCGCCACGCAGACCGTGTCGGTCGCGGCTACGGCCGTCGGAAACTTCACAACAGCTGTCGCCGTAAGCCTCACAGGACTTCCGGCCGGGGTGACCGCAACTCCCGCCAGCTTCAGCGTGGCGCCCGGCAGTAGCCAGAGCGTTACACTCGGCGCCGCTGCCAGTGCTGCCGCCGCGAATGCAACTATCACGGCAACCGGCGCCGCCGGATCGCTCACGCATACGGCGACCTTCGCGGTGGCAGTGAAGGCCGCTCCGGGCTTTACCATCTCGGCAGCCCCGGCAGCGCAGACGCTGACGATTGGCAATCCAGCCGGCGCGCAAGTCGCGATCACCGAGAATGCCCTCAACGGGTTTACCGATCCTGTAACCGTCACTCTCGGACCTTTGCCTGCCGGCGTCACTGCTAGCCCGGCATCCCTCAAGCTGGCGCCTGGCGTGCCGCAGAACATCACTTTTGCTGCGGGCTACAGCGCAGCGGCCGGCTCTTCTGCTGTCAGCATCAATGCAGCCGATGCCGGCGCGACACCCGCACTTACCGGCAGCGCGTCGGTCACGTTGAATATCCAGGCTGCTGCGGTCGCCGACGTCGTGACCTATCACTATGACAATGCACGCGATGGCCTGAACGCGCAGGAGTCGATTCTGACGCCCGCGAAGGTCACCGCCGCCACTTTCGGCAAAGTAGGCTTCTATGCAGCAGATGGCAAGGTAGACGCGGCCCCCCTCTTCGCGGCCCAGGTGCCGGTCGGCGGCGGAACGATTGCCAACCTGGTTTATGTCGCTTCCGAACATGGCAGCCTCTATGCCTTCAATACGGCGACCGGCGCGCAGGTCTGGATGACATCGCTGCTGGGACTGAACGAGACAACGGCCAAGAATGGCTGCGGTCAGATCACACCGGAAGTCGGCATCACCTCCACGCCGGTAATTGACCGCAAGGCTGGTCCGAACGGGACGATCTTCGCTGTAAGCATGAGTCTGGACGCGGCCAACCATTATCATCAGCGGCTGCATGCGCTCGACCTGGCAACTGGCGCCGAGCAGGCTGGAAGTCCAACCGAGATCACCGCAACGTATCCTGGTACCGGCGACAACAGCAGCGGCGGGATGGTGATCTTTGATCCTGCGCAATATGCTGAGCGCGCTGCACTCACGCTGGTGAATGGCACCATCTACACCGCCTGGACCTCGCACTGCGACATTCGCCCGTACACCGGCTGGGTGATGGGCTTCAGCGAAGCCACGTTAAAGCAGACCCAGGTCCTGAATCTCACGCCGAACGGCAGCGAAGGCTCGATCTGGATGTCCGGCAACGGCCTGGCCGCGGATAGCTCGAATAATCTGTACTTCCTGGACGCGAATGGATCGTTCCAGGACACCATCAATGCAGCCGGCTTCCCCTCCGACGGCGACTACGGCAATGCCATCGTGAAGCTCGGCACGACCAGTACGCTTGCCGTCACTGACTTCTTTGAGCCCTACAACACGGTCAGCGAGTCGGCTGCGGATGCAGACCTGGGCTCCGGCGGTGTGATGCTGCTGCCGGACATGGTGGACGCCAGCGGCACGACGCGGCACCTGCTGGTCGGCGCCGGCAAAGATATGAACATCTATGTCGGTGACCGCGACAAACTGGGGCGGTTCAACGCAGCGACCCAGGACAACAGCAACCTCTACCAGGAGATTCCGGGTGCGCTGGTCAATGGCGCATGGTCAAGCCCCGCCTACTTCAACAACACCGTCTACTACGGCGGCCAGGGCGATGTATTGAAGGCATTCCCGATCAGCCAGGCGCGCTTGGCAGCCACACCGTCCAGTCGTTCCGCTGTCACCTTCCAGTATCCGGGCGCGACCCCGACAGTGTCTGCAAACGGCACGACTGGCGGTATCGTCTGGGCCCTCGAAAGCGGTCCGGGCGCGCCTGCTGTGCTGCATGCCTACGACGCTAACAACTTGGCGGACGAGCTTTACAACACCAACCAGCCTCTGCCGGGCGGCGGCAGCAGCAGCTTTGGCCTGGGTAACAAGTTCCTGACGCCGGTCGTGGCAAATGGCAACGTCTATGTCGGCACACCAAATGGAGTAGCGGTCTTCGGGCTGCTCCCGTAAGACCGCGCCGGATGCGCGTGCATCCCAGACAGCAGGAGGATGGGATGAACGAACATGGTTTGCCGATAGCTGAAGAAGATGTGGTGCCGTTGAATGAGATCGCGCCGGGGGTGGCCGGCCTGCGCATCCTGTTCGTGAACGTCTTCGGAATCTCGAACAACGATGGTTCCTGGACCCTCATTGATACCGGTATCCCAATGGCGGCTTCCCGCATCCGCAAGTGGGCGGAGGAGACCTTCGGCAATGCGCCTGCTTCCATCGTTCTGACCCACGGCCACTTCGATCACGCCGGCTCGGCGAAAGAACTGGCCGATCACTGGAACGTGCCGATCTTCGCGCACTCACTGGAAGCGCCGTTCCTCGATGGCCGCCAACACTATCCGCCGCCAGATCCTTCAGTGGGCGGAGGCGTGATGGCGACACTCTCGCCGCTCTACCCGAAGGGTCCCATGGACCTGGGCACGCGGCTCAGGACATTTTCTACAGACGGCGCTCTTCCAACCATGCCGGGCTGGAAGCTAATCCACACGCCGGGCCATACAGTCGGGCACGTGTCCTTTTTCCGCGAGTCGGATCGCGTTTTGCTGGTGGGGGATGCATTCTGTACCGTCAAGTCCGAATCGCTGATGGCGATAGCAAAACAGACACCGGAACTACACGGACCGCCGGCCTACTACACGCCAGACTGGACAGCCGCGAAACACTCCGTCGACGCCCTCGCCGCGCTTGAGCCGGATACGCTTGCACCCGGTCATGGTCAGCCTCTTGCGGGCAGCGACATTGCCGGGCGCCTGCGCCAGCTTTCCGCCCGCTTCGAAGAGATAGCGCTGCCGCAGCATGCTGCCAGCAACGCAAACTGAGTGAAGCAGCAAGACATAAAGATGCGGCTGGCTTACCATGCTCCTTGTTCACAGCAAGGAGCATGGTCCCCACATGGCAACTGACCGAACTGCATTTAGAAGAGACTTTTTGAAGATGGCAGCCAGTGGCGCGGCTGCTTCTGCATTCGCCACGATAGGCGCACTGCCGGTAGCTGCCGAGGAGTCAAACTCCAGCGGCTCCGCGACCTTCTTCAACGTGCGCAGCTACGGCGCTAAAGGCGACGGCAAAACTCTGGATACAGCGGCTGTCAATGCCGCTATTGCCGAGGCAGAAAAGGCTGGCGGCGGCACTGTCTTCTTTCCCGCCGGCACCTACGCCTGCTACTCCATTCACCTGAAAAGTTACGTGTCACTATACCTCGACCAGGGCGCGACCATCCTCGCAGCCTCGGTGCCGATCGAAGGAACCACCAGCGGCGGTTACGATGCAGCCGAGCCCCAGGGCGCCTTCGAGCCTTACCAGGATTACGGTCACAATCACTGGCACAACAGCCTGATGTGGGGCGAGGACATTCATGACTTTTCGATCCTCGGCCCTGGCCTGATCTACGGAAAAGGACTGAGCCGCGGTCACAGTGAAGATACAGATCTGCCGGACACCAAGAAGCCCGGCGTAGGCAACAAGGCAATCTCGCTGAAAAATTGCCGCAACGTCATACTGCGCGACTTCTCGATCCTGCAGGGCGGCTGGTTTGGCATCCTGGCCACTGGCGTCGACAACCTCACCATCGACAATCTCAAAATCGATACCAACCGCGATGGCATGGACATCGATTGCTGCCGCAATGTGCGTGTCTCGAACTGCAGTGTCAACTCGCCGTGGGATGACGCGATCTGTCCAAAGAGCTCGTTCGCGCTCGGCTATGCGCGGCCAACAGAGAACGTAACCATCACGAATTGCTTCGTCACCGGCCATTACATGCTGGGTACCATGCTGGACGGCACCTGGAAGCGCTTTCCCGAAGGCGCGAAATACTACGGCACCGGCCGCATCAAGTGCGGTACCGAATCGAACGGCGGCTTTCGCAACATCACTATCTCCAACTGCACCTTTGAAGGCTGCCAGGGTCTGGCCCTCGAAAGCGAAGACGGCGCGCTGTGCGAAGACATTACGATCACGAATATTGCCATGCGCGAGATTCGCAGTGGGCCGTTGTTCCTGCGGCTGGGCTCACGCATGCGCGGACCGAAGGATGCCGCGGTTGGCACGATGAAGCGCATCCTCATCAGCAATATCACCTGCCACGCTGCTTCGACCGAATATGCGTCGATCCTGAGCGGCGTGCCTGACCACTTCATCGAAGACGTCAAGCTCAGCAACATCTACTTCGAGCACATGGGCGGCGGCACGAGCGCAATGGCCGCCCTGCGCCCGGAAGAAAAAGTAGCGAGCTATCCCGAGCCGGATATGTTCGGCAAGCTGCCGGCTTCAGGCTTCTTTATCCGGCATGCACGCAATCTCGAAATGTCCAACGTCGAGGTTGCCGTGCAGAAGCCGGACCAGCGGCCGGCCTTCTGGCTGATGGATGTCGATGGCGCAGACTTCTTCCGCGTCCGCACACCGCGCGATGTGCCGGCTTTTGCGCTGCATGACGTGCGCAATTTCCGCACCTTCGGCAGCACAACCGTGAAGGACAAGCAGCTGGATACGGCCGACGATATCAAGATCTAGTAGAACAACAGGGCCGGCTCAACAACACAAAGCCGGCTCTTTTCTTTACTTCAGTCCGATCACTTCGCCCTGCGCATCCACGTCGATCCGTTCTGCCCGCGACACCTTCGGCAGACCAGGCATCAGCATCATGTTCCCGGCAATCGCCACCAGGAAGCCCGCACCCGCCGACAGCGACACACTATTGATGTTGAGCGTCCATCCGGCAGGCGCGCCGGGCAGCTTCGGATTGTCTGACAGTGAGTACTGCGTCTTCGCAATACATACCGGAAGAGCCGCAAACCCCCAGCCGCTGAAGCGCTGCAGCTGTGCCTCGGCTTCGGCAGAATAGGCAACCGCGGCCGCCCCGTAGATCGTCTTCGCTACCTTTTCGATCTTCGTTTTCAACGCATCGCCGGCTGCATACACGGACGCCACGGGTGCATCCGGATGTTCTTCGATCAGCTTGACCAATGCCTGCGCCAGGTCGACCGACCCCTCGGCACCCTTGCTGAAGGCCTCTGAAAACGCCGATGGCAGGCCGTGTTCCGAACAATACGCTTGGAGTGCTGCCAGATCCGCCTCCGTGTCACTCGGGAAGCGGTTGATGGCGACCACGGTCGGCAGCTTGAACTCCTGCAGAATACGAATGTGTGCGCCGAGATTTTCGAGCCCCGCTGCCAGGTCGCCGTCACCCTGGTTCTTCATGCTCTGCACCGTCGTGACCAGCACGGCCGCGGCTGGCCGGATGCCTGACGAGGGCATCACGATATCCATGTACTTCTCCAGGCCAAGGTCAGAGGCGAAGCCAGCTTCGTTGATCACGTAGTCGGCAAGCCGCAGACCCATCTGCTGCGAAAGCACGCTACTGGTGCCATGCGCGATATTTGCGAACGGCCCCATGTGCACCATGGCTGGCGTGCCTTCGCTGGTCTGGACCAGGTTCGGCAGCAATGCTTCTGTCAGCAGCGCCATCATGCCGCCGCTTGCGCCAAGGTCCTTTGCAGTCACCGGGCCGCCGGACTTGTTCTCGCCGATAATGATGGCATCCAGCCTTTGCCGCAGGTTCTCGCGGCTGCTGGCAAGTGCCATGATTGCCATGATTTCGGAAGCCGCCGTGATGACAAAGCCGGACGCACGATCAGCGCCCTCGCGCTTGCCGCCGGCACTCACCACAATGCGGCGCAGGGCGCGATCGTTCATGTCAAGCGCCCGCGGCCATGTGACCTTGTCCGGATCGATGGAGAGTGCATTCCCATGAAATAGATGTGCGTCGATTAAAGCCGACAGCAGATTATGCGCGGACGTAATCGCATGGAAGTCGCCATGAAAATGCAGGTTGATCTTGGCACTCGGCTCGACCTGCGCCCGGCCGCCCCCGGAGGCGCCTCCCTTCATGCCGAAGACCGGACCCAGCGAGGGCTCGCGCGATGTGATCACCACACTCTTGCCGATGCGCTCCAGGCCCTGCGTCAGTCCAATCGCCGTCACCGTCTTGCCTTCACCGGAGACCGTCGGCGTCGTCGCAGTGACCAGTATCAGCCTGCCGCGCACGGGCAGGGAGGCGTCGTTCAAAAGTTCAAGACGGAGTTTCGCGCCGTAGGTGCCGAGCTGTTCAAGGTAGCGGGAAGCAATGTGCAGTTTGTCGGCGATGGCCGTGATAGGGAGAAGCCTGGGTTCCATGCAATCCGTTCTAGATCGAGGTGTGGCACGCAAAGACGTGCGGCTTCTTCATGCTACCGAAGGAGAAGCCCGCGGTCTGCCAGGCGTGCAGTGGAAATCGCTGCACCGGCTATTTGTTGCTGCTGTAAAAACTGTACTTCGCCGAGTAGGGCACACGGGTTTCTCCCTGCGGGTTGGCGGCGTCGCATCCAGTCGACGGTGCGCGGCCGCCGACCGTCTCGGTCCGCTGCACAAAGCCCGCATGTTCCAGCCTGCCGGCGCTTCCAGTTGACTGGGCTGACAGCAGCAGCCAGGGAATGGCTGTTACCTGGGGCTGGCTCGCCATCAGAGTGCCCTTGATCGCGCTGCCATCGTCCAGCTGCCACGTTGGACCGGCACCATGCCTGCCGATTGTTTTGCCTTCCGCATCAAACAGCGTCGCCTCGGGAGCTTTAAGCTTCCAGCCCCAGCTGCCCTGATCCTGTGTACAGGTGTAGATCTGAACGCCGTCACCACGCGCAGTCATCAGCAGCTGTGCACCAGCCGGCGGGGTGATCGACACTGCCTGCGCGCCCACAGCCGGCATCGGCGGGGCGGCCGGTAGAGCGGGCGACGGAGATGGAGTGGAAGTCTGGGCCACGCCCGCGGCGGTGAACATGACAGCCGTAAGTACGGTCGAACAGACGAACATCGGTCGCATGAAGAACTCCCCTGGCGCGCATTGCAGAGAGCACAACCCGCAAGACCATTGTTGCAAAGTCTGGTATCCCTTGGGATGTGAATTCATTCGTATTGACACTCGAGATCGCCGCCGAGCAGCAGCTGCAGATGGATACCCTGCGCAAGGCGCATTTTCCGCCGCACCTCAATCGGATACCGGCGCACATCACCCTCTTCCACACCCTTCCAGCGGAAAAGTCAGGAGCAGTTGAGGCAGAGCTGCGCGAAACAGCCGACTCCTGCGCCGAGTTCGCCATGGAGGTGACCGGCCTGCGCCATCTTGGGAAAGGCGTGGCCTACGTTTTGCGTTCGCCCGAGCTGCTGGCTCTGCATGCAAGACTGGCTGCCGCCTTCGCCGACGACCTTACCAGCCAGGACCGCCAGCGGTATGCCCCGCATATCGTCATCCAGAACAAGGTGGAGCCGGCGGCATCGAAAGAACTGCATCGGCACCTGGGCGAAAATTTTGCTCCCTTCCCGCTCACAGCCACCGGCCTGCTGCTGTGGCGATACCTGGGAGGGCCGTGGGAACTGGCGGAACGCTATGGCTTCAAAAAAGTGGCCCCGGTCTCCGGTCTGGATGACTGAAGAGCAGGGCCGAGCCGGGTTCGTCCGAAGGGAACTTTGCCTGACAGAACCCGGATATCTCCGGCATCATGAAGAGCCCGTAGTCCCCAGGTTCACAGCGCTTCACAGCAGGCCCGCTGCCAGCCGGGTCCTGGCTTGCCGGACAAAGCCTGCGCTTCTACATCAACCTGGTAAAAACCTGGGATATGTGACCGTTATAGATACAGATCAAGCTGCTGCCAATGACCCAAAGAGGCTAGGAATGAAAGGCTCTTTGGTTGCCACGGAAAAGGGTAATTCCTACGTTGATTTTTGGTGTTATCGACAGAACAACCTATTGTCCGTCGAAGCAATCCATTCTGCTAGGGCTCTAGTACGATCGGCCAGACTTCAACCCAGGATTGGTAAGAGAAGATGCCCGGCAGCGAATTGGAATTACCAGGCTTTCGCGCATTGCTCTCCGCTCTGCCCCAGGCCGCCGCAGTCTACCTTGCGGATGAGGCACAGTAGTCGCTGCCAACCAGGCCTACGCGCGCCTGGTCGCTTCAGGTTCGACTGCATCCGTCGCTATGACCCATACGCCATTGCCTTCGGACAATGGCGACGTTCGATACGTTCTTTGCATGGCTGAAACTCCTGGCCGGGCAGAGACGGGCAGTGCGGACCGGCTGTTGGCGGAAACAGAACAGGAGCTGATGCGTTTCTTCAAAAGTGCTTCAGCCGGCTTTGCCCTGGTCGACAAGACAGGCGCCGTCTACCATGTAAACAATGCCTACGCCGCGCTCCTTGGCTGCGAAGCTGCGGAGTTGCTTGCCGAAGCGATAGATGAGCTGGTGCACCCGGAAAGCCGCTCGCAACGGCAGCAGCACCTGCAGCACCTGATCGACGGAACAGCAGGTACATTTCACGTAGAGACAAGATATCAGCGGAGAGATGGCGGGGATGCCTGGGCTGCAGAGACAGTTACTGTCCTTTGCGCGAACGATCAGACACCGCACTGCATCGTCATTGTGGCGCATGACATTACGCGCAGGCGGCAGGCTGAGCAAACCCTGATGCAGGTTGAAAGCCTGGTTTCCATGGGCCGGCTTTCAGCATCCATCGCTCACGAGCTGAACAATCCACTCGAGAGCGTCATCAACCTGCTCTTCCTGGTCAATCAGGCCGAGAGCCTTGAGGACGTCCGCCGCTATGGCGTCCTGGCTGAGCAGGAGCTTGCACGCGTGAGCACTATCGCCACGCAGACGCTTCGTTTCTGCCGCCCACAGGCAGAACCTTCCGCACTCCAGATGTCCGAGGTCCTCGACGGCGTTTTGGCACTCTTCGCTGGCCGTATCCGCTGCGAGCAGGTGCAGGTGGAACGACGCTACCATCCAGGCACGCAACCACTGGTAGCTTTCAGCGGCGAGCTGCGCCAGGTCTTTGTAAACCTCGTCGGCAATGCTCTCGATGCCATGGAATCGCCGGCAAAGCTCTGGATTGCCGTCAAGCCCGCGCGTAACTGGCGAACCAGCCAGGAAGGCATTCGCGTTACTGTGGCCGACACCGGATCCGGTATTCCAAAGACCATGCTGACGAAAGTCTTCGAGGCCTTCGTCACCACCAAGGAAAAGACTGGCACCGGCCTCGGACTTTGGATCTCGAAGGACATCGTGAAGCGCCAGGGCGGCGATTTCTGCGTCCGCAGTTCCGTATCCGGACCAAGACGCGGTACCTGCATGAGCATCTTTCTGCCCTACCGGCACCAGCACGCCCAGCTCCGCCGGAACTCTGCCTGAACGGCGCCGCACACACAAACGGGACAGCCAATGGCTGTCCCGTTTTTCATTCAGAAGCACCGCAGACATCATTTAGCAGCAGCGTTGATAAATGGCAGCCCGGTCGGCGTGCCGTAGCCAGTCACGTTGTCCCATCCAGCCGTGGTGTGCAGCGAAGTATCGGTCCCGAAGGTGAGCTCGATAAAGTATCCCTGCACCGGCCAGATCGCACTGGTGAAGCGGGTGGTCCCTTCCAGCGGCGCTGCCAGTTCGGCAGCGGTGTAGAAGGTGGCCCCGCTGCTGTCGATTACGGTTCCTGTCACATTGGTCGGCGAGCTGACGGGACGAACATCCGTCAACGCCGCAGCCGGCAGCTTGCTGATAATCGGAGCCGCCTGGCCAAGCAGGTGGCCGGCCTTCTGATTGGCCAGCGCCCAGTAAGCAGAGAACATCGGGCATGAAAGACTGGTGCCGCCGATGCTTTCAGCGATAACGCCCAGCGTGGGATCGGTCACAACGATGATGGCCCCGGTATAGGGATCAGCTTCCATGGATACATCCGGAAGCTGACGGCCGGTGCCCGGAAGCGCCTTCTGCCAGGTAGGCTTCTTGAAGAAGACACTCTCCCCGCCACCAGCACCGCCGACATTGCCGAAGTTGAATGGCGGATCCAGCGCTGTCGTCGCATTCGCCGCAAGTTCCGTCTGGTTGTTACCCCAGCCGGTCTCAGACGCCGGACCTGAGCCGGACGGCACGCCGATACTGGTGCCACCCACCGCGGTCGCATAGGGAGAGTCCGCCGGCACCGAAGCCGCGCCCACCGGCGAGCCAACGCCTGCATCCCCGCTATCACCCGTGGAGTAGTTCACTGAGATACCAGCAGCTGCCGCGATCTGGTTCACCTGGTTCCAGGCATTCAGGGCTGCGGCGCCATCCTCTACCTCCGGGCTGCCATAGCTGTTCGAGACGACACTCCCCAGTTTGTGGATCGCTGCATAATGCACGGCGTACTGCAGGTCCTGGTCGTCCTGCCCGGCAGCAGCAAGCAACACGATCTTGGCCTTGGGCGCGATGGCATGCGCCCATTCCACATCCAGCGAAGTCTCCACGTTCCAGCCAAGCGTAATGCCGAGAGCCGGATCCAGGGGCTGACCGCTGGGGAACACTTCCTTGAAAGACGTGTTTGTGAGTGCCGGCAGACCGTTCAGCTGGCTGAACGTGTTGGCATCGCTCAGGATGGTCGAAGAACCGTAGGCATCCACGATCACGATGGTCTGGCCGCTACCCTCCAACCCGGCCTTGTATACCGCGGGCAAACCGTAGGCTGCCTGCATCTGCGAAGCCGTCCAGCCACAGACCTGCGGCACATTGTCATAGACATTCCCGAAGTAGACTCCCTCCGGTAATGCGCCCTGCGAGCCGAAGGCAAACGGAGACGCGGCCTGGAAGCACTGGTTGGTGAACACATCCGAAAGTCCGCTTCCAGCCGCCTTCACTTTGGCCATAGGCGTGGGAGCGACCGGCTTGCGCGTCTTTGGATTGATTGCATACGCAAGCGACGGCTTCATGCCGATGTTGTTCAGGCCGCTGATGCTGCTGACATACTTTGCGGCTTCGCCCTGCAGCCTGGCCTCTGCCGTGTTGGCGTGGAAGGTCTTGCCGTTCTTCTCGAAGAGCTCGATGCGTGTGCCAAGGGCTTCCTGTACTTTCGCGGCCGGGCCATGCACCTGGATGGAGAAGTTGTCGCGGCCGTCTTCGATAACGGCAAGTCCCTGGCGTGCCAGCTCGTCCTTCACCAGTTTCACCTCGCTCGCAGAAGGAGCGTAGGCCAGCAATTCTTCTGAAGACATCCACTTGTGGAAAGTGGGCGAGCCCGGGGTGTACAGGTCCTGCACCTTCTTATCGAAAGCCGACTTGTCTTTCAGCGACAGCCACACTGTGAGACGAAGATCGGTAGCCGGGGCAATCTGACCGCGACTGGCTGACCTGGAAACGATAGATGGCACGGCACTGACGACCTTGGCCTGTGCCATGGCTGCGATCGGCGACGCTACAAGAGCAAGAGCCGCGAGCGCAAGTCCGGTTTTCTGAAAACTTCCCAACAACGTATGCGTTGCATTGGCAAACATCGATATTCCCTCATTTGGGTAGACAGAGATAGAGGCGCGATACAGCGAGACTCTGCTGCAGCGGGGGTCGCTTACTTTGAAATGTGGTGCTGGCAGCCCAAAAGTGGGGCACAAGAGGGGGAGAGACGCAGGCAGGGAAAAGACGGCAGGGACAAACGGCAAGGAACAGAAGGTTCGTAGACCCGTTGGAGTGTGACTCCACTAACTTTTGAGGAATGCTACTAGAGGGAATACTGCGCCGTCGCTGCAAATCGACTGGCAATTTCTTTCTCGTGAGGCAGGACAAAGGAGTACACGCCACTTAAGAGTAAGCAGCAGTAACAGGGTAATGCGTGACTTTACTCTTCTGCCAATGTGTCAAACGGCGAAAGGCCAGTCCACGAGGCTGTCGATCGTTGAACGACGAGAATCGAGAATCGGGCTTCCAGTTCGGACTCGATGGCGTCGGCAAGCTCTGCCTGCAGCTCGTCGGCCTCCATGGTGGACTCGCCATCGTACGTGCCGGAGGCGAGAGCATACTCCTCACCATCGGCTCCGAGAATAGAGCGCGTGAAATCGTAATGCAGCATCAGCGAATCCAGCTCACCGTAGGCGTCATCGTTCTCGGGTACACCGGCAAGGGCAACCCGCACCAGGAACACTGCCATGAAGGCCTCCTGATGAATTTTAACGGCTGCCGCCGCACGCAGTCAGAGAGCACCGTCGGAGTCAGCGCAATCCGGCTTGGGCCACAGATTTGCGTTTGAGCAGGTAGATGGGACCGAAGTGCCGCGGCAATGCATAGTAATCCGGACTATCCAGGGCAGCCCTCTCTCCGAAGCTCTGTACCGGATGCATGACGACGTAGTCAGGCTTGTCCTCGGCCAGCCAGGAGTTCAGATCGCGATGCTCGATATGGACCGCATTCCGCGGGGTGGTCAGTCCCACCATGTCATAAATGTAACGGTCGGAATACCAGCCGATCGTTCCAGTCTCGATACAGGCCACGCGCGCATCCTTCGGAGTATTTTGTGCCAGCCACAGTGCCGCATCCCTGTATGGGCCAACTAGTTCCAGGTGCTTCCCGCGGCTCATCGAACCGAGCAGACACTGCACGATTACCAGCGTTACGGCCAAGTGCGCCAGCTTGCGATCGGGTACCGCGAGAACAGCGTAGAGCATCAGGAAAAAGACGAATGGTGCGTAGTACCACTGGTAATCCGGAATATTCAGCAGCACATAGAAGCTGCCGAGTAGCAGACCAAAAGGAAGCAGGACGCGACTGATGGGCTCCCTGTGATACTTCCAGATGCCCCATGCGGCCATCACAAGAATGAGTGGAATGACGTAATACGAGTAGCGGAACCGGTCATAAAAAGCCGCCGGAACGCGTAGGAACGCGGATGGCCACGGCCCCCAGTATCCTGAGCGCGCCTGGCCTAGTTTCGCTGCTCCGGAGGATGGCAGGAGACTGCCGTAGTAGACCCGGTTGAAGACGAGATACGCTCCGATCAGCAGTCCCGGCGGCAGCAAGAACAGGCGGGGCGGAAATCGCCGCTCCCGGGTCATCAGGACAGCAAGCACCAGTACCATTGCAAGCCCTTCCGCCCGTGTAAGGAAGAGCAGCACTGCCACCAGTGGCAGCCACTTGTCCTTCTCCTGAAGGTAAAGTGCGACTGCAAGGATAAGCAGGAAGAGAAACAGCGACGTCTCCATGCCAACCAGAGTGTAGAAGTAGGCAGTGCTGGCGATCAGCAGGCCGGACAACGGAACAAGCATCTCTGCGAGTACGCATGCGCTCAGGAAGAATGCGCAGTACAACACGTTCTCCGCCAGTATGACGTGCCCGTGCAGCAACCATGCCGTGAGCAGCATCAGGGCTGAAAAGAGTGGAGAGGTGAGCGCGTTTACGTGTTCGCCAGCGTTATAGACAAGACCGCGACCCATCAGGGCGTTGCGTATATAGCGCGCGTAAATCAGCGAATCGTCCAGCTGATAATGCCGGAACATCCATGTCAGGAACAGCACAACTATGGCTACACATAGCATCCGGAAGCGCATCCTGGGCATTTGCATCGGCCCAAGCCTATCAGCCACTGTGTCGATCCAGGAGCAAAAACGGCGGCCGACCTGAATGATCTTGTCCGGAAAAAGGTTACGGATACTTTCGCTGTTACTCTCTAGTTAATGGCAGATTCATCAATTCAGCGCAAAAAAGAAGCCCGGCGCTCTGCCGGGCTTCTAATCGTTACCGCGCCTTGGTTTAGCTGCAGCCGCTGGTGCTCCCGCAGGACATGCAGCGGTAGCAGCTGCCGTTCCTCACCATGATCGCGCCGCAGGTATGGCATGACGGCGCATCGCCCATGTCATACATACTGCGCATCGCATCGGCCGCATGACCCGACGTTGCCACGACTTGTGCCGCGTGGCCAGGAATGATGGTCTGGCCGGCGCCGGTGACCGGGTGTCCGGAAGACATCAGCCGGGTATCGTTCGAAGCAACTTTCGGCTTGGCACCGGCTGCATCCGGAGAGCCGAAGGCCAGGCCGGGACTATCCGGATTGGGCGCGTCGCCGATGGTGCCGAGGACCGGGACCGCCGGCTGATGGCTGCCGCCCATTCCCGCGAACAGATCCAGCTGCTGGCCGGAAAGGAAGCGCAGCTGGAGCCAGCGGAAGATGTAATCCATGATCGACTTGGCATAGCCGATGTGCTCGTTGCCAGTCCAGCCGGAGGGCTCAAAGCGCGTGTGCGCAAACTTCTCGCACAACACCTTTAGCGGCACGCCATGCTGCAGCGAGAGCGACGTCGCGGTGGCGAATGAATCCATCAGGCCGGAGACAGTCGAACCCTCCTTCGCCATCTTGATGAAGATTTCGCCCGGCTCACCCGTCGGGTAGAGGCCAACCGTGATGTAGCCTTCGTGCCCGGCGATCGAAAACTTGTGGGTCAGCGAAGCCCGTTCTTCCGGGAGCCGATGACGTACGGCACGCGGTGGAGCATTCGGGTTCTGTGACTGCAGTACTGCATCGGCCAGCGTCGGCTGCACAGGCGTTTCCGCCTCCACTGGTGTCGCAGACACTGCGTTCTGGATAGCCAGCTCAAAGGTCCGCGCCGCATCGGCAACAGCCTTCGCACTGACTTCCAGTTTGCTCGAGATTTTCGTCTCAAGCGCACGCTGCAGCGACTGCAGATCATTGGTCGATGCCGCATTGCCCTGTGCCATGGACGTCAGCACGCGTTCCGCCGAGGCAGCCAGCGCAGCCGCGGCCGGATCAGCCTTCTTGCCTTCATCCTGCGAGGTGTTCAGGACCTGCACACCCTTCGATCCATCGCGATAGATCGCGACCGCCTTGATGCCGAGACGCCATGCCTCGACGTACACCTCGGCGATGTCGTCCGCTGTCGCCTCGGTCGGGAGGTTAACCGTCTTCGAGATGGCACCGGAGAGGAACGGCTGGGTCGCGGCCATCATCTTGATGTGACCGTTGTAGTGAATCGTGCGCGTGCCCTTGGCCGGCTTGAAGGAGCAGTCAAAGACCGAGAGGTGTTCGTGCTTGATGCCCGGCGCGCCTTCGATGGTGCCCGTCGAATCGATATAGCTGACGATCGACTGCACCTGCTCATCCGAGTAGCCGAGCTTGAACAGAGCCGCCGGCACCGTGCCGTTGACGATCTTGATCATGCCGCCGCCAACCAGCTTCTTGTACTTCACCAGCGCCAGTTCAGGCTCGATGCCAGTCGTATCGCAATCCATCATGAAGCCGATCGTCCCCGTCGGGGCCAGCACCGTGACCTGCGAATTGCGATAGCCGAACTTCTCACCATGGGCCAGAGCCTGGTCCCAGCATTCCTTGGAAGCAGCGATCAAAGTA
This sequence comes from uncultured Acetobacteraceae bacterium, assembly GCA_964658265.1. Lineage (GTDB taxonomy): Bacteria > Acidobacteriota > Terriglobia > Terriglobales > Acidobacteriaceae. Next base: position 50,056 of record CAZZYN010000006.1, on the reverse strand, counting down.
TCGAGCTGCGGCACAGAGAATGGTTCTGCGGACGTCTTCGACTTGCCGATATTGTTGACCTCCGCGCGATGCATGCGGATGACATCCAGGAACGGCTCGCGGTTGACGTAAAAGCCGGGGCAGGCGCCGCCTTCGCGTGTCACCGAATTGGTGAGCGTTGTCGCTGACCCGAGCTCCGGGCAGCTCTCCGCCAGCTTCGCCGACTGCAGGTACGCCGCACCGCACATGATCGCCGTGAGCGTCGCAGCAAAGTCACGTCCGGCATCGGAGTCGTACGGCAGGCCCATCGCCATCAGCAGCGCGCCGAGGTTCGCATAGCCCAGGCCAAGCGGACGATAGTCATGCGAGTTCTTGCTGATCAGCTCCGTTGGATAACCGGCAGAATCGACCAGGATATCCATTGCGATGATCAGTGTATCGACAGCGGCGCGATAGGCGGCGATGTCAAACGTACCTGTCGGTGTGACGAACTTCATCAGGTTGAAGCTGGCCAGGTTGCAGGCAGAGTTGTCGAGAAACATGTACTCGGAGCAGGGATTGGACGCATTGATGCGGCCGCTGTTCTTCGAGGTGTGCCAGCGATTGATGGTGGTGTCGTACTGCATGCCCGGATCGCCGCAGGCCCACGTGGCCTGTGCCAGCAGGCGCATCAATTCCCGGGCCTTGTAGGTCTTGACCGGCGTACCATCCTTCACGGTCCTGGTGGAGAAATCGCCATTCGCCTCCCACGCGTGCATAAATTCATCGTTCACGCGAACAGAGTTGTTGGCATTCTGGAAGAAGATCGAGCTGTAGGCTTCAGAGTCAGGTCCGGAACCGTCATAGCCAGCAGCGACCAGCGAGTGCGCCTTGGCCTCTTCCTTTGCCTTGCACTCGATGAAATCCGTGATATCCGGATGATCCACATTCAGGATGACCATCTTGGCCGCGCGGCGCGTCTTGCCCCCGGACTTGATCACACCGGCAAAAGCGTCAAAGCCGCGCATGAAGCTCAGCGGACCGGACGCCGTCCCGCCACCCGACAGCAGTTCGCTCGATCCGCGAATCGGCGACAGGTTCGTACCCGTGCCCGAACCCCACTTGAAGAGCATGCCTTCGGTCTTCGCGAGCGTCAGGATGCTGTCCAGCGAATCATCGACGGAATTGATAAAGCAGGCCGAGCACTGAGGATTGCGATAGCCCGTCACCGAGTAGCGCACTTCGCGCGTCTTCGGGTCCCAGTGCCAGTTGCGCGCGTCGGAATCCGGCTCCAGCCGATCACAGCCGACGTTGAACCATACCGGCGAGTTGAACGCTACTTTCTGATGAACCAGCAGGTGCACAAGATCGTCATGGAAATTTGCAGCATCTTCAGCAGTTGCGAAGTAGCCCATCTTCATGCCCCAGTCGCGGATGCTCTCGGCGACGCGGGCAATCAGTTCGCGCACGCCAGTCTCACGCTTGTAGGCAGAGGTATGTTCCGCTGCACCGCCCGGCGCGGCATCCATTGGCCCGTGCAGATACTTCGAGGCGACGATGTTGGTCGCGGTCATCGACCAGTCAACAGGCACTTCCACCTGCTTCTGCTCAAAGATGATCTTTCCCTTGGAGTCAGTGATGGCAGCCGTGCGGCGCTCCCACTGCACTTCGGCATAGGGCGAGACGCCGGCCCTGGTGAAGCGGCGCTGCACCTTCAAACCGGGTGACGACTTGGGCGCAGGATTGCCAGCCGCGGTGCGTGTGGATGCAGCAGAGGAAGGGGCGGATTGCTGGGTGGCCTCGGCCATGATGACTCCTTGGGGCGGTATCGAAATAGAGACTGAAGAGCCGCCGCGCTCTCTTCTAAAAGGTGAGCTGCAGACGGGGAAAACGGGTCTGGGGATGCGTGTCTAAAGTGGGCAGCCCTTTGAGCGGCATGGCTCGAAAGTGGGGTTGCAAATGTGAAGTTAGCCCCGTGTATAGATCATGTCAAGCTCGAAACCCCAACATCTTGTGATTTGATGACGGGGAAGATACCCGGTCGCAAAATGCAGGTATCCGGCCTGTGGAGATCGTTGGAAGCTGCGGCTGGAGCGGGAATACGTATCCCTGCCGGTGCTTCGAAGGTACGCGGCGCCGGGTCGTGCGCCAAGGTGCGGGGATGGTGCAAGTGGTGTGGAACGATGTGGGAATGTGGGTATCCGGACAGCAACCGTTTTCCGGCCGCGGGTGGGCACCACTCTCCACGGCCCTGTGGCGCAGGTCGCACCAGCCACGCCGTTACGGCTGGGTGTAGTAACCCTGCCTCGTACGCGGCGTGAGACCCGCCTGGGTCAGCTTGACCTCGATGTGGTGATAGGTGGCTGGCGTCTCCGTCGGCAGCGGCCGGAAAGACAGCTCATAATACGCACTGGCATCCGCCACGCAGCGCTCGATCATCTTCTGCACGCCGGTGGAGTTCAGCGCGAGGCCGCCTGACTGGACCGCCAGTGCCTGCAGGGACAGATCGCCGATATCGACCTGGCTGGGCTTGCTGACACCTTTCAGAAAGCTCTGGTAGTAGTCGGCGCGGGCCAGGTTCTCCGACGCCCCGTAGGAGTCGAGGCTGTACAGGGTGATGCGCGCCTGCCGAAGGGCATGGGAGATACCGACAATGCTGCCGAACAGCTGCTGCTGCTCTTTTGAGCTCAGCTGGATGCCTGGGCCGGACAGCAGCGGCCAGCCAGGAGAGATCCAGAGGACCAGCTTGCGGCCGGGTACAGATGCTTCGCGGGAAGCAAGCTGCTCAAGCGCACGCAGGGAGAGGTCGAAGCGTTCGGCGGCTCCATAGAAGCCTGCGGACCGACGGATATCCCTCAACCCGATCGCGATGTTGCCGAGATCCTTGCTCAGGCCGTTACCATCCGTAGTGAACCCCTGCTGGATCTGGGTGTTGGTATCCGTAAAGACAGCAAGTGCTGTCGGATACGGGAGATGACCACCATTGGCCTTGAGATACCTGTCGAGCTCGCCGCGCTCGAACGCGATGTTCTCGTAGGACGTGTTCACTGCGTCGATCAACAGCAGGACCTGCACCGGCGCTTTCTCTCCGCCCATAGCCTTGAACGACGAGATCGGCTGCGGAACCTTGTTGTCGAGAATGGTGAAATCCTCGCGTCTCAGTTCGGCACTCGGCGGTCCGGACTTGGGTGTGGCCACGACGTCGAGCTGGATCTCGGATGCATCTGCAGTCGCGGCAGAGGGCGCCGCAGTGCTGGCCTCCTGCGACCGCGAGACGGGCACAAGCAGGAGTGAGGCTACAAGAAGAAGCTGGGCGCGCGCGATGATCGACATGGTCATCCTTTCATTCGGGCAAGCGGGAAAATTGCCGGGCACTCCTGCGGTGAGATGCGGAAAGCGCTTGATCTAAAGACGCCTGCGGATCGGCGGATGTTTCGGAAGCACCCTGCATCCGGATGGACACGACGCACGAACACATCTGGCCGGGTCGCGGAACGCAAGACCCGGCCGGCTCTTAACCCTGATCAGCCTCCCAGGGCGCATTTACTCCTCGGCGCTCACTTCTGGAAGAGCAGCGGGGCGAAGTTGCTGAGGTTATCCCGCCACACCATCCACGCATGCATACCGGGGGTGTGGATCGCTGTCGGCTTCATTCCCTGCTGGTTGAGCCATGCGATGAACGCCTGATTCGGCGTGTTCAGGCCATCTTCGGTACCGCACGCTATCCATAACAGCTTCAGTTTCGATTGCATGGCGGGTGCCGTCTGCGCCGTAATTGTCGGGAAGAGCGGTTCGTAGTGCTTATCTGCCGGGCCCGTAGGCATGCCGATGCCGCCCGCACTGAAGGCGCCGATGTAAGCGAAATCGTCCGTGTGATTCAGGCCGACCAGCAGTGTCTCGGCACCGCCCATCGACAGTCCCGCGATAGCGTGATCCTCCCGGTTATCCGAAATCGGATACTGCTGCTTCACAGCCGGCATCACTTCCTTGTAAAGTGCCTCGCCGAAGTGCTGAAAGTTGCTCATGACCAGCGCCGGATCACGCCACGACTGCCAGCCGTTCGTGATGATATGCATATCGCCATAGCCCCACGGCATTACGACAATCATCGGCTTCGCCTTGCCGGACGCAATCAGGTTGTCGAAGATGAGGTTGGCGCGGCCCATGAATGTCCACGCACTCGGATCGTCGCTGTATCCATGCAGAAGATAGAGCACCGGATACTTCTGGCTGCTGTGGGGATCGAAGCCAGGCGGCGTGTAAACGTAATACTGGCTATCAATGCCGACGATGGCTGAGTGGTAGTAGTGGTGATTTACGACGCCATGAGGAACCGAAGACTCCTCCCATGGCATCGCGGGATGGCCCGGAACAGTGAACACATTGTCGTTCGAGAAGAAGCTGGTCTTGATGAACGTGTTGTGCGGATCGAGCACCGTGGTGCCGTCGACATCGAAGGAGTAACTGTAGATCTGCGGCGCTAGACCAGGAACACTCACCGTCCAGTCGCCGTTGGAGGCTTTCTGCATCGGCAGCGGCTCTTTCCGGCCCTCAAGGTTCAATTCCACCTTCTGCGCCGTCGGCAGGACAAGGTGGAATGTAGCGGATCCATCCGGCGCGACCACCGGATAGGTCGGCGGCGCAGCGACAAGCGGGGTGGGGGCAGTGGCGTCGGCCGCTTTGGCAGCGGCAGCAGGCGCCTGCGCTTGAGCATTACAGCCGGCAAATGCCAGGGCGGCGGCAAGGAAAAGCCTGGCAGGAGATGACGAGCAGTTGGTCAGCATGGATGGTCCTCTGGGCAAGAATTGCGCGTCACCAATGTACCCGGAACGCCGCCCCCTCTGCTTTAAAGCTCACGCTTGCCTTGCATACCCTTCGTCGAATGACCCAAATCTTTGGAATGCCAGCCGCAAAAAGGGCGGCCTCTGTGGCCGCCCTGGAGTGGATCGTGATGCATCGTTGCTTTACTGGTTTTCGAGGGTCCAGCCTTCTTTTTCCAGCACCAGTGTCGCTTCATCGACAGCGCCATCCGACAGCGAGCGCGCCACTGTCGGGAAAGCGGTCTTGACCGCAGGCGCCTTCGCCCAGGTTGCGCTGTCCTTCATCATGTAGTGATAGCCAACATGGGTCATCTGTACGCCGCGGAACTCCGAAGGGGCCGAGTAGTTGTCGACCGATACCACTTCGCGTTTGCCGTAACAGAAGCGCCCGGACCCGGGAACTTTGCGGCCTTCCGGCGTCATACCGAAAACGATAAGACTCTCGCCATTGTCGGTCATCGTTGTACGGGTCAGCAGACCTTCGGAAGACAATGCCTCGAGTTGCTTGCGGGTGTCGGCAAGCAACTTGTCGCCGGGGCTGACGCGATACGGAAAGGACAGCGACCGCGTGAAGAGGCAGTCATCGTTTGTGGCATAGTCGGCATTAATGATCTGGGCAAAATTTTCCTTGCTGACAGCAGTGCGGTCGGTGCAGCCCGAGGATGCAATCACCACGATGCCGGCGGCCAGAAGTGCAGATGTAGTTTTCAGGTTCACAGTGTTCGCCCTCCGCGAATGATTGAAGCGTAACGGCTAATTCTGTTGGCGAACAGCTTACCAATCGGGCAGATCACGCATTTTCTACTCACACTTTCAGGCGATTACCTCGCCTTTGAGTATTTTCTACATGGCGCGAATCGCCAGGCGAAATGCGCATCTCAACGTCTGAATGTTCCAATGGCGCGTCCCAAACGCCCATGGTTTCGATGATGGGCATGGATGGAGACCTATGTATCACCTGATTACGCAAAGCGCCCGCGAAGTACTGCAGCCTGACAATGCGCCCGCTCGCACGATTTCCGAATATCTAGTCCAGACAGACCAGAGCAATCTGCTGAATACCCTTAGCATCTACGCCCTGCGCGGCGAGAGCGCACAGCGACTGCGCCTGCTGTACATGAATGACGCGGCACTGCAGGTCTGGCAGAAGATGGGCCACACGGTTGAGGTGCTGGAAACGATGAAGCGTCCGGCACGGAAGGCCGAGCTTTGCTTCGGCGTGCCCTACAGCGAATAGCGTCGGAAGGGATGCCCCGGAATCGACCGCTGCCGCCGGGCATCTTCAGCCTTACTGCACACCACGTGGCCTTGCCGTGTTTACCTGCCTGGAAGGCATCGCTTTCATGCTGCCGGTCAGACTCCGGCACTGCGGGTTCTGGCCCGGATTTTCTCGACAGCGTGATCCTCGCACGACCTTGAACATGGATTGCTCACTTCGACATGACGCGCCAGTCACGGACACATGCTACTCCCACGCAGGTGCGGGTAGGATGCCCTGCGGATGCCCTGCGATTGTCCCGGAGCGCCTTAGGAGGTGCTGCGAGGTCCTGACGCGCTGCTGGACGGCAGCTCCCGAGGTCCCGGCATGCGAGAGGCGGCACTTCTTGAAAGGATCAGTCGGACGCGCCAGTTGAATAGCGCTGAAAGCCGTTGATGCCCTGAGCCTTGGTTTTTCCTGTAAAGCTGGGCGCGGATCTTCATCGCCAGCACACCCACGGGGCGCGACAGCTGATGACAATGCATGCGCGGCGCGTCATTTGCCCGAAACCTTGCGCAGCGGTTCCTCGGCATCATCCGGCGGTGCCACGCGCTGCAGCGACACGATCACTCGCAGCTGCCCGACATTCCGGCGCAGCCATTGCAGACTGCGCCGGGCGGGTGGGGGAAAATCCGCTGCACCATCTTCCGGCTCGTGACTTAAGAACTGCTGAAGGAAAGGATCATCCGGCGCCAATGCTGCTGGCGGGGAGTCCTCTTCCTTTCAGTGGCCGAAGAATTTGCCGAAGGTTCCGTAACTTGCACGAGCTGGCGCAGGATTGCTTTGCGCAGGTCGCGTCGCCGGCGGGGCGGCAGGTGTGCGGGCCGGCAGCAGGTCGTCGTAACGCGCAGCAGCTTCTGCGTTGCGGCGCTCGCGGGTCTCATAGCTGGACGGCGCCGCCGGCACCTGTGCGGATTGATCTGCCAGCGCAGCAGGCTGAACATCCACAACTGGTGGGGCGAACTGCGGATAAGCTGCAGCCTGGTTCGACGAGGTCGGTGGATTTTGTGCTGCCGGCAATGAGGATTGTGCTGCGGCCTGGTTCTGGCCGTTGGCAATCCCCTGCTGACTGGCTCGACGGCCGTTGCGATACTTTTCTACCCAGGTAGCAATCGACGCCACAACCCGTGCAGCGGCCAGGCGGCGCGAATTCGGCTCGGACTTGATGCCGCCGATAATCTCAGCCACACTCGATACGTTTTTGCCGTCCTCGACTACCAGCAAATCCCACATCACATCGTCCTTGGGGGAGAGGACGAAGATGGCGCGGGCCGAACGAACTACAAATTCGATGACGGCCATGTCTTCATGGACATCCATGCGAGGGTCGAGCTCAAGCTTTTCGCGGCTGGTAAAGTCGAATGCTTCTTCAGCCCTCACTACCAGCTCGGCGAGTTTAGCCTGACCTTCGATCTCGCGACGGCGGCGCTCCGTCTCCGCGACGCGACGGTCAGCTTCGGCAACCAGCTGCCGGGCCTGTTCAAAAACGTCGGATAGATTGTTTTCCATGGAACGTGATCCCCTCGTCCACCATCATCGCGCCGGCAACCATGCGGCTCGATACCACTTACGGGTGATCGGGGGATCGTTCAGGGAAGACGGAGGAAGCTACAGAGTTGACCTCGCCCTTCGTCAGCGTCTGCGGGGGGTTTTGACCCACACCATCCCGGCTGCGAAGAACATGGTAGCGACCAGCAAAGCCAGCAATGCGTGACTGCGGGCCCCGTAATGAAGGTTGATGGCGGCGTCGATATACCAGGCGGCCGCGCCAATGAACCAGATCCACTGCTTCAAGGCGGGCATGCGCGAGAACTCCTTGGTGATGTACCAACCCTCGAAGGGTCGGGTCCTGCCGATCCACTACAACAATGTTCTTTTTTCAGTGTGCATGAGGGTCGGCCTGATGTCACCAGTCCGGACGGCAAGGCGTGGTATGAGATGAAAGATAGCAGCGTCGGTCAGCAGTCTTTAGGAAATAAGCAGCTCTGCCAGTGTCGCTGGTAATGTGTTGCGGCCACGGTCCGGATCGATTTCAATCTCGAGCACGTCCACCGCCGGCAGGTTGACCGTGTAGTCCTCTACCTCCTCGGTCGACCCTCCGGGGCTGAATGACCACTGCTGCCGCACGATATCCCGAAGAGATGTGCCACTGCTGCTGTAGCGAATCACAAACTCCTGGCTGCGCTCGTGGTCGCGATCCGTAAAACGCAGGCGGATCCGGTGGATGGGCTGAGGCTTATCGAAGCGCAGGCGGATGGTCTGTCGTCCCGGACCAGCGGCACGCCAGCCGCGATCGCCGCCTTCTTCAAGCACGGGATCAAAAGGATGGCGCGGATCTTCTGAAGTCAGCTCAATCGAAGCAAGATCAGCCAGTTTGAGCCAGGCAATATCCGTGTGGGCGTCCTGGATCGGCGTCGGTTCCCCGATAATTTGTTTTCGCAGCATGGCAGCACCTCAGCCTCTTCAGATGCAAAAGCAGGCCGGGCAGAATACGCGTCGACCGCCAGGCTAGAGTTCGCGGATGGCAGCAACCAGCTTCGTCGGGTGGATCGGCTTCTGGATGAGAGTAAAGGTGTGACCCGCTTCCCTGGCTTCCGTTAAAAGGTGGTGCGAGGCATCCTCTCCGGTAAATAGCAGGATCTTGCAGTCGGGGATCTCCTGCTGCATGGCGACGGCAAGTTCGATGCCGTTCATACCAGGCATCATGATGTCAGAGATCAGGTAATCAGGTGGCGCGGCGCGCGCGGCTTCAAGCGCAGCCTGTGCGTCGGTGTGCGGAGTCGCGTCAAAGAGATTCATCTGCAGCACGACGCTGAGCATTTTAGCGATGTCGAGATCATCGTCGACGACGAAGATGCGCGGCTGTTCGGCAAAGGCGTTCTTCATCTGGATAGAGTGTATGCATGCCGGCGAGAGTGAGCAATGTGCAGCCTGTTCGAGGAACCACTTCCTGGCACATAATGCAATCGGCAAGGACCGCCAAAAACTGGCCGACCAGGTCAAAGCTGCAATCACAAAGATAACAGGGGATGTCTATCAATGAATGGTGCTGAGTGGACGCGAAGAAGCTTCCTGCTGAACGGCTCCCTGGCCATGTGCGCGGGCGTACTTCCGGGCGAAACTGCTCTTCAACAGGCGGCAGCCGATGGCCGGGCAGCCAGGGTGAAGACGCCCGGCGGCATCCTCGTCGGCGCGCATGAGGCCGGGACCCAGGTCTTTCGCGGCGTGGCCTTTGCCGAGCCTCCCGTCGGGCCGGCCCGCTTTCTACCCGCGCAGAAAGCCCGGCCATGGACCGGCGAACGGGAGGCCACACACTTCGCTGCTGCCCCGATGCAGACCGGCCAGCATGATGTAACCCATAGTGAAGACTGCCTCTACCTCAATCTATGGGCACCGGCCAGCGCCACCCCAGCGTCTGGGCTGCCGGTCTTTGTCTGGATCCACGGTGGCGGCTTCACCGGCGGCCACGCCTTCGAGGCCATTTATGACGGCAGCGGCTTCGCGCAGGCCGGGATCGTATGCATCACGGTTGCCTATCGCCTGGGCGTCTTTGGCTTTCTCGATTTTGAGCCGCTGCTGGGTGAACCGTATGCCGGCACAGCCAACAATGCGCTGGGCGACCTGATGATGGCACTCACCTGGGTGAAGGAGAATGTGGCGGCGTTCGGGGGCGATCCCGGCCGTGTGACGGTCGGCGGCCAGTCCGCGGGAGCGAAGCTGACAGACATCCTCATGGGCATTCCGGCAGCGAAGGACCTCTTCCACCAGATGATCTCGGAAAGCGGCGGTGCCGAGCGGATCTGGCCGCAGCTGAATAGTACTGCGATTGCAAAGGGCTTCGGCGATGCCTGGACCAGGACAGCCGGAAATACACTCGCGAGTCTCAAGACAGCAGATGGATCACTGCTGATTGAGGTGCAGGAGCGCTTTATTAACGGTTGGCCTCAGCATTTTCCCTTGCGCGCAGAAATCGATGGCCGCCTGATACCGCGTCCGCCAGTCGAAACCATCGCCGCGGGGTCCACCCGTGGAAAACGTCTTTTGATCGGCACCAATCGCGAAGAGAGTGCATTCTTCATTGGTCCGCATCCCGAGCATGATGCGCGCGCTGCTGACCTGGGCAACATGGGTACAGCCAGGTTCGATGAGATCTACCGTCGATATGCGCAGGTCTATCCAGAGCTGACCGTGCAGCAGCGGCGCGTCCGGGCCGTCACTGCTGAAGAGTACTGGGTGCCGTCGATGCGAGTGGCAGAAGCCCATGTGCGCGGTGGCGGCACAGCGTTTGTGTATGAGACAGAGTTCGCTGAGACCAGCGGCAAGCTTGAAGGAGAGGCCTACCACTCCATCGAGGTTCCGATGGTATGGGAACATCCCCGCACGCAGATCCCGAATGCTGATGCAGAGGCCGCGCTGGCACAGCAGATGCACGCTGCATGGGCTGCGTTCATCCGCGGAGAAACTCCGACCGCGAACGGGCTGCCCGGCTGGCCCGCATACAAGGAAACACAGCGGGCAACAATGATCTTTGGCACAGCCACAGGGGCTGGAACCAGCCGTGTCGAGGACCATCCGCAGGCCAAGGAGCTGCGGTTGTGGCAGGGAGTCTTACAGCCGCATAGCTGCGGGAGTAGGCATGGCGGGTAATAGCTGGATCGACACGAGACTGGCGTACCGTAGCAGCCCGCCGCCCGGCAATGCACACTGTGCCTATGTTAAGGCCGGGCTTGATCGCGCTTCGGCTGCTCGAGCGTTCGTTGAATGCCATGCAGCGTTGCGCTCTTGAGCGCGGACGAGTTCCCACGCGGGCTGCTCATCTTGTCGCCGGAGAGCAGGGCGAAGTGGCAGCACTCTTTGAACTCAGGCGGAATAGCTACGCGATCGTCGCCCGGCGCTGGAAAAATATCCGGCAGCGTGGCGATCTTGACCTGGTGGCGTGGGAGGGCAACGCGCTGTGCTTCGTCGAAGTGAAGACACGCGGCGATCGTGAAGGACCGAGTGCCGAGTCGGCTGTCGATGAAGACAAGCGGCAGGTGCTTCGCCGGCTGGGAAGCCTTTATCTAAAACTGGTGGAACCACCGCCGGAAAGTGTGCGTTTCGACGTGGTCACTGTCTATCCGGATGGCTGTCATCTGTATCGCGGGGTTTTCGGCTGGTGATCTGATTCCCAGGACGAAAAAAAATGGGGACGCTCTAGCGAGCGCCCCCGTTTTCAATCGTAGTTCAGTGCTTATGACTGGCAGACGATGGTGCCGTTCATGCCGTTCGGGTAGAAGCCGCCTGCGCAGTGGCCGCCACCGTAAACAACATTGAGGACCTGCGAGGTGGTGCGGGGCTTGCTGAGCGAACTGCTGTCGACAGCGAAGACAGCCTTGGCTGTCGGCGGCACATCGATCGAATCCACTGCAGGGCTGGCAACACCGTTCTGGATGCAGGACATCCGGATCGCACCCGAGTGCTGTGCTTCCGTGGCCAGGATTGCGCCGGCAGCTGCAAGGTACGCGCTGCTGCTGATGAGAGGAGCCGCGCCCAGGTATGCGCTGATGCCGACATCTTCAAACTGGCGTGCCAGCTTCAACCAGCTGTTTACGCTCGAAAAGCCGTAGCCAAGCGCGTTGAGGTTGATGGCCGGCTTCTTGGCAGCGTGCGAGCCAAGCGCCTTGCGGAGGTACACAACGTGGTTGATCTCATCCGTGCGCAGAGCAGTGGCCAGCGTCGCTTCCCACGAAGACGAGAAGTTCGGAACCCGGTTGCCGCCAGTGGTGGGACCCGTCTCATCAGCAGAGGTGATGACACCCAGCTGCACCAGGGTCGCGCCATACGTAGAAACCGCGTAAAACTCTGCTTCCAGGTACTCAAGATTGAGTGCGAAGTTGAGGATGTCGAGATCGCTGTAAGCGGCCGCTTCTACCTTCGGGGTGTTGCTGCTGCCCAGCTTGCTGCCGATCATGGCAGCTCCGGCGATGCCCAGGCCGGTCATACCAGCACCTTTAAGAAATGAACGACGGCCAGTTGCGATGTTTGTATCTTCCTGCTTCATGCGGGTCTCCAGAATATGGTTGGAACGTGCGTTGCTGATCTGTGCTGCGGTAAAGCAAACTTTCTCCGTGCACGACGTTGTGCGGATGCGGTGGCAGAGGCAATCGGCAATCGTGCTCGCCCCAACCTGCCTTCCCTAGGATGTACTGGTTAGCGCGCCGCAAAGTAACCGCGGACTCACCATTCTGGTAACCACTTAAACGACTTTCATGAATGTCATGCGCTCTATAAATCCGCTTACGCGCCGGACTCGTTAGTGAGTCAAACAGAGCCTGGCGCTCCACTCGCATCCGGGCCGCCCCGGTTTGCCAGCCTTTACTTCCTGACCCAGGTGCCTTGCCCATCCTTCACTGGCACGGGGAGCTGCGAGTCGGCCAGGCATTGCCACCAGTTGCCCGTAGAGGCATCAATCCACATCGATCCCAGCGACCACGCGGGCGTGCAGCGCGTATTGCTGGTCGTGGCATTCGACGGATTCGCGGGCGTCGGCGGTCCAGTGTTGTCGAAACGAATCATCCTGGCGCCCGTCGCTCCTGCAGGATTGCCGTCGGCGCCGAGGTACACTGTACTCGCGGCAGTTGCTATTGCATTGTCAAAGAGCGACGGGCCAACGTGTATGGCGAATGCGTCTGCACTTTCGGGCATGCCGCCCTGGCAGAACATACTGCGGGCAGTGATGGTGTTGTTGTTGACGAAGGCGCGAAGCGCAGTGTTCACGGATACAAAGCAGGCGTCTGACACATTCGCAATCGTCGCCATTCCATTCCCCGTAACCACTGCGCCGACTACAGCATTCAGGTATACCGAGGTCCCGCCAGCAGGAGTGAAGTAGTTATCCTGCGCTTTCGGCGAGACTGCGGTCCCGCCCTGCGGACCGGCAACTTTGTAGAGACGGGCATATTCTTTATCGGGTGCACCATATTGGCCAAACACGATTTCATTTCCCGGCGTGCCCTCGAAGTAGTTCCGATCAAAACTTTCGGACACCGTCAACGCGGAAAGTATCGCCCCGCTGCCATGGCTGCTGTTGTTGCCTTCAAGATCAGAGTCCGTCACCGAGTTGTTAAACTCTGGCGAACTGACACCGGGCGTCATGATGGCCGCACCGTGCGGGCCGCCATACCAGCCCACCGGAAACTGTGTCACATCACCACTGATATAACCCCACCGACGATTATTTGTCAGGATCGAGCCGACGATATGAATCGCGTTCGAAGCGAAGCCGGGTGAACCCGTGAGATGGACGCCGAACTCGTTGTTGCTGGACTGGATACGCAGCCACAGGCCGACGTTGGCCCCGTAATTGATAATCCCGTCGCCATTCGCAAAGTTGTGCACGCGGATATCGGACAGATATGCACCTTGGATCCCGCGACCAATCGCGATGCCGCCCTTGGCCGATGGATTGCCATTCAGATCAATGCCGTTGACAAAGAAATGATCCGCACCCGGCGCTACTTCGATCGCATAGCCGCTTCCCTTGTAATTGAGATAAGCGCCGGTCCCGATCAGCGTGACATTCCGGATTGCCGGAAGCACAATCGCAGAACTATAGGTATAGCTGCCCTGCGGAATCACAATCGTGCAGCCCGGCCCGATTACATTGGGAATAAGAGCAGCACAATTCGCAGCGATGGCCGCGGCCACACGTGCATCAATGGTCGCTCCCGGATACATCGCTGCATTGATCACACCATTCGTAACAGCTGCCGTAAGCATACCGCTGATGGTGCCCGATGCGGCAGACAGCGACTGCGTCCGGATAGCGTTGAACTCAGCCCCGTTCGCACCCTGCGACTTATTGCCCTGGAAAGCGAATCCCGCGAGCGTGTGGAAGAAGAGAAACGCGATCGACAGGTGCCGCACCGCTGAGCCACAAGGACCGCGGTACGGAACATCCGGATGCTGCGGATACTCTTTCTTCATTGGATGGCATTGAGCGCGAACGCGGCCCGGGGCTCTACTTGCCGGCTTCCTGGACTTCTTCATACCAGGCCATCTGGATGGCCTCAAGGCGGCTCTCATTCGACTTCGCCGGATCATCCGCGAAGCCTTTAAGCTCAACAACGTACTTGTGCAGATCCGTGAATCGCACCTTCAGTGGATCGATGTCGGGAAACTTTTCCTGCAACTGGATGCCGAGTTCTTCCGCATCGGTCCACATGATCTCTTTGGGCATATGATCAAGCTCCTGTGCCTAGTCGTTCTTGACTGTCTTTTCAGCAATGTCGATCGCGTCGCGCGCAGCAATCTGTTCAGCCGTGAGAGGCTTGCCTTCCTGCACATAATTCTTGTTCCATGCAGGAATCTCAACGACGTACGTACCGGGACCCTTGATCACTGCCTGGCAGCCGAGGCGCGAGTTTAACTGCAGACCCGGCGAAAGATCGACCCGGTCCATCTCGTCATCGTCAGCTTCTGTAAGGTTATTCGCGCCCTGCTTTACATACAGGTGGCATGTGGTGCACGCACAAACGCCGCCGCACGCGTGGTCCAGGAAAATCTCGTAATTTTCGGCGACATCCAGAAAAGACATCGGCTTGCCATGATGGTCATACGGCATCGTGCCGTACTCAAACTCAACGGTACGGTTTTCGGGTTCGAAGGTCACGCGAACGATATTGTCTGCGGGTGGCTTAGATAGATCAACGGGCTTCTGTTCTTGTGGCATGCAGTTGTGTCTCGCTCTGGCTATAGTTTACGGCTTCCGCTTTACTTGAAATCTGCGGGAGCGAAGGGATGTGGTGCAGTCGGCGCATTGCCCATACTGGCATCCATGCTGTCGCTGGCCTGGTTCATGGTCTGTCCGCCGATGGCGCTGGTCACGGCTGTATCCATCATGATCTCCGCAAAACGCGTCGTCGCCTTGTCGAGCTTGGCGGTGGCAGCGCGGATCGCATCGAGATCGCTCCCCTCCGCGATGGCAGTAAGCTGCGCATGAGCCTCATCAATAGTGGCGCGTTCGGCATCGGTAAGCTGCTGCCACGCTGCATGAGTGTGAGCCTTCGTCACCGCATCCAGAATGGTCGCTGCTTCATTCCGCGCTTCGATAAGCTGCCGTTCAGCAAAGTCCTGCTCGGCATAATCGAATGACTCAAGAATCATTGATTCGACCTGGTCATCTGTAAGCCCGTAGGTCGGCTTCACTTCGATCTCGGACTGCTTGCCGGATCGCTGTTCGGACGCAGAAACATGCAGCAGCCCATTCGCATCGATGAGAAATTTCACTTCAATGCGGGGCAGGCCGGCCGTCATCGGCGGAATGCCTTTAAGGTCGAAGCGCGCGAGCGAGCGGCAGTCCTTTGCGAGCTCCCTCTCTCCCTGCAGAACATGGATGGCGACGTTCGTCTGGCCATCGACACCGGTCGTAAAGTGCTCGGTCGCCGATGCCGGGATCGTGGAATTACGCTGAATGATTTTCGCCACCACGCCGCCCAGTGCTTCAATGCCGAGCGAAAGCGGCGTGACGTCCAGCAGCAGCATGTCTTCGGTCGCAGCCGAGCCGCCGCCAAGAATATTGGCCTGCACCGCGGCACCGAGCGCTACGACTTCATCAGGATTGAGTTCGATGTGCGGAGACTTCCCGCGCGGTGTCAACTGAAACAGTTCGTCGACCAGTGCCCGGACTTTTGGAATGCGCGTCGACCCGCCAACCATCACCACTTCATCGATCGCCGAAGGATCGATGCCGGCATCTTTAATTGCCGCTTTGCAGGGACCGATCGTGCGTGCGATCACCGGCGCAATCAGCTGCTCGTACTGCTCGCGTGTGATGAGCCGCTGGTATCGTTCGCTGCTCGGCAGGGCGACATCGATCGCAGCAGATTCACTTGTCGAGAGCAGGATCTTCGCATCAATGACAGCCTTACGCAGGGCTTGGATCGTTTCAGCATTGGTAGCAGAAGGCGTGCGCAGGTCGAGGTTATGTTCGCCGTGAATGTCATCGATCGCAACGGCAATCAGCAGGTTGTCGATATCGTCCCCACCGAGATGTGTATCACCGTTGGTTGCAATTACCTCAAAGATGCCATCGTGCAGCTTGAGGATGGAAATATCAAAGGTGCCTCCGCCCAGGTCGTAGACTGCGACGATGCCTTCCTTCTTGCGATCGAGTCCGTACGCTAGGGCCGCTGCAGTAGGCTCGTTGACCAGGCGCAGAACTTCTAGTCCGGCCATGCGGCCAGCATCCTTGGTGGCCTGTCGCTGCGCATCGTTGAAGTATGCCGGCACTGTAATGACAGCCTGTGTGACTGGCGTACCGAAGTAGCGCTCCGCATTTCGCTTGAGCTGCCGCAGGATGTATGCAGAGATCTCGGGCGGCGTATATTCCGTGCCGCCCAGCAGGATGCGCAGCACTTCGCCAGGCTGTATGTCCGACGCCAGCTTGAACGGAAAAAGCTTCAGTTCTTCCGTCACATCTTCGAGGCCGCGTCCCATCAACCGCTTGACCGAATAGATGGCGCGATCCGGCGCCGTAAGCAGCGATGTGCGTGCCGCATTGCCGACACTTATGCGATCGCGTGTCTTTTGCCCCGGCTCGTTTGCAGGTATAGCGACGACCGAAGGAACCAGGCTTGAGCCATCCTCACCCGGGATCACAACCGGTATGTCGCCCTGCATGAAAGCAATCAGCGAGTTGGTGGTGCCGAGGTCGATGCCCACCACCGGGCCCGCAGCAGCCGGGCTTTTCGCAGCAGGCGAGATGTCCAGGTTTTTTATGTCTTCAGGCATGGGAACTTTCTTCTGAATCAGGCTGCTTCGAGTGTCTCAGTCACGTCACGAACCAGGTTACGCAGATAGTTTCGCCGGTCAAGGAGTGCGGCAAGGTCTTTGAGTATGGCAGCTTTGCCGACTTCGTCCTGCTGATCGAGCGCCTGGTCCCACGCAGAACCGGCATGTTCCAAATCCTGATCGACAGCAGCAAGCTGGCTACTAAATTGTGCCTGCGCCTTCTCGAGATCCGCGCGAAGCTGTGTATCGTCTTCGCCCATCTTCTTATTGGCCCGCATCTCTTCCAGCTGCATGTTCAACTCGAAGACTTCTTCAAGCAGATCGGCAGGAACACGCGGAGCATCCGGCTTTTTGCTGGCATCGTTCTCGCTGATGCGCGCGCCGGTAAGGGTCAGCAGATAATCCACGCGCGCGACCGGATGCTTCAGTGTCCGGTACGCATCATTCAACTGCGAACTTTGCGCCAGAATAGCGGTCTGCTCATCCGGTCCAGCCTGCGCATGCAGGTCCGGATGCAGCTTGCGGCTGAGTCTGTAAAACTGCTTCTCAAGCGCCGGCACATCGACAGTCAACTTACGCGGAAGGTCAAAGACACTGAAATAATCAGCGGTTTTGCCAGGATCGGTCATGCTCTGCTCTTGAGTCTGCATAGAATTCATTAACATTTGTCGCAGCGCCGACATCAAAGCACGGAACGCCTCTCCGTCAGGAAAACAAATTCGACCATCGGGGGATAAGCGCTAAGCGCCTGTCTTTTTGGCCAGTACCTAGCCGGAGAAAGAGGAGCCGCAGCCGCAGGACTTCTTCGAATTCGGGTTGATGAAATTGAAGCCCTGGCGCATCAGCGTCTCTTCGTAGTCGAGGATCATGCCATTCAGATATAAGAACGACTTGGGATCGACGAAAACCCGCACATCGTCAAACGTATACACGCGATCCCGCTCGCGCGGCTGCGTATCGAAGCGAATGTTGTAAGACAAACCTGAGCACCCGCCGCCCTGGATACCAAGCCGCAGACCACCTTGGTCGGGAGCGATGCCTTCCTTCGCCATGGCAGTGCGGATGCGACGAACGGCTTTGTCCGTCACCTGCACGCCCTGGATCTTGGAATTTGCAGCACTGGTTTCAGACGCAGCAGTCGCTGGCTCCTGAGCGGCCGATCCTGCGGGCGAGATGGATGTGAGCTGAGTCATGTGCAATTCGAGAGAAGACCTGTTTTGCTGAATCCAGGTAGCGGCGAGTGGCTATATGCCCGCCAGTCGCCGCTAATCCGGAACTACTTAGTGCGCAGCAACGGCGGTTTCAACGCCCGCAGTTTCTGCCACGTTGTTCTTCTTCTTCCAGTCGCCGATTGCTGCGCGGATCGCATCCTCTGCAAGCACGGAGCAGTGAATCTTCACCGGCGGCAGCGCCAGTTCCTTGACGATATCCGTATTGGTGATCGACATAGCTTCTTCGATCGTCTTGCCCTTCACCCACTCCGTCGCAAGCGACGACGAGGCAATGGCAGAACCGCAGCCAAAGGTCTTGAACTTGGCTTCTTCAATGACCTGCGTCGCCGGGTTGACCTTGATTTGCAGACGCATGACGTCTCCGCACTCTGGTGCGCCAACCAATCCAGTGCCGACTTCGCTGCTGGACTTGTCGAGCTGACCTACGTTGCGGGGATTGTTGTAGTGGTCGATGACCTTATCACTGTATGCCATGTATTCCTCCGGCGTTTCTAAAACTACTGTTCCTGCAATTCAAAACTGCTCTTCGTCGTGGACTAGGCTCAGTGAGCCTGCCACTCGATCTTCGAGATATCAATGCCTTCTTTCACCATCTCGTACAACGGCGAAAGCTCGCGCAGCTTCTGCACCACATCGATGATCTTGTCGGCGACATAATCCACTTCGGCTTCCGTGTTGAAGCGGCCAAGCCCGAAGCGGATCGAGCTGTGAGCCACATCATCGCCCAGCCCGAGCGCCTTCAATACATAGGATGGCTCCAGTGTTGCCGAGGTGCATGCCGATCCACTCGAAACCGCAATATCGTTGATGCCCATCAGCAGCGATTCGCCTTCCACGTACACGAAGCTCATATTGAGATTGCCCGGAAGGTGATGCTCCATGGTGCCGTTGACGTGGATGTAGTCGAGCTGCGACTCAAGCTTTGCCTTCAAGCGATCGCGCAGACGTCCCAGACGCTCGGCCTCGGTCGGCATCTCTTCACGCGCAATGTCGCAGGCCTTGCCCAGTCCGACGATACCCGGCACGTTGAGTGTGCCCGAACGCATGCCGCGCTCGTGTCCGCCGCCATTGATCTGCTCGGAAATCTGCACCCGCGGATTACGGCGGCGAACATACAGCGCGCCCACACCCTTCGGACCGTAGATCTTGTGCGCAGTCAGTGACAACAGGTCGATATTCATGGCCTGCACATCGACCGGGATCTTACCAACAGCCTGCACGCCATCCGTGTGGAAGATCACATTCTTCTCATGGCACAGCTTGCCGATCTCAGCCACTGGCTGCACCACGCCAATTTCGTTGTTCGCAAACATGATCGACACCAGGATGGTCTGGTCGGTCATGGCCGCCTTCAGCTCGTCGAGATCGATCAGGCCGTTATCCTTCACGGCAAGATACGTCACCTTGTAGCCGGACTTCTCCAGGCGTTTGCAGGTATCAAGAACAGCCTTGTGCTCGGTCGCCTGGGTAATGATGTGATTGCCGCGCTCGCGGTACATCTCGGCAATACCCTTGATTGCTAGATTATTGCTTTCGGTGGCGCCGGAGGTGAAGATGATCTCCTTCGCCGTGGCGCCAATCAGCCTCGCCACCTGTTCCCGAGCCACATCCACACCCTGCTCGGCTGTCCAGCCGAAGGAATGATTGCGGCTGGCGGCATTTCCGTACACGTCCGTAAAGTAAGGCAGCATGGCCTCGAGGACGCGGGGATCCATCTGCGACGTGGCATGGTTGTCCATGTAGATCGGCAGCTTAATGTCCTTCGGCGCCTGGACATTGCTGTGGATGGCTGCGCCGTTGAACGAGGTGGCCTCGGCGCTATTTAATTCAGTGGCGATAGTGCTCATCGTTGTATCTCCTGGCTCGTGTACATCTACTTCAATCTTTTGATCCGTCCCGGGGCTCACCGGCCGCGGGCATTATCGGTTCAGGGTGATCAGGGTCGTATGCTGCCCGGTCGGCATACCCATCGCATGGCGATGAAGAGCCTGCTCCGAGTCACACATATCGGCAATACTCAATGCCTTCAAAACATCCGAAATACTGTCGTTAACTTTGCGTAATGGCTCTTTGATGGTGCAGCTGTCGTTCAGGTCGCATTGCCTCAGGCCGTTATCGCAGGAAGTGATAAACAAAGGTCCGTCGATTGCGTGTATCACTTCAAAAGCACTGATATCTGCTGGGCGCCGGGTCAGCGAGTAGCCGCCGTTGATGCCCGCATGCGACCGAAGCAGGCCTACCTTGGTCAGCCGCTGCAGGATCTTGGCCAGCAGCTGTGCCGGAATTCCGTAGGCGTCCGCTATGTCCTTCGCACTCTGCGAAGCCAGTCCCGGATGCTCGGCCAGAAACTTCAAAGCCATCAGTCCGTAGTCCGCTTTTTTGGTGAGTCGCAACATGCTGTTACCAGTGTACCTGATATGCGACAACGTTAGTCCTACATTGCTGTCGCGGGCGCCGGCGGGCAACAAAGAAGCCTCGGTTCGCTGCCTGATCCACATTCTGCAGCATTTCCGGCACGCACAGGCAGAATCCGGCGCGGCCGCAAACCTGCATCCGAAGGAACGAGGCTTTTCCATGTCCTGGTTATTCTTTGTGGTTGCGCTGGCAGCGGGCGCAGCCAATCCGCTGCAGTCCGGTATGAATGCACAATTGAACAAACAACTGGCATCACCGCTTTGGGCCGGGCTGACCGTCTACGCCACGGGCTTCGGCGGATTACTACTTTTGCAACTGGTGTTGAGGCAGGCATTCCCTGCATCGCGAGCGGGAGAAGCGAGTGCATGGGCATGGCCGGGCGGCTTGGTCAGTATTGCCTCGACCATGGCCGGACTGATGCTGGCACAGAAGCTGGGTTCCGGCGTTTTCACGGGCCTGACAATTACCGCGTCCGTCGTCGTCTCGGCCCTGCTCGATCACTATGGATGGGTCGGCTTTCAGCAGCATGCCCTCACCCCGATGCGCACACTCGGCTGTGGCCTCATGATTGCCGGTGTCTGGCTGGTAGCCCGCTTCTGAGCTCCAGCCACCTGCGTATAGCCGGACCTTAAAACAGGAGGCCGAAGCGGGATAAAATTGCACTGCTATAGGAAAGTCGGCGCTGTTACCAAACTCTTACAGGCCGGAGTGACCTGGGGCAGGAAGATCACATATAGCCTTTCCTTGGACACCCCTTATGGCAACCACGATCATCGACCCTACCGCTTCGGCGCCTCTATATTCCGCACCGGATAAAGATAAAGAACTGATCCTCCACGAGACAGCCGCCGGCTCGCTGGACTGGACCTTCGCCATCTTCCTCCTGTTCTTCCACGCCGGTGCAGTCGCTGCACTGTTTTTCTTCTCCTGGCAGGCGCTGGTCACCACAGTGGTGTTCTGGATCATTGCGCAGAACGGCGGCATCGCCATGGCTTACCATCGCCTGCTGACCCATCGCGGCTATGCCGTCCCCAAGTGGCTGGAGTACTGCCTGACCACGGGCGCAACACTTGCCCTGCAGGGTGGACCAATCTACTGGGTGGCCGTCCATCGCCTGCACCATCAATACACTGACAAACCGGGCGATCCGCACTCCCCGCGCGAGGGCGCCTGGTGGTCGCACCTGGGCTGGATCACCAACGGCAATCTCAGCAATCACAGTCCTCTGCTGAAACGCTATGCTCCGGACCTGATGAAGGACAGCTACTACCGCTGGCTCAGCAAATACCACTGGCTGCCGATATTCGTGCTCGCCGCCGGCCTGCTGGCAAGCGGCTATGCCCTGGGCGGCATGAAACGTGCCGCAAGCTTTGTCCTGTGGGGTGTATTCCTTCGCGTCGTCTGCGGCTGGCATGCGACCTGGCTGGTCAATTCAGCAACCCACATGTTCGGATCGCGCCGCTGGTCGGTCAAGGACGACTCCACTAATAACTGGTGGGTAGCATTGCTGACGGGTGGCGAAGGCTGGCACAACAACCACCATGCGCACCCGGTTTCTGCCAAACACGGGATGGCCTGGTATGAAGTTGACTTCAACTGGTGGGGCATCCTCTTCCTCAAAAAGATCGGGCTGGCCAAGAAGGTCTACGCCAAGCAGTTAACCCCGGCAGAAGCAGCCCAGCGCGTCGGCCGGGCTTCTTAGCCGAGCCACAACCCAAAACGCCCTGAGAGCCCGGCAGACTGCCGGGCTCGCCTTGTCTGGTGATCGCCCGGTGCATCTGAATGGTCGATGCATCTGCCTGATTCATGCCCATGCTGGCGTTACAGTGGATGCCAGAGGAGGATCATGCCCATTTTTCGTTTCCCCGCGTTGCTCGCCCTGGCAGCTCTGATGCCTGCTGCCTCGCTCGCCGGTTCAGAGACACCCGCTTCGGCAATAGAGACCATCACCGTGGATACAACCGCTCCGGGCAGAGCGTTTCCGCATTTCTGGGAGCAGATGTTCGGCTCTGGCCGCGCCATCCTGTCGCTGCGCGAAGACTACCGCCACGACCTGGTCACCGTACGAAGCGCCACCGACTTCAAGTACGTCCGCTTTCACGCCATCTTCCACGACGAAGTCGGCGTCTACGATGAAGATAAAGACGGCAAGCCGCTGTACAACTGGTCCTACGTGGACCACATCTATGACGGCCTGCTGGAGAATGGCGTCAAGCCCTTCGTCGAGCTGAGCTTTACCCCGAAGAAAATGGCTTCGCGGCTGGATTACCACGCCTTCTGGTATAAGCAGATCGTCGCGCCGCCGGCCGATTACAACAAGTGGGGCGCCCTGGTGCAGGCCTTCACGCAGCACCTCGTCGATCGCTATGGCCTTGATGAAGTAGCAAGCTGGTACTTCGAGGTCTGGAATGAACCCAATATCGATTTCTGGACCGGCCGCCCGGCCCAGTCGACCTATTTCGAGCTATACGATCACGCCGCCCGTGCCGTGAAAGCAGTCAGCCCGCGCCTGCGCGTCGGTGGTCCCGCAACCGCCCAGGCAGCATGGGTGGACGCGATCATCGCCCACGCCACGGCTCAGAATGTGCCACTCGATTTTGTGTCGACGCACGTGTATGGCAACGACACCGCGCAGGACGTCTTCGGCAAACCGCAGACAATTCCTCCGCACGGAATGGTGTGCGAAGCCGTCAAGCATGTGCATGAACAGATCGTGCACTCGGCTCGCCCGCAGATGCCGCTGATCTGGAGCGAGTTCAACGCAACCTACATGAACCAGCAGGAGATCACCGACTCGACCTATATCGGACCATGGATGGCCAACACCATCCGCGAGTGCGACGGCATGACCGCCATGATGTCCTACTGGTCGTTCTCCGATGTGTTTGAAGAGCAGGGTGTCGTCAAGACGCCGTTCTACGGAGGTTACGGACTGGTGGCGGAGGACGAAATCCCGAAACCGGCATTAAATGCATTCTCCATCCTGCATGAACTTGGAACCACGCGGCTGCCCAATCCATCAACCGATGCGCTGGTCACCAGGCGCGGGGACGGCTCGCTGATCGTGGCCTTGTGGAACCTCGTGGAGCCGGGAGTGACGGCGCCGGCCAGGGAGTTCAACGTTTCTTTGAAGGGCAGCAAGGCCGAATCTGCAGTAATCTGGCGCGCCGACGGCCAGCACGGCAATACTCTCGATGCCTGGAAAGCGATGGGCAGCCCACAGTTCCCGACCAGGGAACAGGTTGCCGCGCTGCAGAAAGTGGGTGCGAAAAGCCTGCCGGAATATCTACCAGCGCAGGATGGATCAGTCCACGTGAGCGTCCCGGCACAGGGCCTGGCCGTGGTGGAACTGCGGGGCGTCAAGCGGGACTGAAGCGACCCATTGCAGCCTTAACCAAACGCGGCATCCGCATTTCTCCAAGTAAGCCGAGCTATGCAGGACAGGGTGCCGATGACCGCACAGTCCAGAAAGCACAAAGCCCACTCCATCAGGAGTGGGCGTGAACATTTGGCGCCATGTTGTACTTAGGCTACGTAGCGTCCTGAATACAGTTCTGTAAGCTTCTCGATCAACTCGGGGTAGCCGCTGGCTTCCATCTGAACCTCGGTGCCTGAGTGAAGCTGCACTACGGCCAGCTGTCGCTTGTAGTCCATGGCGACGGAAGCGATCTGTTCGAGGGGAATGGAGCGGGTCTGCTCTAGTGCGCTGGCAAGCTGCAATGGATTCATTCGGAGCCCTTTCCTTCAGCTTGTCTCATGGCCTGGAGCCCGGCGCTGCGTTCTCTAAAGCGGCCTTGCAACAGGAGCCGTGTTGTCAGTCGCGGCGATTCTTCTTTAGCCACCTGACTCAGAAGCCCCTCCCCCGAAAGGCTGCAGTTTCAGGCAGTTCAAGAAGAACCACCGCATGCATTCACAATACAGCTTAAGTGGCAGAATGCTAGACCACTACCGTAACTTGGCGAAGGCTTCTGAGTAATGAGTGGTAACGTGCCGTTGCAGTTGTGAGGGTAAACAGGCCCGGAGGGTTGGCTACAGCTGGATATTTACCAGTGCTGAGTCATGACTGGCGTCATCTGTTTGCAGCGGCAGCCCCGGATCTGCATGACGCGTCTGCGGCGCCCGCCAGTGATCGATGTACGAAATCTGGTGAACACACGACACAGTACAGTTAGGCGCGCAGCCCTTCTCCGAACGAAACTCGCGGTCCAGGTCCGCCTGCATATACTGCGACAGTGGCGTACCCGGAAAGCCCCGTTGCTGCGAGCAGTAATGCACCAGCCCGTTCTCACAGATATACAGGTACCGCGACCCGGCCCGGCAGCGCCAGTCATTCGGCTTGCCGTTGGCAATGGCCTCCTGGAAATGGTTGAATCGGGAGTAGTTCTTCTTCTCCAGGTTGACCATCTCGTAATACACACGCCGCTCTTCATCGACCAGCGGCTTCAACTGCCCGCTGCCATCGTGAATAATCCCGATTGTCGAGGTAAAGCCAAGCTCCAGGGCCCGGCGACCGATCACCAGCGCGTCAATCGGATTCTTGATTCCGCCGCCCACCACGGAGTTGATATTCACGTGGAAATCAGCATTCTCCGAGAGATTCTGCAGCTTGCGATCCAGCACCTTCAGGCTTTTCTTCGAAATCTCGTCCGGCTGCACATTGTCGATCGAAATCTGCATGTGATCGAGCCCGGCAGCATTCAATCTCTGAATCCGCTCCGGCACCAGCAGGTAGCCGTTCGTGATCATGCCGGCAAGCGATCCGACCTTGCGGATGCGCCGGATGATGTCATCGAGCTCGGGATGCAGCAGCGGCTCGCCGCCTGAAATCGTGATGATGCTGGTACCCAGGCGGCCGAGATCATCGATCCGCCGATACATTTCCTCGAGCGCAACCGGCTTCGACACTTCGTCATACTCATTACAGTAGGCGCAGGAAAGATTGCATCGACGCATGGGCACAATCTGCGCCATGACAGGATGATGTGTCGAGGCGAGGGCATGGCCCACAATCCCAAGCTCGCGAGCTTTGCGGGCTGCTGCTTTGAGCTTGAAGGAAAGGGTCGATCTGTAGGCGGATACCGGCATCCTGATGATTCGATTATAGCTGCCGCCTCTGCCAACGAACAGCCTGCCCCGCCAATCCTGCGCCGTAGTCAACACCCGCCGCTGACTCGACCGCCCCGGGGACGCGTTCTCGTCGACACCGTCTGGATCAGGCTTACATCTCATGCTGGATGACTGCTCCAGTTTCGTTCGGCCGCACCAGTCTCCTCCGCCATGTTTCTGCACGCCTGCCTGCTGTACTGGTGCTCGCCTGGGGGATCTTCGCGTTCTTTCCTGCAGCGCGGGCACAGGCAGCGCTGCCCAGCGGCGGTGCCGAGCGGTCGGCCTGGTATATGTACTTTGGCGACCACGCCCTGACCCCGGCATGGGGTATCCACCTTGAAGGGCAATACCGGCGCGAAGACCTGGGCCAGCGCTGGGAGCAGCTGCTGGTAAGGCCCGGCGTCTACTATGCATTCGGGCACGGCCTGACCGCAATGCTCGCCTACACCTACCTGCGCGACTATCCCTTCGAAGGCGCCAGCCTGGGCGAGCCAACCACCACTGGCCCCCAGCCCGAACACCGCATCCTCGAGGAATTCAAAGTCACCCACCGTCTGCTCGGCCACGGTGAGCAGGCAGTAAAGCTGGCCCATCGCTTCCGCGCCGAACAACGTTTCGAAGGCACTTCGACCATCGATGTCGGCACCACCGCGTGGGAGTTTGCCGAGCGCGCACGCTACCGGCTGACCGCCGATGTGCCCTTCCGCTGGAAAACGTCCGGGGCTCTTCCGGATTACGCCTCGGTCTACAACGAAGTCTTCGTGAACTTCGGTCCTCACGGCGGCTCACAGGCACTCGACCAAAACAGGACCTACGGAGCCATCGGCTGGGACGTCAAGAAAGACCTACAGCTGGAGATCGGCTACCTCTACCAGGCCATGCCGGCCGGCAACGGGATCGTCGGTGAGACGAACCACGCTCTCCAGGTAACCATCTCTTCCACTGCGCCCTTTCGGCACGGAGTAAAGACGAAGAAGTAACGAACTCCACCGCACCTCGCCATGCCGCAGGCCGCTTCGATAGCATGCGCAGCCACAAGCTACGGCAGTGAATTCGCCTTCTTCAGGAACTCGTATTCCTCCAGGTTGCCGGCCTTCTTCAGCATGGCCTGCACTTCATCCGGGCTCAGGTGTTTGCCAAGCGGCGCGTTCGCGTTCGCAATCGCATAGGCTGTCACTGCGGTTACGGCAGCACCCTGCGTCAGGTCCTTCTGCACAATACTGTCGAACGTGTCGGACGCCTTGTGGTGCAGTGTGAAGTATTTGTCGGTATCGTTCCACAACACCAGTGTCGGCACACCCAGTACGTCCATGGCAGCGTGGTCTGTCTCAAAAATAAACTCGGTGTCGGAGCTGGTCGCATCCGCGCCAAGCCCGCTCAGCACTGGCTTGAGTGAGGCCACGGCGTCCTTCGCATCATCGCGTCCCATCAGGTACCAGCCCTTCGCGGGCTGCGCGCCCGTGTCTGTAATCAGGATGGTATCGATCTTCGGAATCTCAGCTAGATGTGCACGCGCGTAGGCCGTCGAGCCCAGCAATCCCTCCTCCTCTCCACCGAACAATACGAAGCGGATAGTGCGCCGTGGCGGATGATTCAGCGCCTTGATCGCGCGGGCTGCCTCCAGCACACTTGCAACGCCGGTGCCGTTATCCTGTGCGCCTGTACCGGGCTGCCACGAGTCAAGATGTGCGCCGATAATGACCACTTCACTGGCAAGGTCCGTGCCCGGCAGTTCGGCAACGACGTTAGGAACCTTGACGTCCTTGCGAATCTTGTTCGTGAAGCTGAACTCGACCGACACCGGACCATGATCGAGCAGCCGCTTGATCAGCGAGGCATCTTCCAGGCCGATTTGTGCCTCCGGGGTTGGATCGATCGTGCCCGAAAAATTCAGCGAAGTCAGAGTCTCGGTACCATTCGGGCCGCCCGGGCTGAGAATCGCCGTGATGCCGAATGAGCGCATGCGATCGATCGCCACCAGGATCTGATCGAAGCGCGGCTTCTCGCCGAAACTTGCCTCATCCAGCAGCACGATGGAGCCCTTCAGCTTGTCTTTCTGCTTGTCGAGCTCAGCAGGCACAATGCTGGGCACGTACACCACCTGGCCGCTCACTCCCTGCTTCGGCGTAGAGGGGCTCCAGCCGATGGAATAGATATGCAGCAGGTGATTCACAGGACTGGTGATGTGCCCGGCTGCTGCGCCTTCCGGCTCCCAGGTTGCAGGAATTACCCAGTCTTCTGTATGCACGTTAGAAAGGCCAAGCGACTTGAACTTCTCCTGCGCCCACTCGGCGGCGCGCATGTAATTGGCAGAGCCCGTCAGTCTCGGGCCGATGGTGTCCGCAAGCTGACGATCATATTCATAGGCCTGCCCATTCAGCACAGTATCGCCAATCAGGTTGCGCAGCTGCATGCTGGTTTCGGGCGTGGGCGCGAGGCTGTTGGTTTGTGCGGGAAGTGCAGTGCTGGCAAGCAGCGCGAGCATCGACGCGAACGCAATGGCAGCAGAGGGACGGCGGGAGAGTACCGGGGCAGGAGCAGACAGCATCACGTAGAATCCGCCTTCACGAAATTTCTATGGCGAAAGTGATTGGACAGGGTTCGTGCAAAAACTGCAAGCGCTCTAGGCCGAGACTGCGGGTAGAGCTGCTTCTTCGCGGCTGCGATCGGCGACAATTCTAAGTTCGGCAGAAGTCGGCGAAGGAGCTACCCGCCAGAGCGTCCACGCTCCCACTGCAAAGGCGCACAGCACCACTCCCAGTTGCCACGCCTGCTGCAGAGCCCAGGATCGCACGCCGAGTATGACCAGGAACGAGGGCAGATGCAGCGCTACGGCCAGCGCAGCCAGCTTCCATCGGTCAAGCCCGCATGCAAGCGCGATGATGGCGAAGGCAGCGAAGAGTGGGATGTAGATGTCGTAGTGCAGGATCCGCGGATTAGCCAGGATGACCGTAATGATCAACAGGCCGAGCCAGAGGCTGGCGACCGGTGAAGCCTCGCCCGTGAATAGTGGTCCCGGTTGAAAGTGGTGCCGGCGCCGCAAAAGCAGGAGCACCGCGATCATCAGCAGCACAACGACGGCATGCACGCCGAAAGCGAATGCGCTCACAATCCCGTGCACGTGATGTTCGAGGCGTGCAGCAAAACCGAAAATGCCGTAGCCATAAAGCTGTTGCACAGAAACCTGCTGCACCAGCGCCGCCTTGTAGCCAGCGAACAGTACCGGCAGCGAGCGCTGTTCCAGAAGACTTGCCCCGGCGACTATCGCACCCGCAGCCACACTGCGCAGCCATTGCTGTCTGCCGGCGAGCAGCGGCAGCAGCAGCAGGACCAGGAATGTGACTTTCACCAGGGCGGCGAGGATGACGACGCCATAAAACCATCGCCACCGATTGTGCCGCACCCCGGGAAGCGCTGCGATCCACGCCGCAAGGTACAGCGCAGGCGCGATGTTTGCACTGAATAGCGCGCGAAATCCTGCAAAGCCCGGTTCGGCAACCAGCACCAGCAGCGGGAGATAGCGTCCCCACCATCGTGCGCGAACGTACCAGCGCGCCAGGACATAAGGCAAGGCAAGGACCGCCGCCAGGTGTATGCCGACAAATAGCAGCCGCGTTACATGCACGGGAAGAAGCCGTGCACACCAGCCTGCCGGATACAGCACCAGTGGCGGATAGACGAAGTGCAGACCAAAGTGATTGACCGCATAGGGATCGCCCCCGCGCAGGAAGGCTTGGATGGCCGAGGCATACACAGGCAGATCTTCCAGCCACACCAGCCCGTACGGCCGATGCCACAGCCGTGCGAAGAGGCCGCAGAAGACCGCTGTCAGCAGCAGCACCAGCCATGCAGGCGCTGCTTCGCCGGGAGTACCGCCATCATGAGATTTTTTGAAAATGGGTTCTAGATCCTCGCGTGCACGAGCCCGGAAACTATGCGCGATGCTATCCGGAGACGCATACAAAATCTAGATACCCTGGGGGCGTGCCCAAAGTGTCCCCGGGAATTCATCTCCAGCCATAGACGCGCTGTGCGTTGGTGCGGTAAAGCGGGATGAGCACTTCGCGCGGCAGTCCAATGCCGTACACCTGCCAGCGGCCCTGGCGCGACGCATGTGACGGGTAGTCAATGTATTCATCGTAGGTCTCGAAGAAGCGATAGTGCTGGCGGTACATATCAATGTCCGGCAGCAGGTCGGCGCCAAAGAGAATGCGATCGGCAAAGCGCACAAACAGATCACGCGCACGATAAGGCTGCCTGCCCAGTTCGGCCACCCGCGCACTCATGTCGACACACACGTTGGGATGAGCTTCCAGCATCGCCGCAACGCGGTCGAGCTGCTCACCGGATTCCGCAAGATGCGCCGCGACAAAGCGCGTGCCGGGATGGCGTGCAAAGACTCGGTCGCGCTGTGCAAGCAACTCCGGCTTGGAAAGCTCTGCGTCAAGAAAAGCCCAGTCCGGATGCGCCGCCAGTTCTTCGTAGCGCTCGTTGAATCGGTCAATCGGCTGGAAGAATGCATCCGGGTCCGCCGTGTGAAACATGATCGGTACATTCAGCTCGGCAGCTTTCTCAAACAGCGGCGCAAGCCGCTCGTCATCGATATGCAGCAGCGCTCCCGTGTGATCGCGAAGCCGCAGGCCCAGGTCTTTCCACAGCTTCAGGCCGCATGCGCCGGCCTCGACCATGCGTTCGAACTGGCTGGTCAGCTGCGGCCAGAAGCTCGGGCTGTCGATCCCGGTCCAGTCCATCCAGGCCATCGTCGCGAATCGATCCCCATCCGCTGCCTGAAATTTTTTCAGGATCGCGATGGCAGCGTCGCCGGTCTTCATCGTAATGTTCAGCGTGCGCTCAATCCCGCATGCATCCATAATGGCGAGAACGTCGCGCGGCTCCGTCGAATCAAGATGATTATGCGCATCGATAGCCCGGAAAGCCGGATCCTCCGCAAGCGGCCGCAACGGTAAATGCTCCGGCGCTCTCAGCATCGCCCTCGGCTCGAATGCGCTCAGGCGCAGATCAACCTCGGCCCGCGCAGTGACCATGGATACAAACTTGTCGGCGGGCGACGCAGTATTCTCTGGTTCGGGAAGCGGCTTCGTCATAAGCGTTCAGTACTTCTTCCTTGCTCGTAAATAGAGAGTGATGGCCTGCCGGTATACCCTTGCACAGGAAGCCGTCGACCAGAGTTGAGCTGCCACGGCCTCCTTCATTTTAAGTGCGCAGCAAACGTTGCCGTCCACGGCAGCGATCCGTCAGCCCGCACCGAGCCCGGGGTATGTATGCGAAGAATCATTGTGCCGATTTTGCTGAGCCTGGCCTCCTGCGCCGCGATCCTCAACCCTACTGATGCGCAGACCAGCCAGGTGCTTGGTAACTCGACGCTGACCGCATCCGTGGCAGTGAAGCAGCGGCACCTGGGCAGCGTAGTACTGAAAAGCAGTAGCGGCGCAGTCGTTGCAGAGCTGCCGGAAGCCTTCACCATCCGGATGCGTGATGGTTCGCTGCTGAAGGCAAGCGATTTCGTCCTGAACGGTGCTCCAAAAACCCTCCCGATCGCGGGCACAGCTCGCTCAGCCGGAAAGCAGCTTTGCTTTGCCCTGGCCGCAACCGCTGGCCACCTCGATGCCACCTGGTGCCTGGTGCAGCCGACGAACGCCCACTACCTTCGCCAGACCCTGACCCTCAAGGCAGCCGCCGCGGATGTTCCCGCCTCTGAAGTAGCACTGCTGGACTTTGTCAGCACCGACGCGCGGGTAATCGGCACCGTGGCCGGATCCCCTATCGTTGCAGGCAATGCCTACTTCGGTTTCGAGCATCCTCTCTCGCACGCGCAGGTTGAGCACGGCATGGTGCATGCCTCCATCCAGCGCATCCTTCCTCTGCGTGCCGGAACCAGTGTTCAATACTCGTCCGTCATCGGCGTCGCAGCGCCGGGCCAGATGCGGCGCGACTTCCTGGCCTACATCGAACGGGAGCGGCCAAGGCCGTACGCACCCTTCCTCCACTACAACTCGTGGTACGACCTCGGCTTCGGACAACGCTTTGGCGAAGCAGGTGCACTCGATCGTATCCATGCCTTTGGCGAAGAGTTGACCGTCAAACGTGGTGTCCAGCTGAGCTCTTTTCTATTTGACGATGGATGGGACGATACCCACACCCTCTGGGGCTTTGACAGCGGCTTTCCGGACGGCTTCACCAACGCTCGCGCCGCTGCGGCCAAATACAAAGCCGGCGTCGGGGTCTGGCTCTCACCCTGGGGCGGCTACTCCCAGGAAAAGAAGGAGCGCATCGCCTACGGCAAATCCGCAGGCTACGAAATCATTGATGACGGTTACGCATTATCAGGGCCGCGCTATTTCGCAGCCTTCGAACAGCGCTGTCTCGACATGATCCGGAAATACGGCGTGAACCAGTTCAAATTTGATGGCACCGGCAATGCCGATCACGTCTTTAACGGCAGCGTTTTCGACAGCGACTTCGAGGCAGCAATCTCCCTCATCACCCGCCTGCGGCAGGAAGAGCCCGGCCTCTTCGTCAACCTCACCACAGGCACCACGCCCTCACCCTTCTGGCTGCGCTATGCGGATTCGACCTGGCGTGGCGGCGAAGATAATGACTTCGCCGGTGTCGGTACCTGGCGGCAAAAGTGGATCACTTATCGCGATGCGACCACGTATAAAAACATCGTCCAGGCGGGCCCGTTGTATCCACTCAACTCGCTCATGCTGCACGGCATTCTCTGGGCAAAGCAGGTCGAGCATCTTGAGACCGATTCCGGCCACGACTTCAGCAGCGAAGTCTGGAGCTACTTCGGCAGCGGCACCCAGCTGCAGGAGATGTACGTCACGCCGTCCCTGCTCGGCAAAGCAGACTGGGACACACTGGCGACTGCCGCCAACTGGTCGCGCGCCAACCAGGCCACGTTGCGCGACGTACACTGGCTTGGCGGTGATCCGGCAAAGCTCGCGGTGTATGGCTGGGCCGCATGGTCCCCGGCCAAGGGCATCGTCGTACTGCGCAACCCGGCAGATCATGCACAGACCTTTTCTCTCGATGCCGGGACGGCATTCGAGCTGCCTCCGGATGCAGGCAGGCAGTTCCAGGGACACGTGGTGGCCGGACTATCGATGCAGGCGTTTACTGCAGATGCCGGCCGGCCCACCCGCATTTCACTCAGGCCCTTTGAAGTACGAGTGATGGAGCTGCTTCCAGCCCGCTGATGCCACGTTGGTGGGCCGCTCCTGCAGAACCTCGCCAGTCACAACCCTGGCTCAAACCAGGTTGACAGTCAAACCGCCGCTGCGAAGCACTTCGAGGTAGTGCCGGTCCAGATCGATGTCGGTAATGACCAGGTCGATCTCCGACAGGGGCAGCACGGATGCAAGACTCTGCTTGCCGAATTTGCTGGAGTCGACCACGACAATCACAGTCTTTGCCGCATCAACCATCGCGCGGCCAACACGTGACTCGAGAACGTCACAGGCACTGACGCCCATTTCCACATCCAGGCCGTCGGCCCCCAGGAACAGCACATCGGCACGCATACTGCGCAGCACCTCTTCAGCCAGCGGACCCACCAGCGAAAAAGAGTTCCGATGCAGCGCACCGCCCGTCAGGATCACTTCGAAATCAGTGCTGCTGAGTTCCGCGGCAATCTTCACGCCGTTGGTGATTACTGTCAGTCGCGCCAGGTGCCGCAGGGCCCTTGCCACCGCATGCGTGGTGCTGCCGGAGTCAAGAATGAGCGACTGGCCATCGGAAACATATTGAACAGCAGCCGCAGCGATGCGCTGCTTCTCTGGCACATGCATCTTTTCGCGGTCCGACAGCGTTAAGTCCGACCAGCCTTTCATCGGCAGCGCAAGAGCACCGCCATGTGTCCGGCGCAGCAGGCCCTGGTCCTGCAGAAATTCCAGATCTTTCCGGATCGTGATGCGGGAGATGCCAAGCTGTGCGGCCACGTCTCCCGTCAGTACACGACCCTCGCGCTGTACCAGGGCAAGAAGATGTTGACGGCGCTCTGCAATCAGCATCGTCTGTCCAGTTAGATCTTGCTCTCCCACGATCCCTCCGCCTCAGGCTGGCTAACGTTCCAGAGCAAACCGGGAGGGCCGGACCGCGACAACGATCGGCGAATGCTCTATTGACTGTTGCAGGATAATACTAAAAAAACTTAGAAGCTTCGCATCACCGACCAACAAAAATGCTTTGAATCTTTAACAGCAATGATCTTGAAGTCACTGACTTGATCTCGCGACACTTTCGCCGAATTGCCACGGCCAAAAAGTTTTGCAGCAATATGAAATTGCGCTCAGGGCAGTTACTGATTCGTAACTAGTAAATAAACCAAAAGCCATCTCCAGTTTCTACGAATATGCCTGATGCGGCAAACTAAGCTAAGCGTATCGTCGCTCTGGGTCGCTGTTCTTAGGCCACTCTTCGAAAGAACGATAATTATTAGGAAGCAATAACTCCTGTCACCACCAGCCCCGATTTCCGGGAGATCTGCGTCGCCTGCAAAGGGGAAAGGGGTCCCCACCTCCGGGACCCCTTTCCTGTTATGGGAGAAGCTAAAGTTATTGCGCAGGAATTGTCAGCAGTACTGCACTGACCGGCTGCATAGTAATGGAATAGGTTCCGTTGGATGGGTCTGCAAGCTCAACCAGCGGGGTGCCGATGAGCTTACCGTCCATGCTGCCGTCAAAGCTCTGTCCGCCGATTGAAACACCGGCCACAGCCTGGTAGCCGGGTGCCACCAGGCGGGAGACGGATGCCTGGGGATGTCCCGGAAGATGGATAGCGATCGTACCCGAGTAGGACTCGTCCTTGTTCAGGATGGCTACGTGGGTCGTCCCTGCCTGGTCGATCGTCGCCCATACCTTGATGTTCGGGCTCGCGGCCAGCGTCACCGGCAGAAGCCTGGCTCCGTTCGCGGTAGCCTGGTGGAAGAAGAGCAGGCCGTAATAAAGCGGGTTCACCTGCTGCAGTGTATACAGACGTTTACCGGCAAGGGTCTGCACATTAAAGCTGAAAGCACAGTAGTTGCAGTTACTGGTTCCATGCCAGTTCACTCCATCGATACCAGCATTCGCATACTCGAACATGGTGTCGATCGACCATAACGCAGCACTGAAGGTATTGCTGACCCCGGCCAGACCGCCATTATCGACCGAATTCAGCTCTCCGATGCGGAATGACTGCTGATAGCCGTGCGCCGTGACAGCTGCGGCAGCTAAAGCTGGGACATGACTGGTAGAAACAGAAGCCTGCAACAACGTGTCCGGCGCGATGTAGGTTGTGGCACTCTGGTGCAGCGCATAAAAGTGCTGGCTGACGATCCCGATGCTTGCAGATTGCTGCTGTTCGATCAGCGGAAGATTCTGTTGCATGAACCAGACCGAGGCGAAGGAAGGTGCCATGAGTCGCGTGGAGGATGGCAGAAGCGGAACAATCCCGGCCTTCCACGTGTTCAGATCAGCAGCATAGCTGGCCGCACTGTAACTGGAGGCGCGAAAGCCCACGCTCCCGTACATGTCCGGTTCGTTGCCAAACTCGATACTGCGGAGAGAGCCGGAAGGCATCTGCGCCGCAAAGAAGGCAGACTGGTCTTTCGCTAGTTGCAGATTGTTCGAACCTAGATTGACGCCAAGAGAAAACTTCACCGGCAGCGCATTGGCAAGCTCCGCGAATGCTGTCACCGTCGTGGCCACTGGTTCTACTGAACTGTCCGTTGATCCGCCGCCAATGCGGACCAGGAATGGCCAGCCCGGATTGGCGAGGTTACTCAACAGCTGCCGATAGATGGCGTTGGTGCCCACTGCCGACCAGCCCAGGAAGCCCTGCGCGTCCCCCCACTCATGAGAAAAGCCGACGAAATCACCCGGTACCGTCAGGCCTGGCTGATCGCCGATCGTTGCCGTGACAATCGATGTGTTTGCAACCGGCAATGCGAATGGACTGCTGAGGCCTCCACCTGGAGCCGTGTTCTGAGCGCGGATGGAAAGTGTGCCGGTAGCATCTGCAGCGACGCTGACACTCGCCGTCATCGAGTTGGGCGAGACATACACAGCAGTCAGCGGCGTGCCGTTCAACGACAGCTGGGTGCCGGGCTCAAAGCCCTCGCCCAGGAAAGTGACGATCGTCGGCTTGCCCGCTGCTACCTGGAGCGGCAACGAATCATTGACTACCGGCAACGGGTGTAGCAGGGAAAGACTGGAGTGAACCGTGACAGCACTATCTGTCGAAAGAGTCGCAGTAATCACTACCGCAGTATTTGCCGGCATCGCTGTTGGAGCCTGGTAGAGACCGCTGGCCGAGATAGTCCCGCCTCCCTGAACCGACCACGCAAAGCTCCAGGCTTGTGCCGGGTTGCCGGAGCCAACGATCGAGGCAAGATACTGCACTGACTGACCCAGCGGCACAGCCGCAGGCGTCAGACCCTTCTGGTTGTAGGAACTGAGTTGAATCGTCAATGGCAATACCGTCGCCGTTGCTGCCGCGCTCAAGCCACCACCGGGTTGCGGATTCTGGGCCACCACCGCCAGGGAGTTCAGCGCCACAGGGCCTACCGGGATCTGTGCCAGCATGACGCCGGGTGACTGGTACGTGCTTGCTACTGGCTGGCCGCCCACCAGGATCGTCGTGGCCGGCGTAAAGTCATAGCCCGTGATACTGACCGTATTGGTCTTCCCGCTTAGCAGCTGTGAGGGTGTCAGCCATCGAACAGTTGGCACGGCATAGATCAGGGTCAGCTGTGAAGTTGCAACGACTGCCTGGTTTGATACCAGCGTCGCCGTGATGCGGACAGTCGGGGAATCCGGCATGATGGCAGGCGCCGTGTAAACGCCGGCACTACTGATACTGCCGGGCCCCTGCACGCTCCATGTGTACACAGGGCTGACCGCTCCGGGAAGACTGGGCACCAGGCTGACGCTGCGACCCAGGCGCGCCGTTGCCGAATTGATGCCATCCACGCTGTATTCGGTCAATAACAGCTGGGGAAGATGCGTGGCAATCGAGTAGGGCGCGCTCGCTCCCCCGCCAGGCGTGGGATTACTCGCGACAATCACCAGCGGCTGCGTCGCAGTGGACGCTACAACGACCTGCGCCACCACCACATTCGGCGCCTGGAAGACCGTCGGAACTGCTTTGCCGGCCACCAGGATCGTGGTCGCCGCGGTGAAATCATAGCCAGTAACCGTTACCGCATTGATGTGGCCCACGACCAGCAATGTCGGCGTCGCCCAGCGAATCGTGGGCACCGCATAGATCAGCGTCATACTGTAAGACTTGGTCAGGGTCGGTTTTCCAACCATAGTGGCGGTAACCGTGACCGTACTGTTTGCTGGGAGCGCCGCCGGCGCTGTGTACACGCCGCTGCTGCTCAGGGTGCCGGCACCACTCAAACTCCATGTAAAGGTCGGGTTGGTATACCCGGCAGCACTGGGCAGGATCGTGACACTGCGGCCCAGCCGGGCAGTTCCCGCGTTAATGCCGTCCATGTTGTAGGCAGTCAGCACCAAAGGAGCGACAGCAGCATTCCCGGCTGCAAACAAAAGGCTGGCACCGGGCAGTCCGGCATGAAGCTGCGCCTGCGAATGTTGTGACGTGCACCCTGCCAGCAATACTGCCGTGGCAATGGCGACCATCCGCTGCCGGGAGGCAGAAGCACTCACTGCCGGCTGCCGTACTGATGAAGGATTGCCCGTTGAAGTCGGGGAAAGTGCCAGCCCGCCGCGGCCAGGCTCGGACTGATTCTGAAAATGTTGCAAGAAACGATTGATCACACCATCACCTCGAACCGGTAGTGCTTTCTGTATCGGCATTCCGAAGGTGAACATTAGAGACCTCAAAGAATTGGAGGGTCAGGTACCGTCATCGCCGGATGCATTCGCCTATGCGCAGGCTGCCGGCAGCGCTTCGAGACACTTCTTTGGCTACTTCCCCAAAACGCAAATTGGAAAATTCAAATAAATATTTACGAGCCTGCGCTTGTTAAACATCGGCTAATGTCGAGAGCAGCAACTTCGCCAGCCGCAACTATGTCCGTCGCTCTGGCGCAAATGCTTACCTTTTCCGCCGTGACTCCGCCCGGGCATACATTCGCCAGAAATAAAGACTCAGCCGGATCGCTGGCAATCCAACAGACCAGGCCGGCACAGGAAGGCCAGTACAGGCAAACTGAGACATTGCCATGGTGTGCATTTATTCCGATTACTTATAAATTTGTATGTGACTGGGGTTAAACAAAGGAATACTACAGACATAGTGAATGTCGCAGTCTCTATTTCTTATTCCCATTACTTTGGTTTAAATCGCAATATAACGGATGAGATATTGGGAAACATCCGTGTCCGTCATGGTGGCCGGTATGCTGAAGTCGGAAGCCAGCCAGAGGAGTTCCGACCGCTATGCTGAATACACTGGTTTCAGTAGTGATCCCCACACGACACCGCCTTGGCCTGCTGCAACGCGCATTGAACAGTGCTCGGGGACAGACCTACCAGCCCATCGAAATCGTGGTCGTCGTCGATGGTCTTGACCTCGAGACAGAGAAGTATCTCCGCGAACTTGGCGACTCACGAGTACGCCTGCTCGCGCTGACCGATCCGGTGGGCGGCTCGGATGCTCGCAACGCGGGCGTTACCAAAGCACTCGGCACATGGATCGCATTTCTGGATGATGACGACGAGTGGTTCCCCACCAAGATTCAACGGCAGATGGATCTGGCTGACAACGCAGGCGATACCCTCTCGGTCATTGCCTGCAAAGTCATTGGCCGCTATCCGAATCATGATTATGTCTGGCCGCGACGACACCCGGCACCCGGCGAGCCCTTGTGCGAATACCTCTTCAACCGCCGTTCGCTCTTCCGCGGCGAAGGCCAGCTGCAGACCTCCATGCTCGTTGTCTCGCGGGAGCTTATGTTGCGCCAGCCATTCAGCTCTGGCCTCAAAAAGCACCAGGACACCGACTGGTATGTGCGGACCGCGGCCATTCCGGGTTGCAGAATCCTTTTTGTCGGCGACCCCCTGGCCGTCTGGTACCTCGGTGAACCGCGCAACAGTATCGTGCGCCGTCTCGACTGGGAGCGTTCGTGGCAATGGCTGCTCGGGGTGCAGGCACTGCTCACCAGGCGGGCCTTTGCAGGTTTTATCGCGACCCAGTTGATCGGCGAAGCCTCGGCCCAGGGATGCATGCGCGAGGCCTTGCCATTCCTGCTGCGCCAGATGTTTCTGCGCGGCCGGCCTCGCCTGATGGATTGCCTGCTCTTCCTTGGGAACAGCGTCT
The DNA here is from genome assembly GCA_964658265.1 of uncultured Acetobacteraceae bacterium. Lineage (GTDB taxonomy): Bacteria > Acidobacteriota > Terriglobia > Terriglobales > Acidobacteriaceae. Next base: position 11,204 of record CAZZYN010000006.1, on the reverse strand, counting down.
TCCGCCCCACGGTTCGTGGAAAGCTGCGGCGCCTCCTCAGCCCACAGGTACACACTGAGGAGCTGCCACGCGAAGTGTAGTGGAACACTGCCCTGCATCCTGCATAGACGGTTGCTCTCCAGGTTTAGAAGGCGTGTCAGTTACGTTATCCGCGTAAAGCACCCAGCCAGGCCGGCATAGCGTCGCCGTCCCGTTCACCTCAACAATGAAACGACGGCTGTTCGACCAACAGGATTTGTGGCTATAGAACGGCCGGGAGCGACAGAGCGTGGCACGGACGGTATATCACCTGATGTCAGAAACAGAGCCATTCTCGGATTTTCGCGGCGGAGCTATCTCGCGATGGACTGCCAATGTCCTGAAGCACAATGCCGAATCGGTGATTCTGTGCCCGTCCGCCGATGACAGCTGGGGCTTTGCTCCTGAGCGTGTTGTGCCGATAGATCGATTCTCAAAATACGAAAAAGTCCGCTGGTATGCCGCGCATCTGCCTTACCATCTGCACGCGCAGGCCATCAAGGCAGTACTGCTGCCGACAATCCGCAGGGTCGGCAAAGGGGACCTGCTATGGGTCCACAATCGTCCGGACTATGCAGCGATTCTTGCCCCCTACGTGCATCGAGCAGGCGGTGCCGTGGTTCTGCATCTGCATAACTCGCACCTGACGAACCAGCCCGTGGCTCGTATGCAGAAGGCCGCAATCGACCACTTCGTCTTCGGAAGCGCCTTCCTTGAGCGCGAAGCCCTGGCGCTCTACCCCCACGCCCGCTCAACGGTACTCAATGGCGGCGCAGATGACGCAATGTTCTATCCTCCGGCACAGGATCGGGGAGCCCCGCAGGTTCCGAAAGTCCTGTTTGCCAGCCGGCTGGTCAAGGAAAAAGGGGGCCATCTCTTTCTCGAGGCCATGCGGATGCTGGGTGAAGCCGGCATACGCGTCCAGGGAATCATGGTAGGCGCAGCGCACTTTGGCGGCAGCAGGACGACCCCTTACATCACCAGCCTGCACCGGATGGCGCCTCCCAACGTAGAGATGCGCCCATACTGCAGCGGCAAGGAGCTTGCAGCCATGTTCCGCGAGGCAGACATATTCTGTGCCCCGGTCATCTGGGAGGAGCCGTTCGGCATGGTCAACGTCGAGGCCTTTGCCTCTGCACTGCCCGTGATCGGCACGCACGGCGGCGGCTCTGGCGAAGTCTTTGCGGACGGTGGCGGCCTGCTGGTCGAACGCGGCTCCATCGGGCAGCTCGTCGACGCCCTAAAGCAACTCATCGCCAGCCCGGAGGCGCGCCGCCGTCTGGCAGCAGAGGGACTCCGCTCTTTCAGAAAAAACTTTACCTGGGAGATCATCCAGCAGCGCTATCGCAACACAGTCAGTGCCATTTGAAAGCCATCCGGACGAAAGCATGGCTGGGTGCCCAGGCGGCCTCTTTGCGGACCAGCAAACTGGCTCGCAATGCAGGCTGGATGTTTGCTGGACAGGGTGCATCTTTTGTCGTGCAGGGACTGTATTTCATCCTGCTGGCGCGGCTGCTGGGCACTTCGGAGTACGGCATCCTCGCCGGGGCCGCGGCGCTGGTAGCCCTTGTCAGCCAGTACAGCACCATGGGATCCGGCCTGCTGCTGCTGCGCTACGTGAGCGCCGCGCCGGAAAAGTTTCGCGAATACTGGGGCAACGTCATCCTTTCGACCATCGTCTTCGGTTTGCTGGTCATCGCAGGACTGCATTTCGCCGGGCGCTGGCTCATCGGTGGAGAAGCAGCGTCGATCCTCGTCATCCTCGCCATCGGCGATTGCCTCTGCAGCCAACTGACCACGGCCGCCAGCCAGGTCTTCCAGGCCTTCGAGCAGATGCGCATCACGGCGACGCTCAACCTGGTCACCAACCTGCTGCGGCTCCTTCTGGCTGCCGGCATGCTGCTGTTCCTGCATAAGGCTTCAGCCTGGCAGTGGGCCTTTGCCTCGCTCGCCATCTCCGCGGTGGCCGTGACTGCAGCAGTGGCAACCGTCACGGTACGCTTTGGCTGGCCGAGCTTCAGGCCTGCGCTGCTGCTGCGGCGCATGGGCGAAGGATTGGTCTTCGCCGTCTCCAGTTCTACGACTTCGGCATACAACGATATCGACAAGGTCATGCTCGGCCACTACGGCATGGTCGTCGCAAATGGTATCTACAGCATGGCCTACCGGGTCATCAACATCGCTACCATGCCCATCATGTCGATCCAGTCCGCCGCGTTCCCACGCTTTTTTCGCGAGGGCGTGCACGGTGTGGCGGCAACCGAACCCCTTGCACGCAGAATCCTCAAGCGCACCCTGGTACTGGCCGGCGTCAGCACCGTTGCCATCTTCCTGGGTGCGCCGCTGCTGCCGCACTTGGTCGGCCAAGGTTTCGGCCAGAGTGTCCATGCCCTGCGCTGGCTCTGCCTTATTCCCGTCTTCCGCTGCCTGCACGTAGGCTCCGGGGATGCAATGGCGGGCGCGGGCCATCAGAAGTATCGTCTCGGTGCGCAGGCCGTTGCGGCTTTTGGCAACCTCGGCATGAACCTCTACCTGATACCCCGCTACTCCTGGACCGGCGCGGCCATGGCGAGCCTGCTCACGGATGGCGGCCTCGCAGCCATGAACTGGTCCCTGCTGTTATGGCTCAAGAGGCGGGACAACCGCAGGGCATCTGCAGCACTTTTCCGGATCGGCAACACCGCGCAGGAGGCGCCATGAGTATGCGACGACTGGTCAATCAGGGGCACGCCACCAGCACGTGGATTTCAGTGCAGGGAGCGATCGCCCTGATCATCATGATTTTTTACATGGGCCTGCTTACTCCTTCGGAAGCTGCCGAAGGCGGCCACGATCCGCTGATGACCCAGGTCTCCATCGCCATGCAGACCATCGTCATCCCTCTGACGCTGCTGCTGGCCGCAGCTAACTGGCGCCGCATGTGGCAGGGTATGCAGCAGGCTAAGCTGCCCATGCTTCTTGGATTGCTGCTGCTCGCCTCCACTGCGTGGTCGATTGAACGGCACGTCACCCTGCGCCGAAGCCTGATCTTTGTATTTACGACACTCTTCGCCGTCTGGATCGGAGCCTGCCTCACGCGTGCAAAACAGGTTCAGCTCTACGCGACCGTCTCGCTTGTATCGATCATTGGCTCCTTCCTGATCGTCATTGTTCTGCCGAGCTATGGCATCAGCACGGACTCGCATGCCGGTGAATGGAAGGGCCTCTTCCAGCACAAGAATGCGCTCGGCAGAAACATGGTGCTGGCCATCGCGCTCTTTGCCGGCGGCAGGCCTTTCAACACGCGATGGCTGCGCTGGACCGCAGTGGGGGGAGCACTGGCGCTGCTTGCGCTCTCCCGTTCAGGCACCGGCATGATGGGTTTTGCCGCAGTCATCGTTGCGTTTGCCTTCGTCAAGCTGGTGCGCGTCAAGAGTCGCAGAACGCTTCCTCTCTGGGCGGCTCTGCTGCCAGTCCTGCTGCTGGCGGCAGATGCGTTGATAATCTACCGCAGCCAATTGTTCGCAGTGCTGGGCAAAGACGACTCGCTCACCGGAAGAACTACCATTTGGGCCTTTGCCCTCGATGCGATCCGGCAGCATCCATGGCTCGGCTACGGTTATGGAGTCTTCTGGCGCCAGAGCCTGGTAGGCCAGGTGATGCCTCACGGCCTGGCCGCAACCCATGCCCATGATGGTTACCTGGATGTGCTGCTCGACTGCGGCGCCGTCGGGATGATCCTGTTCCTGCTGATGCTGTTGCTCTACTGCTTCCGGACTCTCAGGCGATTACTGGACCAGTCCCTCCCGCTCTCCGACTTCACCGTCTTCGCCTTCGTCTTTCTGTGCCTGTTCCTGACGATGAATCTCACCGAGAGCAATCTTTTTCGCGAACATACCCTGCTCTGGATCCCGTTTGTTTCGATGTACACAGCCATGTGCCGCCAGGACGCAGAGCAGAGATCATCCCTGCTATCAGTACTGAACCAGGCTGCCCCGCCAGCAGCAAAGGCGGCCTGAGCCTATGCGGCGCGCCGAAGCTATGCAACGCACCGAGGTCACACAGCTGCCGCCCGATCCAGCGTTCGCGCCATCCACGCTTGTAGCTTCGCCTCAGCCATGGATTCTCCCCGAGGGTGCCTCGCTGCTTCGAGTCTCGACGCGACCTGTCCGCTTCCGGCAGGAAGGCTTCGACGCTGCCTTCGACAAGACCACCCTCTTCTATGACTGCTTCCTGTTGCCGGACGGACGGCAGGCGCTGCTGCTGGGGCCGCCCCTGCTGAACCTCGCGCCCACGCTCTCCGCGATCCGCGTCCGGGCTGAGCCTTCAGGAAGTCGCTGCAAAACGCGGATCCGCACCCTGGATCGCCACGCACAGCTATGGGTCGAACTGCCGCAAGGCACGACTGCCTTGAAAATCGATGCTGGATTGGAGTCGCGCCTCATCGCACCCCTGCCAAATGAGAGCGACACCTTCACCGGCAAACGCGTACTGCTGACACACAACCGGAACAACCGGCTGGAGTGGATCCTCGACTGGGCGCGCTTCCATCGCGATGTGCAGGGAGCAGACGCAATCCTGCTCTACGACAATGGCTCAACCGATTACAGCGTCTCCGAACTTGCTGCTGCCCTGCTCACCTTGAAAGGTTTTGCTGCTATACGCGTCGTGGACTGGCCATTCAAATTCGGGCCGCAAAGCTTCCATGGCAAATACTGGGATTCGGACTTCTGCCAGTTTGGCCTGCTTGAAGATGCCCGCTGGCGCTTTTTGCAACAGGCTCGCTCCATCCTCAGCTGCGATATCGACGAGCTTGTGATGACCCGGGACGATCAGACCATCTTTCAGATGGCCGAGAAGAGCCATCGCGGCTATGTCCGGTTTCATGGCCAGTGGATTCTTTCCATTCACGCAGACGGCACCAGCGAAACATTGCCGAATGCAGCGCACAGCCGGCATCGCGACTACCAGACCACCCTGCTCATTCGGCATGAATGGAAAAAACTGCGCCGTGTAAAGAAGAACCTGTGCGCCGCAAAGTGGGCCGGCGTGCCGGCGATCCTTCCAGCGCGTGCGCAGTGGAAAATTCACGCCATTGGCGGCATGTGGTCCTGGCCCGCAGGTAACACTCAGGTGAACTATCGCCACTTCCGCGGGATCAACACCAGCTGGAAATATGAGCGTGCACTGAGCGAACGATTTGATGCCGCCCTGCATTCCACCGACACTGCGTGGATGCGCACCAGCGGAAGCGTCCACTGGGACAGCTGAACCCTGCGGCCTGCGCACCTCTCAGGCCTGCGCAGGCGGAGCATCTCCTTCCTGACAGCAGGCCCGCCTAGTGTTGAACAGCTGCACTTACCGCATTAGGACTATGAATGCGGACGTAGCTCAGGTCGAGCGATTGCGGCAGAGGCGTCGTGGCCGGCGATCCCCCGTCCCAATTGTGTGAGAATGCCATGCTCAGCACCACGGTCATCGGAACCTGCGGCACCTTATCGCGGACCACGTAATACGGCTGCCCATCGAGCGACCAGGTAATGCTCCCAGGCAGCCAGTCGATCGTATACACGTGGAAATCCGCGGCAAGGTCGGAGTTGAGATGAATAGCTTGGTCGAGCCGGTCACAGCCAGGCTTGTGGTACACAGCATCATCCGGCGTCGCCTCAATCATCAGCCACGCACAGTACTGTCGCGGCTCGACGCCGTTAATCCAAGGATGCATCGTGCTCTGGATCACATTCGGATGGCTGCCGCGACCTTCGAGAATATCGATCTCGCCATCAAACGGGGCTCCATACGGCGTGCGCATCCAGATTGCAGGCCATAGACCAGCGCCGCGCGGCAGCTTCGCTCGAAACTCGAATTTGCCAAAGAGAAAACTCTGCTTCGTCTGCATCCGGCCGGAACGCAGAGGATAGGCATTCCCGGTCTTCGCGTCGACACTCGGCACCTTCTCCATTTTGATATGCAGCTGCTGGTTGCTTACCTGGATGGCCTCCGGCTTGTAAAAAGCAGCATCCGCGCGAAAGGTGCCCTGGTCGTGTCCCGGATAGCTTTCAATCATCCATTTGGAGGCATCCACACTGCTGCCTGAAAATTCATCGTCGAAGGAAGCAGCCGGCGCCTGTCCTGCAACTGGCCGCACGAAGGAAAAAAGCATGCACAGCACGGCGAAGCCGGTGGCTGTGCAGCGTAACTTGAAATCCAATGCAGGCATGGTGCGCTCCTGTAGTTCCGTATGACTCGTTTGTGTTAGGGGGACGTAGGAGAATATTAGCTCATTGTCTGTTACAAGATGTAAGGTTGTTGTTAAAGATGGCATGGTATTTGGGAGGCCGCGACGTTTCGTCTCGGTCTCCCGGCAACTCGCGCTGGCAGCAGATAGAAGCTCACCGGCGCGCCTTCTCCCGTTGAGGAGCGAACAACAGCACCATGCATGCAGAAAAGCCAGTGGCTCTCATCTTTCGGACGCGTCTGCTGCCCTACTCCGAGACCTTCATCCGCAACCAGGCAGAAGCGATGCGGCGCTACCTCGCCTACTACGTGGGGATCCGGGATGTGCATGGACTGGACCTGCCGGAAGATGCGTGCTGGATCGCCAACCGCGGCGGGATTGCAGGTCTGTGGCAGGAGGCTCGCTGGGCGCTGGTGGGTGTACCGGCGGCATGCACACAGGAGCTGGCCCGCCTCAAGCCAAAACTGATTCATGCCCATTTTGGTCCGGATGGAGCACAGGCCCTTCCTATCGCGTCCGCTCTCAATATCCCTCTGCTCGTGACCTATCACGGCTACGACGCCACCTACGATGATGCCTCGCTGGGCAGAAGCCGGCAGGGCAGGCGCTACCTGTATGAGCGCGAAGGCATGGCAAAATCAGTCGCGCAGTTCTTTGCCGTCTCCAGGTTCATCAAGTCGCGCATGGTACGACAGGGATTTCCCGAGGAGAACATCCTGGTCCACTACATAGGAGTGGATACGAACTGGTTCTGCAGGCCTCCCTATCGGCCGCGCACAGCCAGGGTCCTCTTCACCGGACGGCTGACAGAAAAAAAAGGCTGCTCCTACCTCATTCGTGCCATGGCCCTCGTTCAGAAGAAGCTGCCGGAAGTAGAACTGATTGTGATCGGCGATGGCGTCGAGCGGGCGCGGCTCGAGCGGCAGGCCCAGGAATCACTTACCCGTTTCGCTTTCCTAGGACGACAGACGCCATCTGCCGTTCGGGAGTGGATGCAGAATGCGACGGTCTTCAGCGTCCCGAGTGTGACTGCCGCGGATGGTGATGCCGAAGGCTTCGGCATGGTCTTCGCAGAAGCCCAGGCATGCGGGCTGCCGGTCGTGAGCTTTGCCAGCGGCGGCATTCCGGAAGCAGTCGCGCATGGCGAAACAGGCATGCTCGCACCGGAACGGGACTTTCGCCTGCTGGCGGATTACATCCTGATGCTGTTGCAGAGGCCGGATCTGCATGCCGAATTCAGCTTGGCCGGGCGCAAACGCGCATTGCGCCTCTTCGACCTGGAGCAGCAAACTGCCATTCTCGAGGACATCTACACCGAAGTCTGTCTCAGGAACAATCCCGCACAGTTGAACAGTCTCGCCAGCCCAGAGCCTGGCCCTGACGGCACCGCTCACGGAGAAGACATAACCTTTGCTGAGACCTCCAGCAACGCCTCCGATAGCAGGCCTGGAGCCGGATGATCGTCCCGCCACCGGAGCGTTAGAGACGGCCGTAGAGAAACGCTGGGATTGGCTGCATGGTTCGGCTGAGCACTGCGCCAAGGATCGTGGTGCCCGCCGCCTGCAGTTCATGCAGCGTCCGCTTGGCGACGCCCTTACGCGTCCTGCTGGCCTCAATCACCAGCACCACGCCATCGGCAGCCTGGCCCAGCGCAACGCAGTCAGACGAAAGAGCGAGGGCAGGTGAGTGGATCAGGACGAAGGGAAACTCTTTCTGAGCACGCTGCAGGAAAGCTCGCATCGCCCCGGCCTGTAATAACTGTCCAGCCGGGGGACCGGCCTGCATCAGGTACAGATTGTCTTCATCCGCCTGCCGCGTATACCTGCGAATCGGACCGTCGCTCTCCATGGCAGTCGAAAGGCCGCGCTGCTCTTCGTAGCCGTTTCCGTTACCGAACACCCGCACGGGTCCAACCGGCACTTCACTGTCAGCATCAATCAGCAGCACGTCCTGGTGCACAGCAGCAGCCAGGACCCTGGCCGTTTCCATACTGATACTGGTGCTGCCGTTCACGGCTTCCACTCCTGCGAACGTCACCGTGTGACAGGGCTCGGGCGCCAGGAAGATGCGTTGCACAAGATTCAGCAGGTCCAGGCCGGCCGAGGTGCGCTGCGATGGTTCAGACTGTCTTGTCTTCATTGTGGTCTCTCCGGTCGTTGCATCGTTGAGCTGCGGGAATAGAGCCGCTCAGCGAGGAATAGCAGCCAGTACCGGGATGCCAAGTGCTTCCGCCACCTCTGTAGGGGTGCGAAGCGAAGGATCCAGGTACTCTGCCAGGTAGGCAGCGGTCATGGCAAGCAACATGGCAAACGGTATGCCGAGCATCAGGATCCGGGACGGCGGATAGGCATGCAGCACCGGCACGACCGCAGGCACGGCAATCGCCACATTGGCGACACCCTTGCGATCCAGTTCATCTGAAATCCGCGCCTGCTCCCGCTTGCTCTGGTACAACAGGTAGTCGCCTTCCGCAGACTTGGCATCCCGCTCCAGCGCTGCTTTATTGATTGAAAGGCCATCCATTCTGACCATCTCTTTCTGCAGCGAAGCAATACTGACGCCCAGCGCTTTGATCAGTGACCGTTCTGTCGCGAGATCGGCTTCTGTCTTCGCGACATCTTCACGAAGAAATTCATAGACGTGATCGCGGTCCGTGGTCCGGTTGGTGTAGCTGGTACTCTGCGCAGTCTGAACCGCGGCTTCGGTGAGCGCAATTTCGCTGTCGACTTCCTTCACCAGCGGATACGACGGTTCGTATTTAAGCAACAGCTGGGATCTGCGAATTTTTGCATTCACCAGGTTTGAGTTCAGATTCTGCAGCAGTAGCGTCGAATCGAGCGTGGTTTCTGTTGTCTGTGCGCGCAGCGGGATAACAGCCATCTGGCCCCTCTCCGTGCTGATGCGCTGGGTATCCGTGGCCACCAGCTGAAAGGCCTGGGTCCGCTGGGCTTCTGCCGTTGCAGTCTGCTGCGCGAGATCGGTGCGCAGGATCTCCGGAGCAGCGACGCCTTCCGCACGGCCAAACTCGACCAACTTCTGCTCCGCCTGTTCCAGCAGCTGCCGGTAATTCGCCGTCTCCACGCTGAAGAAGTCAGCCGATCCGCCGGGCCGCTGCAGCATCACATGCTTTTCCAGATAAAGCTGTCCTAAATGCTGCAACACGCAGGCCGGAATCTCAGGCTCGCCCAGGCGCCCATACTTAACATTGATGACGTCCGACCCGGCCTCGACCATTACTTTTAAATGCCCTGCCAGCTGCACGACTGCTGCCTCGCGCTTGATCGCCCGAATCTGCTCGGCAGACCCATTGCGGAATCGATCGCGAAACGACGCGTCGTAATTCGCCAGCCCGCAGCTATCGACCACCTTGCGCAGCATGTCCGTTCCCTGCAGCAGGGTCATCTCGGAGTTGACCTGGTCGAGACTGATCTGGCGGGAAGCAGCCGGAAGGCTCTGTCCGGGCGAGATCGCAGGATCAACCCGCGTCTGCTCGACCAGCACCTGCATGGTCGCGACGTAGTAGTGCGGCGCCCACAGCAGGGCGATCGCCAGCACTCCCAGCAGTGCAGCAATGAACGTTCCCATCACGGCTCGCCGCTGGCGAAATATGGGAGTCACCATTTCGCGAAGATTCAGTTCCGGCAGCTCTTCCCGGGCCTTCTCTGCTTCTGCTGTGCTCATACCGCCTCCTGTCACCGTGCCTTCCACGAACGCCACCTCGGCCCAATGTCACGCGCTCAGATACTGCCTGTCCGAAGGCATCCAAAACCATGCCGCCGCTTTGCTTCAATAAAGGATGTTGCTGTTGGCCGGCGAGAAGCTGAGGCCAAGGCCATACGGAACATACTTCCGGAACCCGACAATGATCTTTTCCGGTACAAAGATCAAGTCCCCCGGCATAACCATCGCGTCTGTCAACAGCGCCTGGCCATGGACGACCTTGCGCAGGTTCAGTACCTTCACTTCTGCCCACTCGTTCGACACCCGATGCATCAGCACTACCTGCGTCTTGGCTGTCTGGGACAGGCCGCCGCCAATCGCAATTGCCTGCATCACCGACAGCCTGTAGCGAAGTTCATACTGGCCGGGCTTGCCCACTTGGCCGCTGACGTAAAAGACCGGTCGCTGAAACTCCTTGAGATCCACATCCACAATCGGCTCGTGCAATGTGCCGGAATAGGCCTTCCTGATCGCCTGTGCCACTTCAGGAACGGTCAGATCCTTCACGAATACTTCACCCACACTCCACATGCTCACGTAGCCGTCAGGACGGACCGCGACAGTCTGATTCAGTTCGGGGGAAAGCGCGAAGGAAATGATCAGCGTGTCTTCCGGCTCGATCCTGTAGCGTTCCGGCGCTGTCGTGTGATCCGGAGGCGGACCGGCATCCGCAGGCTGCATCTGGGTCGCCTGGACCCGGGTCGACGAGCCATCCGTGCGGACAACCCCCTGCGCATGGCTCAGCGATGAAGCAGCAACGATCCATGCGACCACGAGCAGCGAGAGACAATTCCTGATTTTCATTCTGCTTTGCGCCTTATGTACTCTGGATGGTTGCGTTCATACTACTGCCTGCCCCACAATTTGCAACCGTTTTGCTTACTAATAACTTTCGAGTCATGACCTCGTCGGCAAGACCGTTATTCGCTTCCTCGCCAACTCCCGGGAGCCAGATCCGCCTCAGGCTGCAGAAATGACCGACGGCAAGCACCATCCGTCAGCAGGCTTCCGCAGCCATCGTCCAAATCATGCCAGCACCGGGGCACTGATCTCCTCGTAGATGGCCTCCAGCCGGCGGGTTTGCCCTGCTAGGTCGAAGTTGCGTTCCACCTGGGCGATCGCTGCTTCGCTCGACCGATGCCAGAAAGCCTCGTCGGTCAGGCAGCGGAGGATGCCCTGGGCGAGAGAGTCGATATCTTCTTCTTCACTCAACAAACCAACCACTTCCACTTCCGCAGCCATGAAGTTC
>CAZZYN010000005.1:3078-85130 GCA_964658265.1 uncultured Acetobacteraceae bacterium | reverse complement strand
AGGAACTGTCTTTCCCTCCTGCTTAAGCTGTTTAACCAGGCCATCCCACCGTCGCTCGGTGAAGAAATAGCTTGAGTCGACCATTTCCAGGCCCTGCGCTTCGGCAAAGGAGTCGGCGCCTGGACCGATCAGCATAACGTGCGGCGATTTTTCCATTACTGCGCGTGCCAGTGTGATCGGATTCTTGGTGCGAGTAACGCCGGCAATCGAGCCTGCCTTCAGCGTCGATCCATCCATAATCGCAGCGTCCAGTTCATTGCGGCCGTCCGCGGTGAATACTGCCCCTTTTCCCGCATTGAAGAGCGGATCGTCTTCGAGCAGGCGAATCACGGCTTCCACCGCATCTATGCTGGAGCCACCCCGGTCCAGAACATCGCCTCCACGACGAATCGCTGCCGCCATCGCGGCCCGGTACGCCGCTTCGGTCTTGGCGTCCATGGTCTTTCGTTCAATGACACCTGCGCCGCCGTGGATGACGATTGCCCAGGTGTGGGGGCGAACCGTCTCCGTGTGAAGCGGTACGGCAAGCTGAATAGCGACGATTGGAAGTAACAAGAACCAGCGCAGAAATCCTCTGCGCGCCGAATTAGAAGTAATCATCTGCGGTAAATGGCTCCGTCTTTCATCACGAATTGAACCCGCTTCAGAACACTGATGTCGGCCAGTGGATTCCCGTCGACGGCGATGATGTCCGCATAATAGCCGGTCTTGAGCGATCCGATCTGTCCTGCCCAGTCCAGCAGCTCGGCGCCGTTCAGAAGATCGGCCTGCAAAGCAGCCAGCGGCGTCATCCCAAACTCGACCATCAACTCCAGTTCCCGTGCCTGCGTGCCATGAGGAAAAGGCCCTACGTCGGATCCCATGGTGATCGGAACCTTGGCCGCAAGCTGCCGCCGGAACTGGGCGGCATGAAAGTCCTGTAATTTCCGCTCCTCCGCAGCGACTGCAGGCGTCGCCGCGTGATCTGCAAAGTATTCCGTGATCGCGAAGGTCGGGACAGCGAAGATGCGCTTTTCGCGCATCTGCTTCATGGTTTCGTCGCTTAGCTGGTAGGCGTGGTCGATAGAGGCTACACCAGCTTGGACAGCATAGGACGCACCGGGTTCGCCTGCGCAGTGCACACCGACCCGTGTATGTTGACGGGTCGTCTCAGCAGTGGCGGCGGCCAGTTGCTGTTCACTGTATTGCCATGTGCTGACAAATTCCCCGTTTCGCTCTTCATCTTTGCCGGTCTCGTAAATTTTGATGAAGTCTGCACCTTGTTTCAGTTGTTCGCGAATCACGGAAACAAGCTCATCGGCGCTGTTAGCGTAGGAGGCGTTGCCGAGAACGTGCTGGTCGGGATTGAAATGAAGAGCATCCTCGTGCCCGCCCAGCACACTGATGGCGTTGCCGCTGACGCGAAGACGCGGACCCGGGATCAATCCGCGGTTGATCGCATCGCGAACGGCTGAGTCGGCTGATCCTGCACCTTCTGTACCCATATCGCGTTCCGCAGTGAAGCCTGCCAACAGGTCGTCACGGGCAGCAAGAGAAGCCAGGATGGTGCGTTCCGGTACCGATTCTTTTACGGTCTGTAGTTCTTCATCGCCAGGATGAAGGAAGAGATGCACGTGAGCATCGATGAGTCCCGGCATCAGAGTGGTGTTTCCCAGGTCCACCAGAACTGCGCCCGCCGGGCGGGACACTGTAGTGCCAATCTGCTGGATGCGGTCACCCACCACAAGCACTTCTCCTGGAGATAAAAGCTGACCGGTCTCGATGACGAGAAGATGTCCAGCATGCAGGATTGTGGGTGCCGAAGAAGCAGGGTCGCCACGCATGCCAAGCCAGGAGAGGCAGCAGGCAAGGGCGACGAAGCAGGCGCGATAGCGTTTAGGCTTCATGGATGTGAGCGATGGTAACACCGCTCACATCCGGATCAAGATCTGGCTCAAGCCAGAATTTTTCAGTGGCTGGTGCTGGCTTTCTGTGACTCTTTGGAGGCCTTGTCCTGGGCTTCCATTGCCTTCTGCTGCTGCTTGGCAGCATTCGCCTTGGCCTTGTCGGCTTTCTCGTTTGCTTTCAATTGCTTTTTCTGTTCTTTCTCCTGCTTCTTCTGGTCGCTGGATTGTGCTGCCGGCGTCCCCGGAGCTGATGCATCCTGCAGCGCCTTGACCGGGACGCAGTAAAGGAAGGCCGCTATCAAGAAGGGCGCAACCGCTAGTCGGAATCGTTTCATCGTTCACCTGCCTGAGAGATCTACTCGTCAAATGGATGCAGGTAGCGCAAGGAGGGATTCAGCCGTGGCGGGCGGTGAGTCGCATGAAGATTGGATACTTGGGACGAAGTGTGATCTTCGGCTGCACATGCTCGGGCTTCTGAATCGGCCCAGGCACCAGTTCCATTCTCCACTTTTGAGCGATCGTTGCCAGCAGCAGGACGCCCTCCATCCATGCAAAGGCTTCACCGATACACTGGCGACTTCCACCGCCAAACGGGAAATAGGCAAAGCGTGGTCGCCCGGCCTTATTTTCCGGTGTGAACCGATCAGGATCGAACTTCTGCGGATCAGGAAAATATTTCTCACAGCGTTGGATGATGTACTGGCTGAAGAAGAAGTACGTGTCCTTGGGAAAGCGGTAGCCTCCCAGCCGGAAGGGCTCGATCGCCTGGCGTCCCATCGCCCAGGCCGGAGGATACAGGCGCATCGATTCTGCGAATACCTGTTCGGTGTAACGAAGCTGGGGAAGGTCTTCGAGCGTCGGCAACCTGCCGCCCAGAACCTCATCCACTTCCTGGTAGAAACGGTTCGCTGCTGCAGGATTCTGGGCCAGCAGAAGCCATGTCCAGGTCAGCGCATTGGCTGTCGTTTCGTATCCAGCTAGAAAGATAGTGAGCAGTTCATCGCGGAGCTGCTCATCAGTCATTCCGGACGATTCGCCATCGGAGGCCGCTGCTTCCTCATCCCGAGAGGACATCAGCATGGACAGCAGATCGCCATGATCAACCTTGTCGGTCTGCATCGATAGCCTGCGATCCGCAATCATTTTGTGTACGACGGCATCCAGCCTTGCGCGGGCTCGGCGAAAACGAATCAATCCCGGGATGGGTGCACCCAAATATCGTTCGGCCTGTGGCAAAGCAATCAGCAGGTTATACACATCCATGATCGCGTTTACTTCGTGATTGATTGCACGAATCTCCGCGGTCACTTCAGTATTGAACAGTGTACGGGCGACGATCTCGAGGGAAAGATGCATCATCTCTGCGCCGATCTCGACTGTCGGGCCGGTCCAGGAGTCCCGCATGGAGCGGGCACTTTCAACCATGCTCTCCGCATAAGCCTGGATGCGCTGACGATGGAAAGCAGGTGCAGCGATGCGACGCTGGCGCATGTGAAAACGGCCTTCGCTGGTGATGAGGCCTTCTCCGAGGAGAATCTTCATTCGACGCTGGGTCCGCTCTTTGATAAAGAAATGCGGCTGGTTGATCAGGATCTCCCGGATCATGTCGGGATCATTGAGGAAGACGATATGCTGCCAGCCGAGCTTGTAATGCGAGATGGGTCCGTACGTTGCTGCAAGATGTTCAAAGAGCGCAATCGGATTGGTAGCTTTGAAGAACCGGCGCAGAACATAAAAAGGAAGGTTCAGCTTCAATCCGGGAGGGAAACTGAATCCATCCTGATTCTGGGCCTGCTCGGCAGGTGCTGACACCGAGTCTTCGGACGCTTCGCTTTGCTCATTTTCCTGTCCGGGGGGAATCGTCGTTGCCATGATTGGTACTCTCTTGCTGTCAGGAGGTGCCGTCGCGAAACTTGCTGATCCTCTTCGTGACCACCTCAAGGATAATGCTTGCGATCACCTCGATACTCGCGGCATTTTCAATTACGACGACACGCATATTGTCGCGTTCCGCTATCGTGCGGTACATGTCGTAGGTCCGTTGAAAGAATGCTGTATCCAACTGTTCGAAGCGATTTTCGTCACTGCCTGTCTGCGAAAGCATGCGGTCGTTACGACGGCGGGCGCGTTGCAGGGATTGTTCGAGTGGCGGCAGAAGCAGGATCGTCAGATCGGGCTGGACATTGCCGCAGAGGGCACTGTGCAGCGATCTCACGAGGTCACTGCCCAGGCCGCGACCACCTCCCTGATACGCTTCCGTCGAATCTGTGAAGCGATCGCATATGACAATCCTGCCAGAACCGAGTGCGGGCAGGATGACCTGCTCGACACACTGAACGCGGTCCGCAAACATCAGCGCGAGCTCGGCAAATGGGGCGGGATTGGAAGCGCGACTGTCCAGCAGCAGCGCGCGAATACGATCTCCCAAGGCCGTTCCACCAGGCTGCCGCGTGACGGTGACTGGTTCGCCGGAAATTTCCAGCGACCGAGCGAGCTTTTTTACCTGCGTCGATTTGCCCGAGCCGTCGAGACCTTCAAAGGTGAGAAAGAAGCCGCGCGACATGGCAGGAGTGTACCATCGCGGAGTTGCGACGCAGCCAATTCCGCCCACTCGCTGCGGCTCGAATCACATTGAAAAACGTAACTGCTATAGGTTGTTTCTGAGCAGGATGGTCTTCACGGGCGAAGATGCCGACGTTTCTCATGATCCCGCAGCTGCAGATAAGCACAGATCAACGATCTCCAGTTCAAGGCCACCATATTCCGGATGCGCATTGTGACGAAGACTGTAGGCCACATCCACAACGGAACCCTCTTCGAGGCCAAGCTCTGCAGATCGTTCTGCCATACTCCAGCCAAGGGCAGGGAAGCTCGCCTTCTGTTTCAGGCCCACTTGTGTCAACTGTAATTTGATATGTCTCTCCTTCAACAGGCGAGGAGCAGCCGCGAGTATTAACTGGCGAGCGACAAAGACGGGTTCCGGATTGCCGGTACCCGTGGGTTGCAGGCGCGAAATAGCTGCGAACAGCACCGGCGTAATCTGCGCCAGAGCCAGTTCGCCATGACAATGCAGTGTGCGGAGTGAAACTTCCGGCGTCATCACCCGCTCGGCATATCGTTCCATTGCTGCGCGCAGGGTCTCCACGCGGTCCGCAGCCAGAGAAAATCCAACAGCGTGCGTATGGCCGCCAAAGCGCGTGAAAAGCGCGGCACTGCTTTCCAAAGCATCGAGCAGGTGAAAGCCCTCGATCGAGCGTCCGCTCCCATAGGCCTCGTTGTCCTCATATGCCATTACCAGTGCCGGCTTGCCTGTTCGTTCAACAACCCGTGACGCAAGAATGCCGATGACCCCCCGGTGCCATCCCCGGCCGGCAATCACGATGAGCTTTGCCGACGCAAAGGAAGCGTCTTCTGCCAGCATCCGCTCAATTTCCGTGAGTGCCTCGAGCTCGGTGTTTCGGCGATCCTGGTTCAGGCCTTCCAGCTTTTCAGCGAGGCGCCTGGCCTCTGCCGGATCACGATTCGTAAACAAGTCGACGACGTCGGAAGCAATGTCCATACGTCCCGCAGCATTGATCCTGGGAGCAAGACGAAAGCCGATGTCTGTTGCAGTCAAGGGCTTATTTACAGGGTCGAGCTGGGCTACCTCCATCAGTGCTTTGAGCCCTGGATTCACGGGGTTCTTCAATTGCTCAATGCCGACACTGGCGAAGATCCGGTTTTCTCCGAGTAGTGGAACAGCATCCGCCACAGTCGCTAGCACGAGGATCTTGAGAAAGGACGGCAGAATCTTGGTGCGCGCCCGGTTCGTGCCGTCTCGTTTATCCTGCGCCTCCAGCAATGCCTGCGCCAGCTTGAAAGCGACACCGGCACCACAAAGAAATTTGCAATGGTAACCGCAGCCAGCCTGGTTGGGATTGAGTATGGCAAGTGCGCGCGGCAGAGGCGCGGATGCATCCGGGAGATGATGATCGGTCACGATCAGATCGAGACCGAGCCGCTCTGCCTCTTCGGCAGCAGCATATGCGCGAATCCCTGTATCCACGCTGATCACCAGGCGAACGCCTTCAACCGCGCTCTTTGAAAGAACACCGGCCTGCATGCCATAACCATCGCGGATGCGGTGCGGAATGTGAAAGCGCACCTGGCCACCGAGCATCTCGAGTGCAGTCTTTAACAGCACTATGGCTGTCGTGCCATCCACGTCATAGTCACCATAGATGAGGATCAACTCACGGGCTGCGATCGCCGAGATGATACGGTCTACGGCAATCTGCATACCCAGCATCGAGTAGGGATCTGCCAGTTGATCCAGGGAAGGCGATAGAAAAGCAGCCGCGTCCTCAGCGTTCTTGACTCCGCGGCTTGCCAGAAGCTCGGCCAGCATCAAGGGAATCCGGGCAGACGCGGCAAGTGATGCAGCAAGCGGAGAAGACTCTGTAACCTGCCATCTGCCATAACGCGGCTTGGGGCGGAGGGAGTTGGATGCGACTGCATCTTGTAGCTTTAACACGGGAAGAGTTTGCGGAATCACTCTTCCTCGGAATGATCTTCCAGCACAATGTTCCCAAAGTCTTCTGCGGTCTCGAGCAGATTTTGGTAGCGCTCATACCATTCGGTCGCGCTCTCGTGGAGGAACATGATGCCCTGGTGGACAAAGCCCAGTTGCACAAAGCCGGTTTTGCCGACATAGTTCACCATGTACTCTGCTTCTTCGATATCGGTGGCCTCGGTGTCGGGGAAGTTCAGATCTCGCAGGTCCTCGAGAAGTGTTTCAACATCCTCCTTCTCAAGAGTGATGTCGCTCATGGTGATGAACGGGGCTGAGGCCGTCTTGGCCATCTCAACGAAGTCTTTCCAGCTGTCCGGATTTTCCTCGTCCTCCCACAGGACGGACGGTACATCTTCAGTGACGAAGCCGGGAAGTCTACGCATGCCGTGACCTTCAATAAAGGCCACCATGTCATCTTTCAGAGAGTGCAGAGTGTCAGGAGTCATGGGCATCACCTCATTGTCGCAGATGCGACCTTGAACTCAACCACTTGAGCGCGCCCGGGGCCAGCCTGTGGCGATCGCGGATTTCGCCCCGTCCATTGTGCTATAGTCCGTAGACACATCGATGATTTTCTCTTCTGAATATGTAGGATACCTGGCCAAACAGACGGTCCGTCAATTGCTCGAAGCCAAGGTCATCCGGACCGATAAGCCGCTGAAATTGAATGAGCGCGTCACTGCCGGGTTGATCGACGAACTGAAGCTTGAGGATCGGATCAACGAAGAGGTTCGACTGATTCTCGACGCCTACCAGGACGAGATGCACCGCACTGGTGCGCAATATGCCGACATGTTCAAGAAGGTCAAGAACGAACTGGCGAAGAAATACAAGGCGGTCCTATGAGAATCACTCGGGACAAGCTGAACAAGCTGGCTCATACCGTCGCTGACACACTCGCTGAAACAGACGAGTGCGAATTCATGGAAGATCGCAACACGATTCGGCAGGAAGCCCGAAAAATACTGGAAAGCCTTCTTGTGGCAGAGATGAAAATTGACGAGGCAGCCCGGCTGAAGATCTCCTCGCAGCGAAAGATCATCATGGAAGGATCGCAGGAGTGGGATATCCTATACCGGAAGTATTACAACGACGAGGTCAAGAAGCTGGGAATCTGATCTTTCGCCCAGGTCCGGCAGAAACGCGCCTGCAGTATCAACGGTAAAATGCTATTCTGTTAACACGTGGCGCTATGGTGTAACTGGTTAACACGTTGCCCTTTCAAGGCGAAGAGTTCGGGTTCGAGCCCCGATAGCGCTACCACCGATCAGACAAACGATTGCCACGCGAAAGCTTTGTCTTAGATCCGAACATGTCGCATGCTTTCGACGATTGTGGCGCTATGGTGTAACTGGTTAACACGTCGCCCTCTCAAGGCGAAGAGTTCGGGTTCGAGCCCCGATAGCGCTACCAAAATGAACAGGTTACAACCACCCAGTCGGGTGGTTTTCTATTTGGGGATACAGCAAGGATACTTAAATACTCCCGGATGGATACCGTCGACTGAATCGCACCGATGCTCGTGGTCATCAACCACGTTGGCGCCGCGTTCAGGAGAGCGTCAATTGATTCGGCCACGGCATTGAAAGGATCGGCCGTAAAAGCCTCTGCGCAGTTCTTGTCGGTTGTCATTGATGATTCGATGAATGCGCGTCGAGAGCAGCTTGCAGAATCTGCTGCTTCTGGTCTAGGTAAGTCATACCTGTACTCCGTCAGTAGCGCTCAAAGATGCATGCGGGTCATCGCTGACGTAATAATCCGAAAAATGCCCAATTGTAAAAGTTTTTCGGGGAAATCTGCGCTCATACCTATCTAGTGACACACCTCGTTCGCTTGGTTGTGGCGGAGCTGCGACAGCTTCGTCCCCATCGTGAACCAGCCAAACGTCTACCGAGCAACTATTGTTGAGCCTGCTGGCCTCTGATGACTGAAAACTTTGCATCTACGCCAATGTGCTCAGACTTCGAGACATTTCCTTCATAGAAAGACCTCATGACCTCAACGCAGCGAAACAACGTGAAAGTCAGCGGCAGCGGCAATAAGGCGATCATGTTCGCGCATGGTTATGGGTGCGACCAAGTAATGTGGCGTGCGGCGTTGGTTCCGGGCATTCTGATCCTGCTGCATTCAACCGTATCCACTAAAGCACGCTGAACGGCTGCGCGACAGATGAAATCGAAATCATGGAAGAGTTGAAGGTTGGGAAGGTCAACTTCGTCCGGCAGTCGGTCAACTCCATTATAGGAGCTTTGGCCGCGATCAAGCGCCTTCAACTTTTGAAAGCGTGGTCATGATCGGGCCTTCGCCGACATACATCAACGACGGCGAATCTATCGGTGGTTTTGAGTCCGTTCCCGCAATTTTCATTGAAGGGTCATTACGTGACTTGATCTGCCACCAAGACGTGTGACTTTTGTCACGATGCCCGCAGCGGTTCTTCGCAGGCATGCTAACCTTCGTTCAGAGACAGCCTCTTCAGGTCGTCCCCTCGAATTGTTCGGAAGCAACGAAGACAGATCAAGTCGCAGCAGCCATTGGCGTAACTCTTAAAAGGGTAAAACTTAGGAATTCAGGCCAATGCCTTGCCCGCTCTCGAACTGAGAGATACTTGCAAAAGTACCTTACACTTTTGTCGCTCGAACGTCTGTGCGCTGGTGTACTGATTGTCCTGAAGTGCGATCAGTTAAAGCCAGCGGATTTTTTAGCGCATATTCCTGCGTAGTCCAAGCGCCGGATCTAAAACGCCACACCTCTGGGAATATGCGGTTGCAACTCTGAACAAAGTACAGGCCGGGCACGATCACGCGATGGTCTGTAGCCTCGAACCAGGTAGCGCCATCTTTGCCGAGAATGGCCGTTGCGATTATTTTGAACCCGCCATCTAGAAAGATGGCCAGGACGCACAAATCTCCCGTCTGCATGGCTGCGAAGATAGGCCCTAATCGGACGAGCTTGCCATTCACCTTATGCGCCATCTCTGCGCTGTACTCCGGACTGGTTGGTAGCCAAATTGTTCGCAACCTTACGCTTTTCCAGAAATCTGATACCTCCAGCCTCGCATTTAGCGATTGTGGAGTACACGGTTGATCTTCTACCGTTTTGTCACTATGCTGCTCAGCATCCTCTTGAGCATTGGCGCAGTGATCATTGTGGTTGTGCTGCGGGCAGTATGGTGGGTGTCACGCGAGGTCAAGACACCGAGCTTTCCTGCAGCCGGCTGATGCGGCCAGTTGCGTCTAGGAGGTCGTAAATGCTCACATTCATGCTTTCTGCGTCTAGGCTCAGATCAAGCGGGCCGCCAACTGCTACTTGTTTTCTAAATCCTCATCTTCAAAGCCGCCATGACACGGCTGGCCAGGAAGTACCGATGACTCGCACTTGTTTCTCTTACGACCTAAATTCAGGTTCGAGAGTTCATTCTTCGAAGGAACTCTTTATTGCTGCCAGCACATCTTCCTCTGTGGGGGCTTGCTCCGACGAATGTTCATCTAGGCCACGGCTATCTTTGTTCATGTAGGTTGCACTCAGATCTTTCAAGAGCACGTTTTCATCAAAACTACAGGCCTGTATTGGGAAGCAGAATAAGGCTACGACTCGACATAGCGGGAGCGAAGGAAATCCCAGCTCCTGGCAAGGAATCAAAACTAATTAAGAGGGCATCGTATACAAGGTGCTGGTAATCCCCTTGTACCGTGCTCGTATAGATGTGGTCTGATCGAACAGGGCATAGATGCAGGCGGTGGTTGCCCGAAAATTTAAAGGTCTTCATCAAATCACGAACGCCGGATTCTTGGAATCCGTTCGCTCTTCTGCCGAGGCTGCCCGTGCTATTTGAAGAGGCAAAGCTTGAAGAAGTCCTGAAATGCTTGGCCTCGCGACTCAAAGAAGGTCAGGTTATGTTTAGTGGTTCCGCCTCCAGTCGAAATTCACCCTGTGGAGCGATTTCGAGTACTTACCTAAATTGGTGACAATCTAGAAATCATCCATTTCGGGGTCTTGGCGATGACGTCAAGAAGTTCAATTGAAGATAGCCAGTCTTTATTCTCTGGGGCGTAGTCTACGACACAAGCTTGTCTCTCCATTGTGTTTACGCATTTCGTCCTGACGAGTGCTTCTATCGGGGGCCAAAAACTAATGCTTCGGAGAAAGCAGCTGCTACATAGAAGGATTGATCGCCCCGAAGCTAGGCTATCTGTCGATATCTGGCGCGCGTTCATTCGACGAAGCGCTAAAAAGTGGTGGAAGCTGCGGCAGAAGAAATTATGAATGATCGCAAACATCCAGGGAAAGTGGCTCTTGCTCCAGATGCAGAGTCGCTAGTCGAAAAGAACAAGCAGCTCAAATGCTTTCGATCAGTCGACACGCTCTGCGCTATCTCTTAGCTAACAAGAGTCTGAAGGCTCGCCGCATTGGGGCTTTTATGCAAATCCCGTTCGCTGACTTGAAGCGCTCTTGCGCATCGATCATACTTCTCGTCTTGCAGGATGCAATACTCGAAGCATTAGCTGATTTGTCCCAAGTCAGACCACCGCCATTCGGCGAACTGGTCACTCGGCGGCGCGTATCCCGTTGCCCGAAAAGATGGCTACGTCGCCTGCTCCACGTGGCTGACCATAACCGCGCCGTTTCCCGAGCCCTTTCGAGCAAGATATTTGCACCTATCCAAGCTTCTACTTAAGCAACGTGTGCGGCGGGTACCACTAAATGGTTTCTATAAGACCGCAGCGATGCAAATGAGCACCGCAAAAAATCACACTAAGTAAAACCAACGTCTCCCGCACCTCTCAATTATAGCTTGAGCCGTCAACAGACTTTGTGGAAACCGATGCCTAACAAGTGCGCGACCTTTTCGATGCGGCTCGCGACATGACCGACCCCGACGGCACAGTGATGTGCAGGGCCCTGGGCATTCCAGCCTTCTACAAAACTTCGCGCATGGAGAGGGAATTGATATCTGCTGTTTGTGTTGCCAATGTGCAGGATCTCTCCGGGTACACATGCTCCTTCAGCAACAAGAAGCTTGAACCTGTGCTGATCGTCATCGACTACGGCGAGCAATGTCACAGGTCCGTATCGCACCGACATCTCGACAGATAGACCATGCCCAACCTTGCCGTGATAAATCTCCAGAGGCTGCACTCTGATCCTACCCTCCGCCATTGTCATGTGGCCCGGGCCATCGTGTCCCATTAAGACTACATCTGCATTAAAGTCGAGCGCATAATATTCAGTAAACGATCCGCCCACACCGAGTGTGTCCATGATCTTCATGGCCAGAGCATTTTTCACCTCGTACTCACCTGCGACGGGAAGATGCCGACCAGTCAGCATCGAAGTGCCGATGATAATCGAACTCATAGTATCCTCGTTTTCTCCGTTACCGCTTCCCTTGTAGTAATAGGCGAGAAAATCCAACTGATGCCGGCAGACAAAATCATCGAGCGCAACGGAAGTGCGTGCTGCCCTTTGCAGTTCGGTTTCTAGGCAGTCTGGCTGGACTTGGAATTGGGTGCGGATCTCCTGGACTCGACGAACGACATCTGCTTGCGACACAGCTGCACGAAGCAAACTTAATTCATCAACCTCCAACATCTCTATGTGTGTGCCAAATGTAATGGAGATCTGGGCAAGGTCCGTGGTGACATCAAGCATGCCGCTGTAGTAATGACCCAGCAGGCCCAGTCTTGCCTCTGAAAGAGTCGACTTCACCTGGGCGGCTTCAAGCCATTCCAGTACTTCCTGCCATACACGATCTTCTCCCAATACACCCGTCACCTGATGAAAAGGGATAGCGGCACGTTTGAAAAGATTCGCTATCTCAGGCACCGCGCAGGAAGAGCAATATGCCAACCATGCTCCGGTCATTGCTTCACGATCAGGTAGGCTGTTGAAGGCTTGGTAATCAATCGAAGCATGTGGCTGCAGGCTGAGTACGACTACCGGAACCCCGGCCCTTTGCACGAGTGGCAATACAGTACTCGAAAGAGCATATGTAGTGACGTAAATTAAGAGTAGGTCGATGTCAGCTTTTCTACACTGGTGCCCTGCCTCGCGCGCGCGAACGGGAGTGTCGACCATTCCCAAGTCCAGTAAGTCCATAGTATGTTGGGAAAGCTGTGCAGCAAGGCGTTGAAGATAGGACTCCAACTGAGGGCGTAGATCGTTGAATTGGTCCCAATACGCCTCTATCCCTATGCCGCAGACAGCTACCTTAAGTTGAGGTTTCTTTTCCACAAACGTCCTTCTTAGTTTAAGAATGAGGTGTATTACCAAAAACCCTGGTAAATTTAATGAATGGCTCCAGGATTCTTGGTGATGCCATTGGTTTTGCTTTTTAATTCTTTTCGCCTGCCAGTTCTTGTTCTTTAAATCTCCCCCAGTATTTTGTTAATCTGGGTTCGCTTAGCGACCTAGCGCTCGTGTGTGGGCGCAATTGTGGAATCATTGCAGGAGTTGTCATCATCGGGCCGATATGTTCCGTAGCCTGTATCACTGCAAGCTTCGGTGAGTACATTGTAGACTGAAGCGAGGCTGCTGGCGTACGTGCGCCCAAACTCGTCAGCAGAACGATAGGTGGCCGTGGATGTGGCGCCGTTGTGACTGATTACGCTGAAGCTAGCGCTCAACACAAGCGCATCGGTTGATTTAACCTCTTCCTTCGAAGAGGAGTGAAAGCCCCAAGGCCCAGATGTTCTGGAAGCAACTGACAAATCTGTAGTCGTGGTCTGCAGATAGGTGCCGTCGGGATCACCGGCCAGGTTTATGTTTAGCTCCAGGGGCAGAGACGTATGACTTTCCTGCGTAACAGAGCCTTCGCGGGTCGTTGTAGTCACCTTGGAATCCACTGTAGAAGTCACGGCTACGCTGACTTTGTTGAGGGTCTGACTATTAGTGAGGTTCTGGTCGTCCTCGAAATTAATCGTCTGTTCGACGGTGGTCCAAACTTCGCCATGCGATGTGTTGACTTTGCCGCTGATAGTAAAGGTGCGCTTTAGCGACTCCTTGACCATTGCTGTGCCGTCGCCCGCCGCATTCAATTTCACATTTGCCGTCACGGTGGTTACCGGTGTGGGAGAGAGCGTGTCATTGAGGAGGCTGCCGGTAACAGTCTTCCTGCCATGGTCCGTGTAGACCAGCAAGTTTCCGTTAACCAATGAACTTCCTCGCGTATTGATGTCATTCAGTACAATCGTGTGCGGAGTGCCATCGGATAATATTCCGGCAAACGGTGTCAGGTCGACCCGGTAGGGCTTAAAATTTAGTGTCTGTGGAGCTGGGATAGGTTCCCATAGATAAGGGTCCACGCCTCCGGTAAAGATGTAGGGATGCTCCGGTGCGATGCCCGCGGGCGTCCCATCGATGGATACTTCGACCTCACGTAGGCCACTCCCAAAAGCTGCATTGATATACGGCGCAGCCTGAGCGTTCGGTGTCGTGAGGTACCAGAATTCATCGCTCTGGGCCATCACATCGAGATAGACACGCTCTGCGTTGCTGGGCAAAATTAACTTTTCGGTAAGCGGGGAGGCAGGCGTGTAAAAGTGGTATGCGTCGCCATTGCTATATACCGGCAGCACCAAATCCGGAACTTGGGGCGCTGGCTCTAAGAAAGAAGCGGGATAAAAATCCAACTCTGCACTGCCATAGATGATTCCCGTGTAAGTCGAGTCGACTGGATTCTGGATATTGGCTACACCCCTTTGCGGCGAATGAAATAAAGCGGAAAGGTCCGTAACATCGCTTTCCACGTGCCACGAAGGACTTAGGCTGGCGCGTGGCTCGGCAGTGCTTCCCCGCAGAAGTGTTACGTTGTCCAGATAGATCTGAGTGCTCCTGTCGAATTGTCTCCCCGCCGTCACTGTGAAGTCTGCGCTGAAAACCACCTTGGCCCATGGCCCCTTGCAATCGGACGGGGGCGCATAGGTGTACGGACGCTCGTTGAAATCGTTGAAGGCCAGATTCTGAAAGAGCTGAACCTTGCAGGGCTTTGTCGCCGGCCGGGATATGAGCGGTTCGGTGCTGGTCGGGTTAGAGGAACCAACGTGCGGCGCATGCGTCACGACAACTTGGGCATGGATAGAAGATACGAGTCCCAGAGGAACCACGACAAGGCGGAGAGTCCGGCCCACAGCTGAAGAGAGTGTGCTCGATGATCGTTGCAAGAGTATTTCCTCGATCGCTAGTTGGGAGTGCGTGGCGGTGCATGGCGGCGAACCCGTCGAATCACAAGTGGGCTGGTCCTCAGGAGTGATGCTATTAGATCGTAAGATCTAAGACTTAATCTGCAAAATATGTAATCTGCGGAAACAGATTCTGAAAGAGCTCCATACTTGATCTTCGGAGCCAGACAACTGGCAAAGATGTGTTTGTTTACCGACCCCGGGGGTTCGCGTGGCAGCACTCAAAAACTAAAAGACACCTACGCTGATCTGCCGAACCCTTAAAAGCACAGCAAATTGCCCCTCCAGAGCCGACACAAGAGGAGATTAGGTTTGGTCTGGCTGAGTGCGGCAGCCATGCGCGCAGACTTGGCGTAGCTTGCCCGCTGGTGATCCGCGGGCACTCTTTGCGACTTCATCATTTTGGGTTTGGCGGCCAATATGCAATCTGTGGACCACCTCATTGTCAGGCGGCCATAGGCGCATCATTCGAGCAGTGTAATAAAATATACCAGGGAGTTAGAAAAGAAATTTGAGCGCCAGTTGTAGTTGACGGGCACTGTTCGCAGTCCCATTGATCGTGCCGAACTTTGTCCCTGAGTTGTAATCACCGTTGGGCCCGTTAAGAACAACTTCGTTTAGTAAGTTGAATGCCTCCGCACGGAATTCAAACTGTCGGCCCTCTCCCACGGGGAACTGACGGAATACCGACGTATCGAAGTTTCGATACCCGGCGCTGCGCAAAGAATTGCGTCCGGCTGTTCCGTAGGTGTAGCCGGTGGGGACTGCATAGGCAGCTGTATTGAACCACTCGCTTGGACCGCGATGGCTGAGAGCATGCGGGTTCCCGATGACGTTCAGTGTTTCGTAACTGTT
The DNA here is from genome assembly GCA_964658265.1 of uncultured Acetobacteraceae bacterium. Classification (GTDB taxonomy): domain Bacteria; phylum Acidobacteriota; class Terriglobia; order Terriglobales; family Acidobacteriaceae. The sequence goes on along the minus strand of CAZZYN010000005.1, from coordinate 69,657 downwards.
CCCGTTTCCAGTGTTGGCAATATCACTACTTACCTGAGGCGTGAAGGGCTTGCCCGAATAGGCAGTGAAGATGGTGTTTATTTGCCAGTTTCCGAGAAGGTAATCAATCACTGACTTACCAGTAGAGAATTTCCTTCCCGCCCCGAATGGAAGCTGGTAAAGAAGACTGCCCGCAAAGTTATGTGGAATATCGAAGCCCGCAACAGAGCGGCTGCCGTATGCGGCTGGATGATAAGGATCCTGCGGGACGCCACCTTCTCCACCGAAGAATCCATCGGTTCCCTCGTTTATGATCTTCGACCATGTGTACGCCAAAGAATATGACCATCCGTTTGTAAATCGTCGATTCAGCGAAGCTTCTAGGCCATTAAATGAACTATTCCCAGTCGAGCGGTCATAAGGTGTTGGAACAATGTACGGATAGAGAGACCGCGACTGCGGATCCCCGGGACCAGGCGTCAGAGCGGTATTGTAGAACCCACCCACATCGAGTCTCTTCGTGATGCTGCCAACGTAGTTGAGAGTTGCTGTCGTATTCCCGTTTAGTTGCTGCTGAACACCGAAATTGTATTGATAAGATCTGGGGTTTTTTCTATGAGGATCGTAAAAATAATTCTGCTGAGTAAATGGAGTCAGCGAATTGGGGGCTTGGCCGCCAGTTCCAGACGAGCCAAACGGCGCGGTGTACGAAATGGTTGGCGTGGGTGAGGTGGAGCTTGGCAAATTCAAGTTGCTGCTTTGCTGGCCCCCGACGTCTGGCCAGGTGCCACCCGTATTCTGAATGGTCTGCAGTAAGGCAGCCCAGTTGTCATAAACCACACCAAAGCCACCGTGAACAACGATATTGTTTCCTACCTTGTACGCAAAGCCTGCTCGTGGACCATAGTTGTCATAGATGTTATGAGCGATTTTTCCGTTAGGCGAAACCACCACGTTGGCTGGCAGAGTTCCGGAACCGGGTATACACGGTGCGACGTTTCCGGTGGCCGAGCAGGCCTGCGGCAGTTTCTGCAGAACGTAGGTGCCATTGGTGAAATCCATATCGCCGATGCTCGGTCCACCGTGGTACTGCGCCAATGCATTTTGCCCGAGCGGCGGGATATCGGTGAGGTCATAACGGAGCCCGAAGTTGAGAGTTAGATTGGTTGTCGCTTTCCAGGAGTCTTGTACAAAACCATTGATCTCGCCGCCCGGGCGAGTTGATGAAATCTTGTTTGTCCGATAGGCGCTGTTGGGTACGCCGAGGAGGAAGGAAGCCAAGGGAGATCCGGTATTCACCGTGTCCGACGGCGAAGGATCTCCTGTATTCTGCGCTGTGAAGTTCTCGCCGCCAACGGTATTGTTGCTCCCGAAATGAATGCTTGTATATCCGCCACCGAATTGCAGGGAATGGCTGCCAAGGGTTTTGGAAAGATGGGCGCTGTATTCATATCCGTCGTTGGCGTCGTTGTACGATAAGGACTCCGAGGCCCCGGAATACCCACTAATAGATATACCGGGCAGGATATTTACATTCTGTATCCAGTCAGCACCGAATGTCGGAGTCAATCCGAGCGCACTCTGGACGTCTCCGATCGGCTTCGAGAACAACGTGTTGACATGTTCCTGTTGCGAAATGCGGGCGAATTGTCCTTGAAGGACTAGGCTTGGGCTGAAGAGGTGTACGTAGCTCACGCCCCAATCTCGTCCGGGTAGCGAAGAGGAAGTGGGGGCCCCCGGGAGACCGCCTGAACTGCCTTCCACGGAGTTGATCGCACTGTAGCGGAAGAACGCCGAGTCATTCGATCCAATTTTTTGATCGATGCGGATGTCCCATTCGTTCTGAGACTGAGTTATTGGTGTTTTGTCGAGTGCGTTATCGCCCGAGCTATCGATCACGGCACCTGCCTGAGGGTAAGCAAATTGTGCGTACTTCACTAGACCCGATTGAATAAGCGATTGGGGTATCTGATTTCCAGGAAATGGATCGGCTACAAACTGGCCTGGATGAGCGGGATCTGCTCGCGTAGTAAAAGGGTTATAAATTTGTGTCGGCCAAGAGCTTTCGTCGCCGGCCAATTGCGCAGCGGTTGGAACGAATAACGGAGAGTCACTTGTCTGAAGAAAACGAAATCCTTGATAGGCGCCGAAGAAGAACGTCTTGTTTTTCCCGTGATAAAGCTTGGGCAAAACGACAGGGCCTCCAATGGAGCCGCCAAATTGATTCTGACTGAACGGAGTTTTCGCTGAGCTCTGAGGCAAGAAGTAGCTGCGCGCGTCAAAAATGGCATTGCGGGCGTATTCCCAAGCGGACCCATGAAGTTCGTTGGTACCTGATTTGGTGTCGACGTTGACCACGCCGCCAATTACACCACCGTACTCAGCACTGTCTGTATGGGAGACCACCTTGAATTCCCGGATGGCATCGATAATCGGCGGAACTGTGTAAGTGCTGACGATATTGTCGAAATTGTTCATGCCGTCCGCGAGGAACATGTTGCTGCGATTTCCCTGCCCGTTGATAGCTGGAATGACGACTTCAGAAGTGATGGCTGAGGGCGTAGAAAATCCACCACCTGCATTCTGGGCGGTGTTGACCGCGGTGACGCCCGGTGTGAGTGTCAGTAGTTCGGTGAAGTTGCGTCCGTTCAACGGCAAATCGTTTGTCTGCTGGGTGCCGATCACTGTGCCTAAACTTGCGTTCGAGGTTTCTAGTTGAGCGGTTGAACCCTGAACTGTGACCACCGAGCTTTCACTTCCGACAGCAAGTGAAACATCAAGGGAAACGATCTGGCCTACCGTCACCGAGACGGCCTCCACCTGTTTGGAACTGAACCCGCTGGCAGTTGCCCTCAGCACGTATCGTCCAGGCTGCACGCTGACAATCGAGTAAACTCCAGCCTTATTGGTGACCGTCGTATTTTCGACCGAGGTCTCCGCATTTTGCAGTGTGATGCTTGCATTCGGTACAACAGCCCCGCTCGGGTCACGCACGACGCCATTGATGGTCCCTGTAGACACCTGTGCGCTCGCTGTGTAGATCAGACTCGTCCACAAAGCAATAGACACCGCTAATATTTGCAACCGACCGAAGCTGCTACGCAACTCCCATCCAAACATAAAATCCTCCAAAAGAAGCGCAGCCCGTCTGAGTCTGTAGCCGGACAATATTGATCGCTGCCTCAGATTGTCAATTAAAATCGTTAACGTTAGCGCTTTAGGAAGGATGCATGCCGCAATAGTGGAAAGTGACTCAACTACACCTGTGAGGTGACCTGAGTGAGGTGATCGATACTGGTGTGTTGGCGAAGCCTGATCCCTGCTTAGAGAATGACGTTACGGGTCTACGAGGCAAATGCTGACAGTGAACCAAGCATTTTTTGACTATTGGGCGTTCTTTACCGTGATGCGAATCAGAAAGAGCCCTTTCGGCAAAGCATCTGCAACCTCATCAGGCAGTAGAATGAGAGCGCCGATACGGCTGGTTTGCTGACATCCCGACATGAAAGAAGCACGGTCAACATCACAGGAGATGACTTTCGGGGACACCAATACATTTGACAGAAAATCCTCCGCCTGTTGTGCGGAGCAGTTGAAGACGTCCCGTAGACAGCCCGCCCTGCGCGTTCTTGCTTACGTATTGACTGCCATGACGACAGGAGCTGTGCCGGGGGTGATGTTCGCAGCGGAATTATCGAGATGCATTGGGCCTCCTGCTCTTGAGCAAGCAACTGCATCGCAACATTCCGGTCCCGCCTACGACTCGCTCGGCCAGTATTTTGCTCAACACAACCAGATCGAATGCGCTATTTCCTCTTTTGAAAAAGCACTTCAACTCGGCCCACCTTCATGGGAATCACAGTACAGTCTTGGGCTGGCTTTGATTACAAACGGGCAAGAGTTTGAGGCTGTTTCGCACTTGCAGGAGGCGCTCCGTCTTGATCCTGACAACGCGAATATTTCCATGGCATTGGGTTCAGCCTTCGTCCGCCTGCACGACTCCGAGAGAGCAATTGATCAGTATCGGCTCGTGTTGAAAGCCAATCCTGAGTCGGTCCACGCATTGACGGCAATGAGTAGGGAACTGATTGCCGAAAGACGCTACAATGCCGCGATCAATTTGCTCCAGCGTTCAAACGACATTGAGGCACGACGATTGCTGGCTGAAGCTTATACCAAAAATGATGACCCGGAGAAAGCGGGCCGGACGCTGCAATCAATCGTGTCCTCCAATCCGGATGATATCCAAGCGCATATCGATCTAGGCGAAGTTCTCCAGAGGCAGGGGGATTATGAAAGTGCATCTCGGGAGTTTAAACAGGCGATGGATCTCGATCCTCTGAACGAGTACGCCTGTATTTCCTATCTCAATACCGAAGTTATTCTGCAGCAATATGCTTCTGCTTATCCTATTGCAGCAGAACTTCTACGTAAGAAGCCGCACGATTTTGCTGTTGTTTATCTCAATGGGCTTATCGAGCGGAACCTCAATGATGACGCTGCGGAGCCGCACCTGCAAGAGGCTATCAAGTTGAACCCAGAAAGCTACGAGGCGCACTATACGCTAGGCTTCGTGCTGGGAAGACGCTCCAAGGCGTCGCAGGCGGTGGCCCAGTTGCAGGTGGCGCTGAGATTGAATCCCCACTCGATTGAGGCGCGTTTTCAACTGGGTAAGGCACTTCATTCGCTGGGGAAAAATGACGAGGCTCAACAGCAATTCGCCATACTTCAACAACAAAAGCAGGACGAAGCTCGTAAACTGCTCGCTGGTGATCAAGCAAACTTGGCGGCCCAAGCATTCCAAGCCGGTGATGCGTCGAAAGCCATTCGTCTGTACACCGAAGCCATCAACGAGGATCCGAACAACGCTTATTACTACTACAGCCTTGCCCTGGTATTGGATAGAAGAGGAGAGATCCAGAGGGAGCGCCAAGCTCTGCATCAATCTCTCGAGCGCAATGCGAACTTTGCACCCGCGCATAATCAAGTCGGCTATCTTGACATGCAAAGTGGTGATTTGGCCAACGCCGAGGTTCAGTTCAAAGCAAGTACCGGCATCGATCCTCAATTTGCTGAAGCAACAAACAACCTGGGCGTCCTCTATGGAAAGCTTGGCAGGGCAGCAGAAGCGAAAAATTTATTTCTGAGAGCGGTCGAAGATAACCCGAGCTATGCGCAAGCGTATATAAATTTAGCTTTGGTGTTGGCAAGTGTATCGAATTACACTGATGCGAATATCGCTTTGGAAAATGCATTAAAGATCGCGCCGCACGACCCAACAGCACTTAGTGTTCAGAAGCTTGTCGAAAGTCAACTGAAGCAGTAGGCTTATCTCGAGGTGATAGTCTACGAAGTGTCGGTGTCCCGGCTCATCACCATTGGTGGTTGGTGACAAAGCAACGAAGAGAACTCTTCGTTTCTCCTCACTCGGACTTAGAGAACAAAGTGACACATCGTCCCCCCCTGCATTCTTTAGCGCGGATGAGTGGGGTAGGGTTAACACTTCCGTATGCCCGTGCGGATGAAGAACATTGCTGCCGACCTAGAACGTTCCTGATAACTATCTCCAAAATGCTGCATGGCCATCCTGATATTGGTGAGGAAACCCGCCAGCGAGTTCTGCAGTGAGTCAAAGAGGTCCACTATCAACCGAATGTAACGGCGCGTTGCCTGGTCACCGGCCACAGTTAACTTATCGGTCTGGTCGCCCTAGACCTCTTGCATCCCTTTTTTGAAGAGGTCGCTAAATCATCGGCTCAAGTGTTGCGCAGATGCGGATACTCACTCATCATTGCGTCTTTGAAAGACAATCCTGACATCGAAGAACAGGAGATTGAGCAATATGGTGGCGCGGTGCCTCGATGTGCTGGTTATCGCTGCCGCTACAAGCTCGCCTGCGCTCTTTCACCGGCTTGACAAAGAAGGGCAATCGTATGCGTTGGTCGACCGCAGTTTTACAGCTTTGTCCGCCCATTTCGTTGGTAGGGACGACAAAGCGGCCGTAGCCATGGCTACGCAGCATCTGATCGAACCTAGCTACACCCGCATCGCCCATATCCGCGGCAGAAAACGGTCTCGTTTACCGAAAAGTCCTCTGCGTCATCATCGAGATCATCGCAGAGAAGCCCTCAGGCACGGCGTTCCTAAAACCTAGAATTCACAATCCTTCAGTCGGCATTCTCTGCACCGCCGGAGCGCCAAACGATATTCCGATCGGGCTCAAGTGCTGCAAGCACTTCGGCGGTAAGTCTGGAGTTGTCAGCCGACTCGAGAGCGTGAACGTTCTCCGTCACTTGCTGCTGGGTGGCCATTTCAACGAAGGTGCTTGCCACGATGGGATGGTCCAAGCAGAAACGCGGGGCCATCTCTGGTAGCCGTGCGCCGCCTGTTCTTTGCAACATGCAAAGCGCGGCGTACAGCCGCCTGTAGGGGCAGAGGAGCGGGGTGCCATGCTGGCGGCCCTGTTTCTGTGAGTAAGCTGATATGGAGGGGCGAGGCATTGATCAGATCGATTCCTCGCTCTTCTACCAGCGGCACCAGGATCGCGTCCATGTCAGTGATTGATAAGTTCGATCAACAATAAGTCAGGATCGAATCAATCGGGAATGCGGTCCCAATTCACGCGAGTGTTTTGAGGGAGTATCCAGTAATGCCCACATACCGGGTTTTACCTTGTTCTTGCATTCGGCGTAATGCCGGCAACGTTCAATTGATCATTCAAATTCAATGTCGTGCACCTGCAGAAGATCCACGTGGTCCGTTCGGAGTCCAGTCAACGATGTTTCTAAGCCAAGGCTTACAGCACCCGCCGACAACACACCTATATTCGCAACTGGGTTTATTAAAGGTGATGCCATACGGGTGGACATTCCCTCTTGTTTATCGCTATAGTTAGCGCTTAACATGGTGATTGTCGGACGATTCGCGAGGATCATGCCGTCTCACCTCTTTACCGTACCGCTAGATCGAACATGGAGCGCAACAATTTTTCTGGACAACTGCGTCGAGCAGCAGGAGCCTGCACTCACCCATCACGCGGCGGAATTTATATCACCGATGATTGAGATGAATTGACTGCATAGTGAATTCAAGGAGCTTTAATATGGTGTCCAGAAGGACGTTCTGCGTTTTGCTCGCTGGCACGACTCAACAGTTTTGTAGCGCTCCTCTACAAGCCTTCGATTCGGCAAGCCAATACGCTTGGTTGGACGGTAAAGCAAGGGAACGATTTCCAACTCCTCCGGATTCAGCGCGACCTTATGTGTTGTGGATGTGGATGGGAAATAATGTCAGCGCTAATGGGATCACGCGTGATCTAGAAGCGATGAAGGAAGCCGGGATCGGCGGAGCCACCATCTTCAGCCTAGCCGATACAGTTATTCCATGGGCAGGAGCGATTCTTAAAAGTCCGACACCCGAGATCGTTTCCTTCAGCGATCCGTGGTGGGCTCTTGTTCGCCACGCCGCTGAAGAATGTTATCGGCTTGGTCTTGAGCTTATCCTGCACAACTGTGCGGGATATGAGAGTAGCGGCGGAACTTGGATCACGCCGGAACTTTCTATGCAGGAGGTTATCTGGTCAGAAGCACGCCATAGCGGAGGCAAACCACTGCGCACGACACTCAGGCGGGCCGAGGTCGATCCCCACCCCCATGCACTTTTTCCGGACTGCTATATACCTTCGGAGGGTAAAGTAGGCGTGCCGATCGTTGAAGCGCGCAAAAACTACTACCGCGACATCGCCGTGCTTGCAGTGCCTGCGGAAGGCACTCCCGCAAAGGAAAGCGTAGTGGATCTATCCGCCAAGATGACTGCTAATGGGGATATCGAATGGGACGCGCCGGCGGGGGAGTGGACTATCTATCGATTCGGCCACACAACCACTGGGGCCATGATCCAACCCGCCCAATGGGACGCAATGGGCCTCGAATGCGACAAGATGAGCAAAGAGGCCGTCACCTTCCATGTGCAGCATGTACTGAATGACATGAAAAAACACCTAGGAGACCAGATGGGCAAGGGTCTCACCACTCTCTACTTCGATAGTTATGAAGCGGGTGATCCCACATGGACTCCGAAGATGCGTGAAGAATTCAAGATTAGGCGAGGGTACGATATCATCCCATGGCTGCCAGTGATGGCAGGTCGGACGATCGGCGGCGAGACTGAGACGAAGAGCTTTCAAAAAGATTTCAAACGAACCGTCGAAGATCTATACCGTGATTGTTATTGGACGACGCCTGGTCCGCTTGCCCATGAGCATGGACTGAAATTCAATGCAGAACCGTATGACGGACCGTGGGAGATAGGCGAGGTCGTTCAGTATCTTGATATGCCGACGGTCGAATTCTGGACGACCAACAACCGGTATTCGCCTTTCAGCCTGGAGCCCGTCGTAAAAGCTGCGCGAGGGCTGCACGATCCAGTGATTGCTGCGGAGGCATTTACCTCCTCCCCTGAGTTCGCCAAATGGAACGAGCACCCCGCATGGTTGAAACCAATCGGAGATGCAGCTTTTTGTGCGGGAGTGAATCGAGTCAATATCCACCACTTTGTACAGCAACCCTGGGATTCTAAGTACAAGCCGGGCAACGCGATGGGACAGTGGGGTATTCATCTCGGGCGTCATCAGACATGGTGGAAGCCGGGAAAAGCCTGGTTTTCGTACCTGTGGCGATGCCAGGCGCTTCTGCAACATGGAACCTATGTCGCGCCATCTGATGCAACAAGCTTGAAGGTGGCGACGGATGAGCCAGGTCCGGAGATTCAAAGCATCCATCGGCAGGACGGCAAAACCGAGATTTACTTCGTGGCTAATACTGCATGGACTGGCGGCGAAGTTCGTTGTACATTCCCCGTTCAGGGAATGCAGCCGGAACTCTGGGATCCGGTCACCGATACGGTGCGCGATGTGAACAACTTTGTGCAGGCGAACGGGTCTACCAGCTTCTCGATCACATTTGCACCGACGCAAAGTTTCTTTTGTGTTTTCCAAAGAGCAGTTCAGCACAACCGCGTTTCTGGCCACCTGAAGCCAACCTCCAATTTCCCTCAAATAGAGACGATGACTAAGCTTGATGGTCCTTGGCACGTAAGCTTTGATCCGGCATGGGGCGGACCGAATTCCATTGTTTTTGATAGTCTCCAAGACTGGTCTGACCACTCGAATAGCGGCATCAAGTACTACTCAGGTACAGCGGTTTATACCAAAACGTTCGAGCTGCCGAAGCTGACGGAGGGGCGTCGACTATACCTCGATCTTGGCAAGGTCAGACATATCGCGGAAGTCAAACTGAATGGCGATGAACTTGGCGTGGTCTGGACGGCGCCCTGGCAAGTGGAGGTCACAAAGTCTTTGAGGCCGGGTGCGAATACCGTTGTGATTGCTGTAACGAATGTCTGGGCTAACCGCCTTATAGGTGATGAACAGCAGCCTGCCGACATTGTCTGGCAGATCGGTGATCCCAAGTTCAAGAGCGGATATTTTCTCAAAGAATTTCCGCAGTGGTTCCTGAAGAACGAGCCTCGCCCCTCGAAAGAGAGGCTGACTTTCACCACCTGGAATTACTTTGAGAAGGATTCTCGGCTGGAATCTTCTGGATTGCTTGGGCCCGTGCACCTGTCCATAGAAACTGTAGACGCTTGAGTAACTCCGACAAGATGTCAACACAGATGATGGATGGATCCGCCGATTTGAGTTCCAAGGTCACAACTCTATTGTCCTGGATGTTTATCCTGATCTGTTTCATGCTTGCGGGAAGACTTACTTGCTTGGCGCAGCGCTTCAACAATCGTTCGTCTTTTGTGTCTGCTCCTCGCCGCCTACTCTTGGATGGCACTGTCAATCCACTGGGGATCGACAACCCGGCACCACTCCTCCGATGGACATTGATTGCGCGCCGGCGCGAGCTTCGTGACATCCGCCAATCGGCATTTCGTATAGTAGTTGCTAGATCGCGTGCAGCGCTCGATCAGGATAATGGAGAAGTCTGGGATTCACGCCGAACCGTTGCAACCATGGAACCTTCCACCAGGTATCTGGGCAATTCTTTTCTGCCGGACACCACATATTACTGGAAGGTCAGGGTATGGACCGGAAAGGGAGCTGCATCGCCGTGGAGCGCTCCTGCGACGTTTACGACAGGTATGCTAAAGCCCTCCAACTGGCAAGCGAAATGGATTGCCAGTGTTGCCGATAGTCCCCGCCCGTTGCCGGCACAGGGCGATGATGAGAGCAGGGTAAGTTCGGTGCCACCTCTGCCAATTTTTCGCAATGGCTTCAATGTGAGCAAGCCGGTGACTCGAGCAACACTATTCATCTCGGGGCTGGGTGAGTCGCAATCATTTGTGAATGGGCAGCTCGTCACCAGTGCTCTGCTCACTCCCGGCTGGTCTGCTTATCGCAAGACCGTGCTTTACGACACCTACGATGTTACTTCGCTGCTGCATCAAGGGACCAACATCATCGGAGTCTTGCTGGGCAACGGCATGTATAACGTAGAGGGATTGAAGGGCCGCTACACAAAGTTTGTCGGTTCCATGGGTCAGCCAAAGGTAATTGCGGAGCTGCATCTGCACTTCACAGATGGAACAATGTCAATGATCACGAGTGGCGGCAATTGGAAGATTTCGGATGGGCCTATTCGTTTCTCATCGATTTATGGTGGCGAGGATTACGATGCGAGGTTAGTGCCACAAGGCTGGATGCAGTCGCGGTTTGATGACCAAACTTGGCGCTCCGCAGTTGTCGTGGATGGTCCGGGAGGTATGTTGCGCTCCGAGCGCCTGCCGCCTGTCTTTCTGGCTCGCACACACAAGCCCGTGGCGATCAAGCAAATCAATGATCATGTCACGCTCTACGACTTCGGTAAGAATTTTGCAGGCAGGCCGGACATCAAGGTCAATGGCCCAGCGGGATCTAGCGTCCAGATCCTAACCGGCGAATTACTTGATGCGAATGGGCGTGTAACACAGCAGAGCGCCGCTGCGTCGAAGGAAGCCGCCACCCTGTTCAACTACACGCTTAGCGGTAAAGGCGTAGAACACTGGTCGCCTAGATTCACCTACTACGGCTTTCGCTATGCCGAAGTAACAGTCTCAGGAGACTCAGGGCTTCCGCACGTAGACGCGGTTAGAGGACAAGAACTGCACGATGCCGTTACGGTGGACGGAAGGTTCAGTAACCCCAATGAGATGATCAATCGAATTCATCGATTGATTGATGTGGCGATGCTGAACAACATGGTCAGCATCTTAACCGATTGTCCGACACGCGAAAAACTCGGGTGGCTCGAGCAGACGCATCTTGCGGGCAGTGCACTCATGTATAACTTCGACCTTTCGCTGCTCTACAGGAAGCTATCGCTGGATATTCGCGACTCCCAGCTAGATGGCGGCATGGTGCCCTCAATCGCGCCGGAAGTTGTGACGTTTTCGGGGAGCTTTCGTGATTCGCCCGAGTGGGGCAGTGCAATCATTCTTAGCCCGTGGACAGCCTATACCTTCTACGGCGATAAGCAGTTGCTGCGCGAGAACTACCAGGCAATGGCTGCTTATGTCGACTATCTAATAAGTCGTTCCAAAGACAACATGTTGACCTACGGACTTGGCGATTGGTATGACATAGGGCCAGGCAAGCCAGGCGAGTCTAAGTTGACTACATTGGGTTTGACTGCAACGGCAATTTATTACGAAGATTTGCAGGCCATGGAGCGGATCGCGAGGATACTGGACAAACCCGAAGTAGCGGCAGGCTTTGCGAGTCGCGCCGCAGCTGTGAAGGAATCGTTCAACCGGCATCTGTTTCATGCTGACACCGCTAGCTATGACCGGGGCAGCCAGACAGCCAACGCCATGGCCCTTGCACTGGATCTAGTACCAGACGGTCATAGAGCGGGCGTGCTCAATCGGCTTGTGGGTGATATTCGACAACATGGCAACCACGTGACCGCAGGTGATGTTGGCTTCCACTACCTGGTGAGGGCGTTGAGCGATAACGGTCGCTCCAATGTCATCTACAGCATGCTGATGCTGTCAGACAGTCCCAGTTATGGCTACCAACTCAAGCGTGGGGCTACGGCACTGACGGAGGCATGGGATGCAGATCCGAAATCATCGCAAGATCATTTCATGCTTGGACATGTGGAGGAGTGGTTCTATCGAGGGCTTGGTGGCATCGACTTCGATATGAGCCGCAAAACCGCCAGGCGTATATGGGTCCATCCACAGGTGGTGGGTGGCATCCGCTCGGCCTCTGTCGAGTATGACTCGGTACTAGGAAGGATCGGTTCACGGTGGCATCTGCAGGGTGATGAACTCCATATGGATATTTCGATACCTCCTGGCGCTACGGCTACGGTCTCATTGCCAGTCGGATTCAAAAGTGGCGTAAGGGAGTCAGCGCGGGACTTACGAGGAGATCCTGGCGTGTTGTCGGTTGACGACGAAAACGATAGCGTGTCGTGCGTGATTGGCTCCGGAAACTACCATTTCTCTGCGCGGCGTTGAACGGTTGTACCGTGGAGGTTATAAGTGTCAAATGCAACGTTTAAGCGGGGCAGTGCATGCTTTAAGAGCAGTGCCGTACTGGCCTTTTTTTTGCGCTGCTGCATGATTTCAGGGGCACTAAGCTTATGCGCGGCGGGTCATGGTCAGCAGATGCCAGCGCCTGCACCGCTTCCGATCATCCCGCCAGCACAGCGTGAAGACTCGCTGCAGATGCAGGACCCGGATAGCTTTCCAGAGGTAAAGATGGACTTTCCTATTGAGGAAGGGCCATTCCAACCCACATGGGAATCGATCAATAAAAACTATACGCGTGATCCCGCCTGGCTTCGAAAAGCAAAGTTCGGAATATGGGTACACTTTGGACCGCAGTCAGCGGGCCAGAGCGGTGATTGGTATGCCCGCAAAATGTACCAACCAGGCACTCTTGCCTATAAGAACCATCTCCGAGCTTATGGGCCGCCTTCGACTTCCGGATACAAGGAATTGCTTCACCAGTGGAACCCGACAAAGCTGGATCCGGTCAAGCTGGTAAGAACCTATCAAGACGCGGGTGCCCGTTTTTTAATCATTCAGGGCGTGCATCACGACAATTTTGATAATTGGAACTCAAGATACCAGCCTTGGAATTCAGTCAATATGGGTCCACACCGCGATTTGCTAGGTGAGTGGTCAAAAGCCTCAAAGGCGGCGGGGATGCGTTATGGAGTGGGATTCCATCATGAGTACACATGGTGGTGGTATCAGCCCGCATTTGGCGAAGACACGAGTGGACCGCGGGCAGGCGTTCCTTACGATGCAAATGAGACGCTTGCCGATGGAAAGGGTAAGTGGTGGGAAGGCTATGATCCGCGATTGCTGTACGGCATCAACCTGCGTGCTTACAAGGATGTTGCGAATGCGCAATATCGCCCGGAGAAAGGCATCTTCCAGGATCACTTGACATATGCGCAGTGGTACGCGACACGGTGGTCCCTTCGCATTATGGACGTAATCAATAAGTACGACCCAGACTTCATCTTTACGGATGGGGATGCAACAGGTCCATTTACTGGATACGCTACAGGCACAGGCTATAAGTGCGATGCGATACAGCGGGTTATTGCTGATTACTATAATCGGTCTCTAAAACAGCGTGGCCACGTCGATACGTTTAGCATTGTGAAATTTCATCCACCCTTGCACGGTGTTGCCACGACCTTTGAAGGATCGTTTCCAGATGGCATCAAGACGGACCAGATATGGTTGGGAGAAAACGCCGTTGGCGACTGGTTCTATAAGCCCAACTTTGTTTATAGTGCCCGTGCCCTGATCCTATACATGCTTGAGGTTGTGTCGCGCGACGGCAATTACGCAGTTAACGTCTCCCTGCGACCGGATGGGTCTCTCGATGAGGGCAGTCTGCGCATGCTCCGCGAAGTGGGTTCCTGGATGAAAGTGAATGGTGAAGCTGTCTATGGAAGTAGTGCCTGGACGAAGCTTGGGGAAGGGGAGAGAGACTCGGAAGGAAAGCTCAAAACGTTGCCTGCCGGCCAACTGGGACAACCGCAGGCTTCCTTCCGCTTTGGTCCTTCTGATTTCCGCTTTACGAAGGGCCAGGATGGTTCCGTCTATGCCTTCGCGCTGGCAATTCCGAAAGTTGGCTCGAGTGTCAGGATCACTTCGCTGGGTTCAGGGGCTGGTCTCCTCACTAATCCTGTCCGTTCCGTCAGCATGCTTGGAAGCTCCACAAAGCTGAGCTGGAAGCAGCGTCCGGATTCTCTGGAAATCACAGCCCCCGCGGGCATGCCTTCGCAAATTGCTGTCGTGTTCAAGATTCAATAAACATCTGGAACCCAGAGCCTGAGTCCCCTCCTGCGATTCGATGAACGGCTTTGCTTCAGTATCAGGGCAAAAATGGCCCGTATCTCACATGGAGATACGGGCCAGGTCTTAAGGAAGAACTAAAAGGTAAGCTTTAAAGCGGCCTGTATGACTCGTGGAGCGATAGGACCGATCCCCGAGATCTGACCAAAGTTGCTGTCATCCGGATTATTGTCTGGCGACCCATAACTTGGTGTATTTAAAGCGTTGAACATCTCCCAGCGGAATTGCGTTTGCACGCGCTCTTTGTAGCTGAAGTTCTTGATGAAAGCCGAGTCCATGGTGTGGACGGGTGGCGATTGCAGCAGGAACTTCTCTGAATTCCCGGGGGTACCGTACTGATTCAAAGTAAAAGCAGCCTGGTTGAAGTAGTTACTTAACCAGTGCGACTTACCACCCTGGCGCACCTGCAGGGATTGTCCAGGAACTCGGTCGGCCCTGTCCTGGCCAATATCAAACCCGGACCGATTCCGTCCCTGGCCGCCATTGATACCAAACGGTTCGCCTGACTCCATGGTATAGATTGCGCTTACCTCCCAGCCGCCCAGGACGTTCTTAATCATGAAGTTTCGCCCACTGAAGCTCGGACCCCTATAGCGTCCATATGTGACCGAGACCAGTGGGACATTGAGGCTGGATGCACCGAAATCGTGCCGGATATTCAATGGATCGCTGACGCTCGACTCAAAGTCTGGATCGCCCGAACCTCCTACGTCCTCTGTTTTTGACCAAGTAAGATTGGATTGGATCTGGAAGCCGCGCGAGAACTTGTGTTCGATCCCGGCCTGTAGCGAGTGGTAGCGCGCCGTTCCACCATCCTGCACCTGCAGGATCTGAGCGAAGGCAGGATTTGCGCGATTCGTACCTTGAGGCGGAACAGGGACACCGACACCGAGAGGTACGCCCGGGTTTAGATCCACTGTCGTCGCCTGGTGATAGGACTCGCTGCCCACATAGGCGAGGTGCATGGCATTGTATTTTCCGAACTGCTGTTCGAGCGACGCATTCCAGCTCTCGGTAATCCCCAGCCGAAGGTTCGGATTGAAGGTAGCCTGAATATTCTGTGCACCGGCAAAAAGGGATGCGCTGGACGGGTTCTGTTGCGGTCCGGCAAAGGGTGGGAAAGGGCTTTTCCCTGGGGCAAGCCCGCCACCCCCCTTGAAGTTAGTCCATGGGTTGTCAAAGGGAACGATGGATCCGCCACCGATACTGTAGGTCGGTGAGAAAGGAGCGACGTCGCCGATCCTCTGGTAGAAGGCGTCCTCCATCGGTGTTGTGAACAGGCCGAATGCCGCGCGGATTGCAGTTGTCGGATGGGGGGCCCACGCAATGCCAACGCGGGGTTCGAAGTAGGCGTAGCTGCCTTTGTAAAGCGTGTCGGTAATCCCGTGATCGCCGGGGAACACGAGGCCCACCGGAGCATTTGGAAAACGAGTGCTTTGTTGACCGGCTACATAGTCAGCACCGCGTCCACCGGCGACGTGCGCCGGTGTATTCGGATCCCACCTCAGTCCAAGCGTTGCAGTCAAATTTGGCTTGATCTTGAATTGATCCTGCCCATAGACACCAACCATCCACTGCGACGTGGCGTTGAATTCGCCGGCACCTTGGGTAATACTGCCTGCGTCGCCGAGCAGAAAATCTGCGAACGGCACACCGGTGTAGGCGCCGCTGAAACCGATGATAGGACTCTCGACGAAGAGGGAGCTTTCGGTGTGATGCCGGTGGAAGACATCGCCGCCTGCAGAGATAGTATGGCGCCCCGCGGTTTTGGTGAACGTCTCTGTCAAGCTGTAGTCCATACGCTTGGTCTTAAAAGGATTACTCGAGAACGATGAGAAGCCGACGGTCGGTGTGTATTGGCTCACGTTGCCGTTATTGACGTTGAAGTCTTCGAGGTAGCATTGGTTCGGCGGATCCTGGACGTTAATGAAGCGCGAGAGACAGATCGGCTTGCCGCTGGAATCCAGAACCGGCGTCCCCGTCGTCAGGTCGTAAGTGATGTAGCCAAGTGCGAGCGTATTCAGCGTAGAAGGATTGATTGTCCAGGTATGGTTGAGAACTTCACTCAGGAAGACACCATTAGTTCCAGCCACGCCAACCAGTATGTTGTTCGGCGTGGTTTCCGGCGTTTGCGTGTAGTAGTTCACAAAGCTGCGGACAAATAACCGCTGCTTGTCGCTTAGGTTGTAATCCAGGCGGGCTGTGTACTCGTTGAAGATCGTCGGTTGCGTTGGGTAGACGACGTTCGTCTGACCAGTCTGCGCGTTTTGACCGAGCGGAATATAGTTCAGCATTTTGACGGCGCCGGGACTGTATTGCGCCGGGTCGATCTTGTTTCCAACAAAGGGAGCAGGCAGCACAATGGGGGTGGGATTAGCCAGCAATGCCGTGAAGTCACCATTGCGCTCCGCCTGTGTCGGCGTAAACGTTATGTTGGTGTTGGCCTGGTAGCTCTGCCGCGTACCCTGGTAGTTGCCGAAGAAAAACAGCTTGTCTTTGAAGTGAGGAACCGGACCTCCGAGATAGCCGCCAAACTGGTTGCGGTGCAATCCATCCACGAGGCCGCTGAATGGATTCGCAGCATTGAAGTAGCCGTTGCGTAGAAATTCGAAGATGCCGCCATGGTACTTATTTGTTCCCGACTTAGTTTCGATACTGACAATGGCAGATGGAGCAAAGCCGTTACGCGCGTCGAAGTTATTGGAAATGACACGGAACTCCTGCGTAGCATCCGGGTTCGGGAAGGGAAGTGCAAGCAGCAGGTAGGTGTCCATATGAGATACCCCATCAAGCAGATACCAGGTGCTGCCCTGCCTCTGACCACCGGCCGAAGCACCCGATTCATTCGGAAAGGAGTTAGTGGTCTGCAGGGTAGCTGCCTGACTTTGTAATTCGTTGGTGACACCCGCAGAAAGAAAGACCAGGGTACCTGGATCGCGGCCGTTCAGTGGCAGGTCCTTGATGGTGGCTTCGTCGACGATCTGGCTGATCTCCGGAGTGGTCGTATTGATGAGTTCGGCCCCCCCGTTGACAGTGACGCTATCCTGGGCGCCGCCCAGCTTCAGCGGGAGATTCAGTGTTGCCGATTGACCAACCGTGAGCGAGATACCCGTTTCATGAAGCGGCGCGAAGCCCTCCCGGCTAACAGTAAGTTCGTACTGGCCGGCGGGCAAAGAATTGAACGTGTAGTTGCCGGCCTTATCGCTGTTGACCGTCACAGACAGGTTGGTACCGGAATTGGTTGCTGTTACATGGACGTCGGGAAGAGCGCCGCCGCTGGGGTCTGTCACTGATCCGCTTAGCCGGGCACTGGTACTTGACTGGGCTAAAGCTACCGGAGCGTAGACTCCGAAGCAAGAGATCAATGCGGCACTTGCAATCATGCGAAATGCAGTATGTCTCATTGCCTGGATTGGACGCCTGTAAAGGCTACGAATGATTTGGTGCATGAGCATGCCTCCAGAAATTGTCTGCATAGGTAAGAGGGACCGTTCGATGACACTCGGGTGTGACACGAAACTCCTGAAGGTGCGGAGAACAAAGCCTTTGTTGAATCCGGTAACGCTTTGATGAAAAGAGGCGAGCACGTGGCATGCCACCCCTCTAAGGTGCTCCTCCGGGCTTTGGCAGGCGGTCAAGCCTGCATTGTCAAGAGCTGCGACGTGCCTTGAGAAAGGGTCAACCTGATTTCGTAAGACTCTACGGTATCGCTAACGCTGCTTGCAACAATTTTTTGGGAAATCGCTCTAAAATCACAGTAAACGCCAAGCGTGTAGCGCTAACGTAGTCCAGGCTTGGAGCCTCAAAATAACTGTTCCAAGACGGACGCAAGCGATACAGAATTAAGAGACTGTCCTATTTAGCTCGGGCGCAGGACCGGGAATTGTGGACTCCTGTTGGCGAAATCCCGAAGGAGATCAGCTGATGGTTCCCACTCGCCGATTGCTGGATAAAGAAGCATTGCTTTGCGCGCGTACTCCCTCGAGCCAGTGACGGCAGCATGAATAGCTGCCCGTTCATAGGCTTTTACCCCCAGCACCAGCCCTCGAATCTCCTCGGGAAGCGAGCCGCAGTGTTCAGGGACGATCGCGTGCTTCGAGATGGCGCAGGGTGCTTCGATGATATCCTCGTAATCGAGGTCAGGGATGGCACCATGATTGCGGACATTCAGGACTATTCTGCTTGGCTCGTCGCTGCACAGCGCGTTCATGGTGTCCAGGGCAATCCGATGATAACCCGTAGCGACACGGAAAGGATCTTCCTTAAGTGCGTGGGATTTATCGAATGCGGTCCCCCCGCTTGCCTCAAGCTGCATATAGGATCCTGACCGCTGATTAAGGTAGTTGGCATAGAGGGTGAGCGCATCGCCTGGTCTGTCTGCCTTGATTGCAACGGCGAGTTGCTGGAAGAGTTCCTCGTTCAGCTTGGCAATTTCTTCCCCGCGCGTGGCGCCCGCGCGGCGCTGGTTAGCCAGTGCCCGGCTGCGACTGTAATAGAAGAAAAGGTATTCCGTAGGGATAAGTTGAAGACTGCGCAGAAGGTCGAAGTCAAAGAGCTCAGCCTGGTAGAGACTCCGCAGGGCAGTGTCATCTGCAAGAAGCTTTGCAGTTACATCTTCACCGCGCAGAATCACGCGTCGCACCCAGCCGAGATGGTTGAGACCGATATAATCGCAATGCACTTCTTCCGGGCTGGCTCCAAGAGCCAAAGCGATGCGGTGGAAGAGCTCGGTCGGCGTGTCGCAGATGCCGATAACACGAACATCTGTATTGTGGCTGATTGCCTGGGTGATAAGGCCGGCGGGGTTGGTGAAGTTAATCATCCATGCGTCCGGGCTAAGTCGTTCTATAACGCGTGCATATTCGATTGCAACTGCTGCCGTCCTTAGTCCCATGGCGAAACCGCCGGGGCCGGTGGTCTCCTGCCCGGGATAGCCGTTCTCTATCGAGATACGCTCATCGATCGCCCTTGCTTTGATCCCTCCAACACGAATGGCAGTGAGCACAAAAGCAGCACCCGCTATCGTGTCTTCTAAATCAGTAGCGGCGCGCAATTTCAGTGTGCCTCCCTCGCGCGCCACCAGGGCCTGTCCGACCTCACACATCACGCGGGCCCTATCGTGGTCAACATCGTAGAGGACCATCTCATCTACGCCGAGGTGAGCTGCCGATTCATTGATACCGAAAATTACAAGGGGCGTGCGCACCCCCCCGCCACCTATAAGGCTTACTTTATGATTGCTCATCGATCTCCTCCAAATCTGAGCGGGTCGCTAGGGCTATGAGGGCGCCAGGCATGCGGGTCGACAACGCGCCACAAGCCGCTGCTCGTTGCAGCATCTGTTCGGCGTTCACGCCATCCAGCACGGCATCGATCAGTCCTGCATCGAAAGCATCGCCGGCGCCGGTTGTATCCACAACACGAATGCGTGGTGACGCTACCTGTAACATGCGCCCATCCGTGTGGATGGCCGCCCCGGCTGATCCCATCTTCACGACGACATGCGTAAATCCGAGTTCCTCAAGGCCTTGGAGAACCTCCTCGGGACGTTGTTTGCCAGTCAGGTACTGGGCTTCTTTCTGGTTAGGCAGAAAATAATCGATCTCGCGACAGGTCTGCAGATTTTCCGGGTTCCTATACCACTCGGGCTGCCATCCCACATCGAGTGAAATAGAGCAGCCAGCGACCTTCAAGGCAGGAATGACAACCTGTGCCTGTCGCCGATCCAGAGCCACCGCGAAATGCACATGAGCCGCCTGCTGCAGCAGTTCCACCATCTCCGGTGAAGAGAGATAGGCGTCGAGCATGTCATTGGTGCCTGCGTAGCTGTAGAAGGAGCGCTCGTCGCCGACAGAGACACTGACCGTTACACCCGAGCTGCCATCCACTTGCCTGAGATGGGTTGTGTCTACCCCGAACCTACCAAGTCGCCGCTTGATCCACTCTGCCTCAACGTCTCCGATGACGCCGAAGACCGCTGTTCTACGTTGCAGCAGGCCAAGCCCGCAGGCGGTAATTGCGGCACCGCCTCCGAGTTCATAAATGTAATTACGCGTGAAGACCTCTTCGCCCGGACGCGGCCAAACCGGCAGACCGGAAAAGACGTGGTCGACATAAATTTGACCGACAATAGCTGCATCCCAGCGTCTGGTCATGCCGGCACCTCTGCAAAGGGCCACTGAGCTTGCTGTTTGGCACGAAAGAGAAACACCACAACGCCTCCAAGAAGAAAGATGCCCGCAACTTCCATATAACGAAGTCCGCTGGTCACCACGATGTATGTCCAGCCTGCCAGTGCGATCAGTGCGGGTAAGGGAAAGAGCGGCATCCGGTAGGTTTGCCCACTAGAATCCACGGCTCCCCGCGGCTTCTTGCGGAGCAGAATGACAGCGACGCATTGTGCCGCGAATTGAAGGATCGTCTGGGTAACAATAAGTGCGGTGATCAGGTTTTCCAGACTGAAGAGACAAGCCAGCGCAGACAGGAAGCCGACGGTCAGTATCGAGATGTAAGGGAATTTTCCGTTCGGATGCAGTCGCGCAAAAACAGAAAAGAACTGGCCTTCGACGGCAGCCGCATAAGGTACGCGTGAGTAGCCGAGAAGGATGGCGAAGACTGAACCGAAGGCGGCAATCAGAATAAGCACCGCTATAGATGTGCCGCCCGTCTTTCCATAAACGCGTGTCATGAAATCGGCCACGATCGCCTTGGAATGCATCCCCTCTCGCCACGGCACAACACCAAGAATAGAAATGTTCATAACCAGGTAAATCGCTGCAACCGCCACAATGCTGATCAGAATGGAGCGAGGAATATTTCTGCGGGCATCTGAGACCTCGTTTCCGATGAGGCACACGTTGTAGTAGCCGCCATAGTCGTAGGCGGCAATCAGGGTTGCTGAACCCAGCCCCATGAAAAAGCCGTGCTTGAGGTGGAAGTCGCCAATGGGAAAGTCAAATGCGATTGATGGCTGGAAATGTATCAGTCCGGTGATGATGATCCAGGCAGTTGTGCCCATGACGATTGCGGCGATGCCGATCGATACATACGATATCGAACGAATGTTCCGATATAGCAGGAAGGTATTGAGGAGGCACACAGATGCAGCTATGGTGACGAATGCGAGGTGATGAAGATGGGGCATCAGAAAGCTGGCATACTGTGCAAATCCCACGGCACCCCCAGCGATCGAGATTGGTCCAAGCACCATTGCCTGCCAAAGGAATAGAAAGCTGAACAAGCGGCCAAAACGTTTGGGGCCGAACGCGCTAAGCAGGTAGAAGTAGGGCCCGCCGGAAAGAGGCATCGCTGAGCCAAGTTCCGCCCACACCATTCCGTCGCACAACGAGAGAAACGCGCCCAGAATCCAGCCGGCGAGCGCCTGTGGGCCGCCCATCGCGGTTAGGGCAAGCGGGATAGTTATAAATGGTCCGACGCCGATCATGTTCAGTACGTTGGCCGAGGTGGCTCCCCATAACCCGACCTTTGGCGGCATCTGAAGGTTCTGGGGCACTGAATTCATCGTCTATGGCGTCGCCTTGTGCAGTGCGCAGGGAGACCAAGAGTGACTTTCGCCCCGCGTTAACGCTAACTCTATCATGAGAGATCATGAAATACCTGTTTCTGATCAGGGGGCGTAATCCCGCAAGCTGCATGCGATTCGGGAAGTGACCTTGTTAGATTAACGTTACCGGAATGTAGAAGGCTCGCCTGATGTATGCTCGATTGACCGTAGATTCGGATGTATAGGCCAATTGGATCCTGACCGTTTCTAGTTGATCTCGAGGTGGGGAATGAATGGCCGTTCGTCTTAAAGATATTGCGCGTGATCTGAACGTCTCCGTGATTACCGTATCGAAGGCGATGCGGGGCAAGACAGATATCAGCGAGTCGACGCGTGAGCGAGTGCTTGCACGCATAAAGGAGCTCGACTATCAGCCAAATCTAACAGCGCGCAGTCTTGTCACCGGGCAGTCGTTCATCATGGGCCTGATCGTGCCGGATCTGTTGAATCCATTTTTTGCTGAATTGGCAAGGTCCATTGGTAGTGCTCTTCGCAAACAATCGTACGGTCTTATCCTGGCTTCATCTGAAGAGAGTGCTGAAGTGGAGCAGTCTGACATACGCATGATGCTTGCCCGCGGCGTGGACGTGCTCCTTATTGCTTCCTGCCAGCCGGTCCTGCGGGGATTCATGAGTGTGCACGATCAAAGTACGCCGTTTGTTTTACTGGACCGTCCCTTTCCACATCTGAACGCGAACTTCGTGGGAACGGATGACTATGCCGGGGGAAGGATCGCCACGGAGCATCTGATTGCCATCGGATGTAAACGCCTGGCCTACATTGGTAGCCCGGACTTAAGTTCAGCGGCCGATCGGTTTCGGGGATTCAGGACGGCGCTTCGCGATCATGACATCGAGCTTAGGGATAAATTTGTACTGTCCAGTCCGCAGGTTGAAGACCTGTGCGATGACGCTGGTTATGAGATGATGCAGGCGCTGCTCAAGCGGGGTCCGAGGCCTGACGGCGTCTTTTGCCACAATGACGTGGTAGCCATCGGCGCCATGCGAGCCACGCTCGATGCAGGCCTTTCAATCCCAGACGATATAGCATTCGTTGGCTTCGACAATGTTCGGTATTCCAAATTTCTGCAAATTCCGCTGACGTCTGTCGACCAGTCGACGGGGCAGCTTGGTGACGCGGCAGCTCAACTCGCGCTTGACCTCGTCGGCAAGAAAGTCAAAAAGTCGAAAGTCATCCTGCTCGCCCCTACCCTGGTGGTCAGACAATCGACGATCGGGATAACATCTGCGAAGGCATCGTCGGTAGAAAGGCCTCGTTCCAGAACAACGGGCGCATCGGTGAAAAGCGGGCCAAAAAATAAGAGGCATGCAAAGCCTGCCAAGCGGAAAGTGGCGTCATAAGAAAACGTTCGTGAGCGAAGTGGACGTCTATCCGGCGATCTCCAGTTGTCCATTCGTCACTTGTACGCGCATCTCCTGGTTGGCCTTGAGTTGTATCTACAAAGAGCTTGATCCGTAATGCAAAAGACCTTCTGATCCGCCTACGCTGCGGATGACAGCGCCACGCAAGACACCATCCTGCCAGTCCAGATCAAGTTCAAAGCCACCACGTGCCCTGAGGCCATGGATCGAACCACTAGGCCATGCGGATGGAAGTGCAGGCAACAGATCAATGATGTACAGGTCCTCGTCCGGCTTCACAGGATCGATATAACGCTGCGGACTTTGCAGCAGCATTTCGTTGATACCGGATGTCCCGCCGGAGTTGCCATCAATTTCAAAAGGGGGATGAGCATCGAGCATGTCCGCATATGTGGCGCCGCCCTCGCCGTGATAGTCAGTCCCTGCCGCGCCTGCGAGACGCAGCTGTTCATTGAATATTTTGAAGGCGTGATCGCCATCGCGCAGGTGAGCCCAGAGATTGATCTTCCAGGAATTGCTCCAGCCCGTGGCCTCGTCCCCTCGCAATTGAAGCGATTTCTGACCGCCGCTGCCAGGGCAGAGGTGATCTGCGGCGAGATCTCGTGTCCGGAATAGAGTGCGAAAAGATGAGAAACGTGGCGATGGTTCATCTCGGGAGCAATGTTGAGTGTGAAGCTGATGTCGCCCGGATGATGGCCGGTGATATGTGTACAGGAACGTGATCTCGGTGGCTCGCGAAGCGTTCACGCCGGTAACTGTTGCCTGTTACCGTGTACTCGACTCCTGAAAGAGCATTCTCAAGGTCCAGCCAGCGACGATACTTCGATACAGGACCAACGCCAATAAGGTAGTCAAAGGATCAGATCGCCGAGAGTCTGGTTAGGAAGCATCATTCGCGCTGTCGCCCTCCCCGGTGGTCGTCATCTTCGCGCTGACCAGCTTCTCTGTTGCCGAGTAGTTGCCATGCGCGAGAGCAGACCGGTTCTCCGGTAGCGCGCCGAAGGCTTCGGGTCGATTGGCATTGGGCTGGGGACCACCTGACCAGACGGTGATGTCATTCAACTGCAGCTTTTCTTGACGAGGATTGCCAAAATCATCGCACCAAGCCGGGCATTTCCCATCGGGATCGCGTCGGTCCACCTAGTTGCCGGAATCCGATACCAGAGTGTAAGCGAGGTACCAGGAGGAGCATTGATCGTACTGCCTCGTTCTACCTGCACCGACACTGTTCGTGGGTAGGCGAGACAAAATCCAAAAAGCATGAGGAACGCATTAAAGCAGATGTTGTTACCTATGATCCGCATTTAAGAATCCTCGGCGGCGAAGTTCCGATCTTCGATCGCACCGACGAACTGTTCCGCACTGTAGACGATGACAGGTGTCTGGGCAGGAACATCCACCGTAATCATTCCTGCTTTGATAAGCACAGGATGTTTCGAAGCTTTGTCTGTTGACAGAGACCGTGCGGTGATTGCAGAAGGTTTCCACTGCGGAGGAACCGGGTATTCAAGTTGGCTGGCAGAGCGTGCATAGAATGCTATCCGGTTGGCGTCGACGGGGCAGGTAGTCGACTCATTGGTTGCGATGGTGGTGGCATTCCAGGCAACCTCGTACTGTGCGCCGGCTGTCTCCATGGTGACCTTTGATTGTGATTCCAAATGCAGCGTGCATTGCGATCCACGAGTGGCATAGGACTCGACGTTAAGTGAATGAACTTTGTTGTAGGGAAGTACCACAAGATAGTAGTAATCCGTGATGCTCTTACGATCGGTCTTGTGTTCATACCAGACTCCTGGACGGCTATTCCAGAACAGGTTCTGCTGGATATGCAGGCCCCCGCCTCCCGCAGCGCCGAAGATCGTCGCTTTGCGATATACGATAGCCGTCAGCGGAATCTGTTCTCCACCCAGGGGAGACGGTTTCGGCTCTGGCCCATCTACCGAGAGTGCCAGCTTGCCCACCATTGGGTAGCGGAACTGCTCCGAGCATACATTCACGCCGCGCTTGCGAAACTCTTCAATGACGACCCATTTGCCGTCCGCAAGATTCTTGTAGCCGCTTGCCGGATGCGCGGGATCCCAGTCGTTGCGGATGGTGAACCAGGACATGGCATCAATGAGCATGGCGTGACGCAGCTTGTAGCGCTTCATCATCGCGTCGATGCGTTTGACGGCCCACCCTCCAAGTACATACTTGGCCATGCCGACGATGTAGGAATCTTCACCGTCCCATGCGCGGCTCTTCCACACAACTCCATTGGGCTCGCGTGCGATGAAGTCCAGGTTGAACTCTGGACTGCTCTTGTACGCGTCGTCATAATTCACATTGACGCTGACGTTGGCATTCTGGCGGCGACCTTCGACCATCAGCGCGATCAATTGTTCGTAGGTGCCAAGGCTTGCGTTGACAACATCTTCGGATGGATAGCCGGTGTCCTGTCCGTCATAAACCCAGCCGCTGATATAGGCCACCTGCGGTGCGTAGTCCGTGAGTTTCGCGATATCGCTGATCAGTTCCTGACTCTGCGCAAATGTAGTGTGGGGGGCAGAATCGGTCTTATTCCTGCCGGCAATCATGTAGAGAAACTTATCGTCAAAGTAGTTGCTGGGTGTGCGCGGCATACGATCACGGAGTAGACGTGCAGCCGGAAACCAGGGCACGGCAGCGTCTTCTACTTTGTAGAAGTCCAGGCGGCAGGACGACGGCTGGCCTACCAGCAGGTTTGGAGTATCTTTCGTCCCACAGACTGCATCGCCGCCATCATTCATGTTGTAGCAACGGCCACCATGCACACGGTGGATCTTGATCGTGCCAATATGGGCTCGGCGCAGGCCTGTCACCTCGACGACAGAGGTCTCCGTTGAATCCATGAAAGCGGTCACTTCGAGAAGACAACCAACCCGCGCGGTACCGACCGCGCCGATCGGCAACTGGATACTGATCCGGCCAAAATTGTCATCGTCTTCGTAGGCGTACGGTCTGGCCTCTGCGAGGCGAACGAACGAGCCGCCATCTCTGCCTTGTGCCAGCCATGCCGATTGTTCTTTCTCGCGAACCGTCACGAGATCCGGCAGGGCCACTTCAATTAGCTCAAAGCCCGGATTTTCGACGATGTTTTCCATGGTCAGGATCAGTGTTGCCCCTTCGATCGCATATCTCAGTGAGAATCGTGCGGCGATACTACGATGAGATGTGACTTCGTATTCGAATAGGACACTGCTCTCGGTGCGTTTGACGCCGGAGACTTGCAACGGGACCGTGGAATAAGAGCGCGGACGCATTTGGCAGAGGACCGCAGTGACGGGGTTGCCGAGGTCCTCGCCCAAAACTCGCGATCCATCAAACTCATAACAGAACGGCAGGCCGTCCTTACTATCAAAGGTCACGGAGAGAAGGTTGGACGATAGCACGACAGGTTTACACGGGGCCTGACGATCGCCAGCAGAGGCCACGCTGTCTTCAGTAGGCAAAACAACTCTTGCAAAAGCAGGAAGACTCTTTAATCCGGCAATTATCCCGAGTGCAGTAATAAACTTTCTGCGAGCAATCATGTGGAGCCCCTCAAAGGTTGGTGAAAGCTGTATCGTTTTAGCTAATAAGGGCTGCGTCAAACACTTGTCGTTAACGATACAGTAAAAGACTCCGGCGCTAAAACTCAAATGGATGAGCTTGTTCGAGTGATCTCTTGAAAAGGGTTAACTGACAGGAAACCTGGTGATCGCTTTAACGCATTTCAAAGACTGCTTGGGGTCGGAGTTCGATTGAATTCAGTAGCATTCAGTCCGAATGCTCTTCACAAAGACTGGCAGCGCCAAGCAAGATCTGCAGGCGATCAGTGTCAATGCCGACCCCATCTTCTGCTGGCCACCTTGGAAAACGTTAAACTTTACCGTTGCCAGAAACAGGTTGTCTGGCTGTATGTACTGTTTGCGTACCGTGTGGCGGGTCAACTTCCTGCACGCCTCCGTAATCGTGAGTAAGCGCAATCGTGCATTGTTTAGTCTGGAGGGTTTGCATCGCAAGTTGAATGTCTTCTGAACACAGACTTGTAAGCTCGAAGGCAATTGCTGAGAAATGACAGTTTACTTTTGCGATTCCTGTTCTCTTCGATAGGCCGCTGGCTTATCAATGTCCGTGAGCTTTTGCCAGGGGCAAGATGCCGTGCTGTCGTCTTTATGTATGTACTTGTGCTCTGCAAGTTCTTGACCAAGCGAATTGCTACTCCTGACATCACGAGTCGAAAGATATATGCGTGCCTAAATACGGGCGACGTCACATCTCTCTTGCTACGGCCTCTTCCATAACAAGCTCGTGGTGAGACCATGGGCTCGGCAGAACTGGTGCGGCAATTCTTCTCCGTGTCTTGTGAGAGGCGCGCTGAGTTGGGATCACGACGCGTGAAGTCCCATCGGCATGGAGGCTTGTTCCGGGGCGCACTTCCTCGCACGCGTATTGCGCAAGCAGGGCCATGATGTGCGCCTGATCCCGGCACAGTTTGTGAAGCCTTTCGTGAAGTCCAACAAGAACGACTTCAAGCGATAGCGGATGTACCAGACGCCCGTACCTGTATCATTCTCGTACAGCCCTTATACCGTTTTTCAACGGCCGTGCCATTGCGCCCTTCCTCGCACAGTAAATGGAAGCAGAGACACTTTGTACCCGAAACGCACTGATGTGCAGACACATGCACCCAGAGGAAAAGTGCGGAATGTTCAGTCTTTTCTGGGATTCTAGGCGCAGATAAGTGCGCGACATTGATTCGGCTTGAGCCGTGGAAATCGCCCTCTCAAGGCGAAGAGTTCGGGTTCCGGTCCCGATAGTGCCACCAATCAAAGCGAACCGTTTTCGTTAAACGAACATCTGCGGCATCCTGGTCACACTGAGGTCGAACTCGTGCCTGATGGAGATAGCGAAAGCTACCATCTGAGACCTTCTTGGACGACACACAGGTTGATTGTTATCGACTCCCCGCGTCCGATTTTGGAAAGATAAAGTCTGTAGCTCGGGACGTCCAAATGATGCTGCTCATTCATCGAAGCAGCGTGGCATTCGAGCGTTTGATTAATTGTCGGGATCGCTAGGTACGCGTTGCCGCGAGGACCGCCGGTTCCTCGACCTGGCGATGGTTTTCAGAAGGAAGTTCGATCACGATCTGAGCACCGCCTTCCTCCCTGTTTGTGGCTGATACGGTACCCCCGTGCGCATGGACAACTGCGTGCACAAAGGCAAGACCAAGCCCGTGCCCTGTGGACTCATTGCCCTTCGCACGTTTTTCAAACAAGGTATGACTTACTTCATTTGCAAAGCCGGGACCGTCATCTTCAAGCTTTAGAGTGATGCTGTCGAGCTTGGCTGCGAGGTGAATTGTTACCGTACTCGAAGCAGGAAGATGCTTCCACTCATTATCGAAAAGGTTCGCGATCATCCGGTGCATCAGGGCGGCATCACCGGCAATCAACATAGCCCCGGCGCTGCGCAAGCGAATGGTCAAACCCTTGTCGCTCATGCAGGGTTCGTACAGGTCGATCATCACCCGAAGCAGTTCATCCAAGTCGATACTCATTTTGGTCAGGCGCAGCGCGTCTGCTTTCGCTTCAGCAACATCAAGAGAAGCATTCAAAAAATTGGACAGACGATCGAGCTCATCGATAGCTGAAACAATCGGTTCGGTGCGCTCGGGCCGGCGCTCCATCGAAAGATACATCTCCAGTTTTCCCCGGATTGCTGTGAGCGGACTGCGCAGATCATGGGCCAGCGAGTCTGTAATCGTATGCAACTGGTTGACCGAGATCTCGATACGGTCCAGCATGCCATTCAGTGTGAGTGCCAAGTGCGCCACTTCATCACTTCGTGGTGATGTGGGCACACGACTATTTAGATCACCCTGGCCAATCTGCGATGCTGCTTCGGTGATGTCACGCACATGTCCGAGCATCCTCCGTGTGACGTAGAAGACGATCACAAAGCCAAGCAGCACGATCATCATCCACAGCGTCAGGAAGCGAAAGCGAAGGTTGCGGAGGATGACCTGCTCGTCGCGTTCAGACAGGCCAAGATAGATGCGGCTCCCATCATCCATCTGGTCCGATGCGACGCGGAATGGTATGGCGATGCCAGGTACAGCGACATCCGCCTGTGTGTCAGGCATCAGTTTTGTCTGGCGGATGGCCTCGAGGTGCTTTGCGCCGTCGCCCTTGCCTACCCAGAGTTTTAATTCACCCTGCACCCCGGCCTGAATGAAAAAGACTGAATCATTCAAGCCTCCGACGGTCCGGAGACTGTTCGGTATCTCCTTTGTGGCGAGTTCAGCCACCTCACTCACAACGCGACTGTAGAGGCGATCCTTCGGCGTATGCTCGGCCACATCACCAAGGACTGCCACCTCTCCTGAGAGCCATGCATCACTTCGCTGCTGAATGTCATGCGAAACGAAGTGATGTAGAAACATAAAGACAAGCATCGTGCCAACTGCGAAAGCGAGCGTTGCCCACAGAGAGACGCGCCACGCTGCACTGTGGACGATCGGAGTTTTAACGGTCTTTGAGGACATAGCCGACTCCTCGCAATGTTCGAATGATTGGCGTGTGACCTTCACTGTCAACCTTGCCACGCAGCCGATAAATATGGACGTCGACCACGTTGGTGTCGGGTTGAATGCGCATGCCCCAAACCTGGTCAAGGATCATCGATCGAGTGACAACCCTGCCCGCGTTCCGGCAAAGATACTCAAGCAGAACAAATTCCTGCGATGTCAGGTTCAACATCTGGCCGCCGCGTGTCGCTTCGCGTCGCAACAGATCCAGCTCGAGGTCCAGCACCCGCAGCTTTGTCGTTTCTCCTGTAGCCGCGTTATTGCGTTTGAGCAGAACTCTCAACCTGGCCAGCAGTTCGGCTAAGGCAAACGGTTTGGTAAGGTAGTCGTCGCCGCCCTGCTCCAGTCCACGAACGCGATCGTCAACAGATCGTCTTGCAGAAAGAATCAACACCGGTGCCTTCACACCAAGGTGCCGCAGCCCGAGAATCACATCAATGCCGTCCTGATCGGGCAATCCGAGATCTACAATCAAGGCATCATAGTTTTCTTCGGTAGCTAACCTGATTGCAGTTCGTCCATTCGTCGCTGCGTCTACTTGGTATCCCGCTTCTTCAAGCGAGCGGGTTATAAAGGATTGAATGTCCAATTCATCTTCGACCAGCAAAACGCGCATACCGTATGGTAACGGATCGTCGAAGAATGTATGCAGTACTCCTCTGCTAACCCGCGACAGTAAAGTTGCAGCATAGATGAACAGGTTGTCATTTCAGGGTTGCGCTGCAGTCATTTCATTCCCTTATAACTTAGCTAGTGAGCGGCGGAATCCGCGGTTTACGCGCCACGGGCAGGCGAAAAGAAAAACACCACAGGTCCGATGAACCTTTTTTGCGAGGCGGCATGAAGCAGGGAATGTAACTTGAGCCCCTGCCGGAACGTCCATTGACTTAGCCGATCTTCCACTCTGCCCGTCCTTTCGCATAACGAGGGCCGGCACCTGGTCCGAAGTATCGCAGCGCGCACTGGCGCGGCGATGCAGCGGAGTAACCGAATGGAGTGCTTTCAACCCTCGCATGAATGTATCGAAGCTCGAAGAACTCACCGCCGACTACTGCCGATATCTGCCATTGCCGGCTCACCTCGAGCCTAACCTGCGCTCTGCCTTGCGGCAGGTCCTGCATACGCCTGGCTCCCTGGTGCGTCCACAAATAGTGCTGGAAATGGCAGCGGCCTACGGCGTCAGCGAAGGTCCTGCAAAGGACCTGGCTATTGCTCTTGAATACTTTCACACTGCTTCGCTGCTCTTCGACGATCTGCCCTGTATGGACAACGCTGCACAGCGTCGCGGAGTACCATGCCTGCACCTTGGCTACGGGGAGGCTGGCGCGATCCTCGCAGCACTTGGCCTCATCAATCGTGCCTACGCGCTGGTTTGGAAGGCCTTGTCCGTGGCAGGTCCGGATCAACAACGCGAATGCCATGCGTATGTTGAGAAGCACCTGGGCGTCAGCGGCTTGCTGAATGGTCAAAGCCTTGACCTGAACTATGCCAGCGCTGCTCGTGATCCGCGCGCAGCCGAGCAGATTGCTCTCGGCAAAACCGTTTCGCTGATCAAATTAACGCTCGTACTGCCAGCCATGCTCGGCAATGCTCCCATCCGTGAAGTGAGCCTCTTAAACCGCGTTGCCGTCTTCTGGGGCCTAAGCTATCAAGCGCTTGACGATCTGAAAGACGTTCTTCAAAGTGACCTCGAGACAGGCAAAACGGTAGCGCGCGACTCAGCACTGGGCCGCCCGAACACGGCGCTGGCGCTTGGTGCCTCCGCAGCGTCTGAGCGTCTGCAGCGGCTTATCCGTCTGGGCAGCAGGGCGCTCACAGGCTTACTCGCTCTCAATCCCCGCGTGGCCTTCCTCCAGCAGCTTCGTGCTGATCTTGAAACAGAAAGCAAACGCATTCGCAGCGCGATTTTAGATCCTCAGCCGGTGGCTGGCGCGTGATCTTCTTCAAGCTCATCCTTACGAATCTGCGGCGGCATCGCATCCGCAGCCTGATCAGTATCGCGGGCATCACCTTTAGCGTTGCTGCGATGCTAACCGTTGTCACAATCCTGCAGGGCGCCGTCGGCATGTTCTCAAACATTCTTTCCAATGACAGTCAGATCATCGTCTTCGAGCGCAATGTGTCAGACTTGTTTTTTAGTAGCGTGCCCTCGAGTGCGTTAAAGGACATCAAGGCCTCACCTTTCGTCGATCACGCCGACGCAGTCCTCTTCGGAATCGTATCCAGCGCCGACCATCCCATCATTACCTGCTTCGGCGTCACCGCCGAAGATGCGCGCATCCGGAAAGGAACCTGGCTCCAGGGCAGTGTGAGTGAATTTGGTCGGACCTCCGACGATATCGCTCTGGGACAGCGTGCCGCTGAGTTCCTTTCGGCCAAACTTGGTGACCAAGTCGAGATAGGTCACGGCCGCTTTCACGTCATTGGCATCCTTAAGACACGAAACGGCTTTGAAGATGGTGGAGTCTTTATGCCTCTCGTCACTGCCCAGAAGTTCTTCCATAAAGAAGATTCTTCCTCCGTCATCACCATCAAGCTCCGGAACAAAGACGAAGCAGCGAAATTCAAACAAACCGTGGCCGCAAAGTATCCAGGGCTGATTGCGCTTGAAGACGCTGAGTTCGACAACACGTATTCCCAGTTCAAGATTCTGAAAGCGACTGCCTGGGCAGTTGGCGGCTGCGGATTGCTGCTGGGCGGGCTCGGCGTGGCTAACACCATGATCATGTCCGTGTTCACGCGCATACGGGAAATTGCAATTCTGCGCGTGAACGGTTTCTCGCACGCCCAGATTGCGTCCATGATCTTCGGTGAGTCGTCTCTCATTTCTTTGCTGGGTGCAGTCGTCGGGCTAGCTACGGGGACAGCATTTCTTCAGGCACTGAAACTGGTACCGGCTCTCCATGGCTATGTGGATGTGGCAATACGTCCAGGTGTGATCTTCATCGTGATTCTTCTTGCAATCCTTACTGGCATTGCAGGCGCCTTGTATCCTGCCGCTTACGCGATGCGCATCCGCGCGGTGGAGGCGCTTCGCTTCGAATGAACAATCTGCAGACACTTCCCGAGCGAATCGTAAGCCCATCCGCGCTAAGCGCCGCCGATATCTGGAAAAGCTATGACGAGGGAGCCATCAGCGTCCTGAAGGGTGTTACGTTCACGGCTGCTTCCGGAAGTACGGTCGCATTGTGCGGCCCATCCGGTTGCGGTAAAAGCACATTGCTGCACATGCTTGGCGGA
Organism: uncultured Acetobacteraceae bacterium; assembly: GCA_964658265.1. Classification (GTDB taxonomy): domain Bacteria; phylum Acidobacteriota; class Terriglobia; order Terriglobales; family Acidobacteriaceae. Next base: position 36,530 of record CAZZYN010000005.1, on the reverse strand, counting down.
ATTGATGAACCAGACTGGGGCCGCATAGCAGTCGACGGCATCTCTCTTGGCCAGCGCTCAAACAAACTACGTTTGTTGCGCTCGCACATCGGCTTTGTCTTTCAGCTGCATAACCTCATCCCGGATCTCACGCTCGAAGAAAACTGTTTCATTCCGACTGTCGCCATGGGCACCCCGCGTCGCATCGCTGCCGCGCGTATGGCTGAACTGGCTCATCTGACGGGTCTCAGCCATCGTTTGAACCACCGCATACAAAAACTTTCAGGCGGGGAGCGTCAGCGGACAGCGCTCTGCCGCGCCTTGATGAATCATCCGAAAATTCTGTTGGCTGACGAGCCGACCGGCTCGCTTGACGAAGAGACCAGCGAGAAAGTCTTTCAGCTCCTGCTGCGACTTGTGAAACACGAGGGTCTGACGCTGGTCATGGCGACCCACGACCGTGCTCTGGCTGAACGATGCGATCGCCTCATCGAAATGCGCGACGGACGAATTCAGGAGCCGGAACTTAGCGAGACAGGCTTGCGCGCTGACTCGCACGGCAAGAGGACGCATGGCAGCGACATCCGCTAACCCAGTCGTCGCACTCGCGCAGGCCGCGGGCTCTCCCACCCTCGTTCCTCGGATGGAGGCTGACGCGCATTCATCACCGGCCGTTGCGTTGGCTGCATGGCACAGTCTCTGCTGGCTGGTATTCGCAAATGTTGTGGGCGTCCTGCTGGCGGGCTTGTTGTTGGCTCCGGGGATTAATTCAGTGTTGGGTGAATGGACCTATGGTCGCTGGATGCCGGTGCATATCAACCTGCAGCTGTATGGTTGGTGCAGTCTTCCGCTGGTCGCTTTCCTTTTCCACGCGTATGACGTCGATGGTGCAGCGGCAAATTGGTCGCGTCCCGTCCTGTGGATGTGGTCAACCGCACTTGCTGTTGCGACCATGTCATGGTTAAGTGGTCACACCAGCGGCAAGCTCTTTCTGGATTGGACCGGATACTCCCGTGTGCTGTTTCCGTCAGCCTTGTTCATGCTGTGGCTCCTGCTTGCCTGCTCATTCCGCCGCCACTGGCATCAGGCCTCAAACAGCAGCTATCTGATTCGGGCCGTCAAACTTTCCGGACTGTGCCTGCTTCTTGCAGTACCTGTACTGATCTACATCGCATCAAGTCCTGCCATCTATCCACCCATCAATCCAGACAGTGGCGGACCAACCGGTGCCAGCCAGCTCGAATCCGTTCTGGTCATCGTCGCCATCCTGTTGCTGATCCCGCATGGCATGGTTCAACGCACACAACGCAGGACCTGGGTCCTCAGCGCTGCCTGGACGACCTTCGTTCTTGAAGGAATGCTGTGTCTGGGTCTTGGACGAGCGGACGTCAGTCATCACCAGCCCATCCAGTTTCTTGCGCTCGCCAGCCTTCTGGTGTGGATCGCGTTGGTGCCTGCTTACTATCGCGAGTTTGAATGGCATCCCGCTACCCGACGCTGGAGAAGCGCAACCCTCATATGGTGGGCTGTACTTGTGCCGACTGGCTGGTGCCTTTTTCTGCCCGGCGTTCTCGAACACTTCAAGTTCACAGACGGTCTGGTCGGTCACTCGCTTCTCGCCATGGCCGGTTTCGCATCCAGTCTGCTGATCCTCATCCTGGTACAACTCCTTGGTGACGATGGGTGGATCTTCAACAGCGATCCATGGTTTTACATGTGGCAGCTGAGCGTCGGAGCATACGTCCTGCTCATGTTCGCAGCCGGATGGATGGAGGGCAGCGATCCATCGTTCACCATCGTGCCGGGTCACCTCCGGGAGATCATCTATGGCATGCGCCTGCTACTGGGCGTGCTCATGCTAATTGCATCCGCTTACTGGCTGGTCGATGCATCGAAGCTTCTGCGCACGCACGCCGCCCCATCCGGGCAGCACGCATGAAACGCAGGGCATGGCTTCTTGCCTACCAGTTGTTGACCGGTTTATCCGACGCTTTTACAGGCCTGCTGCTCATCTTTGCGCCCGCCTTCACCCTGCACCTCATGCACGTGCCTGCCGTCACGGCGACTTTGCCTTATCTTTCCTATATCGGCGTATTCGTACTCTCCACCGGCACCGCCTGCCTGTACGGTGGGTTGCTTTACCGAACAACAGAAATCGCTCGACTCGAAACCGTCTGGCTTCTCACCGCCATTAGTCGCGGACTGGTTGCGGTCTTTGTAGCAGTGCAGGTCGCTACCGGCGCCTTCGATGGCGGTTGGTCTACCGTGGCAGTGACGGATGGGCTCTTCGCAATTCTGCAAATTATCGGCTTATCGAGAAGGTGGCTTGCCGATGCCCGTCGCTAACCGTCCGCAACTTGCAAAGATCGCAGCCGGATGGCGGGGCATCATCCTGGTGGCCATCACCTATGTCTATTTCCTCATCTTCGCGCAATTCGCCTTTATAAGACGGCTGTCTGATCTCGGCATCGCCGACGCGCACCTCAAGCTGGTGATGGCTGCCATGGCTCTGGGAGGAATCCTGCTGAGTCTTCAGGCACCCATATGGATGCGAGCAGTCTCGGCCACCATCCGGCTGCGCATTGCGTTGTTATTGTGCGCGCTGGCCGCGCTCATCACGTTGACGCCGCTGAGCCTGTCTGCTGCAGTTGCTGCAGCGCTGTTCATCGGTTGCAGTCTCGGTCTTCTGACGGTCACGCTGGTCACACATCTTCGCCAGTGGCTTGCTCCGGATGAACCTTTGTTGCAGGTCGCCGTAGGCACTGGACTTGGATACTTCCTTTGCAACTTACCAATTGTCTTCACTGCAGCCGCGCAGATGCAGGCTGGTTTTGCCGCTACACTCTGTCTCTTCGGAATCTGCGTCACCGGTCTAACCCCGGCATCGAGCAACACAGAGCGCGCAGCGGCGATTAACGTTACGAACCACCTCACTCCTTCTTTTTTCCGTGTTCTCCTTTGCTTCACAGCTCTCGTCTGGTTCGACTCCGCTGCATTTTTTATCATTCAGAGTACGCCTGCCCTCAAAGCAGGAACGTGGCAAGGCACTTTACATCTCTGGACCAACGGTGTACTGCACTTCGTTGCGGCGCTTGCGAGTGCTTGGCTTCTTTGCAGGCGCAGCATGTCTTATGTGCTTGCGATCGCGTTTTTCTTCCTGGCTTCCGCAGGCCTGCTATTGGCCCATCCGAGTGGTGTTGCCGCTGCCTCTGCGCTCTATCCCGTTGGTGTCTCACTCTATTCAGTTGCACTCGTTGCTTATCCTTCGTTGTTAGCTCCTGCGGGCTCTTTAAACGCACGCGGTCGCATGGCAGGATGGATTTACGCGGTTGCCGGATGGATCGGTTCGGCTTTGGGCATCGGTATGGCGCAGAACCTGGGACGCGTGCCAGTCTCCTTCATAGCTGTTGCAGGTGCCGCCATCGTCGGCCCCTTGCTTCCTATGTTTTTGCGCCGAAGACACCGCGAAATCCTCTCCACCTCCGGCTTGCTCATCACCGCGTTCATCGCCAGCCGCCTGTTGACTCCGGCTCCCCGACCAGTTACTGCCAATACGCTATCCAATGCTCAGCAAGGTCGGCAGGTCTATATATCGGAGGGCTGTATCCATTGCCACTCGCAATATGTGCGGCCAGGCACGCGAGACGAAGTGTTGTGGGGACCCGCGCAATCTGTCACTAAATTACGGAACGAAACGCCGCCTCTCATCGGCAATCGAAGGCAGGGATCGGACTTGTCTCAGGTCGGCCGTCGTCGCTCCCCGTTGTGGCTGAAGATGCACCTTGTCGAGCCGAGAGCACTTATTCCGGGTTCCTTTATGCCGTCGTACGCCTACCTGTTTCAAAGTTCCCGCGGGAATGATCTCGTCTCCTACCTCACCACCCTGGGTGGCGGCGATATTACCGACCACCAGGCTGCTGAAAAGGTTCCAAATCCGGAGCAGCTCTCTTCTGTCGACTCTTCAGGCGGTAAAGATCTTTACAAGCAGTATTGCGCCACCTGTCATGCAGCGGATGGTGCAACACGTGTTCGCTGGCATGACGATTTCCGTCGTCTACCGCCAGCCTTTCCGGATGGTCCGTGGCGCTACCTGCCTGCCGATCCCACTGACCCGCGATGGAGCGCTACACTTACGCGCATTATCCGGTTCGGTATTCCTGGCACAGATATGGCCGGTCATGAATATCTTCCCGCCAACCAGGTCGCGGCAATCGATGAGTGGCTTACGAAAAGTGTCATTACTTCCCGCGCAGCACACAGCCCTGTCCCGCAAAATTCTGCACTACGAAATCAACCAGCATTAAGCGCCTACTAAGTCATGGAGAAAAAAATGATATTCATTCGCCGTCTGCTGTTCCTGGTACTCCCATTACTAATTGTTTCTCATGCCATCGCTGAACGTCAGAGCTTCAAGGTCGATCCTGATAAGAGTGATGTCGCCATGACTCTTGGCGCTTCTGATCACGCCACTCATGGCACCTTCCACGTGCAAACTGGGTTGATCCAGTTCGATCCCAAGACGGCAACCATCTCCGGCACGGTCGTCGTCGCTGCCGGCAGTGGGAAAACCGGGAACGATTCTCGTGACAAAAAAATGACAACAGAAGTGCTGGACGCAGCACATTTCTCGGAGGTCACCTTCGCCCCACATACCTATCAGGGCACCATTGCCGCCAGCGGAGATTCAACGATCCAGGTGACCGGAACCTTCACATTGCATGGAACACCACACGAGCTGACCATCCCGATGCAGATTCACATCGATGGTGGGCAATGCATTGCCAAGGCTCGATTTATTGTGCCTTACGTGAAATGGGGCCTGAAAGATCCCAGCATCTTCATCCTCAAGGTCGCTAAGGAGGTCACTATTGACCTTACACTTAACGGCATCATTGCCAATTCTTAAAACTCACACGGTGAAGGGCCGCTGGTCTCAGCGAGGTGCCCTGAGACCAGTCACAAACAGTTATCTCGCTACCGAATGCTATTGAAATATTGGTGGCGCGGCTCGGAACCGCACCGTCATCGTGTCGATGAAGAGTCGGCGGACGCCGGTCACTGAAATTAGATTGATCTGCTGCGAGTAGCTTTATCGACGGCACCTGACCTGCTCTTTAAAAGCGATGAAGCTGCTGACACGAAGTCAATCGTTGTTGCCAGCGTAATCTTCCTCGGCTGCTTTAGCCTATCCGTTTCTATCTCGCCGGCCGTTGTGTGTAGAAGCTGTGTCGCTTTGCTCAGCTTCAGTCCGATGACTATAGCGACCATAGAGCCTGCAGGATCATCTTCAAGCCGATGGAATAAAAGCGCTGTGCAAACTGCGCAGGCTCTCTCTCACGGCAGCAGGAGTAACACAGCAATGCCAACGCGCCAGAAGCGGTTTTATTCCATCCGGCATAAGCTTGACGGTTCCGCAGAATCGATTTGCCTCAATTGCCTGGTCTCCGTATCATCTGGAAGCTACCCTTCTCGAAAGCAATCAGAGCGCCAGCACATTTGCGATCCAAGGAATATCATCACGCGTCGAGAGTGCCGTTCAGCTTTTTCTGGAGTTACAGAAGAAGTTACAAAGCTGTCGTCCGCACAGACGCCGCCGCCACCTATCTCCCGTGGCGGTTAAACACGCCTTGGCTGCAGGCTTGGATCACACTCGCCCAGATTGCACTGCTTTTCAGTGCTCGGCAGGCGCTGCTGGCCGGATGGATCCACTACCTTGCGTTTGACCTTTTTACCGGGGCATGGGAGACACGCGACGCAGCAAGCCTGGGACTATCACGATGGGTGCTGGCGCCTTGCCTTCTGCTTACCTTTCTCTTCGGGCCTTTAGGCCTGGGGCTCTACCTGTTACTTCGCGTGGCCTTGCGGAAGAAGATCGGAGTAGGTCATTAGCCGGCTCGAATCGATCGATCCCCGCTTGCCTCGTCGATTGAACCGGCCGGTTCCCAGGCAATTGATTAATCGTTCGAAGCAGGAGCCGTAACCATCTGCTGCTGTTCGCCAAGCCCGTCAATGCCAAGTCGCACAACATTTCCTGCTCTCAGGTACACTGGCGGCTTTTGGCCAAGACCGACCCCGGGTGGGGTACCCGTTGAGATGATGTCGCCGGGTTGCAAACTCATAAAGCGGCTGAGATAGCTCACTAGATGAGCAACGCTGAAGACCATCGTCCGTGTAGAACCGTTCTGATAGCGCTGGCCGTCTACCTCTAGCCAAAGCTGCAGAGTCTGCGGGTCCGGCACCTCGTCTTTGGTCACCAGCCATGGGCCGATGGGGCCGAACGTATCGGCACTCTTGCCTTTTACCCATTGCCCCGTGCCTTCAAGCTGAAAGGCTCGTTCAGACAGGTCATTCACCACGCAATAGCCGCCGACATAGTCCAGTGCCTTCGCTTCCTCGACATACCTGGCTTCGTGTCCAATGATTACCCCCAGCTCCACCTCCCAGTCCGTCTTTAGCGAACCACGGGGCAGGACGATGTCGTCATTCGCCCCGATGATGGACGACGTAGCCTTCATAAAGATCACCGGCTCCGCAGGCACAGCCATATTCGATTCTGCGGCATGATCCGAATAGTTTAGGCCGATGCAGATGAACTTGCCCACGCCATGTATACAGGGCCCGATGCGTGGTTGGTCCGGCACGATCGGGAGGGAGTTTAGATCAATGGCGTTCAGTGCCGCATAAGTGCTCTTTTCGAATACAGCACCCGTAATATCGCGCAGGTGTGCGGAGAGGTCTCGCACCCTGCTTTCGTGATCCAACACGCCTGGCTTCTCAGCGCCTGGGCTTCCGTATCGAAGTAATTTCATAGCTGGCCTTTTGATTGCAACTATCGATCAAATCTATTGCTGACGCCTCAGCGCTGCCAGAATAGCCCGGACTTTGCGCTCTCACTCGGTTGGTGTCACAGCGACAGCGGTCACTGAGTCGTATCTTAATGCACTGAGGGTACACGGCTCTACTTCCGCCGGATCGGCCAGCAACAGAATCCGAGGTGCGCTTCGATGCATCCCGCCTGCTGAGGGCTTCGCGCTCTATGCTGGCTCGGTCAGCCGTAAAATGGGTTGCGCATTCACCAAGATGCAGACCTCGTTTGGCATGCTGAAAAGGGAGGAACAATGGGAGCTTCGGTAAATGGCCCTGCGCGTTACGCGACCTATCCAAGCCTTCAAGGCCGGGTCGTGCTGATCACCGGGGGCGCAAGCGGCATAGGAGCATCCATAGTTGAAGCTTTTGCCGCTCAGTCGTCTCGTGTGATTTTCCTCGACATCAATGCCGAGGCCGGGCATCAACTGGCGACCACCCTCTCCGAGCGTGGACACGTTCGGCCCGAATTCCTGGCCTGCGATGTCACGGATATCCAGGCAATGCAGCGCGTGCTCGCTCCCGTACTTCAGCAGTTCGGCCAGGTCGACGTCCTGGTAAACAACGCGGGTAACGATACACGCCACACCATTGAAGGCGTAACTCCGGAATCGTGGGATCGGTCGATGGCGATCAATCTGAAACATCAGTTCTTTATGTCACAGGCTGTGTTGCCCGGGATGAAAAAGGCCGGTTCGGGTTCCATCATTAACATGAGTTCAATCAGCTGGGCCATTCCGTCCACTGGCCTTCCCCTCTACGTCACGGCAAAGGCCGCTATCGTTGGTATGACGCGGACGATGGCTCATGAACTTGGAGCAGACAATATCCGGGTAAATTGTGTGATGCCGGGCGCCATTGTGACAGAACGTCAGCAACGGCTCTGGTTTACAGACGAGTACAAGGCAAAAATCCTGGAGTCACAGGCATTGCGCCGGTTCATCTATCCCGACGAGGTAGCCCGGCTTGTACTCTTTCTCGCGGCCGATGATAGTGCAGCGATCACAAACCAGAGCTACATCATCGATGCCGGATGGGTCTGACCCGGAACAAGTCTCGCGTTACAGGCTCCGGGTTAGAAACGGCGATCAGGTGTTTGGCAGGTTCACTTCCAGTGAAGACACGGAGGCAGTTGAATGACCACTGGGTTCGAGAAGCGGCCACGCTTTTCTCAGGACGAAATCCAGCCATGCGCCTGCCGCCTGCGAGGTCAGAATGGCAGTCAGAACCAGTGTCGTGTAGAACGTCGCACTTATAATCCCAGCATCGAACGCCACGCTTGCGAGAACGATGCCGGGACCACCGCGGGCATTCGTCGTGATCGACAGGTTAATAAGCGATAGGCCGCGGAACCCAGCCAGTCTGCCGGCGAAGCAAACTGAAATTATCTTGATGGCACAGCTGCCGAAGAAGAAGGCAGCCAGCATGCCCCAGGAGAGGCCGTGGACCAAATCCAGCTTCAATCCCACGATCGCAAAATACACAGGAATGAAAAATGCAAACGATACTTTTCCGATAGAGTCGAGTGCTTCGGCAAACAACTGGCGCTTCTTATGAACAACTGCAAAACCGGCCAGGAATGCAGCAAAAACAACACTGACCTCTAATGCACCAGCCACCACGCAATAGCAAAGCAGCACTCCGATGGCATAACCTACGGGTGACTGCTGCGCGAGAATATTGAACCGTGACTTGTTGATCCGCTTCACCGCACGGGGTATGAGTGTGAGGCCGAGACCAAAGAAAATGATCGTGGAAATCAGATGGTAAGCGATCTGGTGCGGGTTCAGCACGGTCTTGCCAGACAGGGCGGTCGCCACTGCCAGCGCAAGCCACAGAACGATGTCTTCAAGCACGGCCACGCCAAGCACGATGCGGGCAAAGCGTGTGTGCAATATCTTCAGATCCGAAAAGATCTTTGAGACCACCGGGACTGAAGTGACTGCCACACCGACAGCCAGCACAATAATAAGCGAGATCTGGTTGCCCGTCGGTCCGGACAGAGAAGGGCGTACCAGCCAGTGTCCTAGGGAAAGCGCAAGCAGGAACGGAATGCCAGTACCCACGATGGTCAGCCAGCCTACCTCACGCCGCTCATCCCGCGAGAAGAGCTGCCTCGTCTCGGCTCCTGAAAGGAACATGAGCAGCAGGAGACCCAGCCAGTAAACAAAATTCAACACACTGGCCTGGTGCTTGGCGATCTCGGTCAGCTTTGCCGCGAAATGCAGGTGCCCGATGACTGCTGGTCCAAGCACGATACCAGCGAAGATTTCTCCCACAACCTTCGGTTGCCGGATCTTTACGAAAAAATATCCGAAGAGATGGGCCAGTCCCACAAGCAGAAGCAGCAGCAGGAGGATCGATGTGAGATCAGCATTCGACAATTCAATTTCCTCTAGGCAAGAGTATTTCGGTCAATCCGGCCGGCTAGGGCCCATGGGGCCCTGAACTTTAGTGATATCAGAGATCAACGAATCTGCCGGGCAATTTTTCGCGACGAATGCTCTGCTAGTGCTTGGCGTCGAGTACTGATGATTGTCGAGCCGGCCTGATCACGTTAGCGAATCTCGATCTGCAGGTGTCAATCTCTTCTGCTATTTGGCGTGTGAATACGTCCAATATGCCACGACAAGCAAAGCGCCGAATGGACTGGAAGGGCTTTCCCGGTTTGCGAAGCAAGCTGCAGCCATCCCGCTTGCAGGTTAGCGGGCGCACTTAAGGGTTACTCCTTGTGTTGCTCGATTGCATCGTCGAGCAGGGGAGAGGTAATGACCTGTAGGTGGAATGCATGCTGCTTGCTTAGCTACATATCCATTTCTAGGTCACACTCTCAAGTTCGCAAGTCGATGTCTAAGTCACTGATGAAAGTGAGCCAACTATCGGTTTATTCATTACGTTCGTAATGGTATGTGTAAGTGATCTAATACGCAGCACATTGAAAATAATACTGTTGCCGTTTCTGCATCAATTGTGACATTGTCGGTATCTTACGGCTAAGACACTCTTGTCCTCAAGAAAACCTTGGGGGCTAGACTGTTGAAGACAAGTGATCAGCCGAGCTTAGTAACTAAAGTCATGCACATGATCAGCCTGGTTACCCTGGGATTGGCTGGCCTGTCTGGCTGCGGGCTGAACATTACGAATCCTGGGCTCTTCAACGGCTCTGCGGTCACGACGACCAATCCCGTCAGTCCGGTAACTCCAGCCGGGAGTGCTCCAAGCTCTGTGCCAATCCAGGGCTACGTTGGCGGCACTACATGGTCGCTCTCAGGTGCATCTATCCAGTTGTTTGCCATGGGTATGCAGGGTCAGGGATCGGCCGCGAGTCCGCTCTTGAACACGCCGGTGCTTACGGATGCGAATGGCAACTTCACCATCGATCAGTCCTACGTCTGCCCCAGCCCTTCGTCACAGCTATATATCGTGGCGAGTGGTGGCAACACCGGATCGAGTACAGGTACTGATAACCAGGCCATTCGTCTTATCTCGCTTATCGGCGCATGCAGCGGTCTATCTTCAACCACGATTTATCCGGTAAACGAAGTCTCCACGATAGGTTCTATCTGGCCGTTGAAATCCTACATAGCATCAAGCACACAGATAGGATTCAATTCCGCAGACACCGAGTTTACTGCGGCACTGACAAAGGTAAGTCAGCTTGTGAATCAGCAGACTGCACTTTCTCCAGGTACAGGTGTACCTGCAGGCTACGCAGTCCAGACCGAAAAGCTGAATTCAATTGCAGATAATCTTCATGCATGTGTCACCACTGCCGGCGGAACAGCAGGCGATGGAAGTATGTGCGGGCAGCTTTTTACCTTGACGACGGCGCCAGGTGGTGTCGCTCCGACGGATACATTCCAGGCAGCTCTGCAGCTTGCCCAGGCTCCGGACACAAACCCAACTGCTCTCTTCCAGATGCTGCCGTCGAATGCGGTTTTCCAACCAGTGCTCGGCGAGGCCCCCGCTGATTGGAATCTTGATCTGATCGAGGTGCCTGCAGCTCCACAGATCCTGCCATCTGCTGGTGCCTACTCCTCCGGCCAGCCGATCACCATGGTCACGAGTATTCCGGGAGCTGCGATCCATTACACACTGGACGGCAGTGCACCAACGCGTAATTCACCTGCCTACGACGGAGCCGTGATCCTCAATACCGCTGAGACGGTCCGTGCTGTCGCGACTGTTGATGAGATCGTGAGTCCGGTCGCGGTAAGCTCCTTTACGCTCAGCGTTCCTCACCTTGTGTTTGCAGCGCAGCCATCGAACATTCAGTCGGGGGCTGCCTTCAATCCGACCGTGACAGTGGCCGTGATGGATGCAGCGGGCAAGTTGATCTCGACCGCTATGCCGATCACGCTGACGTTGACGGGAGGCGCAGGCAGCAGTCTGTCCGGTGGGTCCTCGGTTGTAACAACCAACGGAAGCGCTTCCTTTCCGGGTCTGAGTGTTACCGGTGCAGGATCAGGCATCACCCTGCAGGCATCTGCCGCCGGGATCGCGAGTATCAGCAGTTCGACCTTTACGGTGACGGCAGCAAATTCCCAGGCGCCGCTTCTTGGATTGTCTTTCTCAAGCACTACTGTGCAGGCAGGAAGCGTGGGGAGCGGAATGGTCACGATCAACAAGGCAGCGCCAACTGGTGGTCTTAGCGTGCAGCTGACGTCAAGCGCCCCCGGCATCCTCACGATATCGCCGTCTGTTCTGACGATTCCTGCTGGCCAGACCACTGCACAGCTCACCTTTACTGGCGTCGCAGCGGGAGCTGCTACTGTCGTCGCAAGCAGCTCCGGATCAGCCTCGGCAACCGCACAGCTCACCGTAAATGCGGCGCCTGCCAAAGCGACTCACCTGGCCTTTCTCACACAGCCGTCGGCAGCAAGCGCGAATGTGGCGTTCAATCCCGCCCTGACTGTTGCCACTGTGGATGACTCAGGGAAGGTCGTCTCTTCTTCGACTGTTATTACGCTGGTCTTGGATGGTGGTAGCGGCAACGGCAGCTTGGTTGGTGCGCCGATTGCAACCTCAGTCAACGGTGTCGCTGTCTTCCCCGGATTGAGCGTTTCTGCCGCCGGAAGTGCTTACATGTTCACAGCGTCTGCGGCAGGATTGAAAAGTGCCACAAGCAACCCATTCGAGATCACGGCCGTTGAAGCTGCGGCACCTGTTATCCAGCTGTCTCTACCGACGCAGTCCATCAATGCGGGCCTGACGATGACGGGCAAGCTGACGCTGAGCAAGCCAGCTGGTGCCGGCGGCGTGACGGTTCAACTAAACACAGGTTCTGCCGGCATCATGATGGTCACGCCGTCGACCCTGTCAATCGTCGCCGGGCAAAGTTCGGGAACATTCCTGTGCAGCGCTTTGAGTGCGGGATCTACTTCTTTGATTGCGAGCGCAGCGGGTGGCAACACGGTCACCACCACAGTGAGCGTGATTGCGCCTGCCCCTGCCACCCCTCCCGTGGCACCTCCTCCGGTGGTCACACATCTATTGTTCAGCGTGCAGCCAGGGAGCGTACTTGTAGGTGCCAGCCTCAACCCTCCGCCGACCGTCAGTGTCGTCGATAGTTCGGGGAACCTGGTCACCAATGCGAATCTGCAGATCACCCTGGGTCTGACAACATCTTCAGGCGCTAGTGCTGCACTGAATGGCACTACAACGTTGCAGGTCTCAAACGGCCTCGCCGTTTTCTCAGGAGTGAGCATTCCAAACGCAAATACCGGGTATAGGTTGCTTGCAAGCAGCCCCAGCCTGGCCGGCACGACAAGTACTTCCTTCGATGTAACAGCACCCGCGGCTACCAACTCGATTCCTGCATCGGCAATAGTGTCCAATAACCTTGAAGCCTCTCAGAACTGGCACTGGAACCACGATCCAGGAACACCTGGCGCCTCTGTAGGCACCAGCAGTTTCGGTATCAGCACTCCTTCGATGAACGGCGCGTCCCGGGTCTATTCGCTTACGTACTCCGGCCACGGTGGCGAGATTTACCATCTCTCCTTCGGCCTCGACACCATCGCTACACACTTTGTTTACGAAAGCTATATCTACATCACCGATCCCAGCCAGATACAAAACATCGAGATGGACATGAATCACGTGATGGCGAATGGACAGACAGTCATACTCGGAACACAGTGCGCAGCAGGCTCACAGACCTGGGAGTTCACGAAAGTTGCGAATGGCGGAACGCATTGGTACGCATCCAACATCCCCTGCAATCCGAGAAGCCTGAGCGCCAACACCTGGCATCACATCCAAATCGCATCGCATCACGACAGCAATGGCTACGCTACCTATGACTGGGTCAGCGTCGATGGTAAACAGACAAACTTCGTAAATGCAGCAGGACCTTCAGTGTTGAGCCTGGGCTGGCAGCGCGGCGACCTCCTGATCAACTTCCAGTTGGACGGCTATAACAAGACGAGCGGCGCCATCACTGTCTACACAGAAAAGATGGCGATGTATCGCTGGTAGCTTGTAGCCAGAAAGCAAGGCGCCACTCGCTGAAAGTGGCGCCTTGAAGCACAGCAGTCTGTCTATGGATTAATCCGTGACGCGCTTACATTCGCGTTGGCGTGCAGGGATCATAGTTCAGTGAGGCCGGCGTGACTGGCGCGGGCGGTGACGGCGGTGTAGCCCAGGGAACGGCGTTGAAGTCAAAGAAGTCCAGCAGGTTTGGCTGGGCTGCATCGCGCGCCGTCAGATGAGCTGTACTACTGATGAATCGATTCTCGACGAACTTCAGAATAGCCGTGTGATCCATTGGATTGTTGGACACATAGTGCCGCCGCGTGAACGGTGAAATGACTATGTTCGGAACTCTGAACCCCAGTTGTGCTCCATAACCGCGTACTGCCGCAGCATCCCCGGAATGCCCACCTGGTTCACCGGTCGTCAGATCGCAATGGGTGGTCGGTTTTCCGCCTGCAGGTACGCAGGGCAGATAACTGTCCGCATTCACCGCAATCTTCGAGATATCCGGAATGGGCAGCAGAGCCGCACTGGTGTTGTCGTTGGAGTGGTTCGGTACCGGCGGTACGTGATCGTAGGGACCGCCACCTTCGTCGTAGCTGAGAAAGAAAACAGAATCCTTCCATGCAGGACTTGCCATGAAGGCATTCACTACCTTCGCGACCTGCACCTGCCCGCTCAAAATAGACTGCCCGGAACCCGGATGCTCATCGTTGTTCGCATAGCCGGCTTCGATGAAGCTGAAGTTCGGCAGCGTGCCGTTGGTCAGATCCGTGAAGTACGCAGAGAGTGGTGCGATGTGGTTCGGATCGATGCAGAAAGAATTGGAAGCATCGCCAACAACACTCGATGACTTGGTTGTTCCAGTGCACGCTGCGTGACTGGGATTCTCGTAAAGGTACTTGTAGGAATACGAGAGGTACGAGAATGAAGTGGCAGGATATAGTGCGCTGGCCGATTTGGCGCAGTCGTCATCGTTCTGGCAATAGCCGTCCGTCACCGTGTAATAGACCTTCCAAGTAGCGTGTACGCCATCAAGCGCCTGGAAGATGGAGTTGATACTCAGCTGCGGCAGCTTGTCATCCGCTCCGGGATCAAACACCAGGCCCTGCGTCGTGCCACCGGTGAACGTCGCAATGCGATTCGGAATGCTCTTGCTGGACATGGGCGAGAACCAGCGGTTGGATACGGCGAATTGCGAGGCCATGTAGTAGTAGTAGTTCAGGAAAGTCTGGTCGTAATACCCCATGGCCCGCTGTCCCGTCAGGTCCGTAAAGCTTCCTGAACATACCCCTGACTTCGCACAGCTTTTGGCAAAGCCCTCCGCATCGTGGACAAAACCATCCATCAGGATGGGCCGGGTGCTTGCGAAGTTGTAACGGTTCACATCGCCATAGCTTTCCAGCCATGATGAGGTTTCGTCGTCGATGCATGTACTGGCAAACTTGAATGGCTTGAATGCAGTGCCTTCATCGTCAACATTCGTTTTGTTCAGCTTGTCGTCGATACCATCCACTTCGTAGTCTTTACCATCGTCGCCGATATTCCAGCCATGTGCTTTGCGGTAAGGATTCAGCATGCCGAAGTAGTTATCAAAAGAGTGATTCTCCTGCAGCATCAGGACAACATGATTGATCGGTGGCACACCGCCGCTGTTTGAGGTGCCAACCGTCAATGTGGTGTTCGCGGATGCGTTTGAAGAAGCGCCGGTAGCCACAGCTGTGTACGTGGTCGACGAAGCAGGGCTGACGGTCTCGGTGCCGCCAGTACCGGGCAGCGTATAGGTTGTTCCATCCGATCCCGTGATCGTGACCTGGCTGGCATTTGTAGCCGTCGCCGTCAAGGTCGAGGAGCCGCCCGCCGTGATGTTGGCAGGATTCGCCGAAAGGCTGATGCTGGGTGCATTACCCTGTGCCGCTTGCACAGTCAGATTGATGGTCGTGTAGGAGGCACCGCCGCAGCGGTCCCACTCCTCCACAACCGTATGCTGCGCTCCGGAAGCAAGGCTGAGCTGTGTATCCAGGCTGGTCGCGTTTACGACATAGACCAGGTTGTTATTCACGTAGATGCCCATGGAGGCGACACCCTTTGCGCAGGTTGTCGTTGAAGCGCTGGCCACGTAGTGAACGGGCGAAGTCACGGTTTGTCCGGTAGTGGGTGTATTGACGGTGACAGCAGCAAATACGGGGCTGGCTATCGCTAGAAGGCCGGTAAACACAGGCGCAAGGGTTTTCATAGAGGCTACCTTCGTAAACTTGGATCAAGCAGACATACGCTGCCTGCGACATCAACTGGTCGGCTGCAGAACTTAGTGACTCGGGAAAACCAGAGGGATCAAACAGGAAATCAGTGCGACAACTTAAGAAAACAAACCGCTGTTTCGACGTCTACGCGTGAATCAAACTGGTGCATTGCCGGATTGATGTTGAAGGGCACAGTAAGCAGTGTCAACATGCCTAATCGTTTGTTACCTGGAGTTAGCAGACGTTACTTTAATACCGTGACATCAAGGCTTTGTCACCTGTACAGTCCGTACCATTCCACGTCGGCATTCCCGAAAACACGACTGCGCGACAAGCTGATTTGCAGATGCTGCGGGACTCGTGCACTATGGTGGACGACATCAAGTTAACGTTAACCGGAGCACGCATGTACCTGTCCGATCCTGAAAGTCTGCCCGCATTGAAGCGGCATGCCCCTGCTCAAGGCGTTTCCAGAAAAATTTCCACCCTCTGTCTGCTGGTGCTGATGGCCCTGCCCGCACTTGGTCAGGTTCAGGAAGACGCAACTGCGCCGACGCAGCAAACATCAGCTGAGGACCTCGCCGCTGCCTGGCAGCACGCATCCTCCAAATACGATGTTCAGCGACGCGAGATGCTACAGGAGGTAGAGCGGGTAAATCATGCAGGCACATTTCGCCCGGACTGGATCAGTCTTTCTCGCTGGCAGCTGCCAGAGTGGTACAAAGATGCGAAATTCGGCATTTTTATTCATTGGGGCGTATACGCGGTGCCAGCCTACAGCAGTGAGTGGTATCCGCGGCTGATGTATCGCGAGGGTACGGATGAATTCAAGCATCACGTCGCGACCTATGGGCCGCAGACCACCTTCGGCTACAAAGACTTCATTCCGAAGTTCAAAGCAGAGCAATACGATCCAAAAGCCTGGGCACAGTTGTTCAAGGACTCCGGCGCAAAATATGTGGTCCCGGTCTTTGAACATCATGACGGATTTCAGATGTACGATAGCGCTCTCTCTGACTGGACTGCAGTCAAGATGGGCCCGAAGAGAGATCTGGTAGGAGATCTTGCGGTTGCTGTTCGCGCGCAGGGCCTGCATCTTGGCGCATCCTCTCATCGTATCGAGCACGACTGGTTCATGGATGGCGGCAGGACTTTTCCAAGTGATGTGAATGATCCCCGGTACGCAGCCTTCTACGGGCCCGCCCAGGTGCAGTTGCAGGATGGAAAGGACGGCGATGGCAGTAATCTTGCGCAGGACTGGACTTATGTCGATCCGGCCTACGGCGATGATTGGGTCGCGCGATCAGCTGAAATCGTAAAAAAATATCATCCGGATTTTTTCTTCTTCGACTGGTGGATAGGCCAGCCATCGATCCGTCCCTACCTGGCAAAGTTCGCAGCCTATTACTACAACGAGTCGAGTCATCGTGGCCCGGTCGGAATCATCAGTTACAAGTGGGTCGATATGCAGCAGCATTCCGGGCTACTCGATCTTGAACGGGGCCAACTTGCAAGTATTCGTCCTGACTACTGGCAGACCGACACGTCCGTTAGCAATAAATCCTGGGGCTACATCGAGCACGACACCTTCAAGACTCCTATCTTCGTCATCGATCAGCTTGCCGACGTTGTCAGTAAAAATGGCAACCTGCTGCTCAATGTAGGCCCACGCGCAGATGGTACGATCCCGGATGAAGTCCAGCAGGTCCTTCGCTCAGTGGGTGGCTGGTTGAAGGTCAATGGTGATGCCATCTACGGCACACGCCCGTGGAAAGTCTTCGGAGAAGGGCCGACTAAGGTGGCGGAAGGCTCATTCCACGACACGGACACACTCGCGTACACTGCTGCCGACTTCAGATTCACGACCAGGGGCAATGATCTGTATGCCATCGAGTTAGGTTGGCCTGCAACCGGCGAAGCAGTAATTCACTCGCTGGCAAGCGATCGTCTGTCCGGTCGCAGGATTCAGCAAGTGGCATTGCTCGGCGTCAGTCAGAATTTGAAATACGAATTGAAAGCGGATGGCCTGCATGTAACGCTGCCACAGAAGCCGGCAGGGGAGGCGGCGTATTCACTGCGCATCAGCCTGGATGGTCAGGCGCTTGCGGCTCTAACACATAACTAACACTAAGCCGTCAGAACACTGACTACCGCGTTTTCCACGAAACCTTCCATGGATTGACTTAGCTGACAATCCACTTCGTCGGCAATCGTCATCACGCCGGGCAGCAAAATACTAAAGTCGATAGTAGCCAGGTTGTTCTGTAATACGTGGAAGATGCTCACCTGGAGTATGCGGGATTCTTCCACCAGCATAGCTGCGCTGTAACCCTGTCGGCGCCGCTGTTTTCCGTGGTGAAAAGCGTGGCGCGAGTGGAAATGATGTGTAGTGATCATCTCTCCGGCATTGAGCCGCACGATCAAATCACGTAATAACTGCGGCAGATGAGCAGTGCGTGCTTCGTGACTCAACGGGATCAACATCAACCCCTTGTTTCCCTGCAGCCTGTGCAGCCACTCTTGAATGATGCTCTGCGCGCTGCGTTCAACAATACTTGCCACACTCTCGACAACGCGAACTGTTTTCGGCCCGAGGGCAAGGCGCTCGCGTATGACCTGTACCAGGGCGATCGTGTCCATTGGTTTGACCAGGATTTCGTCAGCCTGGAGCAGGATCGCCTCGGTCGCTGCGGTCATCTCCGGGAATGCACTCAGAAGCATAGTCACGGCACGGGGATTTGCATGACGCATAGCACTGACCACTGTCAGCCCGTCGCCCGCACCAGGCATGTGCAGATCAGAGATCAGCACTTCAAAGCTATCGGAATGGATCAGGCGAAGAGCTTCGGCAACACTCCCTGCCGTGGTTACAACGAACCCGAATCTGTTTAGCAGAGTCGACAAGGTCAGCCGGATGATCTCATCATCGTCTACAAGAAGAATCCGGGGGTTGGCCATTGTTATCCATTCAGTAACAGTTACGTTCTATTGGTATGAATCCATACTTTGCCCTCCCAGGAGGCAGGATTGCAATCAGAAAGCATGGTCATGACCCTTAAACTCTGGTATGTTCCATTGGGTCCATGTTTGTAGCGGCACTGAGGGTGACTGGTTGTCTAACGCACAGGCTGACACCGTTAGCTTGCGAGCAATGGAATGCAGATACGGAAAGAGGTACCGCTTCGGCCTGGCTTGACACTGCTACGCACCGTCAGACTTCCACGATGATGGTCGACGATTCTCTTCGAAAGAGCCAAACCCAGACCTGTACCGATGCCTGTCTTGGTTGTGAAGTAGGGTTGGAAGATGCTCGTCAACTGGTGAGCCGGAATGCCCTGGCCATTGTCAGCAACGAGCATCTGGATTCGCGAGCCCTTGGCTTTCAGGCGCAGGTGAATAGTGCCTTCCGGTGGCAGGGCCTCCAGGGCATTCCCGATCAGGTTGGACACGACCTGCAGGATTTGCCCGGTGTGGACTTCCGCTACAAGTTTTTCAGGAAGCTTTTTCACCAGGCGAATCTGTTGTGACTTGATCCGATTCTGGTGAATGCGGAGGGCCGCCTCCGCGATTGCGACCAGGTCTACCGGCTTGGGCGCTTGCAGGGGTCGCGCAAATCCCAGAGCCTGATGTGCGATGAATCGCAGGGTTTCCAGCTGCTCTTCAGCCAGCCTTAGATATTGTTGAGCCTGCGGGGCAGCAGCCGCGCTTTCCGAAGCCAGGAAGACAAGGTTTCCGAGCGTTTCCAGGGGATTGCGAATCTCATGCATCACTTCCAGGGCGAACTGTCCGGCAGCGCTATGCTCTTCTGCTGCCTCCAGTGCTCGGGTCAGCTTTTGCTCAAGTTCCGTGTAGGTGGGCTCGCCCATATAGTTCCTCTCAGAGAGGCACCTAAATCCAGGCGCACGGTTCGAGACTTTCTCTTCCGTCGTAGTTGCTACAGAGTCAGATGCTGAAAACTCGTGCAGTGTATGCTGGCAGACGGTTATTTAGCGCTGACTGCTTAAACGCATGGCACGGGACGTTGGCGGTATGCTCGTTTGTATCGCCTGACGCCCACCAGAGCTGTCATGCAGACGATGTTCAGCAACTTACGGAGGCAGCGTGTTGAGTTCTGTGTACAAAGGTATTCTCTGCGTGACGTTCCTCGTACTCTCGACCGGTTTGTGGGCCTCTGACTCCCTACAGGTAAAGACGGATAAGGGCAAGATCGAAGGAAAGCTGCTGGCAGAGAGCAAGGTGCGCGTCTTTTTGGGCATTCCTTTCGCTGCACCGCCCGTTGGCGAACTCCGCTGGAAAGCTCCGCAGGCTGCGAAAAAATGGCGCGGTGTTCGACCCGCCACAGCGTTTGGGTCAAGATGCATGCAGCAAAGTATGTTTGCCGACATAGTCTTCCGCGACCCGGGCATGAGTGAGGACTGCCTCTCGCTGAATATATGGACTCCGGCCTCAGCCAAGGAAGCAAACAAGGCGAAGCTGCCTGTTATGGTCTGGATCTATGGCGGTGGCTTTGTCGTGGGTTCGACCTCGGAAGCACGTCAGGATGGCGAGCACCTTGCAAAGAAAGGTGTCGTGGTGGTCTCCATGAACTATCGCCTCGGCGTCTTTGGGTTCTTCGCGCATCCTGGTCTGGCTGCAGAGAACCCTCAGCATGCGGCAGGGAATTATGGATTGCTCGACCAGGCCGCGGCCATCGCTTGGGTCAAGCAAAACATCAAGGCTTTTGGGGGAGATCCTGAGAACATCACCATTTTCGGGGAGTCCGCCGGATCCTTCTCTGTCAGTGCCCAGATGGCTTCGCCATTGTCGAAAGATCTGATTCAACACGCCATTGGCGAAAGCGGTGCAGCGATCGGATTGAGTGCGTTGCCCTTTCCTGAGTTGGCAACGGCCGAAAAGCAGGACAAAGCTGCTGCTGCCGCACTGCTCGGATCAGATGATCTGGCTGCCCTGCGGGCCATTCCAGCAGAAAAACTGCTTGCTGATGCCGGCAAACGCGGTGTCATTCCCGGTGAGCATTTTCAGCCGGATGTCGACGGCTACTTCCTCACGGAAAGTGTGCCGACTGTTTTCGAAGAGGGTAAGCAGGCACATATACCTCTGCTGGCTGGCTGGAACCGGGATGAAGCGTCCGGGAGTGTCTTGAATGCGGCAGTCAAGCCACCACAGGAGACGTTGAAGGCGCTAGCCCTGAAAGATTTCGGCGCAGACTCCGAAAGCTTCCTGAGCGCGTACGCGGCTTCGAATGATGAAGAGGCTTTGCGCGTCAGCGAGGACTACGCCGGTGACCGATTCATTGCTTACTCTACGTGGGCATGGCTGGAAGATCAGGTCAGCACTGGCCAGACGCACGTCTTTCGATATCGGTTTGACCGTCCTTCTCCCGGCGATCCAAACCACCCTGTCTCTGCCGGGGCCTTTCATTCGGACGACATTGAATACGTTTTTGGGAACCTGGATTCGCGGAAGGGGGCTGTCTGGACTGCTGAAGACTATGCGCTGTCTGACCTGATGCAGACCTACTGGACAGACTTTGCACGGACCGGCAATCCGAATGGTGGCCGCTCTCCCATCTGGCCTGAATACAGCGCCGCCGGCGGTTGGCAGGTAATGCACCTTGATTCTCCTGCAGCCGCAGGTCCCGACATGCACCGCGATCGCTACCTGTTTCTGAAGCAATGGAGCAGGAAGCACGTGGCGGCCATCAGCGCACCGGCCATGTAGCTGGTAGCTCGCATCACATGGCAGAATGAGTTTTGACCCGGTTGAATATACGCAGGAAAATCAGCTAATGCTCACCGGTGCTGCATTAAGAAGGGAACTAAGCGAGCGGGCACTCTTCTTTGCCAGGGAGCAAAGGCTGCTACACGCATTGTCAGACGGCGATTCGCCGAGCGTAATTTTCGGAGTGGATCCGGATGGCAGGCATGGCAACTTCCATCCCTCAGTGCACCGGCGCATCTGTGCCAACGCCGCCTGGGCGGAGCGGTTGAAGAAGGTACACACAGCATCACTTCGAATGAAGGTCCGTGCAGATTGGCAATGGATGGAGCTCGACTGTGCCCATAGCTCGGACGCGCTGCTGATGAATTGCTTCTGCCATCCGAGCTCATTTCGTGATGGCAGGCTGGCTCGCGCCTTGAACATTGACACCGCCGCTCAGCCCGAATTTGGTTTTTGTCCGCGCATTCCGCTGCGCCGAGGAAAGTCAGATAGGACCGAAATCGACATGAAGATCGGTTCGCTTCTGGTCGAAGCCAAACTTACCGAGGCGAGCTTTTTAAGAGCTTCTCTTGCCGAGTTACTCCGCTATCGGGATTTTGTTGAGATATTTCACATCAATGAGCTTCCACGCAGTGTCGGACGCTTCGAAGGCTATCAGCTCATCAGAGGCGTGCTGGCCGCTGCCATGCTTGAAATGGAATTCTGCCTCCTCTGTGATGCGCGTCGTCGTGATCTGATTGAAGTCGCATTTCACGTATTCAGCGCAGTTCGCAACGCTGATCTGCGCTGCCGACTCAAAGTCGCGACCTGGCAGGAGTTGGTGCCCACACTGCCTGCCACTCTGCAGCAATTCCTTCAGAAGAAGTATGGACTTGCACATTGAAGCAGCTAAAGTTTTTCTCGATCTATCCACTTGTAATCGAGAAAAATCCGCATCCAAATGTTTGTTGTACCGGCTGTCCACCCGCAAAAAACAACACAATAATCTGGTCCTCGTAAGTCGCTGGAGTTGCCGGCGCAGGGTCTGATCAGACTCGTAATCTGAAAATTTGAAAACGAAGAGGCCACATGGCAGTGAACTACAAGAACAATCTTAGAGAAGGCCAACCCCATCCCCGCGGAGCCACGTGGGACGGCGGCGGTACAAACTTCGCAGTCTTCTCCGAAAATGCGACGAAGGTTGAAGTATGCATCTTTGAAAACGGCGGCAAGGACGAAGTAGAGCGCATCGAATTGCCTGAATATACCAACCAGATCTGGCACGGCTATCTGCCGGATGTGAAGGCCGGAGCGTTGTATGGCTATCGTGTACATGGCCCATACGAGCCGGAGAACGGGCATCGCTTCAATCCGAACAAGCTGTTGATCGACCCTTACGCTTGCGCCTATGTGGGACACATTGAATGGAATCCCGCTCTCTTCGGCTACCAGATGGAATCACAGGATGACACCACCTTCGATGAACGGGACAGCGCTCCCTTTATGCCTAAGTGTGCCGTGGTCGATCCTAATTTTGATTGGAAAGGCAAAGCCGGTCGTATTTGCCATCCGTGGGACGACACCATTATTTACGAGACCCATGTCAAAGGATTTACGAAGCTCCGCCAGGATCTTCCGGAGGAGTTGAGGGGTACGTACGCCGGACTGGGACAGCCGCAGATCCTCGAATACATTAAGAAGTTAGGAGTGACTTCGGTCGAATTGCTGCCGATCCACGCCTTTGTGCAGGACAGCAACCTAATTGAAAAAGGATTACGAAATTACTGGGGCTATAACAGCATCGGCTTCTTTGCTCCGAATGCGGGGTACGCGGCTCAGGGTGCTGAAAGCCTTCGCGAGTTCAAGGAGATGGTTGCAGCGTTCCATGCGCAGGAACTGGAAGTCATTCTGGACGTGGTGTACAACCACACCGCCGAAGGTAATGAACTTGGACCGACCTTGTCCTTCAAGGGCATTGACAACGCCAGCTACTATCGCCTGCTCCCGGATCAGAAGCGTTATTACGTCAATGACACTGGCACTGGCAATACGTTCAATCTCAGTCATCCGCGCGTCATACAGCTGGTCACGGACAGCCTCCGTTATTGGGTAGAGCAGATGCACGTTGATGGCTTCCGCTTCGATCTAGGAACTATCCTCGCCCGCGAGCCAAATGGTTTCGACAACCGCAGCGGTTTCTTGAAGGCATGCTGCCAGGATCCGGTCCTGAATACCGTCAAGTTGATAGCCGAGCCCTGGGATTGCGGTCCCGGCGGCTACCAGGTAGGAGCGTTTCCTCCCGGGTGGGCAGAGTGGAATGATAAGTTCCGTGATGATGTCCGGGATTTCTGGAAAGGTGAAGGCTCAGTATCAGACTTGGTAAAACGGCTTACGGCTACCGGCGAAAAATTCAATTGGCAGGGCCGCCGGCCATGGTCATCCGTTAACTTCATCACGGCACATGACGGCTTCACCCTGAACGATGTTGTGAGCTACAACGAGAAGCATAACGAGGCGAACGGCGAGAAGAACCAGGACGGCAGCTCTAATAACCGCTCTTGGAATTGCGGTGTCGAAGGGCCAACCGATGACCCGGAGATTAATGCTCTTCGCGAACGCCAGATTCGGAATATGCTCTGCATGCTGCTGCTGTCACAGGGCACACCGATGTTGCTCGCCGGTGATGAGTTTGGTCGCACGCAGCAAGGGAATAACAATGCTTACTGTCAGGATGATGAAATCAGCTGGCTGGACTGGAACATCAAGGAAAAGGGCAACCAGCTTATCGATTTCGTCGGTAAGTTGACTACACTTCGCCATAAATACCCCATCCTTCGACGTGATCGTTTCCTGACCGGTGAGTATGTTGAAGAACTCGGCGTAAAGGACGTGACCTGGATCAATGCGAACGGCTCAGAAATGGAGAGTGAGCAGTGGGCAGATGCCGGCATGCGTTGCTTCGGTATGCTGCTGGATGGTCGTGCCCAGGTAAGCGGTATTCGCAGGCAGGGCAAAGAGGCAACACTGCTCATGGTGATCAACGACCATAGCGACGTTGTTGTCTTTACCATGCCGGAATGTCCAGGTGGGGACACCTGGTCACTGCTGGTCGATACCAATATTGCTGATAACAGCGCGAGTGGTACTCACAAGTTCGGTGATACTTACGACGTCACCGGTCGCTCTGTGCTTCTGCTTGCGCTACAAACGGCGCCAGCGAAAAGCGTAGCAAGTCGTTGAACTCCGAAGCGGGCAGTCACATCGTGGCTGCCCGCTTTAGTGTCTGCCAAGAAATTCTGCTATAAATGCGTCTGCCGGTTTAGGTTTGCCGGCCTCGCCAGCATCATCAATTCGCATCAGCGCATTTTGCATGTAACGTACGACAAGCCAGCGTAATGGCTCGGTCACCCATAAAGGCGAACGGTGCTGCACGATTGGAAGATGCGTAAATGCGGAGTTCACGCCCGTAAGTAGATGCGCGAGGGTTTTGCCGGCTAAGTTGCTGGTTGAAACACCCTGCCCGGTGTAGCCACCGAGAGTGGCTAGTTTGCTGGCCGGATCAAAACGCACCGACGGCATCCAGTCGCTTGGCATTGCGACAGGCCCACCCCAGTCATGCGTAAATTTGACATCTTCTAACATGGGAAACCACTGGTAGAACGACTTTCGAATAAATGCCAGCGTCAACTCATGTCTGTCCTGTGTGTCAGTGATGCGCGAGCCGAATCGATAAGGAGCCCCGCGACTTCCAAAAAGAATTCTGCCATCATCGGTGCGTGTTAGATAAACAACACTATTCCTTGCAGACGAGACGTTTTCCCCCTGCGCCCATCCTACCTGCTGCCACTGATGCGCACTGAGTGGCTCTGTCAGGCCGATCAGAGAGTAAGCGGGCAAAACGGTTCTATGCAGCTTGTTAAGCATTGCATGGTAGGCCTCGCCCGCGAGAACGATCGCTACGTTCGCACGCACTTCGCCGTAGGGCGTCGTTAGCCGGGCCTCTTTCCCAGTCACAAAATCCAACACTGGAGTCTGCTCGTAAATAGTCGCGCCGCCTGCCTCGACTGCGCGTGCAAGCCCTCTTACCAGACGGCCCGGATGGAGACTGGCGCCTTCAGGCGTGTACAGACTGCCGAGGACCTGTGTGACCCGAAGATGAGCGGAGGTCTCATCGGGTGAAAGCAGGCTATAGCTGTCACCCAGGCCCAGGCGCGCATACGAGGTATAAGCAGAACGAATTGCCTGCAGCTGATCGGTTGATCGAGCAAGCGTGAGCGTTCCACCGGTACGGTACTGGATATTGAGTGACTCGCGTTCCCCAAACGCTGCTATCTCGCTTGAAGAGGCTTCAACAGCCTGCATCAAGGCACGAGCGGTTGCTATGCCGTAGCGCTTCTCAAGCAATCCGGCAGAGACAGGGAAGCGAGGCGAGCACCATCCGCCATTTCGTCCTGAGCCGCCAAACCCGACAATATCCTTCTCGATGACTGCAACGCGTAATGATGGCTGCTGCCTGAGTAAGTAGTAGGCTGTCCACAGTCCGGAATACCCGCCACCAAGAATTGCGACATCAACATCCTGTGAGCCTTTCAATCGAGCGCGCGGAGTCAATGATTCCCCGGCCGTCTCCAGCCAGTAACTATATGCCGAGTAGTTCTTATCCGTGTTCATCCGGCAAGAAGCCATCCCGCCAGTAACGCGAAAGCGATGCCAAGTCCTTCACGGCGACTGACGCGTTCATGCAGGAAAATCAGACTAAGCATGATTGTCACTACAGGATAAAGAGAAGACAGACTGATCACTGTCGAGACCTTCCCTTTTTCAACTGCCGCGAAGAATGCGAGAAAGCCGATGAAGTTGACAAAGCCCGCTGCGAACGACCAACCGAAACCGGCCGGTGACCACTCGACTCTAAAATGCTCAACCGTGAATACGACCAGCGCAAATCCCACCACCCCGACTGCTTGAAACAGAAGTGTCTGTCTTGGGCGAGTGTGATTCGACGCAAGCTTGCTGCAGACACCCCAAACTCCCCACGCCAGCACAGTGAACAAGGCATAAAGCAGCCATGGCTTCAAAGGTCATTCCTCCCGAAGGGATCAACAGCATGCAAAATACAGCAACGTGGAAAGCCACAGACGTCAATCGCAACGAACAAAGGTGGCCTTCCGATCAGTACCATCCGATAGGCTTCTCATCCAGGTTGATATATACCTGCTTTGTCTCGAGATATTCTTCAACGCCGCCGGGACCTAACTCCCGGCCAACCCCGGACTGCTTGTAACCACCCCATGGAGCCTCGGTACATGTAGGCTGCATGTGATTCACCCACACGATGCCCGCACGTAAAGCCTTCACAATGCGCAACGCTTTGTAAATGTCGCGCGACCAGACTGCAGCTGCCAGGCCGTAATGCGTGTCGTTTGCGATTCGAACAGCATCGCTCTCTGCGTCAAATGGAATGATTGTCGCGACCGGTCCAAAGATCTCTTCTCGTGCGATTCTCGCCGAGTTATCGACGTCATAAAAGATTGTCGGTTGGATGTAGTAACCCTTTGCGAGGTCTGTAGGACGCCCCCCTCCGCATGCAAGTTTGGCCTCCCTCTTGCCGATGTCGAGGTATTCGACTACGCGATTATATTGGTCTTTACTGATGACCGGACCCATCTTTGAGCTGCGATCCATGGGAGGGCCGACCTTGATCGTCTTAGCCTTTTCCGCCATGGCTTCCACGGATTTTGAATAGATCCTGCGCTCGACAAGAATGCGGCTGCCGGCAGAACAGACCTCGCCCTGGTTGATGAAAATACCGAATAGTGCGCCATCGATAGAGGCCTCCCAGTCAGCATCAGCGAAGAAGATATTCGGCGATTTTCCCCCGAGTTCCAGGGTCACGCGCTTCAAAGTGTTGGCGGCGCTTTTCGTGATGCGCTTACCAACTTCGGTACTGCCGGTGAAGGCTATCTTATCGACCAATGGATGCTCGACAAGAGCGGCCCCGCATGAATCACCGAAGCCGTTCACAATGTTAATGACCCCTGGCGGGAGTCCAACTTCGTCAAACCATTCGGCAAGCATAAGGGCCGTAAGCGGGGTTTGTTCGGCAGGCTTCAGGACCATGGTGCAACCCGCAGCAAGCGCTGGCGCCAGCTTCCACGAAGCCATTAAAAGAGGATAGTTCCATGGGATGATCAACGCGGCCACGCCGATCGGTTCACGTAGAGAGAGGCTAAGTGCATTTGCCGAGACCGGGTTCACTTGCCCTGGAATTTTCGTTGCCAGGCCTCCGTAATACTCAAATATTTCGGCGACCGAGCTAATGTCACCTTCTGCCTCGGCGATTGGCTTGCCGGTATTCCGAGCTTCCATTTCTGCCAGCGCAGGCAGTCCTTCCCGCACCTTTGCCGCAAGTTTGAAGAGGATGCGCGCACGATCCTGTGGCGTTTTTCGAGGCCACTCTCCGGTATCAAACGCCACGCGCGCTGCCTTGACGGCGCGATCGACGTCTGTCGCGTCAGCCTCGACAACCTGTGCCAGAATCTCTTCTGTGTGCGGCTCGTAAACTGAAAAAGTTTGGCCTGATTGATTCGACTCCCACTTGCCATTGATGTACTGCTGATAAATGCCGGCAGCACTTCGTATACTCCCGCCCATGAAAGTCCTCGTTCACTCAGAGATTCAATGCAACTGGTGTTTGATAAGTAATTACCACCAGTTCCAGAGAAAACCTACGAAAACATTGGCTGTCATCGGAGCCTCCGCGGCAGTGTCACTTGCCCAGATGCTGCTTAAAGAATGTGGCCACTGCCTGATGCGCCTCTCTTGATTCAGGCAATGATGGATTGTTCCAGAACGCATGCGGCAGCGCCTCAAAGACCACCAGTCGCGCATCCACGCCGGCACGCAGATAGGCGCGCTGCAGGATGGTGGTACCGCTGAGGAGCAGGTCGCGGCCGCTGGTCATGAAAAGCGTCGGCGGAAGGCCACTGAGATCCGCATAGACCGGCGAGAGGATTCGATCTTTCCGGTCGACAGAAACTGGTACATATTCCGCATCAGCTAACTTCGATCCCGGCGGATCAAGATGACCCGAGAAACCGTTCAACGAGAAAAGAGCTATCGAGTCGCCCTGCTGGCTGAAATCTCCCATGCCTGACAGGATTGCTGTAGCAGCGGGGAGCGGAAGTTGAAGCTGCTTTAACTTCACCGTGAGTTCCGCAGTGAGAATGGCCCCGGCCGACGTTCCGTACACTCCAATGTTCTGCGGCTTGTATGTTTTAAGCAGTTCCTTGTAAACGGCAACAGCATCCTCCAGGCCTGCGGGGAATGGATGTTCGGGAGCCAGCCGGTACAACACGGCGACCACCTTTATGCCTGTAAGGTTTGCGACCGGAACGCTCTCTGTAAGGGAGCCTGAGTCGGAATTGAAACCGCCTCCATGCAGGTTTATAAGCACGCGGTCCTGATTCGCTAACGTTGCATTTTTAGGCGTGATAATCCTCACAGGAACGCTGGCGATCAAGTCACTCTTCGTAGTGACCGGGTAGAGTTTCATGAACTCCTGCCCGGCTCGTGCCTGCCATGCGTCCGTGCCTTCCCGTCTCTGCTGCAGCGTCTGCGCGACAGCCTCGTCCGAAGATGGTCGCGCGAGCATACGTTGCGCTTCTGGACTGATCGTCGTGGGAACAGGCACCACGCGGGTCACGTAAGCCGTGCCATCGGCTTCGATGTGGCTACTATCCTTTAGCGGCTTTTGAGTTGCTGTCTGGGCGATGGCTAGTGTGGCAATGCAGGCCAAAGCAGCCATGGCGGGTAGCTTGCAAATAAGCGACATAGATCACCTCTGCTGCCACCACTTTAATCGAGTCACCAGGCAGTTGCCCTCGACCCCGAGCCCCAACCCTTATTCGCTGTCCGCTGAGCCGGGAGCCGGGACCGCCTGTCTATCGGCTCCAGGCGTCGCGGGCCACTGCGTACAAGTTAAACTGGCTCCTGGCGTATGCGCGAATGGCTTGAGTATCTGGCGGTCTGGTGGATGGTACGTGTCTTCGGCATCCTGCCTCGAGCGGCTTCGCGCAGCTTAGGCGCGGCCGTCGGAGCGGCGGCCCTGCGTATTCTCCCTCGCCTTCGTACTGTCGGGCTGCGCAACCTTGAGCTGGCCTATCCCGAGATGCAACTCGCGGAACGGCTCGCCATCCTCAAGGGTGAATACCGGCAACTCGGCTGGCTGCTGGCCGAATTCTGTCTCATGCCGCAGTACACCGTCGAGCAGACTGCAGCCTTCATTCGAACCGAGGGGCTTGAACATTACCTGCAGGCCCGGGATCGGGGGCGAGGCGTTTTTGTCGTTACAGGTCATCTTGGCGCGTGGGAGTTGTCGAGTTTTTACCACTCCCTCATGGGCTATCCGATGAGCATGGTGATCCGGCGCCTCGACAACGTCCGCGTGGATCGATTTGTGAATAGCATCCGCTGTCTCCATGGCAACCGCGTTCTCCATAAAGATGATTTCGCCCGCGGCCTCCTGCAGGCTATGCGCGCAGGCGATACGGTCGGCATTCTGATGGATACGAATATGACGCCGCCCCAGGGTATCTTCGTTAATTTCTTCGGACACCCGGCATGTACTGCTGCAGGGTTAGCCAGGATCGCTGCCAAGACCGGCGCAGCTGTTCTACCGGGATTCATGCTTTGGGAAAAATCGGAGCAGAAGTACGTTCTCCGCTTTGGGCCGGAACTCCGCATGCAAAATACCCGCGACGCGGAGGCCGACCTGTTCGTGAACACGCAACTCTGCACACATGTCATCGAGGCCTACATCCGCCGCTATCCGGATCAGTGGCTGTGGGTGCATCGTCGGTGGAAGACCAGGCCTGTCGGCGATCCTCCGCTCTACCCGTAAAATAGAAGTACTATCCCTGTCTCCAAAAGATCCAGATTGGTAAGGAAGAATTATGTCGAAACGTGAATTCCAAACTGAAGTCAGTCAGCTGCTGCAACTTATTATTCATTCCCTCTACTCGCATCCGGAGATTTTCCTGCGGGAACTGATCTCAAACTCGTCAGATGCGCTGGACAAACTGAGGCACCTGACGCTCACGGATGATGCCTACAAAAGTCTGCCTTTTGATCCGCGGATCGATCTCACCCTCGATGAAGAGAAGAAGACGCTCAGTATGGCGGATACGGGCATTGGCATGAACGAAGAAGACTTGGTTTCTCACCTTGGCACTATCGCTCGCTCGGGCACCAAGAACTTCCTGTCGCAACTTTCCGGTGATGCGAGAAAGGATTCAAATCTCATCGGTCAGTTCGGCGTTGGCTTCTACAGTGCGTTCATGGTTGCAGACAAGGTCGAGGTTGTTTCCAGGAAGGCTGGGGAGAAGCAGGCTTGCCGCTGGATCAGCGATGGCAAATCCGGATTCGAACTTGAGCCTGCCGAGCGGGACGCTGCCGGAACTACTGTTCTGCTGCACCTGAACCAGGAAGGCGAGCAATACGCAAATAGCTGGCGCCTGCAGGAAGTTGTCAGAAAATACTCGAATCACATCGCCTTTCCCATTTTTCTTACGTATGAGAAAAGCGAGTGGAATGAAAGTGAAAAGAAGTCTGACAAGAAGCGCGTGACCGAACAGGTCAACGCGGCAAGCGCCCTGTGGCGACGCTCTAAAAGCGAGATCAGCGAAGAAGAATATAAGGAGCTGTACAAGTCGATCGCGGGCGATTCACAGGATCCGCTTTTCTGGTTCCATACCAAGGCTGAGGGCAGTCTGGAATACACCACGCTCTTCTATATTCCGGCCAAGGCGCCCCTTGATCTTTACCGCGCTGACTACGAAGACGGTGTCAAGCTCTACGTCAAGCGCGTGTTCATCATGGATGATGCCAAGGAGCTTCTGCCGCAATACCTGCGCTTTGTACGCGGCATCATCGATAGCGAAGATCTTCCCCTCAACGTCAGTCGAGAGATTCTGCAGCAGAACCGTGTACTGCAGAGCATCCGCAACGCGAGCGTGAAGAAGATTCTCTCCGAACTCAAGACAGTCGCTTCAAATGATCCAGACAAATACCGCTTGTTCATCACGGAATACAACCGCCCTCTCAAAGAGGGCCTATACGGCGACTACGGCAATCGCGAGGCTCTTCTTGAGCTGGTGCGTTTCAAATCAACAAAGGCAGAGGGACCAACGAGCCTGGCAGACGTGAAAGCCCGGATGAAGGATGGTCAGAAGGCCATTTACTACATCACTGGTGGTTCAGAAGCATTGCTGCGGAGTTCGCCCCTGCTCGAGATCTACAAGAAGAGAGACCTGGAAGTGCTGATTCTGGACGATGAGATAGACGAGATCGTCTTTTCAGGGATCGATACCTATGGCGAGATTGATCTCAAAGCTGTCAATAAGGCTGCGACGAGTGACGATCTCAAGGACGACTCAGAGGTAGACAAGGCTGAGTCGTTGAAGCCTTTGCTGGTTAAATTGAAGACCCTGCTTGGTGATCGGGTGAAGGATGTACGCGCATCTGTGAGGCTGGCAGACAGTCCTTCCTGCATTGTCTCGGATGAAGAAGAGCCCTCACTGCAGATGCAGCAGATGCTTCGTGCCATGGGGCAGAACGAACTGCCTTCTGCCAAGCCCACGCTTGAGATCAATCCCGATCACGAGATCGTCAAAAAGATGCTGGCGCATGCAGATGACTCGATTACTGCCGATGCGGGATGGCTGCTTCTCGACCAAGCCCTGCTTTTGGAAGGCGTAAAGCTCCAGGACCCAGCCAGCTTCGTGCAGCGCTTGAACCGCGTACTCAACCTGTCTATCTAGCTCAGGGGGCTGGCATCCCTTCAAAATCGCAGCATGGCTCTTGCGAGATCCCATGCTGCGGCGCTAAGGGCCAGCCTCCCTGTTTGGGAACGACATACACTATAAGTCGATGAAGACACTCGCATCGATCGCTGCAGCAACCGGCTCTGCAATCAGCACTCCGGCATTCAACGAACGAATTATCCAGCGTGTGTCGGCGCTCAGCAATGCCGGGCCGGACACGCTTGTCTTTATTGAAGACGCGGCGTTGATCGAGATTGCTCTCGCATCAGGAGCCGGTGCAATCCTGGCGCCGGTCGAGGCTCTTTCCTCGCAGGCTACTGGATCGGTCATCCCTATTCTTGTTAGTAGCAATCCCAGGCTCGCCTTTGCCCGCGCTGCCGGATTCCTGTCGCCGCCATCGATCCGGGGGATTGTTCATCCAACTGCTGTCATTGATAAACCTGAATTGCTGGGCCGCGGTGTTACAGTCGGTCCTCATGCCGTCATCAAAAGTGCGGCGATTGGCGACAACTCGAACATCGGCGCGGGCTGTTTCATCGCAGATTCTGTCACTATCGGTGCGGACTGTGTTCTTCATCCGCACGTCACGATCTATGCCGGCACTACGATTGGCGACCGTGTTCTCATCCATGCCGGTGCCGTTCTCGGGGCCGATGGCTTCGGCTATGTTCGCGATCCGACTACGGGCCGATACATCCAGTTCCCACAACAGGGAACGCTCCTTATCGAAGACGATGTCGAAATTGGTGCCAACTCAACTATCGATCGCGGGGCGCTGGAAGTAACTCGCATTGGCAGGGGCACCAAGCTCGACAACCTCGTGCATGTCGGGCATAACTGCGACATCGGTGCAAATGTCGTCATCGCGTCGCAGACGGGCATCTCCGGCAGTTGCGTGATCGGAGATGGCGCGATCCTTGGAGGCCAGGTTGGCATGGGGGATCATGTAACGATCGGGGATGGTGTCATCCTCGGCGGAGGAGCCGGGATCCTGCCTCATAAAAAGCTCCACGGATTGAATCAGGTTTTCTGGGGCACTCCAGCCAGACCTTTGAAGCAATACCTGCGAGAGCTTGCAACCGTAGCCAGGCTTGGGCGCCGCGCCTCCGTCAAGAAAGATGAAGGGAAGTAAATGGCGGTCGTCGTGGTCGGTGGACATTCCCGTAACATTGGCAAAACGTCTGCCGTCGCGTCTCTCATCAAGCATCTCGCCCATCGTCGCTGGACAGCGATGAAGATCACGCAATTTGGTCATGGTTTTTGTACTGCGGATGGCGCCCCGTGCGACTGCCAGACAGACGAACACACCGTCGCTTTCAGCTTCGAACGACCCGATAGTCCCGGCTACGATGCCACTACGGATACA
>CAZZYN010000005.1:0-3068 GCA_964658265.1 uncultured Acetobacteraceae bacterium | reverse complement strand
TCTATCGGCGGGTGCCCTGCGTTCTCTGTGGGTGCGCACACGGGTCGGAAATCTTGCAGCGGCTTTGCCGCGCCTGCGCGGGGAGATTGCTTCCTCCGAAAACGTCATCATCGAATCCAACAGCATCGTAGGATTTATAAAGCCGGATCTTTACCTCAGCGTCCTCGATCATGGCACCGCCGATTTCAAAGAATCTGCGCGCCTCTTCCTCGATCGTGCGGATGCCATTCTACTGCGTGAGGAAAGCGAGCAGCTATCGCCAAGATGGGCTGGTATATCGCCTCGTCTGATCACCAACACCAAGCAATTCCGAATTACCGCGCCCGAATACATGACAGAAGAAGTCATAGCCTATGTTGAGGGGTTCCTCAGCAAGGCAAACTGAGCAGGTCGTTACTTCTTGGCGGCCGAATCGTTAGGAAAGGGTTCTGTCTTCATTGAGCCATCTCGCTGCTTCAGAAGAATCTGCACTTTACCTTCCGCCGTTTCCAGTTCCTGCTTGCAGGTCGCGGAAAGCTGAACTCCCTGCTCGAACAGTTTGATCGATTCTTCCAGCGGCAGATTGCCGCCTTCGAGTGCGGCGACAATTTCATCAAGCTTCTTCAATGATTCTTCAAACGTTGCCAACGCCTGTCCTTTCCAAATGCTCAGCGCCGGTCGACTGTGATTCCGCCGGAGCACAGGGCTGCATAACTTTCAAAATTTCGACGGCCAGAGGATATCTGCCGAATGGTGCGCTGACCTGCACGCCCTGGATCATACCTCGGGCTTCGCACAACATCTCCTGTGCGATAGCTATGCCTTCGGCGCGGGCCAGTTCCGGTGTGTCTGCTTTCTGCATCCGCAGCATAATCTCGTCTGGCACCGATACACGCAGATCATTCTTCATAAACTCGGCATTGCGCAGGCTCGTCAAAGGCCAGATTCCCGCAATGATCGGAATATGGAAACCCTCAGTGCGTTTAAGAAAAATCTCGAGCAGGCGAAGATCGAATACCGGCTGCGTGATTGCATATTCCGCACCCGCCTCTACCTTGTAGGCGAAGCGCCGGATCTCATTCTCGATATCCGGAACCCCCGGATTGGCCGCGACTCCAATCGTGAATCCGGTGGAGGCGCCAATAGGATTGCTTCCTATATCGAGGCCATGATTCAGGCGATTCACGATATTCACCAGGCCGATGGCATCCACGTCAAAAACAGCCGTGGCATCCGGATAATTGCCAAGCTTGGGCGGATCACCAGTCAGGCAAAGAATATTTTTCTGGCCTATGGATGACGCACCCAGCAAGTCGCTCTGAATACTGAGAACATTGCGGTCGCGGCAGGTGTAATGCAGCAGGGTTTCAATGCCAGTCTGCTGCGCAATCTGTATACAGAGGCTTTGCGCACTCATCCTCGCCGAAGCACGAGGCGAGTCCGGTACGTTGATCACGTGGACGCCCGCTTCAAGCAGCATCTTCGCGCCATCGATTTCCTTCCGGCAATCTATACCCTTAGGCGAAACAATCTCGACCATGGTCACGAATGTGCCGTCGGCAATCAATCGGCCAAGCCGGGATCGCTCTCCGAGCAGGACGGGTTTGACCTGCGAAATGATCTCCGCGCGCGGCGCTGCGCCGACGACAATCCGCTGGGCATCCATCGCGCGGATCGCCGACTTCATCGCTCGTATATGGTTCGGCGTTGTGCCGCAGCAGCCGCCAACGTACTGCACACCGGCCTTTACAAATCGCCTTGCGAAGCTGGCCATGTATTCCGGTGAAGTCAGGTAGATGTTGCGGCCATCCACCTCGCGGGGCATGCCGGCATTCGGCATCACCACGAGCGGCAGGTGGGTTGCTGCGCGCATCGCTTCGATTGCTGTGAGGATAGTTGCCGGTCCAAGACTGCAGTTGCAGCCGATGACATCGGCACCTGCACGAGTCAGCCGCATCGCTGCTGTTTCGGGTGACGAACCGTCAAGACAGGCAGCATCTTCATCGACCGTAACCATGGCAAATACAGGCATGTCAGGGGCTACCAGGCGTGCGGCCGCAACTGCCTGTTCCGCCTCATCCATTGCCACCATCGTTTCGATAATGATGAGATCCACGCCGCCTGCAACGAGTCCCTCGATCTGGATCCGAAACGCATCACGAGCTTCTTCCAGCGACGTTTTACTCAGTGGCTCGAGACGGATGCCCAGCGGCCCGACCGAACCTGCAACCAGTGCGGTCCCTGCCTGTTTATCGGCGAGCTGCGCTACCGCCTGCCGGGCAATGCTCGCGCCAGCTTCATTGATCGCATGTGCTTTATCTGCAAGTCCATAACGCGCGAGGCGGAAAGGATTGGCGCCAAACGTGTTTGTTTCAATGATCTCTGCGCCTGCCTGGAGGTATTCCTCATGAATCGATCGGATCATCTCCGGCTGAGAAAGACAGAGCTCGTCAAAACAACGATTGATGAAGATGCCTTTACCGTAGAGCGCGGTTCCCATCGCTCCGTCGCATAGAACCGTGCGGTCCGCGAAAAGTTCATCCAGACGTTGGCGGCCCGCCGACTGCTGGGCTGCAGCCGCTTTATCATTGGATTCCGGTTTGTTCGGCAGTCCTGTCATCGCTTATGAGATTCGTCTGTCCCATGCTAGAACATCCGCGATAAGAGCGCCGCAAACCTGAGCCCGATGTGCACACCGGGACGCTGGGAAGTCACGTGCTTTCTGGTGCCTGCTCGGTCGTCCAACGCAGGGTCCGCCTGGCTGCACAGCCGCGTAGACCGGCCCGGCTTTGTTATACTTTGCTCTCCTGCCGGAATGCGGGCTGCGCCTCTCCGGGGCTTGAATACGGGGTGGGCTACCTCCGGTATCCTGCGTCGGATGAAGGATGAGGTCTGAAGGTTTTGAAGAAAAGAAGTGTGTGGTCCGTCGTCGCTGTTCTGCTGTTCGCCAGCTTGTCTTCACTCAGCTCATCCGTCCTGCTGTCCGGTTGCGGCAAGAATTTCTATATCGGCGGCCGCAGCCTTCCGCCCAGCGGCATCCTTAATCGTGTCGTCGTCGCAATCCAGAATCCAAGTCCGCTTGCCAAAGG
>CAZZYN010000004.1:68864-96258 GCA_964658265.1 uncultured Acetobacteraceae bacterium | reverse complement strand
GGTCGACGCGCTCGAGGCCGAGCTCGTCGAGATCAGCCGGCGGTGCAACGCCGCCGGCCGTATCACTCGCAGTCAGCTTGTTCCTCTAAGCGGACGCGAAAAAAAGCACCGGTGGCGAAGTGGCTAACGCGTTGGTCTGCAAAACCAATATTCGAGGGTTCAATTCCCTCCCGGTGCTCCATCCTCTTCAATGACCCCGACTTTGTGAAGTGTTGGTCGCCGCGGCCACAGCACACGAGCCAATGCGGCAAGCACACCACCCGCCAGCACCCAGGCGAATGCGTCTCCGATACGCTGATACGGCGTAGCTGAATGACCAGCGGGCACATCAACGATCAGCGTCGAAAATCCATCCTTCGCACTCACGCGCTCTCCCAGGATCCTTCCCCGGCTGTCGCTGGCGAACAGGTTTCCGCCTTTTGCCGCCCGCACCACGCTGAAGCCGTTCTCCACGCCCCGCATCATCGCGATGTGTCCATGCCACACGCGGTCTACGTCGAAGTCCCATGCCGGTACGACCATCAAGCCCACGTCATGAAGACCATAGCTCCGCGACAATGCTGAAAAATCCATGTCCTTGCAGATCGCAACACCAGCCGCCAGCGGTCCCTGCATGAACTCAGTCTCTCCGGTACCCCGTGAAAATTTTGCCTCCCAGCCCGGAACCAGGTGATGCTTGTTGAAGCGCAGCCCGGCAGCAGACGGTGCGTACACGCGGGCCTGGTTCAGTCGTCGCGATCCATCGAGATACACCATACCCACCACCAGCCGCACTCCAGTCTTCTCAGCAACTTCCTGGAAGAGGCGATCCACGACTCCATTCATCGACGGATCTACGGTGAACAGCTTTTCAGGCAGCACAATGACGACAGCACCCTGCTGTGCGAGCTTCTTCGCTTCCGCCGCGTACACCTCCGCCAGCCGGAGGGAAGCCGCTCCGACCGTTGGCGCAAGTATGTAGCGTGGCTCATCGGAGGAAATGAGGCCGACCCGCAGCTTTGGCCCCTCAGGTTGACTCAGCCGCGCCCATCCATACCCGAACGCCAGTACAAACACGGCACACGCAGCACCCAATGCTCGCCGGCTTTGCCTGCTGCGGCCTGATTGATGCAGCACCAGTACCACCACGAGGCTGCTCGCGAACAACAGCACCAGGAAGCTTACGCCCCACAACCCGGTAATGGACGCAATCTGCAACAGTGGCAGACACTTTAATTGCGTGTAGGCGAGATTACCGGCCGTACCTCCGGAAGAGAAGCGCGCCACGGCAAACTCGCCCGTCACATACAGTGCAGGGAACGCTACCATCGCCCACCCATATCTGCCCTGCACCAGCAGGCCGCGGAACAACAGCACGGCACAGGCAAAGAGGAGAGATGCACCTCCAAAGGTCACCAGCCAGACCTGCGGGGGCAATTCAAGGATCCTGAAATAGCTCCACATCGAGAGACTGCCAAGCAGCATCGCCGCAAATGCTACAGCCATAGCTCGTCCAGCAGAGCTCCAGGCAGCATAAACAAGTACCGGCAGCGAAGCGATCCACATCAACGGCCATTGCGGGTTGAGACCGATCGCAAACCAGAACAGTGTGCCACTGACTAACGCAGCCAACAGCCCGCTGGCGAACGAGCGACGCACTACAGCAGATTTCATGAACGCCCTCCTGCGTGTCACAGTCTCACCGGAAAGAGCAGGGCCGCCTGGAATCCGCGTAGTTTACCCGCCTCCTGCTATCAACGCTCCTGTAGATCTTCAGGGTCGCGGGCATGCAGATAGGCCCGTCCTGCATGGATCATGATTGTGCATGTACCCTCGTATACGACTTAACGAGGAGCATGACTCATGCGTACCAACCTGCGGGCTGCATCCCTGGTCCTGGGCTTTTCATCCCTTCTCCTTTCCTCCAGCCTGCAGAAGAGCGGGCTGGCACAGGCCACCATTCCCTCGCCGAAACCACAGGAGCCAACCCCGGCCCGTGAAACCGGAACGCAGCCGGCACAGTCGCCTTCCTCGCCTGCAGCCACTGCAGCCACCACAACAGCCACGGCACGCGCAGCCGATGTCACTGACATCCGCACCCTGCCGCATGGCGTCGAAGTGCACGCCGGTGCAGCCATCCTGCGCGTTGACGTCATGCGGGATGACCTTTTGCGCATCCGCCTTTCGCCGGACGGCCGACTGCCGGAAGATGCCAGCTGGGCAGTACTGCCGGAAGCCCGCACAGCCGGCCTTGCCATCCACCCCGAGGTAAATGCGACGCAGATCGTGCTCCAGACCGCGACCATGAAAGTGCGCATCGAACGCTCGCCCATGCGCCTGGTCATCGAAGATCTGGACGGCAACATTATCAACGAAGACGCACCCGGCCACCCGGTAGAGTTCACTGGCCCGCGCGACACCCAGGGTGGTGAGTTCCGCGTCTCCAAAGCTCTGCGGACCGATGAGCACTTCTTCGGCCTGGGCGACAAGACCGGCCCGCTCGACCGGCGCGGTGAAGCCTTCAACAACTGGAATACCGATGCCTTCGGCTTTCAGGAATCTACCGACCCGATCTACAAGACGATTCCCTTCTTCCTGGGAGAACGCGCTGGCCGGTATTACGGCATCTTTCTCGATAACACCTGGCGCAGCAGCTTCGACTTCGGCAGCAGCCGGCGCGACAGCTTCTCCTTTGGCTCCGACGGCGGCCCGCTGGATTACTACTTCATGTACGGCCCCGACCCGAAGAAAGTCGTTGAGACCTACGCCTTCCTGACAGGACCCTCACCCCTGCCGCCGCTCTGGTCGCTCGGCTTCCAGCAGAGCCGCTACAGCTATGCGCCCGAAAGTGTCGCCCGCGAGGTCGCAACCCGCCTGCGCAAAGACAAGATCCCGGCCGACGTGCTCTGGCTCGACATCGATTACCAGTACAAGAACCGCCCCTTCACTGTCGATCCAGTCGGCTTCCCGGACATGCCGAAATTCGTTGCAGATATGAAGGCCATGCATCTGCACACCATCGCGATTACCGATCTGCATGTTGCCGCGGCACCCAATCAGAACTACACACCTTACGACACCGGCGTCGCGGCCGATGCCTTCGTCAAAAATCCGGACGGCTCGACGTTCATCGGTGTTGTCTGGCCCGGCAATAGCGTCTTCCCGGACTTCACACACCAGGCCAGCCGCGAGTGGTGGGGCACGAATTACAACGACTTCGTGAAAGACGGATTCGCCGGCTTCTGGAATGACATGAACGAACCTTCCGTCTTCAACGGGCCCGGCAAAACCATGCCACTCGACACCGTCCATCGCGTCGACGGCACCGGCTTCGCAGCTCGAACAGCAAGCCATCGCGAAATTCACAACGTCTTCGGTATGCAGAACTCGCGCGCCACCTTTGAAGGCGTCCTAAAGCTCGACCCCGATAACCGGCCGTTCGTGATGACCCGCGCCTCGTATGCAGGCGGCCAGCGCTACGCTGTTACCTGGACGGGTGACAATTCCAGCACCTGGAATCACTTACGCATGACTACACCGATGCTTGTGAACCTCGGGCTGAGCGGTTTCGCCTTTGCGGGTGCCGACGTCGGCGGCTTCGCTGGTTCGCCGCAGCCAGACCTGCTCACCAAGTGGCTCGAGGTCGCGGCCTTCCATCCCATTGATCGCGACCACTCATCCAAGGGCACCAATCCGCAGGAAGTCTGGGTCAACGGACCCCAGCCGGAAGCAGTCCGGCGGCGCTTCATCGAGACGCGCTATCGCCTGCTGCCCTACATCTATACGCATGCAGAAGAGACCTCCCGCACCGGGCTGCCATTGATGCGGCCGCTCTTTCTCGAGTTCCCCAGGGAAGAAAAAGACGGCCATCCCGTCGACCTTGATGCCGCCGGCGAGTTCATGCTGGGTCCCGACCTGCTGATCGCGGCGCCGCCCTATCCCGACATGGTCGACAAGTACACGCCGACTCTCCCGGGCGAGGGCTGGTACGACTTCTGGACAGGCGCGAAGGTTCCGAAAGTCCAGTCGCTGTCTGAGCTGGTAGCCGCCTCGCAGGCCTCTCCGGATGGCACCACCCTGCAGTCTCCCGCCATGAAGGAAGCGATGGAGACGATTGAGGCCTCGCTCATCGAGCCAAAGCTCGATCAACTCCCCGTCTTTGTCCGCAGCGGCGCCATCATCCCCATGCAGGCAGTCACGCAGAGCACAGAAGAAGTCCCCGGCGGCCCGCTCGAGCTGCGCGTCTATCCCGGCACACAGTGCGAGGGCAGCATGTACCTTGATGATGGTCACAGCTTCCGTTACAAACAGGGCGAGTACCTGCGGCTGCAGTATGGTTGCACCATGAAAGATGGAAGCGTCAGCGTCCAGATCGGTCCGCGGCAGGGCCATTTCGCGCCATGGTGGAAGCAGTTGGAAGTTGTCGTCTATGGCTGGAACGCAGCCCGGGCGACTGCCACGCTCCAGGGTACGTCACAATCGCTGCACGTCCGGGTGGATGCCGCGACACACAGCGTGCGCGTGACCATTCCGGAG
The DNA here is from genome assembly GCA_964658265.1 of uncultured Acetobacteraceae bacterium. GTDB lineage: Bacteria > Acidobacteriota > Terriglobia > Terriglobales > Acidobacteriaceae. The sequence goes on along the minus strand of CAZZYN010000004.1, from coordinate 91,743 downwards.
AGCGAGCAGGGTTCGGAACTCACCTTCACAGCCCGCTGATCAGGTCTTTACTGCTCCAGAGTCAACAGCGGCCCGGAACCGTCCGGAAAGAACAAGCCTGTGGACGCCGTCGCAATCGTCTCCACCCGGTTGCGTCCGCGGGTCTTGGCCGTGTAGAGAGCCTGGTCCGCCAGCGCAATCAGCGGCTTGAGCGTGCGAATCTGATCGTCCACCCATGCCACGCCGAAGGAGCATGTGACCGGCAGGCCGATCCCCTCGCAATCGAACATCTCGTGCGCGATGGTAGCCCGCAGATTTTCGAGCCGCTCCATGGAGTTCTCCTGCGACAGACCCGGCATTACCAGCAGCAGTTCCTCGCCGCCATAGCGGCCAATGTAGTCCGTCGGTCGTGTAGCCAGGCCGAAGCGCCGCGCACACTCACGCAACACGGCATCGCCAATCTGGTGACCGTAGGTGTCGTTGATACGTTTGAAGTGGTCGAGGTCGGCCAGGACAATCGCCAGCGGCGTCTCTTTCTCAGTCGCGTAAATGATCTCGGCGGTCAGCACGTCGAATATGGCCGACCGGTTCAGTAGTCCCGTCAGGCCATCGCGGCTGGCCTGTTCCACCAGCGCCAGCCGGGCCTCGATCAGTTCCTTCTTTTCTAGCTCCAGCTGATGCGTCCGCTCCTTCACCAGATCTTCCAGGTGCTGCTGCTGGGCAATCAGTGCACTTACGCGCCACCAGGAAACCAGGCCGGCGAGGCAGGCCAGCAGGATCGCCACACCCGACAGGAACCAGCCCGTCCTCCACCATGGCGGCATCAGGCGAAATTCGATATACACCGGTGCGGACTGCTGGTGCCGGCGGCCATCTACAGCAATGACTGCCAAACGATATTTCCCCGGGGGCAGGCCGGAAAAGTGGATCTGGCGCTCGTCTGTCTCCTGCCAGTCGCTCTCCAGACCTTCCATGCGATAGCGATAGCTCACCACGTTCGCGCGCGAAGGATTCGAGATACCAAGATCCAGCGTCAGGGCTCCGCGATTCTTCCACGCGACTTTTGTATTGCCTTTCAGCTGGATCATCATCGCACCCATGCGGGCTCCATCGAGATTCAGCATGAGCGGTTCCTGGCGGAAAATCTCCTCCGGCCGCATCAGCCGGGACAACCCACCCGTCGTGCCCATCCAGATCGATCCATCCCGAGCCTCATGGAATGAGTCGCTGTCCAGGTCGTCGTAGATCAGGCCATCTTCCGTGGACAGACCGACCCAGCGTTTTCCATCGTAGACATCCATGCCGCGATCCGTACCGACCCACAGCCATCCGCGATGATCGATCGAAAGCTGCCACACCGCAAGCGACGAGACCGTCGGGACTCCTACGCGCTCGATCAATTCTGCTGTCGTGCCGTGGATCCGCAGGTGGATCAGCGGACTCGCATCTCCCTCGATCCATAGCGTGCCATCCGGTGCCACCGCCATCGGACTGATGGTCGGCAGGCGTATGCCGGCAGGCAGCTTCACCGGCTGCGCTCCCTGGCTGTCCGCGGGGTTCAATACGAACAGCCCCTTCTCGCCGCCGAAATACAGCAGGCCATCCGGAGCCGTCTTGATCTCGGAAATCCCGCCGAGCGCCAGCGGCTTACCCTGCCAGTCTCCATCCAGCCGGGAGTAATGCGTCGCTTCATCCAGGTGAAACAGCGCCTTGGTGCCGCCCACCCAGATCGTTCCCCGTTTGTCCTCAAGCAGCGCGCTCAACCCTTCGGTCTTGGCCACCTGCCGGCCAAGGTGCGTCACCGGGTCGTAATCCATCAACAGGCCGGTCGCCAGCGCCACCCATATATGACCGCGCCGGTCGACCAGCACACCCTGCGCCTGCCGCAGCGAGCGGGACGGATCCAGTGGCCGCCATGTGCCCAGCGGCGAAGACAGCCCCTGCACGCCAAGCTCGCCCGGAACCCACATCGCCCCTCGTGCATCTTCATCCATTGCCCACACCGAGCCCACCGTCAGCCCGTCGCGCGCACTCCAGCTCTGCCAGTTGTCATAGCCAAGCCACCTGCGGACACCGTGGCCGTCGACCGAGAACCAGAACGAACCCTGCCGGTCAAACAGCAGGTGCGACGCGATATGCGGCGGCAGCCCGTTGACCGTTCCAAACACATGCCAGTTCTCTCCCTCACGACGGGCAATCCCGTCATTGAGATTGATCAGCATGCGCCCCTGCGGATCTTCAGCCATCGAAGGCTGACGCAGATCCAGCAGCTTCGGCGTCAGGCCCTCTTCCACCGGAATAAAATGCGCCGACCCGCGCGGCAGCCGCGCCAGGTGCTGTGTACTGCGGACCCACAGGTTGCCGGCATGGTCGCGCACCACCAGCTTCCAGTCGTCTTCCGGGATGCCGTCATGCGCACCCCACACCTGCACCGTGCCGTTATCCGGCGAAATCTCGCAGAGCTTCTTGCCGCAGGCCATCCACAGCGTGCGCGAACCCGGCTCGCCATGCTGCCCGCCCACCGCCGCAAGACTTTCAAGACTGGTCAGCTCCGGATGTTCACGCACTACCTCCGGCTTCAGCACTCGCTGCTCCTGCCAGGTCGCGCCGCCATCCCGTGTCACAATCCGGTACAGCGTCTGGTCCGCCAGCAGGAAGACCTGGTCGCGGTCTTCGGGAAAACTCGCCAGCGCCGTAGTCGTACTCTTCTCAGCACCGAAATACGGCAGATGCGGATCCTGCATGCCCGCCGCATCCCGATAGCGCACCTGGTGGAAGCTGGTGATCCACAGCCGCGCAGCACTGTCTTCGCTGATCGCCGTGATCTGCGGCACTTCATTGCCTTCGAAGCTCTTGACGCGCGTAATATGCGCTCCGTCAAAGCGGTACAGTCCGTTCTGCGTCCCCATCCATAACTGCCCGGACTGATCTTGCAGCAGTGAATAAAGGTCGAGGTTCTCCAGACCCTCCGGCTTGCCGTAGGAGTGGAAGTTATAACTCTCCCCATGTGCCGAAAGACTCGCCAGCAGCAGGATCACCGCAAGCGCAGTCAGTACAGCCTGGATAAAGGTGAACAGCGGTACACGCTGCGCATCATTCTCCTCAAAGCTGGCGATGGCATTCGGTTCTGCTCCGGGATTTGAATGACGCTGGGTCAACGGGGGAGCCTCAGGTACTCTACCTACCGCGGTGCCGTCTGTGTCTGGCACCGCATCCATACAGTACTGTGAACAGCAGGTGCAAGACATTCAAATAAACGGGGATAGAGCCAAACGCAAGTGGCATTACCCGGTGCGCAGACTGCCCCGAAAGCACCACCCCGGGTCACGAAAAAGACCCTCTTCGTTACATCCCCCGGTACTCCGGGTTTCATAATTCCCGGCTGACAACCCTGTTGCCTACTCCCGCTGAGCCGAGCACTCGGCGCACGTACACTGCCGCCTGAGGTAGTCCCAGGAATAAATGCCGCTGGTATGCCCGTCATTCCAGCCGAACGCAATTGCGTACCGGCCAGTCGGAGTTACAGACACTGGCCGCGGCGGATCCTGGTACAGCTGCAGCATATTCTGCGGCGTCGCCTTCGGCGCTCCCGGCTGCCGCCCGTCCTTCTCCCGTTCCTCAACGCATGTCGCGCACGGGCAGGCATCGCGCAGCCACCGGAAGTTCCACGAACTGCGATGCCCGTCCTTCCAGTCGATCTCCATCCCCGTGCCTTCGGTCTTGTTCACCTTTACACGCGTCGGCTCGATCGCCTCTCTCGGCAGCTCCTGGTACTCGCGGTCGCGACGCCGCGCCTCTTCTTCTCCAACGATCCGTATGCCTTCGTGACTCATAACTGGTACCCCAAGTTTACTGCCTGCTTCTGAACTCAACCCTCAGCGATACTGCCGCCAGAAAAAGTAGGCGGACATACCCAGTCCCAGCACCACCACCAGCACCCGCATCAGCCCGGGGTGCAGCCGCCGCGAATACCTTGCCCCGCAATAGCCGCCAATCGCTGCCGTCACCATCATGATCAGGCAGTCCCGCCAGATGACCTGCCGGCCAAAAATGAACGTGACCACTGCGATTCCGTTCGCCATCGTTGTAGACACAACTTTCAGCGCATTGATGTGCCGGACATTCTCAATTCCGAAGATCGCCAGCACCGACATGATCAAAAAGCCCGACCCAGCTCCGAAGTAGCCTATATAGATACAGACAAACGCAATTCCCAGGAAAAGCGGAACAAAGGACGGCGCATCGCGATGACCATGTTTCACTGCGCGTGCGGCAATCCGTTTCGCTATCGCGCCGCTCACCGCGAACAACAGCGCAGCCACCAGCAGCAGCCATGGCACCAGCTTGAGAAAAGTGTTCTGCCCGGTATGCAGCAGGATCACCGCACCCGCCAGGCCGCCGATCAGCGACGCCGTGGTGACCGGCACCAGCAGCCTTTTGTTCATTCGCAGGTCCTGCCGATAACCCGCGATCGAGGTAAGCTGCCCCGGCCACAACGCGACTGTATTGGTCGCGTTTGCCTGGATCGGCAACACCCCCAGACCCATTACTGCTGGAAACGACAGGAACGAGCCGCCGCCGGCTACCGCATTCAGATTGCCCGCGACAAAAGCCGCGAAGTATAACCACAGCCTCTGGTTCGAGAGCGCGCCGTCTACCATCCTGCTGATTGTAGTTGCGCTCTCGCTCGGCGAATTGCCTCACCCCGCTACGGGTTTGTTCCGCGTCGCAAGGGCAGTCAGCGGCAGCGAGGCAGCCAGGATCGCCGCGGCCAGGTAGAACGGTGCACCCGGCAGCCGCCAGCCTTTCCCCGGCGCGATCGCCGCACTGAAGACCAGCGTAAACAGACCCGGACCGATCAGCCCCGCGATCCCGCGCATACTATTGATCGCACCCTGCAGCTGCCCCTGCTCCGACCGATCCACAAACCGGCTCAGGTAGCTCTGCGCTGCCGGCCCCGTCAGCGACCACAAGTTCATCACCGGGATTCCGAACCAGAACAACATGCCGCTGTTTGACAATCCAAAGATCGCAAAGCCGATTGCGCCAAAGAGCAGTCCGATCAGCATCGCACCCCGCTCTCCAAGTTTCGCCTTCGCCGGCTTCACCAGTCCGGCACCCACAATGCCAGCAAAAATCCCCACCACAGCCAGCGAGATGCCCACCGTCCGATCGCTCCAGTGATAGCGGTAGTCTGCATACAACACATAGACACTCGGCAGCACCTGGTGCGCCACGTAGGTTAGAAACAACACTGCCGACAACTGCAGCATGGACGTGTGCCGACGCAAAAGGCTGAGGGCTCCCAGCGGGTTGGCATTCTTAAGTGAAAAGACGCCGCGATGCTCCTTTGCCAGCGATTCGGGCAGCACGAACATCCCGTAAATTGCATTCGCAACACTCAAGCCGCCAGCCACCCAGAACGGCAGCCGCGGATTGCTGTTTCCCAGCAGCCCGCCCAGCGCAGGCCCGACGACGAAGCCAATCCCAAACGCTGCACTGATCTGCCCGAACGCGACCGCACGCTTTTCAACCGGTGTCACATCCGCGATATACGCAAGCGCCGTCGGCACTGTCGCCGAAGTAATGCCCGAGATCAGCCTGCCCACAAACAGCCATGGAAGCGACGGCGCCAGCGCCATCAGGAAATAGTCGAAGCCCAGGCCGAAGTTCGAAATCAGGATCACCGGCCGCCGTCCAAAACGATCCGACAGCGAACCCAGCAGCGGCGATGACAGGAACTGCATCAGCGCCCAAACCGTTCCGAACAGCCCCAGCATCCGCGCCGTGTTCACCGCGACATTGCCGAGAAAGCTGCCGATCAGCCGCGGCAATACTGGCGCAATCATACCGAGCGCCAGCATATCCAGCGTGACCGTGATCAAGATGAACGCGAGTGCAGCCTTCCTGACCGGCCCATGCTGTTCAGCAGCCACACCCCGGCCTGGATCGGAATCCAGTTCGGCCTCCACCGACGTCGCAGCCGAGGCCTCCCCAAATTCATTTAGCCGAAGCTCGCCTTCCCGCTCTTCCGGCAGATCGCTCATGCACAGCAGCATAGCCGACATCGTCGATCTTCCGAAATCCGAAACGCTTTACCTGCGGCGGTCAGCTATCAGTCCACGCGCAGGATCAGGCACTTCAGATACTCCGTCTCAGGCACGGAAAGAATATGTGGATGATCCGGCGCCGCTCCCAGCCGCTCCAGCAGCTGCACTCGCCGTCCCGCATCCACAGCCGCCGAAGCCGTCACCTGCGTAAACTCCGCCAGCGGCACATGGTGTGAGCAGGAGCAGGTAATCAGCGTCCCGCCCGGCCTCAGCATCTTCAACGCCCGCAGTGTCAGCTCCTTGTAGCCGCGCACTGCGTTTTCCGCCGCCCGCTTGGTCTTCGCAAACGCCGGCGGATCCAGCACGATCGTGTCGTACTGCGATCCCGCATCACTCCACTCGCGCATCAGTTCAAAAGCATTCGCCTCGACCCACTCGACCTCGCCCTTCAGCTGCGAAAGATTGGCCTCAACATTGCGCTCAGCGACTTCGAGCCCGGCACGCGATACATCCACTCCCGTCACCTTGCTGCATTGCCGCGCCAGGTGCAGCGCGAAGCCGCCCTGGTAGGTGCACACATCGAGTGCCTCTCCGCGCGCATACCGCTCCGCAGCCGCGTAATTACGCCCCTGGTCAAGAAAAGCTCCGGTCTTCTGCCCGGCACTGGAGTCGTAATGAAACTTCAATCCGTTCAATAGAAACTGCGTCTGCAGTAATGGCTTTGCAGCATCCCGCGCATACAACGGTTCGAGCGATGGCGCCGCCAGCTGCTCCAGCTCGCGGATACGCGGATCCGGCCGCTCGACAATTGTCTCCGGCTTCAGCTCGTCCCGCAGAACGCCGATCACCGCCTCGCGCACATCCGGACGATCGAGCCCGGCAGCCAGAAGCTGCACGATCAGCAGCTCCCCGTACTTGTCGATCACGATGCCCGGCAGCGCATCCCCTTCACTGAAGCACAGCCGCATCGCATCATTCTGCGCAGCATCCGTCGGCATCATCTCGCGCCGCCGCCCGATCGACGCGCGCAGCCGAGGCGCCAGCAGCGTCAGCCACTGCTCCTGTTTCAGAATCTCCGTCGACACCATACGCAGCGCAATCTGCGACGCCGCCGAGTACAGCGCTGTCCCCAGTGGAATACCCCGGCCATCCACCACCGTCACCAGTGGTTGACCATCCGCCTCCAGCTGCTCCACATCCGACGCATACACCCACACATGGCCGTCGCGAATCCTGTCCGCCGCGCGCCGTGAAATCACTGCACCCGGCCCCTTCAGCTGGAACGACGAAGCCGGCTCACGCTCCTCACGCCGCGCGCGCACCGGTCGCTCTTCGAATGTCCGGCGGGGCCTGGTCGAAGCAGGACGTGACGAGGACGGACGTGACGAAGAAGACGGGCGGCCATTCTCCTCCGCAGCCCGCGGCCGGTCCTTCCGTTCTGCCGGCGGTCTGACCCCATCACCAGTCTTTCGCGCAAACGGCTTGCGATCCTGCAACGCCCGGAACGAACTGTCCAGCGGCGGCCTGCGCTCAGGACTCCGCTTCTTGAATGTCCCCTCGGACCGCAGCTGCGGCGCAGCGTCTTCAGCAGCTCTCGGAGGTGCCCCCGGCCGCGATGCATACGGGTTCGTCGGTCGATCAATCGTCTTGGCGCGAGGACCGCGCGGTACATCACTGCGGCCAGTCTTTTTGTATGTGCGGCTGGAGCTCTCGCGCTCCCGGCTGCGCGGCTTCTTGTCGTTAGGCATGGTTCAAGTCTTTCACAGCACCCGCACAGCTCCTACTTGGCAGCCGGCTTGGTCTTCGCCGTCGCATCCACCGTGTACAACTGGCAGCCGCTGATCTGCTGCTTGAAATGGAAGTAGGGATGGAAAAAAAGCGCTGCCCGTCCATCCCCGGATCCCTCCGCCAGCTCCGTCAGCCAGATGCCGTCCGTCTGCGGCGCCTGCCGCACATGCAGCATGAAGCCTTTATGCAGATCCCCCACCAGCCCGCCCGCAATCTTCACATCTTTATCCGTCTTCACATCCAGGTCCACTAGCTCACCCGTCGCCTCGTCCAGCGCCATCGTGCCGTTGACAGCCTGCACTGCCCGCTCCATCAAATCCTTGGGGTGCGCATCAGGATTGCCGACAATATGGAAAAAGATCGTCGGCCGATCGTTCACCGTCGCCCGCCGCTCGTCACTGGTCTTGATCATGCGCAGCACGGCTTCGACCTGCTTGGTATTTTCGCTGTCCGCCTTCACCCGCTGGCCGGGATCACTGTACTTCGCCGCCAGCTTGCTCACGCGCTCATCTTCCTTCTTCTCATCCTTGGCATCCAGCGCCTTGCCATTCTTCGCCAGGACCCGGTTGATCTGGTGGCCGTTTACAAAAAACTGTTCGTTCTCAGTGATCTCCGACTTCTTCACCTTGCCCTTGCTGTCGGTCTGCACCTGTTCATCCCGCACCTTGCAGGAATAGCGCTCCTGTTCATCCTCCAGCCGTCGCTGGTCCTTCAGCGCCATCTCCAGCAGCTGCTTCGCATCGGGCAGCGGCTTGGCAGCAGACGGTTTTTGTCCGGCCATGGCCACGGCAAGCAGTAGAGGCAGTCCAAGCATCGGTCACGCTCCTGCCTACTAGAATCGCACGTCCGGCAGCAGGCACCCAGGCGCAGCGCGGGCGCTTGCAGGCACACCATATAATGAACCATGGCGCCTGCCCGCTCCTCGTCTGCGAAGGCTAAGCTGGAGACCGTTTCTCCCACCATGCGATCCCCCTCGACCGCAAAGGCCGACGCCTTGGCACGCGGCACACACGGCTCACCGGCTACCGATAGTCTCGGCGCCAGCCAGGGCATCGCCGATACCCGCTTTCAGAAGCTACTCGACACCCTCAAAGCCAACCGACCCACTGAAGACACCGCCATCGTGCGCCGTGCATGGGAGTTCTGCCTGCTCCACCACGAAGGGCAGATGCGCGCCTCCGGCGAACCCTACGTCCTCCATCCTCTCGAAGTCGCGCTCGTCCTGGCAGAGATGAAGCTGGACGCAACCGCCATCGCTGCCGGCCTGCTGCACGACGCCGTCGAAGATACCCCCGTCACCACCGCAGACATCACCGCGCAGTTCGGCGACCAGGTCGCCCACATCGTCGAAGGCGTCACCAAGATCGACAAGATTCAATTCGCCAACAGCGAAGACCGCCAGGCCGAAAACGTCCGCAAGATGCTGCTGGCCATGGTTAGCGATGTGCGCGTCGTCCTCATCAAGCTTGCCGACCGCCTGCATAATATGCGGACGCTCCAGCATCTGCGGCCCGAGAAACAGCAGACCATCGCGCGCGAAACACTCGACATCTACGCCCCTCTCGCCCATCGCCTCGGCATGGGTAAAGTGCGCGGCGAACTCGAAGATCTCGCCTTCCGCTACGTGGATTCGCTCGGCTACGAACGCGTCCACGAGGCCGTCGAAGCACGCCGCGAAGAGGGTGAAGAGTTCCTCTCTGCCGTCGTCCAGGCACTGAACGACAAGCTCACCGAAAACGACATCAGGGCGCGCGTGCAGTGGCGCATCAAGCGGCTCTACAGTATTCACCAGAAGCTGCAGACCCAGCGCACCGCCACGGTTGATCAGGTCTTTGACCTCTTCGCCATCCGCGTCATCACCGCCACCGTGCAGGATTGTTACGCCGTCTTCGGGCTCATCCATTCCATCTGGCGTCCGGTGCCAGGCCGTATCAAGGACTTCATCGCCATGCCGCGCGCCAATATGTACCAGTCACTGCACACTACCGTGATGGGCGAAGGCGGCCATCAGTTCGAGGTACAGATCCGCACGGAAGAAATGCACCGCATCGCCGAAGAAGGCATCGCGGCACACTGGAAATACAAAGCCGGCGGTGCACCGGTCAACTCGAAAGATGAGCAGCGGCTCGCATGGATCCGGCAGCTCGTCGAGTGGCAGCGCGAGATGACCGATCCGAATGAGTTCCTGTCCACGCTCAAGATCGATCTCTATCCGGAAGAGGTCTACACCTTCACCCCGAAGGGTAAGGTCGTCGTGCTGCCCAGTGACGCCAGTCCAATCGACTTCGCTTATGCCATCCACACAGAGGTCGGACACAGCTGCATCGGTGCCAAGGTCAACGGCCGCATGGTCCAGCTGCGCGCCAAGTTGAAGAATGGTGACATCGTCGAAGTCGTCACGCAAAGCGGACACACTCCCAGCCGCGACTGGCTGACCTTCACCAAGAGCTCGCGTGCCCGCAACAAGATCAAGCACTGGCTCAATGAACATCAGCGCGAACGTGCCATCGAGATCGGCAAAAAGCTGCTGGAGCGTGAAGCACGCAAATACAAAATCCCGCTCAGCCGCATCCACGATGCAGATTACGTGCGCGTTGCCGGTGAATACGGTGTCGTCACTGCGAGCGACCTGCTGGCCGCAGTCGGCTTCGGTAAATACTCTTCGCGCCAGGTGCTCAACAAGCTTTCACCCGGCGCGCTCTCACCGGGTACCGGCGAAGCAGAAGCAGACAACAGTGTCGATACCCGGGTCGGCGGCATGTCGGAAGCTGTGCGCCGCGTTCACCTCAATCCACGTTCGGACGCGCTCGAAGTCGAAGGCCAGGACGATCTGCTGGTCTATCGCGCACGCTGTTGTAATCCCATTCGTGGCGAAGAAATTGTCGGCTACGTCACCCGCGGCAAAGGCGTCGCCGTCCACGCCCGCCGATGTCCCAACGTCCAGAATCTGCTCTACGAATCCGACCGCCGTATCTCCGTCGAGTGGGCGCCCAGTCCCGACGAATCTCCCAACGGCCGCAAGATGACTTATCCCGTCAAGGTCGTCATCTACTGCGATGACCGCGCCGGCATGCTCAAGGAACTCACCGCCGTCATCAGCGACGACGGCACCAACATCCGCGGCGTCGATTCGAAAGCCGGCACCGGCGCCGAAGCCGTAGTCGAATTCGTTCTCGAAGCAGAAGACGTCCGGCACCTCACGCGCATCGTCACCTCACTGCGCCGGGTCACGGGCGTCCGTGATGTCCAGCGCGCCTTGAAGGTTTAGGCATTCGATGAATGCCGCAGCATCCGCAGGCGTGGCGCCTGTCTTCATCGTCCCCATCTTCATCGTCATCGTTCTTTACAATCAGCAGCCCTCCGAGAGCGCGGCCGTCACTGCCCTCACCCGCATACTCAATGCGGAATCAGCACTGGCCGATCGCTTCAGGATTCTGCTGTATGACAACTCGCCGCAGCCGCATACAGAAGTCACGCGATTCGAGTACCTTCACGATGCCGCCAACGCCGGCCTAGCCAAGGCCTACAACTACGCTCTCGAGCAGGCGACCGCTGCCGGCAGTGCGTGGCTGCTCCTGCTGGATCAGGACACCGAACTCACCCCCGCCTACCTTCATGAGGCCCTGGAACTTTCCTCTACCCTGCTGCCCGACCCACGCGTCGCCGCCATCGTGCCCAAGCTGCAAAGTGCAAAGGGCATCAAGTCGCCCACCCTCGATTTTCTGGAATGGCTGCGCCGCCAGCTCCAGTTTCCGCGCAGGCGCGCCCTCTTCGCCACGACGGAACTCTACGGATTCCAGCAGCAAGAGTGGACTGCCTTCAACTCTGCTTCCCTGCTCCGCGTCGCGCACCTCCATGCCATCGGCGGCTTCCCCATTGAGTTTCCACTCGACTTCCTCGACACTGCTGTCTTCCGCGCACTGCATGCCGCCGGGTGGAATATCTGGGTGATGCACAGCACCCTGCAGCATGAGCTCAGCATGGATACAAAAGCTTTCTACGAGCGTCGGACCGGCATCGACCGCCATCGCAGCCTGCTCTTCGCCATGACTCGATTCGTCAACCGCCACGGCGTCGCGCGCGATCGATGGCTGACGCGCCTCTGGCTGCTGCGTAATGCCGTCAACCTGTCAACGAGTGCACGCGACAAGCGCTTCGCCCTGGCGAGTCTGCGGCAGGCCATTCAGCTGCGCGACCGCTGACACCCGGGTCGCCACCGCCGACTATGATGGACAGGAATGGTTTCCGCACAGAAGTCAAAAATCCTGCAGGGTTCTGCGTCGAACCTTGCACGCATGCTGCTGACCATGACCGTTTCCCTGCTGCTCCCGCGCTTCCTCGTTCACCACATGCCGGCACAGGAATACGGCGCCTGGGTGCTCATCCTTCAACTCAGCGCCTACGTCACCTACCTCGACTTCGGCATGCAGACTGCCATCGGCAAATTCGTGGCCGAGTATGACGCCGTCGGCGATCGTCTCTCCGCGCGCAACATGATGAGCACAGCCTTCTCCCTGTTGTCGCTCGCCTCCCTCCTCGGCATCGTGGTCGTCGGCGTTCTTACCTATCGCGTTCCGGAAATCTTCCGCCAGATGCCCGCCTACCTCTTTCATGAAGTACGGGTCGGCCTGTTATGCGTCGGCATCTCGGTCTGTTTCATGCTGCCCTTCTCGGTCTTTATGAGCGCCTTTACCGGGCTGCAGCAATATGGCTTTCCCACCATCTTCATCAGCGCCAGCCGCATCCTCACCGGCCTCAGCCTGGCTGCCGTCATCCTGCTTCACGGCACCATTGTGCAGATGGCCTGGACCATCGCCGCCTTCAACCTGGCCACCGCCATCACCCAGATCTTTGGCTGGAAACGTTACGCCAGCGAACGTGTACCCTTCACCTTCGGCCTCTGGAATCGCGAGTGCTTTCACAAACTGGTGGAATACTGCGGCATCATCTCCATCTGGACCGTCGCCGCGCTTCTCATCAGTGGTCTCGATACCACCATCGTTGCGCACTTCGACTTCGCCAGCACCGGCTACTACGCCATGGCAGCCGCCGCCACCAATTTCATGCTCATGCTCTGCAGCAACATCGTCAGTCCCCTGCTGCCGGCCATCTCTTCCCTGCAGGCCTCCCGTACCGCCGCGCAACTGGGTGATCTGCTGGTGCGCGCCACGCGCCTGAATGTCGCCATCCTCCTGCTCTTCGCCCTGCCCCTGCTGGTCGGCGGCTATCCCCTGCTTACCCTCTGGCTGGGCGCGCTCTATGCGAAAAAGAGTCTCCTCTTTCTCGAACTTCTGGTAGTCGGCAATGTCTTCCGTCAACTTGGCTACCCGTATGCACTTTTCATCGTCGCGACCGGCAAGCAGCGCTATGCAACAGTGGCGCCCATTGCAGAAGCCATCGTAAACATAGTCGCGAGCATCGTTCTGGCGCGTCGCTACGGGGCAGTCGGCGTTGCCCTCGGTACGCTTCTGGCTGCCTTCGTCGGCCTCGTCGGCCACCTGCTGATCAGCATGCACTACACCCAGGGCACCATCGCCGTGCGGCGCGCACGCTTCGTGCTGCAGGGTATCCTGCGGCCCGCAGTCTGCATCCTGCCGACCCTTGCCATCATCCCGCTTTGGCACCGCTACGCGTTTGTGCCCATGCATCCCGCGCTGCTGTGTGCATGGGTCATCACTACCATTGCATTGCTGGCCTGGCTCGGCCTCAACCAGGCAGAACGTTCCCAGCTTTACGTCAAGGCCCAGCGACGCATGAACCGGTTGCTATACTAGGCCTTCGCCCGGCTTCGAACAGTAGCCCGCGGCTCTCGTCCATGCAACCTTCCGGCTATCTCCGCAGCCTCGTAACGGCCGTGATCGTTCTTTACCAGAGAAGCGCTGCCGACAGTGAAGCCTGGAAATCGTTTCACGCTATCCTGGCTGCCAATCCGGAAACAGCCCGGCATTTTCAACTGGTCCTCTACGACAATTCACCATTGCCATCATCCCCGCCTCCGGCAGGGACATACCCCGTCTTGTACGTGCACGACGCCGCGAATAAGGGTCTGGCCGCTGCGTACAATTTCGCGTTATGCAACGCCGAAACACACCGCACTCCGTGGCTCCTTCTGCTGGACCAGGACACCACCCTCACCACAGAATTTCTGCACGAACTTCTTCAGCAGATTCAACAAGCTCAGGACAACAACATCGCCGCCTTCGTCCCGTTCCTCGAACTGGACGGCCGCATCTATTCCCCCGAAACAGACTTCTTCCACCACCTCCGCCACCAGTTTCCCTACGCCCGTAACTACTACCTGGACAGGACCAGCCACGGCATCCAGCCCCGCAGACTGAACGCCTACAACTCCGGTGCCGCCCTGCGGGTCGACGCCCTGCGCTCTATCGGCGGCTTCCCCGCAGATTTCCCGCTCGACTACCTCGACCACGCCGTCTTTGCAAAACTGCAGCAGCATGGCTTCTCCATCTTCGTACTCCATGCTGTATTGCAACAACAACTGTCACATATCGACCTCAACGCCGTGTCCCCCGCACGGCATCGAAGTGTACTCGATTCGCAGACCCGTTTTGTCCAGCAGCATGGCAGCCGGCTCGACCGCCTCCTCTATCGCCTGTGGCTGCTGCGTAAAAGCCGGCACTACCGCCGGCTCTGCAGCGATCCACGCGTCTGGAAATCAATGGCACGACGATCGATCGGACCCTGGCCCCGCCTCGAAGGCCAGCCATGACTCATCCGCCGGGCAGCAGCATCTCTGTTGCGCTGTGCACCTACAACGGCGAACGCTTCCTCCCGCTGCAGCTGGCCAGTATCCTGCGCCAGTCCCGCCTGCCGGATGAAGTCGTCATTCACGATGACGGCTCGACCGATGCCACGCACCAGCTCCTGATCGACTTCCAGCGCACCGCTTCCTTCCCCGTTACCATCCATATCAATCCGCAGAACCTCGGCTCCACTCGCAATTTTGAAAAGGCAATTCTCGCCTGCCATGGCGACCTGGTCGCACTCTGTGATCAGGACGATATCTGGCATCCCGATCGCCTAGCGCGCAGTGAGGAGGAGCTCGCGCACCATCCGGAGGCAGGCCTGGTCTTCTCCAACGCCGACATCATCGATGACAACGGCACTCCCCTCGGCTTCGCCCTCTGGGAAAATTTCGCCTTCGATCGCCAATCCCTCGAAGCCCTGCAGGCCGGCGATATGCTGCCGCTCACGCGCAGGACGTTCGTCACCGGCGCCACCGTTGTCTTCCGCAGCCGATTTGCGAAAATCTGCTTTCCCTCGGGGCAGCACTGGCTTCATGACGGCTGGCTCACCATGCTCATCGCCTGCCTCGCCACCATCCGTCCCATCGATGAGCCGCTCATCTCGTACCGCTTCCATGCCGCGCAGCAGGTAGGCCTCGGTCCGGCCACAGCCAACGAAGCCACTCACACGCCCACTAGTCTGCACGGCCGCCTCGCTAAGCAGGCAGCACAGCAGGCCGCGACCCTGGCGTACTTCCACACCATCCTTGCGGAGATCTGCGACGCCGTCGACCGGCTGCCCCTTACCGACGAACAGCGCCATCACGGCACCGCCGCAGTCTTCCGCGCGCATCGCGACTTTCTTGCCATGCGCCTTGCCCTGCCGGAAAGCCGCATCCACCGCCTGCCCCTGATCCTCGAAAATGCCGCACAATACCAGCGCTCAGCGCGCGGTCTGCTCAGTATGCTCAAAGACCTCGTGCTGCCGCAGCCGCCTGCCTGACCTGCGCCTCCATTTGCGGGAAGGCGCCGCCATCCGTAACAATGCAGGCATGGCTACTTCCTCCGGCACTTCCAAATCCGCCGTCCACTCCGACCAGGCGCCAGCTGCCATCGGCCCCTACTCCCAGGCCGTGCGTGTCGGCGATTTCCTCTACACCTCCGGCCAGGTCGCCCTCGACCCCGTCTCCGGTCAGATCACCGGAACCGCCATCGCGGAGCAGACCGTCCGCGTCTTTGAAAACCTCAAAGCAGTCCTCGCTGCTGCCGGGACCGACCTGTCGAAGGTTTTTAAAACGACTGTCTTCCTGAAAAGCATGGCAGACTTCACCGCGATGAATGAAATTTACGCGCAGTACCTCGCACCGGCAGGCGTCGTGCCGCCCGCACGCTCCACCATTGAAGTCGCACGCCTGCCCAAAGATTCGCTGGTCGAAATTGAAGTGATCGCACAACTCTAGGGCGGCGATCTATGCACGCTGCGACGATTGTGCGCCAACATCATCTAACTATTGGAGGTACACATGGCTGACACGAAAACGACAATCGAGAAGGTGGAGAAGACAGACGCCGAATGGCGAGAGCAGCTCACACCCGAGCAGTACTATGTCGCCCGGCAGAAGGGCACAGAACCAGCCTTCAGCGGCGCACTCTATCGCAATCATCAGGATGGAACCTATCACTGCGTCGGCTGCGGTGCAGAGCTGTTTCCCTCTGACACCAAGTTTGAATCCGGCAGCGGCTGGCCCAGCTTCTATCTGCCAACTGCCGACGCAGCCGTCCAGACCCACGAAGATACGTCCTACGGCATGAAGCGCGTAGAAGTCACCTGCACCCGCTGCGGCTCACACCTCGGCCACGTCTTCCCGGACGGCCCGAAACCCACCGGCCTGCGCTACTGCATCAACTCGGCATCCCTCGACTTCAAGCCGAAAAGCTAGTTCGAAAGCCGCGCAAACAAAAAGGCCCGATCACAGATCGGGCCTTTCCTTGCCCTGGCAGCAGGCATTGCAGGTCAGCGCATGCGCAAGCCCTAGATATCCAGGTTCTTCACATCGAGCGCATTCTCTTCGATAAACTTGCGCCGCGCTTCCACATCTTCACCCATCAGTGTCGTGAAAATCGTCTCCGTCTCGGCCAGGTCTTCAAGCTTCACCGACAGCAGCGTCCGCTTCTCCGGATCCATCGTCGTCTCCCACAACTGCTGAGACGTCATCTCGCCCAGGCCCTTGTATCGCTGCACCTGGTATTCGCGGCGACCTTGCTCGATCACGTAATCGAACAGATCGCGCGCCGTCTGCTTGGTCACAGCCTCAGCCAGGCCGCGCGGACTCTTCTTCTGCGCTTTTTCGCTCAGGGCAGCACCCGTCTCGGTGTCCGATCCGGTCTCGACCTCGGGCTCCGCAGGCTCGGCAGCTGCTTCTTCCTGCGTCTGCTTGCCCTTCGGCGCCGCCTCAATCACAAACGGCGCTTCCAGCTCATCCTTGATTTGCACAAACTTCGTCATCATCTGCCGATATTCAGGAGAGGATGCAAGCGTCCAGTCAATCCGCCGCAGCGACCCTTGCGCATCCTGGTAGCTCACCGTCCACGTCTGGTGCTCTTCCTCGTAGAACGGCGCATGCACAGCCTTGAACTGGTACTGCTTCGCCATCGCCTGCAGCGCGGCATACATCTTGGTCAGCTTGGCTGGGGGCTCGCCCGTAAATTCACCCTCGTCCGTCTTGCTGGCCGGCGCCTCAAAGTCGGTACGCTTCAGCATTTCGAGCTTCGCCAGCGATGTCGTGACCTGCTCATTGCGCAGGCGCTTGTCCACCTTCTCGAAGAAGCCGAGATAGTCATTCAGATGGCCCATAAATCGAGTCAGAGCTGCGCCCTCGAGCTTCGTCTTGTTCGCGCCGTAACTGATCGAGATCCCCTCGGACGCGCGCTTCACCATCACCTTCACAAACTCGCGATCATCCTTGATGTACTGCTCGAAGCGGCCCTTCTTGATGCGATACAGTGGCGGTTGCGCAATATACACATTGCCGCGGCGAATCAACTCCTGCATGTGACGGAAGAAGAACGTCAGCAGCAGCGTACGGATGTGCGAGCCATCGACGTCGGCGTCGGTCATCAGGATGATCTTGCCGTAGCGGATCTTGGTCGGATCGAAATCATCCTTGCCGATCCCGCAGCCGAGCGCCGTGATCATCGCGCGGATTTCTTCGTGGCCCAGCATCTTGTCGTAGCGCGCTTTTTCTACGTTGAGAATCTTGCCCTTCAACGGCAGAATCGCCTGGAAGCGTCGATCTCTTCCCTGCTTCGCCGTGCCGCCTGCCGACTCACCCTCCACCAGGTACAGCTCGCAGCGATCCGGATTGCGTTCACTGCAATCGGCCAGCTTGCCCGGCAGACCGCCGCCATCCAGTGCACCCTTGCGGCGCGTAAGATCCCTCGCCTTCCGCGCAGCCTCGCGCGCCCGCGACGCCTCGATCGCCTTGTTGATAATCCGCCGCGCAATCGGCGGGTTCTGCTCCAGGAATGCGCCCAGCCGCTCGTTCACGAACGCCTGCACCGTACCTGCAATATTCGAGTTCAGCTTGCCCTTGGTCTGCCCTTCAAACTGCGGCTGCGACAGCTTTACGCTGATCACTGCGACCAGGCCTTCCTGCACGTCATCACCGGAAAGATTCTCTTTCACATCCTTGAACAGACCCAGCTGCTGACCTGCAGCATTGATCGTCCGCGTCAGCGCAGTCCGGAATCCGGAAAGATGCGTGCCGCCGTCCACCGTGTTGATGTTGTTTGCGAAGCTGAACAGTGTGCCCGAGTAGCTGTCGTTATACTGCAGCGCAATATCGAGCTCGATCTCGTCGCGCGCAGCCTCCATGTGGATCGGCTTTTCGTGCAGCACCTGCTTGCCCTTGTTGAGGTGCTTGATGAATTCCGAAATCCCGCCCGCATACTTGAACTCTGCGCGCTTGGCTTCGCCCGTCTTCGAATCTGTCGTTCGCTCATCCGTCAGCGTAATCGCCAGGCCCTTGTTCAGGAACGCCAGTTCGCGCAATCGCTGAGCCAGGGTGTCGTAGTTGTATTCCGTAACCGTGAAGATGCTCTTGTCTGGCAAAAAATGGATCTTCGTACCCAGCCGCTTGCTCACACCCGCCTGGCGCAGCTTCGAAATCGGTATCCCCTTCGAGTAGTCCTGTTCATAGGTGTGGCCGTCCCGCCAGATCTCCACCTCGAACGCCTCGCTCAAGGCATTCACGCACGACACACCCACGCCGTGCAGGCCGCCCGACACCTTGTAGTTCGAAGCATCGAACTTGCCGCCCGCATGCAGCTTGGTCAGCACCACCTGCACTGCTGGCATGCGCTCGCCCGTCGGCAGCACCTTGTCATCGACCGGGATCCCGCGGCCGTCATCCACTACCGTGATCGAGTTATCGATGTGAATGGTGACGTCGATCCGCGAGGCATGCCCGCCCAGTGCCTCGTCCACCGAGTTGTCCACCACCTCGTAGACCAGGTGGTGCAGACCCTGGTCGCCGGTCGAACCGATATACATCGCCGGACGGAGCCTTACAGCCTCAAGGCCTTCCAGGATCGTGATGTTCTCGCCGGTGTAGGACTTCTTGGCTGCAATCTGGACTGGTGCATCCGCAAGCGCTGCGGGGATCTCTCTGGTCGACATAGAACTCCATAGGTCTCCAGCTGCCTTCCCTGTGAAAGCCGTGATCGATTCCGTAAAGCACTGATACTACAGGGATTTGGCAGGCCGGATACTCAGTAAAGTATACCATGGCGGGGTCCGGGGAGAGCCTTCTTTGTACGGCCCGATACCAGCCCTGAAATCGCCCGGGCACCACCACGGCCCTAACCCTCCATCAACTGCCGCCTCGCACTCAGTCGCCCGCCTCGAAGTTACCCTCCGATCTGCCACGCCCATCGTTACGGAAGTTTTCCGCCTCAGTTGATATGTAGTAATCCCGCCGTTTCTGCAAGCTTTTTAATACTGGATGTTTATCATTGAGTACACCAGACCAGTTCACGCTGGTTCACACTAAAGATCAATTCGAGGCCTACCCATGAAACTGACTGTCCGCGCCCTCTCCCTCTCCCTCGTCATTACCGCCCTTGCCGCAGGCGTCTTCTCGCAGAAGACCTCAGCCGGTGTTCAGGTCGTTCCCGCCAGCGCGCCCATGCCAACCTGCCCCTTCAATTCGGGCGACTGCGGCCTGTCCAAGTTCTAAAGAGCTATTACCCCGCGGCCTAAAGAGGGGGTTACCAGGAGTTACTGAGGGTTACTAGATCAAACACTTCATTTGAGGCCTTTGCGGCTTTCAAGCTAGACTCAGGTTCTAGACAGAAGAAGCGATCCAGTGACCCTTAACCACTCCATTTCGGCCATCAGTATCCTCAGCTGTGCGCTGAATGCAGTGGCGCTTTTTGCCTTCGCGCGGCGTGCCGAACTGCGACGTATCTTCCCCGCTCTCTTTGTCTTTCTGGGGGTTCGTTTCACCTCGGACTTGTTGCTGAATGCACTGATGCATGTGCAACTTCCAATCGCCGCCAGCACCCGTTATTACGTCTACTTCGGCATCTACTGGCTCAGCTTCTTTGTTGGCAGCATCGCCATCTTCTACATCGTCCGCCAGACCTTCGAGTACGCCACATCGCCGCTTACCGGCCTCCGCAAGCTCGGCAGACTCCTCTTCCGCTGGATCGCCGTCACCTCCGCCATTGTCGTTGTCGCCACGGCCCTTCACCCCTACGGCTTCAGCCTGCGATCCATCCCGCTCGGCATGATTGAGCTGATGCGCTGCATGAGCATGCTGGAGCTCTCGCTACTCGCCTTCCTGGCCTTCTCTGTTCATCCGCTCGGGCTGTCGTTCCGTAGTCACGCCTTCGGCATCGGCCTGGGTCTCGGCCTGCTCGCCACCACGGACATGGTCATGGCCGCGGCCGCACGCTTCGGCGCCTCCATGGTGTCCTACACCAGCCTCTTCGGCGAAGTCGGCATGGTGCTGGTCTTCGCACTCTGGGGCGGCTTCTTCCTCATTCAGGAACCGCAGCGCAGGAGCCTCATGGTACCGGCTACTTCCCAGCTGCTGCGTTGGAACGAGATCGCGTCTGCCTTCGGTCACCGCAGCGGACAGGTTGTCATGACACCCGCTCCCAGCTCCTTCTTCCTTCAGGATGTCGAAAAAGTCGTCGATCGCGTCATGTCCCGCAACTCCATCGACGCCAGCTAAACCTCGCACCTTTCCGCTCCATGTAAAAAGCCCGGAAGCATATGCCTCCGGGCTTTTTACGTTCCTGCGATTTGTACTCGTTTCTACTTGGCGACAACTTCCTCAGCCAGCGGCTCGACTGCCACAAACCGCCCCGTCCGTCCGCGATCAATGAATTGCACCTTGCCCGAGATCTTGGCGAAAAGCGTGTCATCATTGCCCCGGCCCACGTTCAGCCCAGCCTTCAACGGTGTCCCACGCTGACGCACAATAATCGTGCCTCCGGTCACCACCTGGCCTGCGAAAATCTTCACGCCAAGACGCTGTGCATTGGAGTCGCGGCCGTTTTTCGAACTTCCTAATCCCTTTTTATGTGCCATCGTAAAACCTCAATCGGAGGGAGCGAACTCCCGAATCTAGTGTGACCACGCTCTCCGCTAACCCGCAGGAGCTTGCGTTACTCGGCGCGATAGGTGAAGCCGTTCACTTCAATTTCATTGATCCGCACAGCCGTGTACGCCTGCCGGTGACCCTGCAGCTTCTTGTACTGCTTCTTGCGCTTGTAGTGGAAAACAAGAATCTTGTCTCCACGGCCTTCTTCAACCACCGTACCCGTGACCTTTGCAGATCCCGGCTTGGCAACTGCTTCTGTGTCACTCGAAAACGCGAGCACATCATTGAACTCGATCACCTGGTTATCGCCGGCTTCCGCCTTCTCGATGCGGATGACTTCTCCAGGCGTAACGCGATACTGCTTACCACCCGTGCGGATTACCGCGTACATAGAACCTCCAGCATTGCCCGGAAACGGGAACGCATCCTCTTCGCAAATCTGTGTGGGCGTGTACTTGCTGAAATCGGACCTGACTCCTCAAACCTGATAAAAGGTGAGCAGCCGGTCCGCCAGCCATTCCTGACCCGGAGGTCGCGAAAGGGCAGGCAGGTGCGCCAGACTCCTTCAAGTCTAAGGGCAGCACCGCATTTGGTCAATCCACATCGGTACGGTCGCGCTCTATTTTCATTCCATTCCCGGCCATCAAAGTTGCTGTTCCGCCCGCCAATCGATTACACTCAAGCTTCCGCTGTAGTGCAGCCGGTCCTGCCTCGCTGCTCCTGTACCCTACCGACCCTGGATCAACAGTGGTCCGGTTCATCAGAGATACGCGGAAAGTTCAAGAAGTCTGGAGCAAGTTATGGCACAGGTATGCAACATCTGCGGCAAAGGCCCGCAATTCGGCAACAACATTTCGCACGCGCATAACGTCTCCCGCCGTCGCTGGAATGTCAATCTTCGCCCGGTCAAGGCAAAGCTCCCTACCGGGGCCAACAAGCGCATTCGCGTCTGCACCAGCTGCATTAAGTCCGGCAAAGTCGTTAAAGCCTAAACAGCTTCCGCGAACGTATTGTTCTCCACGAAGCGCCGTTCTTCCCGTATCAGGACGGCGCTTCGTCGTGTCTGCTCTTATACCTTCCCGGCCCAACCCTGTACCGCTCGTCACGGAAGCTTCGGATGCAGCGCAGCAAAGCCGCTAGCCTGTTGGTAGGCACGCGCAAACACACAGAGTTTTGCGTCCTGGAAGTGGCCTCCAAGGAAGGTAAGGCTTACCGGCGTTCCCGGGCCGCCAATGTTGTCCTCAAATCCTGAATCGGTCTCCGGCGGCATCGGTGCTTCCGCTCCGCGCAGGCCGTTCGGCAGGATCACTGCTGGATGTCCCGTGAGATTGGTCGCCACCAGCTGTATCCCCGGCGTCGGCGTCACAATCACATCCACCTTCTCAAAAAGGCGTGTCCACTCTGCAATCGCCAGTGTCCGTGCGCGATTCGCCTGGATGTACTCGACCGCCGGATAAAACCTCGCCGTGCGAAACAGGTTAGGCCAGTCATACGGCCCCTGCTCTGTCAGCAGCTTGTCCCGGCCACTCATCGTCAGGTCATCGAAAGCTGCCGCAGCCTCGGCAACCAGCAGCGCCGTCATATCGTCATACGGCAGCTTGGGCACTTCTACAGGGATCAGCTTCACCCCCATGCCGCGCAGCGTATCGAGAGCAGCCGTATCGTAGCGACGGTCATACGCCCGCCGCGCCCGTGCCGCCGCCTG
>CAZZYN010000004.1:0-68854 GCA_964658265.1 uncultured Acetobacteraceae bacterium | reverse complement strand
CGTTGCCGTGCCTCCCGCTTCTTCTTTTCGTCATCGGTCTCGCTCGCTGGCGCCTTCGCTTCGGCTGCTTCGCTTGCCGCTGAGGTTTCGAACTCCTTCGCGAAGTAGCCGATGCGCAACTGCCTCCAGTCCAAGTCCGCATTCCAGTTGAAGGCCGCATCACGCGTTGCCAGGTCATGCTGGTCCGGTCCATAAATGGAAGAAAAGACGATTGCGCAGTCCTCCACGGAACGGCAGATCGGACCAAGCTTGTCCATCGACCAGCTCAGCGCCATCGCGCCGGTGCGCGGCACATACCCGAAGGTCGGCCGTAATGCCGTCGTCCCGCACCGCGTTGAAGGAGACGACAGCGATCCCAGTGTCTCTGAACCAATCGCAAACGCCACGCAGCCGGCCGAGGTTGCGGAAGCCGAGCCCGCCGACGATCCGCTTGACCCCTGCTGCGGATTCCACGGGTTGCGCGTTCGTCCGCCAAACCACTTGTCGCCGCTCGCCAACGCTCCCAGCGTCGTCTTTGCCACCAGCACCGCACCGGCCTCGTCCAGCCGCTTCACTACCGTTGCATCCTCGTCGAATTGCTGATGCTCAAAGCCGCCGGCTCCCCAGGTCGTCGGATAGCCCTTCACCGCCAGCAGGTCCTTCGCACCCCAGGGCAGGCCATGCAGCGGGCCGCGATGTTTACCGGCGGCGATCTCCTTATCCGCCTCGCGAGCCTGGGCAACTGCGCGATCCTCGGTCAGTGTCACCACAAAATGGAGCAGCGGATCGTATCGTTTCAACCGGCCGAGGTACATTTCGGTCAGCGCGAACGAAGAAATCTTCTTCGTCCGTACATATTCGCCCAGCTCCCGAACACCGAGGAATGCCAGATCTTCAAGATTGGCCGGCAATGTGCGGACGGCCGGCGCTTTGCTGAGCCGCATGGGTTTGCGTTCGCGGTCCACCACCGCGCCCGGTGCCAGCGGGTCGAATATCAGTGCGGGCGCTACGCTGTTCGCCATGTGCAGCGCACGGATCGAAGCGTAGCCATCGCGCTGCTGGCTAAGGCCTTCGAGCATCGCTGCTTTCTGCTCGGGCGCGATCACGATCCCGGCCAGCGCTGCCGCCTGGTCGATCATCTCCGCTGTCACCGGCGGCACCTTCGGCTTCTCGTTCTTGGCAGCCTCCGCCTCAGGTGTAGCCTGCGCCTGCGCCGCAAGGGTGAACAGTGCTCCGGGGAACAACGGCGAAACCACGCCAAGCTTTGTGCACACAGCCAGGAAGCTGCGCCGATCCAGTGACATGTTGTGTCCTCTTGAAGGCAGATGATACCGTCAACGCCGCCAATCGACTAGCATGACGCCATGGCCCTGGTAGTTGTCGACAGCATTTCCAAAAGCTATGCCGAGCGCGGCGGCGTCTGGAAAAAGGCCGCTCAGAATCTTGTCGTTGACGATGTGTCGTTCTCGATCGAACGCGGCGAAACCCTGGGCCTCGTCGGCGAGTCCGGCTCCGGTAAAAGCACTGTCGCCCGCATCATTCTCGGGCTCATCCCGCCCTCGTCCGGCGACGTCACGATCGACGGGCAGTCCGTCACCAGGGCTACAGCTCGCACCATGCGAGCTCTACGGCGCCGCGTGCAGCCGGTTTTTCAGGATCCATATGCCGCGCTCAATCCGCGCATGCGCGTCTTCGATATCGTCGTCGAGCCGCTCGTCATCCATGGCAGCGAAGGTGGCGGCAGCAAGACTGCACTCGAACGGCGTGCCGTAGAGCTGTTGCGCCAGGTCGGGCTGGATGAATCCGCACTGGCCCGCTACCCGCACGAGTTTTCCGGCGGTCAACGGCAGCGCATCAACATCGCCCGTGCACTGGCCCTGCAGCCTGAACTGCTGATCCTCGATGAGCCGGTTTCAGCACTCGATGTCAGCGTCGGCGCGCAGGTCGTGAACCTGCTGCGCGATCTGCAGCGCGAGTTCAAGCTCAGCTACCTTTTCATCACGCATTCCATGCCGCTGGTACGCTATCTCGCAAACCGAGTTGCCGTCATGCGGCGCGGCCGCCTGGTCGAGATCGGCGATGCCGTTCAGGTCTGCCAGTCACCCAGAGACCCCTATACCCAGGGCCTCATCGCCGCCACACCCGAGCTCCCGCTCATCCCCGCAGACAGGGCTTGACGCAGCACGACGTTGCTCATTTCGGTCATCTGGATGAAAGTGAGGCGCAGTGAAAAGTTCCCGCCGGCTAGCACAAACAGCATGATCATCCGGCAGATTGGGCCGAATCCGACAGCATTCGACTCATCCGCTCGCAGCAGCCCGGGAATTTGTCACCGTAAGTGATCAAATTGTTCCACGTGGAACAATTTGCACCCTGATCCGCACCCAAATTGTTCCACGTGGAACAATTTGGGCACTCCTCAGGCAGCCCGGCTCTGTCGGCTGACCAGGTGTCGCGAAAGACGCTTTGAGGTGAACTTCGCCCCGAACACGAAGCGGCACAGCGGCCCGAAACTGTTAGCCGACGCCAGGCCAACCATGTAAAGCCCCGGAACCGATGTTGCAAAGTTCCGATTCAGTACAGCCGTTCCATCGGCAGTGGCGATGTTGCTGCGCAATGCGGCGTCTACAAACTGCAGCCGTTCGACCAGCGGATGGTAGCCGGTGCCTGCGATCATGTGCGCTGTACGCAGCTCCCTCTGCTCACCATCCTGTTGATAGCGCACCGCTACCTGCTCGCCGCTTTCGCGCACGTCCAGCATGGTCGCGCCCAGGTGCATCTCCACTGAGCTCACGCGGTCGCGCACAGACCAGCCCGGCGCCGGACCAAGATGACGCTGCACTACCCTGTGACGCAGATTCCTCGGCATACTGTGAAACAGCAGCGGCGCATCTGTGCACATGCGCGAGCGCCAGCCCAGGCCCAGACCAGAGCGAGGATTCATTACCCGCTCCTTCAATGGGCGGTGTTCAACCGGTGGTGCATGGAAGTCGATGGTCGCGCGACGCGCCATCAGGTGCACTTCGGCGCCGGCGTCTGCCAGCGCGGCAGCCAGGTCGATGGCCGATGCGCCGCCGCCCGCCACCAGCACCCGCTCATTCCTGTAGCGAGTCACATCATGATGCTCGGCACTGTGCGATACACGGCTGCCGGCTGCTGCCTGCACCACCGGAGGCATGTAGGCAAAGTGCGTGATGCCGACCGCCAGCACGACACGGGCCGCC
Organism: uncultured Acetobacteraceae bacterium; assembly: GCA_964658265.1. Taxonomy (GTDB): domain Bacteria; phylum Acidobacteriota; class Terriglobia; order Terriglobales; family Acidobacteriaceae. The sequence continues at coordinate 65,651 of CAZZYN010000004.1, read as the reverse complement.
GAAAACGTCTCACCATCTTCTGTCGTAAGTGAGAATCCGTCCGATATCTGTTTTACGTCCACAATGTTGACCGGCTCCAGGTAGGGCACAAGCTTCTGCTGGAAGGTCAGTCCGTAATTCACAAACGTGTCGAGCGGCACAGGCAGGCCGAGATGCCGGTACTCCTGCCCCGTCTCGCGACTGTAGTGCTCCAGTGTGTAGTTCTCTCCGGGATCAGCAAGACTCGAGGCAAAGCCATCCGATTTCAAATGCATACCGGTCGGCATGTGTTCTCCCCAGGTGGTCATGGGGCGTCCAAATATGCGGTGCTCGATGCCGGCCTGCCGCAAATGGGCAGCCAGGGAAAGGCCGTAGGGGCCTGCCCCGATGATGGCGACATCCGTGTTTTTCGATCTCATAACTTTCTCCAGGGCTCAAATCGAAAGTGTCACAACAGAAACCCGTAAGTGTCTCAACTTTTGTTCTTAAGCTCGCGTAAAGCCATGCGGCCTGTTATCTATAAATCTTGTACGTTGCTGCAACTGTTAATGGCGTCGGAGACAAGTCCGCAATGAAAAATTCGAACGATAAGTTGCGTGTACTCATCACGGCGACGACCTGGTGGTCTCTCTCCGCACGTCTATCTTCTCGCCTGTTGGGGTATGGCTGCAAGGTTACTGCTTTGTGCCCTCCGGGTCACCCGCTGCGTTTTCTGCAGGGAATCGTACAGTGCTATCCATATAAAACTTTTCGGACGCAGGCCTCGCTTGCGCATGCTATCCGGGAATCCCGTCCGGACTATGTTGTACCGACCGATGACCAGGCAGTGCAGCAGTTTCAGCAGCTTGCAATGGTGGACACGGATGTTCGCGCGTTGTACGAGCGCTCGATGGGGAGTCTCGAATCCGGACTGCTGCTGGCCGGGCGTGGCTTTCTTTCCCAGCAGGCAGCCCGGCTTGGCATTGCCAGAGCGGAGAGCTGCCCAGTTGAGTCGCTGACCGAGGCACGGGACCTGGCGCGGGAGTGGGGCTACCCGGTGGTGCTGAAGAAAGACGGCACGTGGGGCGGCAATGGCGTTTGCCTCCTGCGGCATGAAGACGACCTTGCCCCGGCATACGCCAAGCTGGTCCGTCCAATTACGTTCGCGGCCCGCTCAAAACGACGCCTGGTGAACAGCGACCGGCTCGCATTCGCCAATAGCAACAGCCACGGTAGCGAATTAACATTGCAGCGGTACGTCGCCGGCACGCCTGCCAACGCCATGTTCGCGGTATCGCAGGGCAAGCTGCTGGCCGATTACCAGGTGCGTGTCTGTGCCTCGCAGGGGCCGACCGGTGCAGCCCTGCTGGTGGAGCAGGTGCGGGATCCTCGGATCCGCGCAGCGGGCGCCAGGCTTGCAGCAGAACTCAAGCTATCAGGATTTTTTGGCCTGGACTTTGTACTGCGTAAAGAAAGTGATGAGCCAGTGTTGATCGAGTTGAACCCGCGCACGACACAGCTGGGACATCTTCCGATGCGGGACGGCTCCGACCTGGCGGGGCATATGTATGCCGCGTGGACTGATTCTCCCCTGCCGCTTACGTCAGAACCCAATTCGGCAGCGCGAATCGCCTTCTTCCCGCAGGCCATGCAGAGTGACATGGACGCGCAGCTGCTACAGCATGCCTACATGGATGTGCCGCAGGAGCCTGCGTTGACTGCCGAACTGCAGAAGACCTCTTGGCCGGAGCGGCAGTGGCTGGCGCGGGCCTACCATGCGCTGCGACGACCAGGTGCGCCTGCCTGCCACGTTTACACAGCCGGGCTTAGCTCCGAAGGCCCGCTGCAGCTATCTGCCACCATTACAGATACAGACAAGAGGCGTGCCGGCTCCAACTCACAAATAGAATCGCTGCTTGCCAGCAGGTAGCGACGTTTAGCCGAAGGGTTGTTCCAGGGAATGGCTCGGGCCGGTGAAGAGCTTCGCTCCACCAGGCGTGATATGCATGCAGTCTTCCAGGCGCATGCCGAACTCGCCGCGGAGATAGATGCCGGGCTCATCGGAGAAGGTCATGTTCTCTGCCAGCGGCATGGTGTTGCCCTGCACCAGGTACGGCCACTCGTGCCCATCCATGCCGATGCCGTGGCCGACACGATGGAGAAATCGAGTGTAGCCCGGCCCGTACCCGGCATCCACAATCACCTTGCGTGCAGCAGCGTCGACTGCCTCGCAGGCAATGCCAGGCCGGGCGGTCGTCAATGCGGCGGCCTGTGCCTTGTGGACGATCTCGAAGACGGAATGCATCTTGTCCGTCGGCTTTCCGTAAACGAAGGTGCGCGTGATGTCCGCGGTGTAGCCTTCGACGACGCAGCCATCATCGATCATGACAATGGCATTTTCGCGGATGACCTGGGGCTGGATCGAGCCATGCGGCATTGCTGAATATTCCGCGGTCTCGCAGCTGACGTCGCCGGCAAAGCCCGAACGTTCGTACCCGCTGCTAATCAGCGCGGCAAATTCGTGCGTAGTCATGCCAGGATGCCCTGCACGCCACGCGGCTTCATACACGGAAAGCGTGACCGAGTTGGCCAGCTGCAGCAGCGCGATCTCGGCTGGCGACTTGATGCTGCGGCAGCCGGCCGTGACCGGCTTTGCATTGACGAGCGTCGCGTGCGGCATGGCCTTGGCAAGATTCTCAGCGAAGCCGTACGGTACGGTTTCTTCGACGCCAAGCTTGCCAGTAATGAGGCTGCGTTCCTTAAGGCCTGCGGCTACCTGATCGAACGGATTCTCATTTTCCTGCCAGACATAGGTGCGAGTCTTTGCCATGGAAGGCACCTGCGCCAGCAGCTCTTTCAACCGCTCTTCTTCAAAGGCCGGGCACACGGCAAAGGGTTCGCCTTTGACTGGCAGCACAACCATGGTCAGCCGCTCGCTGTTGTGCCAGCGGACGCCGGTGAAGTAGGCGAGCGAGGTGCCGCCGGCGAGACAGATGGCTGCAAAGTGATTCTGCTCCATCAACTCGCGGGCACGGGCGATCCGGCGTTCCTGCTCTTCACTGGCGATGGGCACGGCTTCAGATTTGCGATTCCGCAGTGCCGCGATTGCCGGCGGCAGAGGGGATGAAGCGTCGTCTGCTGCTGCATGGACGGTGGGCGGAATGATGGAGAGAGCAGCGGGTACGATGCCTGCGAGGAAGCCGCGTCGGGAAGGAAGCATGGCGCATCATACCGCGAGCCTGAAGGCTGTCTAGTTCAGGCTCGCGGACGGATCTGGGACGAGCGAAGCCCGCCCGTGAGCGCAAACAGGCACGCAGCGTCGATGATCTTCGCGATCAATGGCCCAGTGCGCAGTTGCTTAATCTTCCGGAGCGATGGCGTAATAACCCTTGCGAGCCTGCACTTTCAGATTGTCGCCATTCACTTTGCAGCTGACGTCGACCTTGCGATAGGTGCCGTCGAGCTTGGTATTGGTCGGCGTGTAGCTGGCGATATATTGCGTGCGCAATTCATCTTCGAGCTGAGCGAAGGCGTCTTCCATCTTTTTGCCATTGTTGCCGACATTGATGACGCGGCCGCCGGTTGCATCAGCGAGATTGCGCATGGCGTAGTCGCCGGTGTAGCCGATGTTCATGCCGCCGCCGTAGAAGGGACGGTCTGCAATGAGCAGCACGTAGACCATGACATTGGCCTTCTGTGCGGCCTCGATCGCGGCAGAGAGTTTATGGTTGCTGCCTTCATCCTGGCCATCGGTCAGCAGGATCATGGCCTTGCGGCCGGTCTCGGCATTCATTTTTTCGCGCGAGGCGAGATAGACAGCGTCGTAAAGAACCGTGCCCTTGGCGCCGCCCGGGACATTGACCGGACCCTGGCCGACACCGGGACCTCCATAGCCACCGCCGCCGACATTGATCTGCGCCTTGTCCATCTGGCGGCTGAGTTCGGACGCGTTGTTGGTGTAATCCGACAGCAGGTTGGTATCGACGTCGAAGGCGATCAGGAAAGCTTCATCCTTGGAGCGCAGAACGCGGTGCAGGAAGTTCGCGCCAGTCTGCTGCTCCATCGGGAGTACATTCTGCTGACTGCCGCTGGTATCGAGCAGGATGCCGAGGGTGAGCGGCTGGTCAGTGTTGCGAGTGAAATTTTTCAGCGTCTGCGGATTCTTGTCTTCGGTGACGCCGCAGTCATTCTTGGTGAGGTTCGGCACCAGCACGCCATGCTTGTCGCGCGCATCGAAGAAGAGGCTGACCAGGTTCACGTTGACCTTCAACGTGGAAACGGGATTGCTGTCTTCGGGCGGGTTTGGATCGCCGGCCGGACCCTGGGGAGCCGCATCGGGTGACGGGGCATCCTGGGCGCGCAGGGTGGAAGCAGTAGACAAAAGGATTCCGGCAGCCAGCAGGAGCAGGGTCAGCCGGGAGAGCAGGCGGGACGAGAATCGGTGCATGGTCATTGGACGTATTCCGGTAGAAACCAGGTAGAGGAAGAGACGAAGGAGGCTGGAAGAAAGACCGGGGCCTGCCGAGAGCCGCGCAAACCGCAACCCAGCATCTATAGTAGAGCAGGTACTTTCACAGAGTAGAGAAGCGCAAAGTTGTGGCTTTGGGGGTTGGAGTGAGGCAAGGTTTTCGGGCATTGGTGGCGTCGAATATTTTTGGCGCGGTGGTTTTGAGCAGTATGGCCGGAGCGCAGCAGACTTCGGTGCCGGACGCCCCCGCACCCCAGCAATCTGTCCCAAGCGGCCCGACACCCCAGGCTCCGCAGGCCCCCCTGAACAGCGGGACGGACAGTATTTCCGGACTGGCCAGCCAGGCTGCGCGGGGGAAGGCTGATCCGACGCAGGCGCCGGCGCCTCCGCCTGCGGATGCCGCGCCCTCTTCGAATACGCAGGCTTCGCCGGACGGGCCTCCGCAGCAGGAGCCGCCGTACGTCCCTAAGAATGCCGAAGAGGCACAGGGCTTTACGATTCGTCAGAATGTGAACTACGTCCAGGTGCCGGTGAGCGTGCTGGATAACCACCATGCCGAGGTGCCGGGGCTCACTTTTCGCGATTTCAGGATCTACGAGAATGGCCAGCGTCAGCACATCGACTTTTTCAGTGTCGATCCGGTGCCGCTCTCTGTGGCATTCGTGATCGACCAGAGCTTGCCGCGTGACATTATGGGACGCGTGAACAATGCGCTGGCTGCGCTCTCCGGCGCTTTTACGCCGCAGGATGAAGCAGCGATTTTTACCTACGCAGATGGCGTGACCAAGCAGACAGATTTTACGGCTGCGACGGGTGATCGCTTTTCGGCCGTGCTGGTGCGGTCGAAGGCACGCGGCGAAGACATGGGCACGCCGGATACGACGGGTCCGATGACGATGGGTCCGAGTATCAACAACAAGCCGATCGATCCGAATCTGACGCCGGGGCGTTCGAATACCGGGTTCATCACGATACCGAAGCCGATCCACACGCTGAACGATGCGATCCTGGCAGCGGGACAGTCGCTTTCGTCGACCAAGAAGGGACGGCGGCGGATTATTTACGTGATCAGCGATGGTAAGGAGTCGCGCTCGAAGGCGGGCGTGGCCGAGGTGGTGCGCTACCTGCAGAGCAACCAGGAGCAGGTGTATGCGACGCTGACCGGTGAATCGGCTGTGCCGTTTATCGGGTATGTCGACAAGTTCCATATCCCGCTGCTGCCGTATGACAATATCCTGCCGCGCTATACCGTCGCGACGGGTGGACTGCTGCAGGCAGAGTTGTCAACGGATGGCATTGAGCGGTCGTTTGGCCGCATCATCGATGGCGCGCGCACGCAGTACACGCTGGGCTATTACACGCATGGGTCGACGCTCGACAGCCGGTATCGCAAATGGGATATCCACGTGGAGCGGCCGAACCTGGATGTGATTGCCCCTCCGGGATATTATCCGAGCGCGTCGATGGCACAGCGCTGATCCGGGACTGACGGCTTGATCAATACAGCGGGAACTGCCCTGCTCTCCGCAGCTTCGTGGGGAGCAGCGGATTTCTGCGGCGGCATGGCGGCGCGCCGGATGTCGCCCTACCAGGCTGTGGCGGTCGCTCATATCTTCAGCCTGGTCGCTGTGATGGCGGTGATCCGCACGCTGCATCTGCCGGTTGCCGCGCACCACACGCTGATCGCCGGACTGGCTGCGGGCGTGTTTGGCGGCGCCGGACTGATGCTGTTTTACGAGGCACTGTCGTACGGAGCGATGGGGCTGACCGCGGCGATTGCAGGCGTGCTGACAGCGGCGGTCCCAGTGATGTTCGGGCTGGCCACGGAGGGATTGCCGAAGACGCACCAACTGCTGGGCTTCCTGGCGGCGATTGCAGCGATCTGGCTGATTGCGGCGGCGCCTTCGAAGACGCGGCCGACGCGCCGGACACTGTGGCTTGGAGCGATCTCGGGATTGTGCTTCGGCACGTACTTCATCATGTTGAAATTTGCTGCGGCCGGCGGGACGTCAACCGGCGTAGTCTTCTGGGCGATGGCGTATTCGCGCGTCACCAGTGCTGCGCTGGCGGGCGTGCTTTGCTTCTGGATGTGGCTGCGACCGAAGGCGGGCGTTTCGGCGGCGCAATGGGGCTCGCAGGCGTTTGCGCTGGCTGCGGCAGTGGGAATCCTGGATACCGGCGGCAACATGCTGTACATGGTGGCGGCACACCTGGGGCGGCTGGATATTGCGGCGGTGTTGTCGTCGCTGTATCCGGCGGCGACGATCCTGCTGGCTGCGGCATTTCTGAAGGAGCGAACTTCGCGGGGGCAGACGGCCGGGATGGTGCTGGCTATGGGCGCGGTGGCGCTGATCGCCAGCTAACCGGGCTCGGCTGCCGGCAAAACTGTGAAGGGCGCAGAGATGAACTCTGCGCCCTTTTTTGTTACGTGGGGGCCGGCGCCTATTTGAAGGCGTAGGTGAGGCCGGCAGTGAACTGGAAGGAATTGTTCTTAAAGGTCGGCGGCGGATCGTTGAGGTAGTTGTCGACGAAGCCGGCGTTAAAGCCCAGGTTCTTGTAGACGGGGAAGACCAGGGCGGCGGTGAAGGCCGCGGAGAAGGCGCTCGGTGTATTGAAGGCCGGGGTCACCACTCCGGTTTCGTTCAGGACGAGGCCCTTCGGCAGCTTGCGCATATAGGTTTCGCCGAAGTCCATACCGATGAGGTTCTTGTTCGGGGTGCCGGTCGGAGTGAAGCTCTGCTGCTCGTAGTGGAGGTCGGTCTTTACGTCGAGCTCTTCGATCTTGTTCTTGATGACGGTATAGCCGAAGCCGCCGCCGTAAACCTGCTGCACAGCAAGGCCCTGTGAGTAGTCGTGATCGGCGCTGATGTAGCCAAGGTAGTAGAAGCGCGTGGACAGATATTCGTCCCGTTCGAGGTCGCCGTGCAGGATGTTCGTTTTGATACTGCTGGCCGGGTTTGCACTGGTGGCGCTCTGCTTGGTAGTGCCGTAGATGGCGTTGGCATCGAGCGTGGTCTTGTTGCGTGGAGCGACCCACGCGGCATTCGGGACGGTACGGGCGAGGGTGAGCGCTCCATTGAAGGTCCTGGCGTTCTGCGTGGATTCCACGAGTGCGGCTCCGAAGGTAAAGGCGCCGGTAAAGCCCTGTGTGAAGCCAGGCTCGTGGTAAAGCGTTTTCTGGAAATCGTCATCCATGACGATGGCCTGGGTATCGCTGGTGGAGATGGTGGTGTTGCCGGACGGCGTCTGCACCTGGATATTTTTGTCAGCTACGGCAAGCGCGCCCTGGGCTACGTCGCCCTCCGGGGTTTTGCGATTGAGCTTCACGCCATTCTTGATGACGGCAAATTTCTCCATCGCGTCGATGGTCTTGATGTTGTCCCAGCTGATGGTAAGCGAGCCGGCCATGTCGCTTTTGAAGGTGACGCCGTCACCGGTGGCCGAGACGAGCGTGCCTTTCAGCGTGTCGCCGTTGCTGAAGACGAGAGTATCGGTACTGGGCTTGGCGGCGGCAACCTGCGATTGAGCAACGCGTCCGGCACCGGCCAACAGGCAGAGCAGTGTGAGAAGGCCCGGGAGGAATGTGCCGGTCGGGAGAAGTCTTCGCAGGGAGAGTAGCGAAGGAGTGCGGGCCGGGTGCGTGGGCATCAGGGTGACTCCAAAGTTCAGATTTTTGGTGGTGCAGAAATACTGCTCAAGCGAGTACGGGGTAGACCCGGACAACAACTCGACGAGAGGGATGTCTATGCGAGTCGATTGTATCCGACTGTCAACACTACTTTGGTGGTAGTTGACGGAAAGGCAGTCATGTCGAAGGGCTTGACTGCCCTGGCGCTAGCGACGCGGGCGGACGGGCGCCTTGGGGAACTTGATGCGATAGAGGATGCCGACAGAGATAGCAAATTCATTCTGGGTGACGCCGCCACGATGGGTATAGAGGTAGTCGGGCGAGATGCGGAAGGCCAGCTGGGGCGAGCGATTGAGGTCGATGGAGCCGCCGAGCGCGGTGACGAAGGTGCCGCCATCGTTGAAGAAGCCAATCTGGGCCGGGGTGATCTGCTGAGTCGGGTGGATGGGATCACGGCCAAGGGCAAGGCTGAAGGTGCCATAATCCACGCCGAACAAGGCGTGCAGGTCGAGCGCGGCATGGATGTTCTGCTTTGCGCGGAAGGTCACGCCGCCCATGCCGAGATGTTCCATGACGAAGGGGCCTTTGACGTTGAACGGATTCACGAAGGCGCCGTTGGTGCCATAATAGCCGCGGATGTTGGCGGTAGCGCCGAGGCGCGGAGTCAGCCAGCGCGTGGCCTGGACGTCAAAGCCGCCTAGATTGGAACCCTGCAGCAGCGAGGGACCGGCATTGAAATGCGCAAAGCCAATGCCGCCGTAGATGTCGTACTTGTTGTCGTAGCGGACGTTCGCCAGGGTCTGGTTGCGATTGATATTGGTATCAATGGTCGGCGGCGGCGGAAGCTTGCTGCTGCTGGTACTCTGGCTGCCGGACGGGGCATTCGAAACCTGTGACTGGGCCACGCGTGCGGGGGCCGCGATAAGACAAAAGGAACTGAACGCATAAACAAGGGCGGGCGCTGCAAACCTGAGGGTGGCAGCAGACAGACTTCTCTTCAGCAGCAAACTTCGTGCCTCCACTTCGCACTGAAACATCAAAACACGCAACCGTTGCACACCAGGCACCGGCAGAAGGAGCGAGCCGTGGGGCTGCTTCCTGGCAGGCCATTGTTCCGGCTGCTTCCTACCAAGATACAGCACTAGAGAGACCATGCCGTCTGCCCGGAGGCGCCAATTGCCTCGAGGATGCAGCGGCGCGGGTGTATCAGGTAGGCTGGAATGGTGAAGACACCGAAGGAAAAGCTAGCCGAGGCGCAGTATGATTCGATCGGCGCGATGATGATTGCATATGCAGCTGAAGCCGTTCGCGTGGCCGCGGCAGACCATCGGATCCGGCTGGATTATTCACTCGATTCAGTGGCCGCGCTCGAGACGATCCTAGCCGGCCAGGCAGCAGCCGATCTGGAGTACCAGTCGAAGACCTGGGGCAGCTATTTTGGCGAAACGCTGCGCAAACGCTGGGGCGGGGAGTGGTCGCTGACCCAGTATCCGAATGCTGTGGCTGCCGTGCCTACGCTCGAGGTGAATGGTTCAAGGCTGTATCCGTTGATGAAGATCCATCGCCGGCTGACCATGGGCGAGGGCGAAAACCTGGTGGGTTTTTTGGAGATGGTCGCAAAACGGCTCGATGCTGCACCGGCTGTCCAGTAACGAATGGGGGATGGGTGCGTATCCTGTCGAAATAATATGGGTGTGCATCCGCACGCTGCTGCAGTCCGTACATCACACAGACAGGCATTGTGCGACAATGGAGACCACGGATGAGAGTCCGGGTTTCGCTTGCCAGCGGCAGCCAGGAGAAATTGTCATATGGGCGAACTTCTACAACCAACACATCTGCTCGTCGTTTTAGCAATTGCGCTGATCATTTTTGGACCCAGCAAGCTGCCTGGATTGGGTAAAGGCCTGGGCGAAGGCCTGCGTGGCTTCAAGGATGGAATCAAGGGCAGTCCGGACGCGATCAAGCAGGAAGACGCGAACGTTTCGGTAACGCCGAAGGCGACGCCGACTCCGGAAGTCAAGTAGCTTTCGCGGTAGTGGCCCACGTGGCTGCTCTTCCGCGACAAACGCAAATGATTAGAAAAACGCCGCCAAATGTGCGGCGTTTTTTACTTTACCCCCGGCCTTGTGATGCGTCGCATCGGTCGACGGCAAAAGCAAAGCCCCGGCAGACCGCCGAGGGTCCATGGGTTTCACAACGGCGGGACTAGACCAGGTCGAGGCCTGCGAAGAAGTAGCTGATCTCGAAGGCCGCAGTGTCTTCAGCATCCGAACCGTGCATCGCATTTTCTTCGATTGAGCCGGCGAACTTCTTCCGAATGGTTCCCTCTTCAGCGTTGGCCGGGTTCGTTGCGCCCATCAGCTTGCGCAGATCGGCGATCGCGTTTTCCTTTTCAAGCACCAGCGCGATGATCGAACCGGACGACATGAAGGTGGTCAGCGAATCGAAAAATGGCCGAGCGCTGTGCACGTGGTAGAAACCTTCAGCCTGCTTTTTTGAAAGCGACAGCTTCTTGATGCCGGCGACCTTGAAGCCGGCCTTCTCGACTTCGGCCAGGATGGCGAGGGCGTAGCCTTTGCGGATGGCGTCGGGCTTGATGATGCTGAACGTACGCTGCGACATAATTCTCCTGAAATGTTTGGTGCTCCCAGTGTACTTGGTCGAAGCGCACGCGCAGCCTGCCGGTGGCTGGACTGGAGCGGTTTAGCTGTCGTCATAGTCCTCGGTCAGAGAGAGTAGGAAGGCGGCAAGCGCCTGCACATCATCTTCCGAGAGTGACATGTTGCTGAATTGTGCGGGTGCATTGCGCAGGCTACCGGCCTTCGCCAGGGCCGAGGTGTTGATGTAAAACTCGACCACATCGTTGAAGGTGGCCCGGCTGCCGTTATGGAAGTAGGGGGCTGAATCCACCAGGTCGCGCAACATGGGTGTCTTGAATTGCGCGATGGTACTGGAAAGCCCCTGATCCACACTGCAATCCTTGCCAGCGGCACAGACGAAGCCGGCGAGACTGGCCTGAGGATTCGGGTAATCAGGATTGAGGTAGATGTTCCAAAGACCCAGGTCGGCATAGAGCGCGTTTGCCGCGATCGCGGGTCGGCGCATCGCCTCAGACGCATCGGGGTGCGCCGGATTGCGCGGGAGGTATTGATCGTATGCCGCGTTTCGCTCGGCGAGCCCTGGAATGTGCATCGTCATAAAGCTTCCGGCGCCATGAACAGCGTCGTATTCGTCCTGCGCAACACCGTTGTTATGGAAGGCGAAGTCCGTAAAGTCGGGCGCCGTATGGCAGGAGGCACAATTGCCCGCGTGTTGATCATTGCCGCTGCCTGTTGCCGCCGCCTTGAGAAAGATCCTGAGACCGGCCAGTTCTGTAGCGCCGAACTGAAACGGGAAGTCGTGATAGGCGTAAGTACCGTCTTTCGGAGTGATGTACGTCGGATTGTTGAGCGCGACCACCTGTTGATAGAGGCGCTGGCTGTAGGCAAGATTACTTTCGCCAGTCAGCGGCTGCATGGACAGGTGGTTGGCAATCAGGAAGAGGTCGTAAGGCGAGGTGACATACCGCTGATACTGATCCTGCTTGAATTTGAGATCCTTAAAATATTGCGCGATGCACAGGGCGACCTCGTTGACGATCTGGGCGTCGGTTGCGGTCGAGACATCGATGCGCTGTGCGACCGGCAGCTGGATGGCGGCCGGGATGCGAGAGTCTGTCCCCTTGAAGAGGATGCCGTACGAGAGATTATTGGTGCGATCGGCAGCCAGCTCATCGGTGCCATCATCTTCGCGGATCACGCGCGCGATCTGCGCAATGGCGGCGTTGTATTCTGTGGGACCCCAGCCGAAGTTACGTCCAGTCAGAGTACCGACTACCAGATCTTCTCCCGAGGCGAACTCACCATCGAAGTGGAGAAACTGCGCGCCGCTATGCTGCTGGAAAGTACCCACCATCTGCATGGCATTGCGGGGCGTAGTGGCGAACCCGTTCTGAGTGAGTGGCAACGCACTTCTCTCGATGAAGTCCGCATAGGTGCGATTGCCGCCGCCAGCCACTCCCTGGAACTCGGTCACGAAATGACAGGAGCGGCAGTTGATGGACTGGCCGGCGAAGGGTCCCGGAAGTGTGCCGGTAAGCGTTGGCACCGAGGCGACGATCGGGTCTCCTGCCTGCAGCGGCGCGTTCACACTGGTCATGTGCGTGGCGAAGTATTGAGAGAATCGCGTGTCCAGGAAAAGTCGTTCGCCAATGGGATCAGCAGCCGGCGTTATCTTGGTGGCCTCCCCGCCCAGGCTGGGGGCTGCTGAGGATCCGCAGCCAGTAACCATGCTGACGACTACACCAGTGACCAGGCCTGCAAAGATGAGTGAGAGGCTGTTCGGAAGAACGCGCAGGCGTCTCCAGGTAGCTTTGGCGGCGGCCCTCATTTGTCACCTTCCAACGCTGGAGCAGCTGGCGAAGCCAGCATAGGGTTGATGCTGCGCAGAAAAGCTACCAGCTGCCAGCGCTGCGTATCCGGCAGAACACTCCACGAAGGCATGCCCTTCCATGAATTGCCATTTTTCAAGATCCACGCCAGTTCTCCGTCCGTGGCATGCGCGACGCGATCACTCACCAGCGGCGGCCGGGAACTCTTTCCCTGGGCGTGGTCGCCGTGGCACTTGGCACAGTTGCTGGCAAATATGTGCGACCCGGCTGCCGCTGCTGTGGTTTGGTCCGGGAGAGGATTGACGCGTGCGCGGTCACCTGGAGGTACGCGGCGAAGCCAGCTGCCGTCGGCTGCACTCAGCAGCATCGCGGGACAAAGACAGAGCAGGAGGAGAAGATGATGGCGTTTCACTGGTTCCTCCGGAAAAGATCGCGGAACTGTGAAAACTCGTACGCGACTTTGGCGCGCCAGAGAACTCCGGCAGTGTTGTCATTCAGGCCGAACTCCGGGCCGACTGTCATGGTCACGTTGTGTGGCGCGTTGTAGGAGAGGGTTGGCCCGGCATAAATGGAAGTTCCCTTCCAGCCGAAGTCGTAGCGAGTGCCGAGGCCGCCGAACACTTCCGCCCCGGCTGCGAAGTTCTGCCTGCAGAAGCGGCAGGCGTCTACGCTGGCTGAGGATGCCAGGCTGTGGCTGGCTGCCAGTGCGTAGCCGAACTCCCATGGCTCGTTGCTGAGGTTCTTTTCCGCAATGATGTTTTCAGAGATGTTGAAGCCGTTGAAATTACTGGACAGGATGAGCTTGCCTTCTACGGCACGCTCGACGCTCTTGCGCAAAAGTCCGTTAGAGATCTGCTGATTGGAAATGACCTCATGATCGGTAATTTCGAGGAAGCTTTTATCAGCCTGGCTGCGGTCTTCGTACTCGACGTAAATGACTGGGTTGACCCGGTGCTCGCTGCGCAGAGGGCGAAAGCGATTCTCGATGCGGAAGCCGGTAAAAACCGTCGAGTCATGTTCGGTGCTCTGACCCTGGAGATACAACTCGGCCGTGTACCAGGCGGTAACGCCGTATTCGAGCTCGAAGGTCTGTGAGTAGAAGGCGTTGGTGTTCTTAGGAGCTGAGTAGAGGTTCTGACTGGCAAATTCGAGGTTGCCGGGCTCCTCCATCACGTGGGAGTAGGTCACGAAGTAAGGCGGTTCCTGTGCATTGCCAGTTGACAGGGCGGCGAGTGAAAAGAGCAGGAGTCCTGCAAGACATTGTAAAGATTGGAACTTACCCAACAACACGTGTACCCCTCGGGGCAGAGGACTGCCCTGAAAGGCATATCCGACTGCTTTAGTCTTAGTTTGCTTCTAAATAAGACCATATCAGTCGCATATCGGCAAGCAGAGTAGATGAACCGAGACGAAAGAATTACAAAAGGCGCTGGATTGCGAGCATCCGGCGAAAGCCGAACATAGAAAAGCCCGGGCTGCGTGAGGCAGCCCGGGCCAGTTGATCCGTCTTGCTAGCGGCCTATGACCTTGGCCAGTGTTGCGCCGATCTCGGCCGGCGACTGCACGACGTGGATGCCGGCCGCAGTGAGTGCCTTCATCTTGTCGGCTGCGGTGCCCTGGCCGCCGGAAATGATGGCACCGGCGTGGCCCATGCGGCGTCCCGGAGGCGCGGTCTGCCCGGCAATGAAGCCGACGACTGGCTTCTTCACGTGGTCTTTCACATATTGCGCGGCAGTCTCTTCGGCGGTTCCACCGATTTCGCCGATGAGGATGATGGCCTCAGTTTCCGGATCTTCATTCAGCAGCTTCAGTGCGTCGACATGTGTCGTGCCGATGATGGGATCGCCGCCAATGCCGATGGCAGTGGACTGCCCGATGCCGCGCTGGGTGAGCTGATAGACCGCTTCATACGTCAGCGTGCCGGAGCGAGAGATGATGCCGACCGAACCCTCTTTATGAATGCGGCCAGGCATGATGCCGATCTTGGCTTTGCCGGGTGAGATGACGCCGGGGCAATTTGGTCCGACCAGAACAGACTTCGAATACTTCAGCTTGGCCCAGACCTTCACCATGTCGTTGGTCGGAATGCCTTCGGTGATGCAGATGATCAGCGGCAGGCCGGCTTCCTCGGCTTCGAGGATGGCGTCCGCGGCGAACGGGGGCGGGACAAAGATCACTGTTGCATTTGCACCTGTCTCGGTTACAGCTTTCGAAACCGTGTCGAATACCGGCCAGCCTTCGTGCGTGGTGCCGCCCTTGCCGGGGGTCACGCCGCCGACGACCTTGGTGCCATATTCCGCGCAGCCCTTGGCGTGGAAGGTGCCCTCTTTACCGGTGATGCCCTGCACGATGAGGCGTGTGTTCCTGTCTACCAGTACCGCCATTTAGTTCACTCCCTTTGCGGCCGCGACGACCTTCTCTGCTGCGTCCTGCATGGTTTCGCCAACGATGAATTTGAAGCCAGAGTTTTTCAGAATCTCGCGACCCTCTTCCACGTTGGTGCCTTCGAGCCGGAGAACGACGGGGATCTGAATGTTCAGTTTTTTCGCTGCGCCGACGACGCCATTAGCCAACGTGTCGACGCGCAAAATACCGCCGAAGATGTTGATGAAGACGGCCTGGACATTCTTGTCTGAGAGCAGAATTTCGAAGGCGTGCTCGATCTGTTGCTGATTGGCGCCGCCGCCTACGTCGAGGAAGTTGGCGGGCGAGCCGCCGGCGTACTGGATGATGTCCATCGTCGCCATGGCTAGACCGGCTCCGTTGACCATGCAGGCAATATTGCCATCGAGCTTGATGTAATTGAGTGCGTACTTTGAGGCTTCTACTTCGAGTGGATCTTCTTCGGCGACGTCGCGTAGTTCTTTCAGTTCCTTATGGCGGAACATGGCGTTGTCATCGAAATTGATCTTGCAGTCGAGCGCGGCGAGTTTGTCATCCTGCGTGGTGATGAACGGATTGATTTCGAGCAGGGAGCAGTCGGTGTCCAGATAGACGTTGTAAAGGCCGGTCATAAATTTCACGGCGTCGTTGATCTGGGTAGGCTTGAGGCCAAGGGCGAAGGCCAGCTTGCGCGCCTGGTAGGGCTGGAAGCCGACTGCCGGATCGATGTATTCCTTGAAGATGGCGTCGGGATCTTTCGCTGCAACTTCTTCGATCTCCATGCCGCCGGATTGCGAAGCCATGAACACCAGTTTGGCTGCAGCACGATCGAGCACGATGCCGAGGTAGAGCTCGCGATCGATTGCCGACATCTCTTCAATCAGGAGGCGGGAGACTTTCTGCCCCTGCGGCCCGGTCTGATGGGTGATGAGCTGCATGCCGAGGATGGCTTTCGCAGCCTCTTCTGCTGCTTCGATGGTTTTCGCGACCTTAACGCCGCCACCCTTGCCACGGCCGCCGGCGTGAATCTGTGCCTTGACCACGACGCCCTTTGCGCCGTTGCTGAACAGCCGTTTGGCCACATCCAACGCCTCGTCGAGCGTGTTGGCCACTTCACCCCGCGGTACGGCGACGCCGTGTTTCGCCAGGATGTCCTTCGCTTGATACTCGTGTATTTTCATAGCCGTCCGAAGCACCAATACTAACGGACGTCGCTCCATCCTGTCAGCGCGGCGGCCGGTCCGAACAGGCCCGGGTGGCTACAGGTACAAGCGGGCGGGCGCCTTTTGCCTGTACCTGTAAATAACTGCTTGGGGGTTACAGCGGCATCTTTCCGCCCGTCACGCCATAGACTTCTCCGGTGACGTAGCTGGCATCGTCTGACGCCAGGAAGACGTAAACGGCAGCCTGCTCGACGGGCTGTGCCGGCCTGCCGAAGACGGTGGTGGCGCCGAATTTCGCGACCTTTTCTGCCGGCATGGTGGATGGGATGAACGGCGTCCATACCGGTCCGGGCGCGACAGCATTGACGCGGATGCCCTGTGCCATGCAGTTCTTGGCGAAGCTCTTGGTAAGGCTTACGAGCGCGGCCTTGGTGGCAGCGTAGGCGGGCAGCTCCTTGTCCGGCTCGAAGGCTTCAATGGAGCAGGTATTGAGAACAACGCCGCCGGGCTTCATCTGCGGCAGGGCCGCCTGCATCAGGAAAAAGGGCGCATAGACATTGGTGCGGAAGGTGGCGTCGAATTCATCTTCAGGAATGTCGCCGACCGAATCATAGGTGCGCTGGAAGGCTGCGTTATTGACCAGGATGTCGAGGCGCCCGAAGGCATCGACTGTCTTCTGCACCAGCTCGGCGCAGAAGGCTTTTTTGCGGACGTCGCCGGGCAGCGCGATCGCCTTTCGTCCCGTCGCTTCGATAAGCTTGACGGTTTCGTCTGCATTTTTCCGTTCTTCAGGCAGGCAGGTGAAGAGGATATCTGCGCCTTCCTTTGCAAAGCACAGAGCGACGGCGCGACCGATGCCACTGTCAGCACCAGTGACCAGAGCGGCGCGACCCTGCAACCGGCCCGCCCCCTGGTAGCTGTTCTGGCCGTGGTCGGCGAGGGGCTTCAACTCATTTTCGTCACCGGGTGGTGTCTGCTTCTGCTCGGGGTAGGGCGGCTGCGAGAAACGTGTGCGTGGATCAACAAGGGGACGTGCTCGGTTCGGCTGTGACATTCCGTGAATCACCTTTTTCCTTTGCATGGTTCGATTGGCAGAGAGAGCGCAGTCGTTGTTCCGCGGCGTAATCGTCGTGTTAGTCCTGCAAAAGTGCGGGCGATTGTCGAGCAGCGCCGGTCTTGCCGATTACTATTAGCTGCAGCATGGACGCCCTTCAGCACGCTCTGCACCTGGTGACACGGCAGCATGCCTCGCTCTCAGAGGAAGAGGCACGACTGACTTTGCATGCCCTGTTAACCGCGGACGCAGCACCTGCGGCGCAGCGAGATCTGCAGATCGCTGCGCTGCTTGGCGCGCTTGCGGCGCGCGGCGAAACAGTGGACGAGCTGACTGGGTTTGTACGCGGCATGCGTGAACTGGCTACGCCGATTCCGCTGCAAGACGACGAGCGCAGCAGGCTGGTGGACACCTGCGGGACTGGCGGCGATGGCGCAGGCACCTTCAACATCTCGACCGGCGCTGCACTGGTCGCGGCTGCTGCCGGCGCGTGGGTCGCGAAGCACGGTAATCGGAGTATCAGTTCGCAATGCGGCTCGGCAGATGTGCTGGAAGCGATGGGTGTCCCAATCGACTTGAACCCGCAGCAGGCTGCCGACTGCCTGCGTGCGACGGGCTTTGTGTTTCTGTATGCGCCGACTTGGCATCCAGCGATGGCGCGGGTGCGGGAGGCAAGGAAGGCGCTTGGTTTCCGGACCATTTTCAATCTTGCCGGGCCGTTGACGAATCCGGCAGGCGCGCGGGCACAGGTGATGGGTGTCTACAGTCGTGAACGGGTGCCGCTGGTGGCCGAAGTGATGACCCGCCTCGGGGTACAGCATGCCTTTGTCGTGCACGGCTGTGACGGGCTCGATGAAATAACGACGACGGGCGAGACAGATATTGCGACGGTGAATGTGGGGATCGATTGCCCGACGGTTCGTCATTTTCATCCGCGCGATGTAGACCTGCCATTGGCTGAACCGGCCGATCTGCAGGGCGGGAATGCGGCAGAGAACGCAGGCATCCTGGAGGCGATCTTTCAGGGAGAAGATACTGGCGCGCGCCGCGAAATCGTGTTGCTGAATGCAGCGGCGGCACTGGTGGCAGCCGGGTTAGCAGCGAATCTGAATGAAGGGCTGCAGAGCGGTCGGGCAGCCATTCGGGATGGTGCGGCCACAGCCCTGCTGCAAAAACTACGTAACGTTGCTGCTAAAAATTTAGTGGCCGCCCGGCGCGCCAGGGAAACCTGCGGCACTTGAATCGCGTCATCGGGGTATGCTGTGTTTGCCTGCCCGCAAACGATGGAAGGTCGGAATGCGCCCGGAATTGTCATTTCCAGAAGCGAAGAGCATCGAATCAACATCTCTGTTGCATGAGCCTGTCCAAGGAAGCTGCCTGAGCAATGCCTGAATATCCTTATCGCGATCTGAAGCCTACACCCGAAGCAGAAGAAGTTTTTCGTCGATGGCTGCGCTACATGGACGACGAAATCGGCCGGCACAAAGAGCCGCGACTGCGCAACGAATTTGTCCGCGATGCGCTTCATCAAATGCTGTTCGCCCGTCCACACGGCGGCAAGCTGACGCTGAATCTTTCGAGCGAACTGCCCTTCAACGCTGCAGAAATGTGTCTCGATCCATCGAATGTGACACTCGAACCCGAATATTACGGTGACGTCGATGAAGAGAAATACTCACAGCGCAAGCCGCTGATCTATTTCTGGCAGATGTTTGACCGGTCGCCACTGGCGTTGAACCACTGGCTCGGCTTCCGTTTTCGCGCGATGCTCGGCAAGCACATCTTCGCCTCCATTGGGAAAAACGTGAAGATCTTCCACGGGGTAGAGTTCAGCTACGGTTACAATCTAACGATTGAAGACGACTGCACGATTCACAAGTACGTGATGCTGGATGATCGTGGAGAGCTGGTCATCAAAAAGGGTACGTCGCTGAGCGACTACGCCGCGGTCTATTCGCATGCGCACCACCCTAAAAACCAGTCAGATGTGCAGAATCGGCGGACCGAGATCGGCCCGGGCGCACGCATCACTTATCACGCTGCCGTGATGGCCGGGGTGAACGTGGGCGAGAATGCAATCCTGGGTGCGATGGGCGTAGCAACGAAAGACCTGGAGGCTAACAGCATCTCGGGCGGTGTGCCGGCGAAACAGATTAAATCCAGGGACGACGTGCAGGGCGATGGGTGGGACGCTTCCGGCGATGCTGACCAGCAGGGTTCGGAGCAGCAGAACGCGGGGCGGCGGGAAGAAAACACGCAGCAGGATTCGGATCGTACGGCATGACGCGAAGACTGTTGAACCTTGCCGTTTTGTTTAGCAGGCAGCCATGCCGTTGACGACAGCTGAACGTCGCGGCAAGAAGTATCTCAATCCTGAGCCCACAGAAATCGGCGGCATCTCGCTGATGTTCAAGGTGGCGCCGCGCTGGTTCAAAGGTGCGGCGGCACGGTCCCCGCAGGTTCCCCTGGGACCGTTTCGCACAGATCCGCGGATTTTCGATCAACCTCCGGTATCCGGGCTGCGCGTCACGTGGTTCGGACACTCTTCTTCATTGGTTGAGATCGACGGGGTACGCGTCCTCATCGATCCGGTATGGGACGAGCGTGCCGCACCCACACAGTGGTTTGGGCCGAAGCGTTTTTTTGCGCCGACGCTCGCGTTGAAAGATCTGCCGCCGATCGATGTTGTGCTGATTTCACATGATCACTACGACCATCTTGGCGCCGGCACCATGCAGCAACTGGCCACGCTTGAGAATCTTCGTCAGGCGCGATGGGTCACGGCGTTGGGCGTAGGCAATATCCTCTCCGGGTTCGGCATCGATGCGCCGCGCTGGACGGAACTGAACTGGACGGACCAGGTGCAGGTAGGCGGACTGATGATTACAGCGCTGCCTGCGCGCCACTTCTCCGGCCGCAGTCTATTCAATCGTTTCGAGACGCTGTGGGCCTCGTTCGCGCTGATCGGCCCGAAGCATCGTGTGTACTACGGCGCGGATTCGGGTGAATGGAAAGGCTTCCGGGAGATCGGCGAAGACTACGGTCCGTTTGATCTGACAATGCTCGAGATTGGCGCTTACGATCCGCTGTGGGCCAGTATCCACATGGGTCCCGAGGGCGCGGCACGCAGCTTCAAGGCACTTGGAGGCCACGGCCTGCTGATGCCGATTCACTGGGGCCTCTTCGACCTTGCGCTACACCCGTGGACACAGCCGATCGAGGCGATTCGTGCTATCGACGGACTGCGGTTGTGGTCGCCCACACCGGGTCAGCCGGTGATGGTGGTGAAGGATGAAGAACTGCGTTCGGACTGGTGGCGCTAGCCTCCTCTTGACCTTCATCGCAGTGCTACCATCAACCGTTAGCCCGATATGACTCCTGACATTGCCATCAAGATTTTTCAGTTTGTCGTCCTGCTGTTCGCTCTGAGCCTGAAGGAAGCCGCGCACGGCTGGATGGCGTCCCGGCTGGGCGATCCTACCGCACGTATGCTGGGCCGTGTCACGCTCAGCCCCGCCAAACACATTGATCCGCTCGGCACGATCGTGCTGCCGCTGGCGATGCTTTTCCTTTTTCGCAGCAGTGGTTTCTTTCTTTTTGGCTGGGCAAAGCCGACGCCCGTAACGACGCGAAACTTTGCAAAACCGGTGCGCGACGATGTCCTGTCGACACTCGCCGGACCACTTGCGAATGTATTGTTCGCCGTGATTTCGTTGTTCATCCTGATAGGCATTTCGAAGTTCGCGCCGCTGGGTGCAGACAATGCCGCGATGGTGGTGAACTACGCGAATTCCGGGATGAATCCGGAGGCGCTGTCGCCGGAGCTCATCAATCGCAGCACGATCGTTTTTCCGCTGGTCGCGATTTTCTACAGTGCCATTACGATCAATCTGTTCCTGGCGATCTTCAACCTGATTCCGCTGCCGCCACTCGACGGCTCACGCATCCTGCGCCACTTTCTTCCCTTCAATGCATTGCAGGTATACGACCGGCTGGGCGTGATCAGCCTGATTGTGATTTTCTTCTTTGGCGGCCGCATTATTTTTATAGCGCTGGGTCCGGCTCTGCAGATCTTCAATCACATCCTGCTTTCGGTCTGACAGCTTGGTGCGCTGGAAGCCTCTCGTACACTTAAGGAATCGATATGCCGGCGACACCAACACAACATCGTCCTGATCTACATCCAGCTGCCGCTGCCGGACCGAAGCGCGTGCTGAGCGGCATGCGCCCGACCGGCAAATTGCATCTCGGCAACTACATGGGCGCTCTCTATAACTGGGTGCGACTGCAGGATGAACGCGCTGGTACAGATGACGCAATCAGCGAGGGGCGACCGAATTACGACTGCTACTTTTTTATCGCCAACTGGCACGCGCTGACAACGGATTATGCTGACACGTCCAGTGTTCGCCAGAACACTTTCGATGTGGCAATGGACTGGCTTGCAGCCGGAATCGATCCGCAGCAGTCTGTGATGTTTATACAGAGCCATGTGCCGCAGCATGCCGAGCTGCACCTGCTGCTGAGCATGATCACACCGTTGAGCTGGCTGGAGCGCGTGCCCACATACAAGGAGCAGCAGGAGAATCTTTCCGGCCGTGATCTAAGCACGTATGGTTTTCTCGGCTATCCGCTGCTGCAGGCTGCAGACATCCTGATCTACCAGGCGGACCTTGTACCAGTGGGCCAGGACCAGGTGGTCCACGTGGAGCTGACACGCGAAGTAGCGCGACGCTTCAACCAGTTTTACTTTCCAGCCGCGCCCAGCACCAGACCCATCCTGCCCGAACCGCAGACCCTGCTGACGCCATCACCCAAGCTGCCGGGTACCGATGGTCGCAAGATGTCGAAAAGCTACGGCAATACCATCCTGCTGACGGATCCCGAAGCGACGATCCGTCAGAAACTGAAGACCATGGTCACGGATCCGGCACGTATTCGGCGCACAGATCCCGGCGATCCGGACAAGTGCCCGGTAGGCGACCTGCACAAGGTTTTCTCTGACAAGCAGACGCTGGCCAAGGTCTACGACGGCTGCTGCACAGCAGCGATCGGCTGCATCGAGTGCAAGGGCTGGGCGGCAGATTCGATTGTTGCCGCACTGGCTCCGATCCAGGAACGACGCAGGCCTTATGAGAACGATCCATCGCTGGTGGTCGACATACTGCTGGATGGCAAAGCACGCGCGACGCGGCGCGCGGAAGAGACCATGCAGCAGGTGCGCGAAGCTATTCACCTGGCGGATGATCTGAGGCCGTCGTCTGCAGTGGAAGCCCGCGGATGAGCGCAGAAGAGGCCAAACCGGCACAGGGCAAAAAGCCGGCAGAACGGGAAGACAGCTATCCGTTCTCCGTCAACATCGGCCAGGTGTACGACGGCCCGCTCGACCTGTTGCTGGACCTGATTCGCAAGCAGGACATCGACATTTATGACATTCCGATCGCGCGCATCACGGCGCAGTTTCTTTCCTACGTGGAACAGCTGAAGCAGACTGATATCGACGCAGCCGGTGAGTTTATCTACACGGCTTCCCTGCTGATTCACATTAAGAGCCGGATGCTGCTGCCGCGTGCGCCGGTAGACTCGGCCGATGAAGCAGAAGACCCGCGCCGGGAGCTGGTGGAACGGCTGCTTGAGCATGAACGCTTCAAGAATGCGGCCCAGATGCTGCGTACCAAGCAGCAGATTGAAGAAGCGACCTGGACCAATCCCGGACTGCGGAATTTTCGCGCTGAAGTTGCTGATGCCGGTATTGACCCTGAGACCGACCCGAGCATGGCGCAGGAGATTGCGGCAGATGTGCCGGACCTGGTGCGCGTCTTCCGCGACATCCTGGAACGCGCCAAGCAGCGCCCGGTGCTGGACGTGGATGAAGATGCAGTGACAGTCGGCCAGATGATCGAGTTCATCCGGAGACGGCTGACCATTGAAGACAAGCCGGTGGCGCTGCGCCAGCTGCTGCGGAACACACGCAGCGAGCGAGCCGTGATCGCGATGTTCCTCGCCCTGCTGGAGCTGGTGCGGCTACAGGCTATCCTGCTGCGGCAGGACCGCAATTTCGACGAAATTTTTATCAAGAAGCACGCCGAGTTCGAGCAGGTGGCGACCGATGCCCTGCAGGCGCGCGACGACTGGCGTTAGCAGCGGACGCGACTCGAATGCGGTTTGCCGCGACCGGGAAGGCCAGCAGATGCTCGACCGGGCTCGAGATCGACGACCTCGAGCCCGGTGTTGTTGGCTGCATCAACTGGACCCTCTTGCGCGTGTGTCTGCGAAGCCAGACCTGTAGACACATTCTTCCAGCGTCATGAGTGCCGCAAATGGCAGTACATATTCACTCTGACCTGGAGAACTTCATTCTTACTGTCACTCAGAGGAGAAGAATGTCAGCAGTCTTACGGTCGCTTGACGCCGCAGGTCGAAAGCTGTCGATGCGATTGCAGATAGGATTTTCGCGGTCCCGGCTTACCTGGTACTGGCCGGCGGAACGATCCCGTTCATGCGCAGGTAGATCACCATCTGGCCGTAGTGGTCAAAGCCATGGGCTACGAGGCCGCCGGCAACGGACGCCCGTGTCTGCGCTTCTTTAACGCTCTCGAAGGCGTTCTTGGCTGTCATATTGGCAAATGCCTTGTGGGCGAAGACAAAAGAATCATTCAGCGCCGCAAGAATTTTGTCCTTATCCTGCAGCTTCCCGATCGCGTCGACGTCGACCGTCGCTTTCTGCCCGCCAATGACGCCTGCGTAGAAATAATTGGCTTCAGCGATATGCGTGACCTGGCCGGCGAAGGTACGGACGCCATTGAACTCGGTCTTCTGCGTGGAAGCAAACTGGCTGGCGGCGGGGGCAAAACCATACTTGTCTGCAGGCATGGCTTTTGCTGCGCTGGTCAGCTCTTCTTCAAAGCCTCTGAGCATGGCATCGAAGGTTCTGGCGGGATCAACCAGGGTCCCTGGAGCGATTTTCGGCGAAGCGCTTTCTTTCATCTGTGCAGGCAGAACCTGCAGACTACAGCTCGCCAGTGCCATCAGTACCACGCTACATAGTGCTCTTCTCATTGTTTACGGCTCCTTGAATTCGATTTCCAGCCTATCAGGCAGCTTCAAGGCCCGGCATGGGAATGGCTGAAACGACTTGCAATCGATGCAGACCCGCAAAGGGATCGAGCGCATCCCATGGGAAGTGCCTCGGGAGAAGCCATTTATGGAACGCAGAGATTTTCTGAAGTCAGTGACTGCCGCCGGTCTTACCGCCGCAACGACAGGCGCATTGGCACAAAACACCGCATCGACAGCATCGTCCACCACCCGGAGCAGCAGGCAACAATCGCCCGACATGATTTATCGCCAGCTCGGCAAGACCGGAGAAACGGTGTCGGCGATCGGCATGGGCGGCTTTCATCTTGGCAAGCAGAAAGAAGCGAAAGAGAGCATCGACCTGGTGCATGCGGGAGTCGACCACGGCATCAACTTCATCGACAACTGCTGGGATTACAACGACGGCATCTCCGAAGTCCGTGTAGGCCAGGCACTGCGCAATGGCTACCGGCAAAAAGTTTTTCTGATGACCAAGATCGATGGCCGAACTGCCGAGGAATATAACAAGCAGCTGGAGCAGTCGCTGGGCAGGATGCAAACGGATGTAATTGACCTGGTGCAGTTTCACGAAGTGATCCGCATGGAGGATCCGGACCGCATCTTCGCAGTCGGCGGTGCGATTGAAGCAGCAGTTGCGGCACAGAAGGCCGGCAAGATCCGCTTCATCGGCTTCACCGGGCACAAGGATCCGGCAGTGCATCTGCGCATGCTCGAGATCGCGAAGAAGCACAACTTTCATTTCGACACAGTGCAGATGCCGATCAACGTAATGGACGCGCATTTCCGCAGCTTCACCCACCAGGTGATGCCGGTCGCGATTGAACAAGGCATCGGCGTACTGGCGATGAAGACCTTCGGCGACAACTTTATCCTCTCCAGCAACACGGTGAAGCCGATGGAGGCGCTGCACTACGGGCTGACGCAGCCGATCTCGGTGCTGATTACCGGCATCGATACGCAGGAAGTTCTGGACCAGGCGCTGGAAGCAGCGCGCACCTTCAAGCCGTTAAGCCAGGCGCAGATCAAGGACATTCTGGACCGGACACAGGTCGCGGCAAGTGAAGGCAAGTTCGAACTGTTCAAGACGACACCGCACTTCGACGGGACCGCTGCCAATCCAAAGTGGCTCGGCTAGCATTCTGTTGAACAGGTTTGTGGCGTACGTATTGACGTGGCGCCGACACTCCAGCGACCATCAGGCGTGCAACCCACGGCCCACGGCAGACCTGCGGATCTGATTTTCATTTCGATCGCATCGTACCGCGACGCCCAGCTGGTGCCGACCATTGCAGACTGCATTGCGAAAGCTGCTTATCCCGAGCGGCTTCGCTTCGGCATCTGCTGGCAGCACAGTCCAGACGAGCCGGCGCTTCCCTATGCGAACGATCCGCGATTCCGGATCCTGGATATCCCATGGCAGGAAAGTCGCGGGGCGTGCTGGGCCAGGGCACTGGTTCTCGACCAGTGGCAGGGCGAGGCATGGTTTCTGCAGGTGGATTCGCATTGCCGCTTCGCAGAAGGCTGGGACAACCGGCTGATTGTGGCAGCAGAGGCGACGGGCAGTCCCAAGCCGCTGGTGAGCACATACGCGTCGCCTTTTACCCCGGCGGATGAAGACAATCGAGAGATGCTTTCAGGCATCCCGCAAAAAATGGCGATCCAGGGTTTTACTGCGGAAGGGCTGCCCCAGCTGAAGCCGGTCGACATCCCGGGCTGGCAGACCCTGGCGGTGCCGCTGCGATCCCGTTTCCTGGCTGCCGGGTTCCTTTTTACCATTGGCGCCTTTGTGAAAGAAGTCGGCTACGACCCGGAGCTGTACTTTTTCGGCGAAGAGATCGCCATGACGCTGCGCGCCTATACCCATGGCTACGACCTGTTTCATCCGCACGAACTGATGGTCTGGCATGACTACGTCCGGAAATATGCGACGCGGCACTGGGACGATCACACGCCGGAACGGGCCGTGGCGGCGCAAAGTACGTGGGACAAGCACGACGCGCGCAGCCGTGAGAAGGTGCTGCGGCTGTTGCAGGGCAAGCCGGTGGACAGCTTCGGACTTGGTACAGTGCGCTCGCTGGCAGACTATGAAAGGTACGCCGGCCTGTCGTTCGCCCGGCGCAAAATGCAGGACTATACACGCCGCTCGGACCAGCCGCCCAACCCTCCCGCCGCGCCCGACTGGGAGGCGCAAATCTATCCCTGGATCGTTCGCATCCTGGTCGACCCCAGCCAGTTGTCACCAGCGGCTTTCCGGGATCAGCACTTCTGGTATGTGACGCTGCAGGACGAACACGGGAACGAAATTTACCGGCACGACTTTCCCGCATCGGAGCTCGAGCCATTCACAGGGACCGAATCGCGGATTGCGCTGGTCTGCGAACTGGAGTCGGGCATCATTCCAGCGACCTGGACGGTTTGGCCGGTCAGCCGGTCGCTGGGATGGCTGACGAAGCTGCATGGCAAGCTCGAAGAGGGCGATTATGCGATCGTGCATGACGAGGCAGAGCCGGAAGAAGAGCAGACCGGCGGCAGCGGGATTGGCTCGACGTAAGCAGCCGGACGGATGTCAGCGGCAAAAAAAAGGGGTCCGGCTTGCGCTGGACCCTGCCTTAGGCCTCTCCTTTCCAGGAGTAGGTGTCATCCACAAGGTACCTCGGTTCGCACCTCCGGCCCATTCCCCGTTCCGGCTATTACCGCCGGGCCTCTCTAAATGAAGAGGAATTCATCCGGCATTGACGAATCCGGCAAGGGACTTCCTCTACAACTTTTAGAGGCTTGCAAACGCGCGGAATGTGTTTGTCTTCCGCCTGTATGAACCGATCCTGTGTTCCACGGAGATGCCATGGCTACTGTCCTTCCTAAAATGTCGACTTCGCCGCTCGCGCCGCAGAAGGCGAAGCGTACCCCGGCGCAGTGGGGCATCATCGCAGCCGGCGTGTTGTTTGTGTGCGGCATCCTGTACATCGCGACCAAGGTGGCAGGTGACCTGGCAAGTGTGCACAGTGCCTCGGCCTGGCCTTTTATCCTGCTCGGCATTGCCTTGACCATCGCGCTCGGCTTTGAGTTTGTGAATGGCTTCCATGACACGGCAAACGCGGTCGCGACCGTGATCTACACGCATTCCCTGGAACCGCATTTCGCGGTGCTGTGGAGTGGTACATGGAACTTTATCGGCGTACTGCTCTCGAGTGGCGGCGTCGCCTATACCATCATCACGCTGCTGCCGGTGGAGTTGATCCTGCAGGTCGGCGCAGGTGCCGGCTTCGCCATGGTCTTTGCACTGTTGATTGCCGCGATCCTGTGGAACCTGGCGACGTGGTGGCTGGGTCTGCCGGCTTCGAGCTCGCACACCATGATCGGCTCGATCATTGGCGTTGGCCTGGCCAACCAGTACCTCGCGCCCAGCAGCACACACACCTCAGGCGTCGACTGGAGCCAGGTTTCGAATGTCTTTCGCGTGCTGCTGATTTCGCCGCTGGTCGGCTTTGTGTTTGCCGGCCTGCTGCTGTTGATCATGAAATTTCTGATCAAGGATCCCGCACTCTACGAAGCGCCGAAGGGTACCGAGCCGCCGCCATTCTGGATTCGCTGCATGCTGATCCTGACCTGCACCGGTGTCAGCTACGGACATGGTTCAAATGACGGCCAGAAGGGTATGGGGCTGATCATGCTGATCTTGATCGGCACAGTGCCAACGGCGTACGCACTGAACCACGCTGTCGGACCGGCCCAGGTCCCGGCTTTCGTTGCAGCATCAGCGCAGGCGATCGGCGCGCTGAAGTCCGGCAAGGCCAGCGACACCCCGGCGACTGCAGCCAAGGGCGGCGACACGAACGGCACACAGGATGGCGAAGTAGAGCGCTTCATCAGCGAGCGTAAATTTTCGCCGGACACCATGGGCGCCATGGCAGCGCTCGCACAGAAGATCCAGTTTGAAGTGACAGAGTACAAGTCACTACGCGGCGTGCCACCGAATATGCAGCGCAACGTTCGTAATGACATGTATCTCGAAAGCGAAGCCCTGCGCATGATGGGCAAGCTGAAGAATCCGACATTTTCCGCACCCGACCAGGCGGCACTCACGCTCTACAAGAGCCAGCTGGATACGGCGACGAAGTTTATCCCGACCTGGGTGAAGGTGGCTGTGGCGCTGGCGCTGGGCATGGGCACGATGATTGGCTGGAAGCGCATCGTGGTGACGGTCGGCGAGAAGATCGGCAAGACGCACCTGACGTATGCGCAGGGCATGTCTGCTGAAATCGTGGCGGCGATCACGATCATCCTGGCCGACCAGTACAAGATGCCAGTGTCGACGACACATGTGCTTTCGTCCGGCGTGGCAGGCACCATGGCGGCAAATCGCAGCGGGTTGCAGTTGAGCACGCTGCGCAATATCGCGATGGCCTGGGTGCTGACGCTGCCAGCTGCGGCACTACTGTCAGCTTCGCTCTTCTGGGTTTTCCGGCACATCTTCTAAACGGATGATCGATGCACCATCCGGATGCCCTGCTTCGGCAGGGCATCCGGCGTTTGTGTCGTGTCATAAAACTGCTTGAACGCGGCGGTCTTCCTCTTCTAAGGTCTGGACTGTGCCTTGTCGCCGACCCTGGAAGCTGCGCTGTTCTCACGTCCTGTTCTGCTGGCTGAGCGTTCGGGCCTATTGGACGGGCACAGCGCAGGATGCGGCGCAGACGTATACCGTGCGCGGAATCGTGCTGAACAGCATCAGCCACCAGCCGATGGCACGGGTCCTGGTTGAGGAGCAGTCCGGGGCCGTGCTGACTGACAGCAATGGGCACTTCGAATTGCAGCTGCCAGCGCAGATGGTGACGATCACCGCGCGACGGCCTGGTTTCGAAGGGCAGAACCAGGGCAACGCGCGCACAGTGCAGGTCTCGGCGAATATGCCGGAAGTTACGTTTAACCTCATGCCGCAGGCACTGATCACCGGCCGCATTGCGCTGCCCGACGAGGCAGATGCGACCGGTCTTCGGATCACGGCGTATAGGGCGCAGATGCGTCATGGCATGCGGATTTGGCAATTCGATACCTCGACTGCAGCCCGGAGCGACGGGTCATTCCGGCTGATTCCTCAGCAGGCTGGAACCTTCCAATTGCGAACCACGCCACTGGCTGAAAACACTGGCGCGTTCGCGCAGGACTCCACTCCGCGCGCAAAGACTTTCGGCTATCCGTCGATAGCGTACCCGGTGGTGAGCCAGCAGTCCGGGGAGGGTGGCCTGCGATTGGGGAAGGGTCAGCAGCTGAACGTCAACATGGTGCTGAGCCGGCAGCAGTTCCATACTGCGACGGCAACGGTCGCAGGTCTGCCCGACGGCGTTCAGCCGAACTTTCAGCTGCTTGGGGAGGACGGCACGGCAGGGCAGTTCGCGATGCGGTGGTTCCCGCAGACGCATCGTGTGAGCGCGACGGTACCGGATGGGCAGTACTCCTTGATTGCCGAGGCGGCGGGGCAGATGCCTCTTTTTGGCCGCGCTGATTTCCAGGTGAACGGAGCAGCAGTGACAGGCGTGAATGTTACAGTACTGCCGCTGTTACCAATTGCGGTGAATGTGCATCGCAGCTTTGTTCTTGCGCCAACTCGTATTTATGATCGCGTGCAGGGCATCGCGTCTCTCCCTTCGTCCGGACGAACCCAATTAACGCTTGAGCAAAACCCCGGCATCAGCATCAATCTCGAAGCTGCAGATGGCCACTCGAATAGCGGCGGCCTGCTGCAGATACAACCCGGGAGTACGGACAACGCCAACCTGCAACTTCTGCAGGTACAGCCGGGGCGCTACTGGGTGCAGGTCTATGCGCAGGAAGGATACGTGAGCGCGATCAGCAGCGGCGGTGTCGATCTTGCACGGGAGCCACTGGTCGTCGGACCGGGCGGCGCTACGCAGCCGATCGACATCACTGTGCGCAATGACGCCGGTCAGATCAGCTGCACGGTCCACTCCAGTGCCGCGCAGAGCGGGACGATCGGGCAGGCATTCGTCTACGCCATCTCAACCTCACCGCTGATACAACAGGCGCCGCAGACGGGGATGCCGCTCAATGCCGAAGCGGTTCTACAGCAGGTGCCGCCCGGTACGTACCGCGTCATTGCTCTCGATCAATCGATCAATCTCGACGACGTGGAGAAGGAGGAGATGGATCGCTATCTCAGCCGGAGCAAGACTGTAACTGTCGAAGCCAGCGGGAAAGCATCCGTCATTCTTTCGCTGAGCCATGTCGATGATGACTCCGAGACAGTGGTTGACGATTCGGTGCCGGATTGAGGCCGCGGTTCTGTGCCGCCCTGGTCGCTGCGTGCCTGCTTCTCAGTAGCCTGCCGGCCTCGCCTCAGACCGCGCAGGCGAACTCCACGCAACCGCAGGGTGCCGAGCGCACGATCAGTGGCGTGGTCGTCAACCAGGCGACGGCGCAGCCATTGGTCGATGCAGAGGTAAGTCTTTCTGACAGTCATGGCGGCCCGCTCCGCATGAACACGCGCACCGACGCAGAAGGCCGCTTCGTCTTCAACCATCTGCCGGATGGCAAGTTCGCAATCCAGGCCGCGCATCGCGGCTTTATCGCTGCCGGCTACAAGGAGCATGAAGGCTTCTTCACTGCCATCGTGACCGGCGCGGACGTCAATACAACCGGCCTGGTGCTGACGCTGGCGCCATACGCTACCCTCTCAGGCACAGTTACAGATGAAGCAGGCGATCCGGTGGCCGACGCGCAGCTCACGCTTTACAGGCAGGATGACCTGACCGGCAGAAACAGGATCGTGACCTTCTTCAGCACCATGACGGACGACATCGGCAGCTATGAATTTGCGTCGGCGCCGCCAGGCAACTACTTTGTGTCAGCAAGCGCCACGCCCTGGTATGCGACGCATCGCCAGGTGCCGCCGGGCGTCCAGTCCGCGATGTCCCGATCGCCGCTCGATGTCGCCTTCGCGACTACGTTCTACGGCGATGTAACCGACCCGGATGCAGCGACACCGATCGCCGTAAAAGCGGGCGACCGCGTGCCTGTCAACATCAACATGCATGCAGAGCCTGCGGTCCACATCATCATTCCTTTGCGCAATCCGCCGCCGGGACAGGGGCTGCCTGCCCCGCAGCTGCGCGTGAAACGTTTCGGCGCGGATGAACCTGTGTCTTCTGCCGTGACTTTCACCCAGCAGGAAGGCGGCGGCCAGATTGCCGAACTGACGGTGGCGCCCGGCCACTACGAACTGCAGCTGCAGGGCAATAACGCGCAGAAGAGCAGATCGACCATGATCGATGCATCCGGGAACACGCAGGCAGTGGAAGCATCGAGCCTCGAAGGACTGGCGGATGTGGACGGGATGGTGGCAATGGCTGGCGGAGGGCAGCTGCCTTCCGGCATGCAGCTCGGCCTGGTGGATCCGGGAGGCTCCATTGCGGCGAGCACCTTTACCGTGGTTGAGAACAGTGGCCGGTTCCGGCTGCGAGGCGTAACGCCAGGCGAGTACCGTGTCTCCATCTCGTCCATGCAGAATGCGTTCGGCATCACCAGCCTCTCGGCCCGCGGCGCTTCGAACCATGGCAGCCTGGTAAAGATCGGCAGCACTTCTGCCACGCTGGCGGCACTGGTCGATGTAGGCCGCACCACGGTGAATGGCTTTGCGAAGCAGGAGGGCAAAGCCTTTGCCGGCGCGATGATTGTTTTGATCCCGACTGATCCGGATGCACATGGCGACGCGTATCGCCGCGACCAGACTGACTCCGATGGAAGCTTCTCACTGAAGCAGGTACTGCCCGGCCGCTACACGCTACTGGCGATTGATGATGGCTGGTCACTGGAATGGGCGAGACCAGTGGTGATGGAACACTACATGGCGCACGGCCTCAGCGTGGAGGTTCCGGCTGATCGCAAAACAGTGGATTTGAAAGATTCTGTAGAAGTGCAGAAGAGATAGCCACGCCTGCGCGTCGGATCAGATCCTGATCTCTGCGGACTGCGGTAGTACCGGAGTGATGCCGAGCTGGGTATTGACGGCGATGAAGGGGAGAAACATGCGGATGACGGTGCCGTGCCGCGAGCGATGCCTGCTGCTGCGTATCCGGATGCGCCCGGCGTGGCGATGCACAATCTCCGCACTGACCCAGAGACCAAGCCCGGTACCGCCGATGCCCTTTGTCGTGAAAAAAGCTTCGAAGACATGGGCCTGGGTTTCCGGGCTCATGCCTTCACCGGTATCCGCGATGGTGAAGGTGATGCCGCTGCGGTCCGTCTTCCAGTCGTGCGACTCGGCGCTGCGCACGTAGAGGCTTCCTCCGCGGGCCATTGCATCCACGGCATTGCCGACAAGATTGTTCAGCACCTGGCGGATATCGCCTTCGTACACTTCGACTGGTTTGTTGGCGCGCTTGCGTTTGTGCACCACAATTTCGGCGTTCCTGAAGCGGCCTTCGTAGAGGTTCAGCACAGAACTGAACAGGTCCTGGCAGCGAATCGCCTGCGGCTTGGACGACTGCTTATGGAAGCGAAGGGTCTGGCTGGCAATCATCGAGACGCGACGCAGTTCTTCATCTACCTGCTGCAGGTAGCCGCGGACTTCCAGCGGGTCGGCAGAGCCACGCGCCAGGTAAACCAGATTGGTAAGGGCTTCGAGCGGATTGTTGATCTCATGCGCCATGGAACTGGCCAGTCGACCCACCGCAGCCAGCTTCTCACTCTGAATGAGGGCCGCCTCGGTTCGTTTGCGATCAGTCACATCCACAAAGGTCGTGATGGCGCCGCGCAGGCGGCCGTCCTGCACGATCGGGTAGGCCCAGTACTCGACAGGAAAGTGTGTGCCGTTTTTGCGGAAGAACACTTCGCCCTGCACGTGCGCGGGATCACCCTGCCGTGCAGCGCGATAGATGGGACAGTCCGCCTCCTCGTAGTGGGAGCCGTTGGTATGACTGTGATGAATGACCGCGTGCAGCTTCAGCCCGCGCACTTCTTCGAGGCTGGCAAAGCCCAGCAGTTCGAGGAAGGCTCGGTTGCATTGCGTGGTGCGGGCATGCTCGTCCACGGCATAGAAGGCGGATGGCGTTGAATCCAGCAGCAGGCGAAGATATCGATCGCTTTCGCTGCGCGCCTCTTCGGCTTCGCGGAGTGAGGTGATGTCCTGATACTGCACCAGTAGACCGTGCTGCATTGGGCGGATGCAGATCGAAAACCACAATCCGAATGGTTCGTAGTAGAAGCGATCGACACGCCGGTCTTCGCGCGTGGCGTGCGCTTCCCGGTAAGCACGCTCAAGTTCCGTACCGATCATCTGCGGAAACAATTCCCACAGGCTCCTGCTTTGGAAATGCTCAGGAAGCAGCCGGCTCAGACGGCGGGCACTTTTATTCGCGTACGTGATGCGCCATTCAGCATCCAGCAGAATGACTGCATCTGAAAGAAGGTCCATCACTTCATTCAATTCAGACAACCTTGCTTTCACTTACTTCCGCAGCCCCCTGCTACATCGCAAATCTTTCGTGGCAGCCTGATTGTACCGTTGTGAACCGAGGGGCAGGTATGACAAAACATGCATTCGCGCCTGCCCACGATAACTGTTTGTCGTTCGCGTGCTGGAAGGTCATCCCCGGCAGTACCGTAGTACCCTGCGAATGACTATGCTCCGGAAGGATGGCTACACGCTCCCTGCATGAATACACCTGGCCGCCAAGTCGAACCAGATGCTGCGATTGTGCCGGATCGCGCGGCGCAGCCGCAGCCAATTTCCGATCACCGCCTGCACGCCGTCTTCACGAACGCCGGCGGCCTGCGAGCAGGTTGGAGCGTGCTGCTGTTTGTCGCCACATTTCTGCTGACGGACCTGCTGCTGAGCTGGCTGCTTCATCCCTTGCTGCTTGCTGTCCGGCATACCAGCGGCGCAGAAAATCAAGGCGCGATGCCACTGGGTTTTGCGTGCCTCGTGGAGGGCATGCAGCTGGTGGGCGCATTCTCCGCAACACTGTTGATGGCGCGCCTGGAGCAGCAGCCGCTGGCTGCCTACGGCTACCAGGGCAGCCACCGGTTCCTGCGCTTCCTCGCTGGCATCGCCTGCGGATTTGCTGCGATCTCCGCACTGGTGCTGGTGCTTTGGAAGACAGGACTGCTGAGCCTGGATGGCCGTCTGCTGCACGGCTCTGCGATCTGGACCCATGCCGCGGGCTGGGCCGGATTTTTTTTGATCGTCGCGTTTTTTGAAGAATCGCTGCTGCGTGGCTATCTGCAGTTCACGCTTACACGAGGCCTCGGTTTCTGGTGGGGCGCCATCTTGTTGTCATTCGTCTTCGGCTTCAGCCATGGAACAAATCGCGGCGAATCACCAGTCGGCCTGCTCTCTGCCGGCGCAATCGGTCTGGTCTTCTGCCTTAGCATCTGGTACACCGGCTCGCTCTGGTGGGCAGTCGGCTTCCACGCGGCATGGGACTGGGGCGAATCCTACTTCTATGGAACGTCCGACAGCGGGATGCTGGTACAGGGACATCTCTTCGCCGAGCATCCGCTTGGCCGAGCCATCCTGAGCGGCGGCGCCACCGGGCCGGAGGGCAGCCTGCTGGTCCTCCCACTGGTCGTATTGATGGCTTTAGTGATGACTGGCTACTGGCATCGAAGTGGCAAGTCTATCTTCCGGCAAGGTGCCTGGAGACCACTGGATGCGCGGCCGCTGATCGGAGACAGGATGCATCAGCGCGGCTCAGGCGGCTTCGATCAGCGCCAGATCCTCTGATTCTTTCGCGTTGTCTTCCACACCGATCAGGTTGAGGATCGGGGTGGTGATCGCCGTGGTGACCAGTGCCATGACGACCAGCATGGTGAACAGAGTTGGCGAGAAGACATGCGCGTTGTAGGCAATGTTCAGGACGATCAGCTCTACCAGGCCGCGCGTATTGAGCAGTGCTCCAAGGGCGACTGCGTTGCGCCAGGACTGCCCGGTCAGACGTGAAGCGAGAACAGCGCCGCCCATCTTGCCGGCAACCGCAACCAGCAGTACGATGCCGGTCCACAGCCAGATAGTGGATCCGCTCAACAGGTCAAGCCGTGTACGCATGCCGGTGAGCGCAAAGAAAAGCGGCAGCAGCAAGACCGACACCAGCATGTCCAGCCGCGTCCGCACGGCGGCCTGCCAGTGTTCGATCCGCGGGAAGCACAGTCCGGCCATGAAGGCGCCGAATAACGGATGGATGCCGATAGCTTCTGTGGCGGCGGCCGAACCGAGTACCACTGCGATGATCATGCCGAGCAATTCATAACTCAGGCCGACTGATTTCTGACGCCGTACCAGCCATCGCCCAAGGGGCGCAATCACTCCCAGCATCACGAGCAGGTAGAGGCCCAGCCACAGCATCCGCACCGGCATGGTCATCGCATGCTCACCGCCGCCGAGAAGTGTGAGCGCGAACGCCAGCAGCGTCCACGCGGCAACGTCATCGACTGCCGCGCACATCAGTGCCGTGGCACCCAGCGAGGTCGACTGCAGCTTGCGTTCTTCAAGGATGCGGGCGAGCACCGGGAAGGCCGTGATGCTCATCGAGATGCCGAGGAAAAGAACGAACGGCACCCGGCCAATCCCATCCGGTGCAAAGCGGATGCGCAGCGAATGAGCGACGACTGCTGCCATCAGGAAGGGGAAAAAAATGCTCATCGCGCTGGCGAAGACGGCCGTCTTCCGTTGCTTGCGCAGGTGCGCATAGTCCAGCTCGCTGCCGATAAGGAAGAGGAAGAGGATCAGGCCGATGGTGCTGAGCACTTCAAACGAACCGAGGGAGCTGACCGGGAAGAGAGTCTTTGCAGCATGCGGCGCGAAGCGGCCAAAGACGGAGGGCCCGATCAGGATGCCACCGAGGATCTCGCCGATGACTCTCGACTGGCCAAGCTTGCGCGAGACCCAGCCGCACCCGAGTGCGACCAGCAGAACGATCGTCATTTGCAAAAGAAGAAGTGTCATCGTAAGGCTCCAGAATATGGCATGGATGCACACGCCGGTCATTTCCAGCGCCGTGCTCCGGAAAACCGGAAGGCGCCGGACGAAGCCGGCACTTCGCAAATCTGTACCCATTTTATCGGTCGAGGGGAGCTTGCGCGGGCAGGATCGTCTTCGCCGGGCCTCAAGACACCGGTAGTATGGTCAGGGCAGTCTGTTTTCTGCTGCCATTTACGCAACTATGAGCCTGAAAGCCAAGATCGAAGCCGTCATCTATGCGGCAGAAGAACCAGTAACCCTCGCGCAGCTGACAGCCATTTTCGCGGCAGAAGTCCCGTCGGCAAACCCCGGCCTGCCATCGCTACCGGCGCAGGAACCGGCACCGGCATCGGCATCGCTTGATTTTCAAGAACTTACAACGGTCGGAGCCGATGGCGAGATGGTCGATCGCCCCTCCGAAAACCCTGCCGAAGCCGGCCACACGGCGGCCATAGAGCCGACTCCCCTGCTGGCGGAGAATACTACCGCGGGTGACTTGCTGCCGGAGCCGGTCAAGGTGGATCTTAATGCAGATCTCGAGGCGGAGGCAGCTTTGCGGCGGGCCGCTCGGCAGCGGGATCGCGAAGTGCGCCAGTACCTGAGCGGGGTAGTTGAAGAACTGATTACGGACTATGTCGCGCAGGATCGCGGCATCGAGATCCGGGAGATTGCCGGCGGTTTCCGCATGGCGACCAAGCCCGAATTTCACGATGCGGTCCGCGCCTTCGTCAAGAGCCTGAAGCCGGTGATGAAGCTGTCCCTCCAGGCGCTTGAAACACTGGCTGTGATCGCTTACAAGCAGCCGGTCACGGGGCCGGAAATAGCAGAGATCCGCGGAGTCGATTCGGGCGGCGTATTGGCCAGCCTGATCAGCCGCAAGCTGGTGACGACGGCCGGACGAAAGCCCGTGATCGGGCGGCCCATCCTCTACAAGACGACCAAGGAGTTCCTGCTGCGTTTCGGCTTGAAGGATGTGGCCGAGCTGCCGTCGATGGAAGAGTTTGAAAAGATGGCGGGAGAGCTTGCAGAAAGCGATGCGATCGAAGCCGAATCCATGCATGAGAAGGCCGGCATCGAACCAGCAGCGGATGACGATACAACGGCACTGCCCTTTGAAGAGGCGGCAGCGACGGAGAATGTAGAGGCGTCGCCGCAGCTGGGTAAAGCGGAGAACGGTGCTCCTGTTGAACCTGCAGTTCCGCAACCGGATCCGGATTCGACTGCTGCTGAACCTCACGAAATACAGACCGAGGAGCAATGATGGCCAACGACGACACACTGCAACGCCTGCAGAAGATTATCGCTGCCGCGGGCGTGGCGTCGCGCCGCAAAGCCGAGCAGCTTATCCTCGATGGCCGCGTGCATCTGAACGGCAAAATCGTTACTGAGCTGGGCACCAAGGCCGATCCGCATAAGGATCACATCCGGGTGGACAACAAGCTGCTGCACGGTCCCGAAAAGCATCGCTACTTCATGCTCAATAAACCGAAGGGCATTGTCACCACTGTCTCTGACCCACAGCACCGTGCCACCGTGGCGCAGTTCTTCGAGCGTTCCGGCGTGCGGGTCTTTCCGGTTGGGCGGCTGGACTTTGAGAGTGAAGGATTGCTGCTGGTTACAAATGATGGTGAGCTGACCAATGGCCTGACGCGCGCCTCTGCCAAGGTGGAAAAGACCTACCTGGTGAAGGTCGCGGGCATTCCGGCGGAGAGCAAGCTGGAGCAGATCCGGCGCGGCATCATGATCGAGCGCGGCAAGCCCGGCACACGCGAGGGCCGCGTGCTCTCAGAGCCAGTGAAGCTGACGCTGGTGCGCGAAGCAGAAAATCCCTGGTACGAAGTGATCCTGACCGAGGGCCGCAACCGCCAGATCCGTAAGCTGTTTGAAGAAATCGGTCACCATGTCGAGAAGATCCGCCGGGTCGGCTACGGTCCGCTGGTTCTGGACGTCGAACCGGGCGAGTTCCGGGAGCTGACCGAACGCGAAATTTTCCTGCTGAGCAAGGCTTCCAAGCGGAAGGCTCCGGAACCCGGTGCGCCTGCACCCAAGCCGGCATCGCTGGTGAATCGTCCGAAGAAGCGGTTGCAGAAGATGGAATCCACGGTACTGCCGCCGCCTAAGAAAAAGCCGGCGAAGAAGCGTGTGAGGCCCGGCATAAAATCGGGTCCAAAGAAACAGGTGCCGCGCTTCGGCAGTGCGTTGAAGAAAACAAAAGGCCGCTGAGTCAGCGGCCTTGCTGTTTCACAAGAAAGCTAGATGTGGCAGCTCACAGCGCCGCGCTTCTCGAGGTATTTCTGGTGGTATTCCTCGGCTCGCCAGAAGGTCTGCGCCGGTACCACTTCTGTGACGATTGGCCGGCCAAAACGCTTGGCGGCCGTCAACTCTTCAATCACCTTACGGGCGGTCTGCTCCTGCTCGGGTGAATGAAAGAAAATAGCGCTGCGGTACTGGTGGCCGTAATCCGGGCCCTGCCGATTCAGGGTTGTCGGATCGTGAAGCTCAAAGAACGCCTTCACGATAGTTTCATAGCTGACCTTCGACGGCTCGAAATCCAGCTCGACAACCTCCGCGTGGCCGGTACGATCTGTACACACGTCCTTGTATGTAGGCCGATCGAGCTGACCGCCTTCATAGCCGACTGCCGTCTCTGTTACGCCAGGGATCTGGCCGAAACGTGCCTCGACCCCCCAGAAACATCCTGCTCCGAATGTAGCCTTTTCCATGTCAATCCTCGCTAATTAGATGCTATGCGCAGCCGAACGCTGCAAACCAGCATCCCGCCCATTAAAAGGCCTGAGGGCTCGTTCCGCCGTCGTGCAAAGCACTTCATTTCACGGATACTAAAGGACATGGGACAGAAATCATTGCCATGCGGCATACGCGGCGCCGCATCGCTGCACCTGGCTGAGACCGCTTCCGGAGTCGCCGCATGTGTTCGGAACGGGCAGGGAAACTGAGATGGCGATCACAAAACCCCGGACCGCGGTCCATCCAGACCTGATCCTCGGCATCTGCTGCATGAGCCTGCTGCTGGTCGGGATGGATGTCACGATCGTGAATGTCGCGCTGCCTGCCATTCAGAAAGACCTGCATGCGACCCTAGCCGGCCTGCAGTGGATCATGGATGCGTACACGCTGGTCGTCGCCAGCCTGCTGATGCTCTCCGGCGCGATGTCGGACCGCTTCGGACGCAGGCGCGTCTTCCAGATCGGCCTCACGCTGTTTATTGCAGGATCGCTGCTCTGCAGCCTGGCGCACACTATCGGCCAGTTGATCGCCTTCCGCGCAATCCAGGGTCTGGGGGCGTCGATGCTCAACCCGGTCGCGCTTTCAATCGTCGCGAATGTCTTCAAGGATCCGCGGGAGCGTGCACGCGCCGTCGGCATCTGGGGTGCTGTCGGAGGCGTATCGTTTGCACTCGGTCCGCTGCTTGGCGGCGCACTCACGCAATCGATCGGCTGGCGCTCGATCTTCTGGATCAACCTGCCGCTGGGCATTATCGCCGTGGTGCTGGCCGCGATGTACGTACCGGAATCGAAAGCCGCAAAGACGCGCGCGTTCGACCCGGTCGGCCAGCTGCTGGTATTCGTCGGCCTCACCACCCTGACCTATGCCGTCATCGACGGGAGGCATCACGGCTGGGCTTCCCCGCTGATCGTGGCTGTGCTTGTTGCGTCGGCAGCGTCGCTGGTTGCCTTCTTCCTGTACGAGCCGCGACGACGCGAGCCGCTGGTTGACCTGCGTTTTTTTCGCAGCGTGCCGTTCACCAGCGCGACATTGCTGGGCGTGTGCGCCTTCGCATCGTTCGCAGGCTTCCTATTCCTGAATGCGCTGTACCTGCAGCGGGGTCGCGGCTTCTCGGCCTTTCACACTGGCCTCTGTACACTGCCGCTGGCCGCCACCATGATGATCTGCTCGCCGCTTTCCGGAAAGCTGGTCGGCAGGTACGGTACACGTCCATCGCTGATCGCTTCGGGAGCGGGCTTTGTGCTCAGTACGCTGCTGCTGACAAGTCTGACAATTACGACGCCGCTGCTGGTGCTGCTAGCAGCCTATGCGCTTTTCGGCATCGGCCTCGGCATGGTGAATCCCGCCATCACCAATAATGCCGTCGCGGGTATGCCGCTGGCGCAGGCAGGCGTGGCAGCCGCCATTGCCTCCACTTCGCGGCAGGTGGGAGCGGCGCTGGGTGTGGCCGTCGCTGGCACAGTGGTAAGCGCGGGCCGTACCGGCCAGTCCAATTTCACACAGTCGACGCATCCGATCTGGTGGATCATGACAGCGTGCGGCGTGATCGTGATGCTGCTCGGCTGGATCTCGAACACGGACTGGTCGCGCTCAAGCGTCGAACGCGTCGCTTCCCTGCTTGAAGCACCAGCAATATAAAGGTGTGCGGAAGAAGGATGGTGCACCCGAGAAGATTCGAACTTCTGACCCTTCGCTTCGGAGGCGAATGCTCTATCCAGCTGAGCTACGGGTGCCCGTCAACAGGATACTACGAGGTATTCCGAGGCTCCAGTGCCGTCTTGCGCATCCTGTAACTTCCGCGGGCATCACAACAAGCGGGTCCATCCGAAAATTCTGTAAGAGAGACAATGAATTATGAGCACACAAGAAGTAGTGAAGTCTGCCGGAACCGCCAAGGCCGGCACCATGCGCGTTGCACAGATATCCAAAGCCGGCGCTGCCTTTGAGCTGGTAGAACGGCCGATTGCCGAGCCGCCTGCGCAGCACGTCCGCATCCGCGTACAGGCCTGCGGCGTCTGCCACAGCGATTCGATTACGAAGGAAGGCATTTTCCCGATCCAGTATCCGCGCGTACCGGGCCACGAGATCATCGGGCTGGTCGACGCGGTCGGTGAAGACGTAAAGCCGTGGAAGGTCGGCCAGCGCGTGGGTCTGGGCTGGTATGGCGGCCACTGCGGGATCTGCGAGCCCTGCCGGCGCGGCGACCTGGTGGCCTGCCAGAATGTCAGCATTCCCGGCATTACCTATGACGGCGGCTATGCCGAATATGTAATCGCTCCCGCAGAAGCCTTGGCGCTGGTGCCCGAGTCACTCGACAGCACCGAAGCCGCGCCACTGCTGTGCGCCGGTATCACGACCTTCAATGCCATCCGCAACAGCAACGCACGGGCCGGCGACCTGGTTGCTATTCTCGGCATCGGAGGCCTGGGTCACCTCGGCGTGCAGTATGCGGCGAAGATGGGCTTTGAAGTGGTTGCAATTGCGCGCGGCGAAGACAAGGGTCCGCTCGCGAAAGAACTGGGTGCGCATCACTACATCGACAGCTCGAAGGAAGATGTCGGCAAGGCATTGATGGCCCTGGGCGGCGCTCGGCTGATCCTCGCCACTGTGACCAACGCCGATGCGATGTCGGCTGCTGTGGCGGGCCTGGGCTACGCGGGAGAACTGGTCGTGGTCGGCGTATCGGCTGAACCGATCAAGGTTTCGCCGGTTGCGCTGATCATGCAGCGGCGGTCCGTCCACGGCTGGCCAAGTGGTACGGCCATCGACTCCGAAGACACACTGAAGTTCAGCGCGCTGCAGGATGTGAAGGCGAGCATCGAAGCGTATCCGCTTGAAAAGGCAGCTGAAGCCTATGACCGCATGATGAGCGGCAAGGCGCGCTTCCGCGTGGTCCTGACCATGGGTGCGTAGTCACCACCGGCATGGATGCTCCCGTTTGTCGCACTGTTGTTGATTGCCGCGTCCTGCAAACGACAGAGCCCGAGAAGTCTAAGAGATCTCTCGGGCTCGGGACGACAGCTATGAATCAGCACGGAACCATGCGACCAACGGGAGCATAACGCGCAAGGCGCCGACGCCCGTACGGCCAGTACCTACTGTTTGGCTATGATTTTGGTGGAGATTTTTGCGTAGGTGGCGGCCGGAATGATTTTCTTGGTCTTCAGATCGGTCTTCATCTTGTAGGGTCTGCCGGCGATGATCTTCTTTGAATAGGCGTCGCCAATGCCGGGAAGAGCTGCGAGCTGATCGGCTGTCGCAGTGTTGATGTCCACCAGGTCAGCAGACGGGGCGGCAGACATGCTGGAGCTGGGCGTCGCCTTCTTTGCCATCTGGGCATCGAGCCCCGGCGTCGCAATAGTGCCGATACTGAAGAGACCTGCGCAGACGATCGGTAGCCACTTCTTCATGGAAAAGCGCTTCATGGAATTCATCCTCAAGCTGAATTTTTGATGATGCCGCGGGTGCAGCCAGAACCCGCTCATTGTCGCTATTCCAACGCGTGCCGTCAATCGCAATCAGCCGGGCTTTACAGGCGAAGCCTCGTCTCGTTTGCGCTCCAGTTCCGCCATGGCTGACTGGATAAGTTCCTTCGCCCCATTGATCTGGCCAAGGATGATCTGCAGATCCATCGCCGGCTTGCCCGGGTTGCGCGTCGATGGGCAGTAGACGCCATGTTGCCCGACCAGGATGAGTGCGTCCGTCAGCATATCGAGCGACACAGCAAGGCGGCCGCGCTCGAGGCCCATCATGAACTCGTAACGCTCCAGTTCTTCGCGCCGTTCATACAAAGCGGGGCTTAGTGACGCTGCCATGACTGCTCCTTTGTAGTAAGACTGCTGCAAATGAAAAGCGCGGTGTGAGTAGAAACTCAGCACCGCGCTTTGGTGAGTGAAGCGAGTTAGGAGGCAGTGAGTTCAGCAGCCATCCGCTCCATCGCAAAGGCTTCGATCGTATCGCCCTGTTGGATGTCGCTGAAGCCGTTGATGCCGATACCGCACTCCATGCCGTTAGTGACTTCGCGAGCATCATCCTTGAAGCGCTTGAGCGATCCAAGCCTGCCCTTGAAGACCTGTTCTCCGCCGCGCACTACCCGGACTTCCGAGTCGCGCTTGATGGAGCCGTCAGTGACACGGCAGCCCGCGATGGTGCCGATCTTCGGGATGCGGAAGACTTCCTGCACCAGTGCACGGCCAAGGAAGTTTTCCTTGTACACGGGGTCCAGCAATCCCAGCATGGCTTTGCGAATTTCGTCCTGCAGCTCGTAGATGATGGTGTGCAGACGAATCTCCACGCCTTCCTGTTCGGCCACTTCGGCGGACTTGCGATCCGGCCGCACGTTGAAACCGATGACGATGGCATTCGAAGCCGTCGCAAGCAGGATATCGCTCTCGGTAATTGCACCGACGCCGGTGTGAATGACCTTGATGCGTACCTTCTCGGTCGACATCTTCTGCAGTGAATCGGCCAGTACTTCGACCGAACCGGTGACATCGCCCTTGAGGATGAGCGGCAGTTCCTTGACGCCCGCCTGCTTGATCTGTTCGGCGAGTCCTTCGAGCGAGACACGGGAGCTCTTGGCGAGCTGCGATTCACGCTGCTTCATGGCGCGGAAGGTCGAGATGGTCTTCGCCTTATCGCGATCTGAAACGACCAGGAAGGTGTCGCCGGCATCTGGCATACCTTCCAGGCCGAGGATCTCGACCGGCGTGGACGGCCCGGCTTCTTCAATCGGACGTCCGCGGTCATCGAACATGGCGCGAACCTTGCCGAAGGTATTGCCGACGATGAAGCTATCGCTGGCTCGCAGTGTTCCGTTCTGTACCAGCACCGACGCCACGACACCGCGGCCGCGATCGAGCTTGGCTTCGATGACGGTTGCGACGGCAGAACGCTCCGGCGATGCCTTCAGATCAGCAATATCGGCTGTCAGGCAGATCATCTCGAGAAGCAGGTCAAGATTGGTCCGCTTCTTGGCCGAGACGTCCACGAACACAGTCGAGCCGCCCCAGGATTCGGGAACGAGTCCGCGATCGCCCAGCTGCTGCTTGACACGGTCGGGCTGCGCATCCGGCTTGTCGATCTTGTTGACTGCAACAATGATCGGCACGTTCGCTGCTTTCGCGTGATCGATCGCTTCAATCGTCTGCGGCATCACGCCGTCGTCCGCTGCGACGACGATGACGACGATGTCCGTAACCTTGGCACCGCGTGCACGCATGCGTGTAAATGCTTCGTGACCAGGCGTATCGAGGAAGACGATTTCGCGACCGAATGCTGGCGAACCCGGCTTGCTAATGCGCACCTTGTAGGCACCGATGTGCTGCGTGATGCCGCCTGCTTCACCGGCTGCTACTTCGGTTTCACGTATCGCATCGAGTAATGACGTCTTGCCGTGGTCGACGTGACCCATAACCGTGACGACCGGTGAACGGGAGACTTCAATTTCGCCCGTATTGTCGGCAGCCATGAAGGTCTCGAGAGCCTCGTTGGCCATCTCGTCTTCAAAGCTGATGACATTGGTGTCGGCGCCAAACTGGCGTGCTACATCCTTGACCAGCTCGGCATCGAGCGACTGGTTGACCGTAACGAATACACCGCGCATCAGCAGGGAGGCGATCAGATCCTTGCCGCGAACTTCGAGCTTTTCGGCAAGATCTTTGACGCTGATGCCTTCTGTAATAGTGATGGTGCGCGTAATTGGCAGCGGCTCCATCGAGATCTGCGATCCGCCAAAACGCGGCGGCGGCGCAAATCCCTTCAT
Organism: uncultured Acetobacteraceae bacterium; assembly: GCA_964658265.1. Classification (GTDB taxonomy): domain Bacteria; phylum Acidobacteriota; class Terriglobia; order Terriglobales; family Acidobacteriaceae. Next base: position 20,985 of record CAZZYN010000004.1, on the reverse strand, counting down.
CGGGCCTTCTTTGGTCTTTGGATACTGCTGGCGGCCACGACCGCGTGGCGGACCGCTTGGACGCTGCGGACGCGGAGCTTCACCCGCTGGCAGAAGGCCGCCGGCACCCGGAGGTCCACCCATTCCGGGGCGGGCTCCAAAGCCTGGACGACCGCCCATACCCGGACGGGGTGCGCCAAAAGCCGGCCGCGAACCCGGAGGTCCGGTGGGCGCAGAACGGGTCGGATGCATCGGACGACGTCCGGGCGCTCCGGCAGCACCGGCGCCCGCGGGATTGTAGCCGCCGGGCGCTCCGGGACGTGGGCCGTAGCCAGGACCGCCGCCGGGTCCCGAAGGTCGCTGACCGCGATCAAAAATAGGCCGGCCGCGCTGCATGCCGGGGCCGCCCGGACCGCCAGGTCCAGAGGGACGCGGCTGCGAGCCGGGGTAAGTCGACTGCGGATAATTTGCCGAGGGCGGCGGGGTGGCCGGACGCGGTGGCGGCGGCGGCGCCGTGTACACGGGGCGTGGTCCGGTCTGCGGCATGATCACACGACGCGCCGGAGGAGCCGGAGGAGCAGCGGGCAGTTCGGGCGCCGGGGTAGCCGCGGCGGCTGGAGCTTCAGCTGCTGCAGAAATGGCGACGGGAGGCGGCGGGGCCGTCTCTGGTGCCGCAGCAGGGGGCACGGCACGAGATGGAACCGCAGCAATTCCCGGCGCGGGCGCAGCAGCAGCCGTAGGGGGCGCAGCCATGGTGACCGGCGGCTTGCCGACCACGATTCCAGATGGCGGCTTGGTTGCAATTGCCGGAGGCGGCGCGGTGGTGATGAAATTCGGACCCTGGCGCGGCAGCGGCACGATCCGTCGCGGAGCTGGCGCGGCCACAACCGGTGTCGGCGCTGGACGCGGAGGGGGCGTAGGCGCTGGAGTCTGCACAGCCGCAGGCGGCCTGACCACGACGGGAGAGCTTGCAACGGCCGGCGCGGGAGCAGCTGCCACAGGAGCGGCTGGAGCAGGCACGGGTGCCGCAGCGACCGGTCGAGCTGGGGGCGGTGCTACGGCAATCACTGCCTTTGGAGGAGCAGCACTGACGGCCGGCGGAGCTGAAACCACAGGCGCGGGCCGGCGAGCAGCCTGAGCGTCGCGCTCGGCTTGTTCCTTGCGCTCCTGGATCGCCCTGAGCACATCGCCCGGCTTCTTTACCTGCGAGAAATCGTATTTCGGCCCATCACCATTGCCATTGTCGTGCCTGGCTGCAGAGGAGCTGCCGCGGCTGCCGCGCTGCATATGCGCGCGCACACGTTCTGCCTCGTCCGCTTCGAGCGAGCTGGAGTGGGTCTTCTTCTCTTTCACGCCCACGTCATCGAGGACGTCGAGAATCGCCCGGCTCTTTACCTCAAGCTCACGCGCTAAATCATTGATTCGAACTTTACTCATTCGCCCCTTTTATGGCGACCACCCGACACCGACACTCAGCTTTGCATAGCAACCTCAAAGGTCAGCAGGATCGTACGCTCTCACTTACTATTATGGCCTGAAAATGCTGGGAACGGGATGGTGTTCCTATTTCGAGGAATCCCACCCGCGTCCGTTTTCCAAGTGCCGCCCGGCAAATGCCGATGCCAGCCACACCCTACAGCAGCAGTGATTCCGAAGTCGGCGGAACACTTATCTGCTGTCTTTACTACTCTGAAGCGAAACTAAACACCCTCATCATCCGACTGCTTGGCGTCGTTTTCATCCGGCGCCACCTTGTCGGCAAGCTCACCATCGACCAGACCCGATTTGGGACGACGCCGGCTCAATGCCTCACTCGTATCGTCACGGCCCGGCTCGGCTACGTCAACGCCAAAGTTGCCGACATCCTCGCCCGATTCTGTTAATTTCTCCATCCGCTCGGCCGAGATGTCATCGACAATTGTGCCCGAACCGTCACGCGAGTCCGGAACCACGTCGCCGTCGTCACCACTTCCCTCAGCCGCACCTTCTCCGAGATTCAGACGAAGCGCTGCTTCCTCTTCTTCGGCAGAATCGCGCGCCATCGTCGAGGCCGCATCCAGTTCCGGATCCGCACCCAGGGCATCGCGCTCCTCTTCCGTCAAAGCTCCGGCACTGTCGCCTTCCTCCAGACCGTCTACGGTCTTCGGCCGCAGCACCTGCGCCGCCGCGTGACCCGGCTCGTCACCGAACGCGATCTGCACATCCCCGGTCTGCTGCTCGAGGGATGTTCCCTCTGCTCCCAGGTCTTCCAGACCCTCTTCTACCGCACTGCTCTTTTCAGCTGCCTTGTTCGCCATTTCGCTATCTCCTGATGGCTGAGATGCAGCACCGGCATGCTCTTCTCCGGCTTCATACTGGCCAAAGTAGTGGCGTACGGCTGTGCCGATCTTCTCGAGCGTCTTGTCGCCGATGCCGGGAATCTCTTCCAGTTGTTCCGGCGTCATGTCCGCCAGGGCTTCTACGGTCGTGATGCCGGCCGTCACCAGCTTCTGGATGATCTGCTCACCGAGTTCAGTCACCTGCTCGATCGGCGTGGATGGCCCACCGCTCATCGCGCCCATCTGGTTCTCGACTTCCTGGCGCTTCTCTTCCTCGCTCTTGATGTCGATCTTCCAGCCCAGCAGCTTGGCCGCTAGGCGCACATTCTGGCCCTTCTTGCCGATGGCAAGCGACAACTGCGAGTCGTCAACGATGACTTCGATCTGCTTGTCGGAAAGGTCCGTGATGCTGACGCGGCTGACCTTAGCCGGCTGCAATGCCTTCTCGGCAAATGTGGTGATCTCATCCGAGTACTCGATGATGTCGATCTTCTCGCCGCGCAGTTCGCGAATAATGGACTGCACGCGCATGCCCTTCATGCCGACACAGGCGCCGACTGGATCCACATCCTTGTCGCGTGACTGGACAGCAATTTTGGTGCGCTCGCCGGCTTCGCGTGCAATGGCGCGAATCGAAACCGTACCGTCGTAGATCTCCGGCACTTCACTCTGGAAGAGCGTGGAAACCAGCTCCGGGACGGCACGGGAGACAATCACCTGCGGACCCTTCGCGGCCCGATCCACCCGCAGCAGGACCACGCGGATGCGCTCGCCGACGGCAAACTGCTCCAGGCGTGATTGCTCGCGGCGCGGCATGCGCGCTTCCGTCTTGCCGATGTCGAAGATCACATCCTGCATCTCGACGCGCTTCACGACCGCATTAATGATCTCGCCGACGCGGTGATTGTATTCAAGGAAAACCGTGTCGCGCTCCGCCTCACGCACCTTCTGGAAGATGACCTGCTTGGCCATCTGGGCGGCAATCCGTCCCAGGACATCGGTCGGCTTGTAGTAGCGGATCTCGCCGCCTGCTTCGACCTCCGGCGCCAGGGCGCGGGCTTCGTCGAGGCCGATCTGATTGAGCGGATCCTCGATCTCCAGCCCCGCGTCGACCACGGTCTTGTACACGTAGGCGCGGATCTCGCCGCTCTCCTTATCGAGTTCGGCGCGCATATTTTCCTGCGTCTTGTAATACTTGCGCGTCGCCAGGGCGATCGCGTCTTCGACGGCTCCCACCACGATGCTGGGATCAATGCCCTTCTCGCGGCTCAATGCTTCAATATTCTGGTACAAAAGACTCGCCATATTCGATGTTCCTTCTTTACTCTTACATTTTCGATGTCTACTGCTGGCCGCCGGGCCAATGAACCCGCAGGCTGCATGCGGCTAAAATTCCGGTACCAGGTTCGCCTTCTCGACGTTAGGCAACTCGATCTCGACAGTGGAGGCGGGCGGCGTCTTCTGGGTTTTGCCAGGCTTGGCGCGCGAGCTTTTCTGCTTCACTGCTGCCAGGTCCAGCACCAGTTTCCCTTCGTTGAGTCGGACGATCCGGCCCTTCCAGTGACGATTTCCCGCGACCGGCGTGAAGGTCTGCAGCTTGATCAGGCTGCCGGCAAATCGCTCGTACTCAGCTGCAGATGAGAGCTTGCGGTCGAGCCCCGGCGACGAGACTTCCAGTGTGTATTCGGAGCCGGGGACCAGGTCCTCCACATCCAGCAGCATGCCGAAGTCACGTGAGAACTGTTCGCAGTCCTCATGGGTGACGCCGGAAAGATGTTCGATCGAAAGCGTACCCTCAAGCACGGCTGCCGGCACCAGGCCTTCGTCCAAAGCTTGTACGGAGTCGTCGCCACTGTCGTCATCTTTATTGGACTCTGCTGCCTCGCCGGACATAATGGCGCTATGACACAGCAGACGCCCGGCTTCATCCGAACCTCGCTTCTTCGAGGCACCGGCGGCCATTGCTTCCCGCGCTGCCCTGGCCGCGTCTGCCAGCCTGGCGCGACCCTCGGCATCCTTCTCAAGAAACACCCGAAGCGCGCGGAACTTGCCGCCGCCGGCGAAGTCAACCTCGACCACGTCAAGGCCGTGCGACGCCGCCACCCGTTGTGCTGCTGCCCGTAACTGTTCGAGATCCACTGCCATGTAGAGTGAGGTTCCTGTGCCCGTCGCGGAAGAAGCGTCGGGACTTTTGCTGCAAATAAAAAGTGGGCTTTCGCCCACTCGTCTCTCCTGGCCATACCTGCACGAAAACCAAGCAGGGCAGAGCCGGAACAAACTCGCTGTGTAAGCAAAGATACGCTCAGGGATGAAGAAATTCAACAAGGGCCGCAGCTGGCGCATCCCGCAGGCCGCGGTTCCCTCGTGGCGGTCTGTCACGGAAGTGCTCCGGAGACGCATCTGGGATTTCCCGCGAATGCTCTGTCCCCGCCTCGAGTTCAGGCAACCGGAAGCACCGCCTCGGCAACTTCCAGCCGATTGCGGCCAAGCATCTTTGCCCTGTAGAGCGCCCTGTCCGCGCCCTGCAACAGGGTGTCCAGGCTGGTATCGATGTCCGGAATGGCGGTCGCACTGCCGATGCTCACTGTAACGATGCCATGGGGACTGCCGGCATGGGGAATGCGGCAGTCTTCGACGGCGCGGCGCAGCATCTCCGACATCCATACGGCGCTGCATGCGGGCGTCTTCGGCAACACCGCGACAAACTCCTCGCCGCCATAACGGCCCAGCATATCCAGGGGACGACGCAGGATGCTGTCCATCTCGCGAGCCAGCCGGCGCAGGCATTCATCGCCTTCCAGGTGGCCATAGTGGTCGTTGTACGCCTTGAAGTGGTCAACATCGATCACCATCAGGGTCAGCGGTTCCTGGTCGCGGCGGCCGCTCTGCCACTCGCGCACCAGCACCTCGTCCAGCAACCGGCGATTGGCGATCCCGGTCAGTCCGTCGACCATGGCGAGCTGCTCCACCTGCTCATACGCCAGCAACATGCTCGCCTCTGCCGCCTTCCGCTCTGAGATATCCCGCAGCACGCAGACAAAACCGCAGGGCTCGCCGGTCTCTTCATCGCGAAGCAGCCGCGCCGTCGCCTCCAGCCACAGATAGCTGCCGTCTTTCTTGAGCGACTGGTAGCTGAATGGCCGCGGCTCCTTGCCGTCCAGCAGGTCATCCAGCGTGGCGCGCAGGCCGGCTAAATGCTCAGGTCGCGCAAGGTCGCCGAAGTGCTTGCCGGCAACCTCTTCCTTCCTCCAGCCGAGCAGCTCGGTCAGGGCCGGCGAAACGTATTGCGGAATGCGTTCCAGATCGGCCAGCACAATAATGTCGCGTGAGGCTTCTGCCATCGAACGGAATCGCACCTCGCTGGCTTCCAGGCGAAGGCGAATCCGCCGATTAGCCGCCATCGCCACTTCTGTCGCATACAGAGCAAACATCGTCAGCGCAATGAAGCACTGGAAGATCAGGATCCTGGTAGCCAGCGAGCCATGGTGCGAGCTGCCCAGCGGCCCGTGACCATCCACCGTCAGGTAGCCTCCGATCATGGTGACTGCCAGCAGCCCGGCTGCCGAGCCGGTAAACCCCAGCCGCACTCCCAGCAGCAGCAGTATCAGCAGCACCACCCACAGCATCGGATACGTAGTCACGAAAAAAATGGCCGTCGTCGTCGACAGCAGCAGGCCAAAGAGCAGCGTTATCTCCATGCTTGAGCGGATGGAAAAAGCCCGACCCTGCTGGTGCGACAGGTACATCGGCATCACCGTGGCGATTCCCAGTACGTCCGCCGCAAACCACGCGCGCAGGGACAGCAGGAAAGGCGCGCCTTCCATCACCACCACGAAACACGAACCCATCAGCGAAGCCGCCGCAGGCGCCAGCAATACCCCGTACAGCAGAAAGCTGCGCAACTGGCGCATCTCTGTCAGATCCGCTTCCGGCGGCACCGACCGGCGCATCAGCGACGCCGCCAGTAATACTTCAATCAGGTTGCAGATACTGAAGAACGATGCGTCGCGCAGAGAATCCTGCTGCAGCAGGTTGATCACGAAGTCAATCGTGTAGCCGAGTGCCAGGAAGGATGGCCACTGTCGGCGCGGTGCGCGCAGCAGGACCCCGATCAGCAGGCCGTTCGAAAGCCAGAGCAGCGAGACGCCACTCATCCGGATGCTCTGGATGTTGATCAGCGAACTGATTATCGTCAGGACCAGTATCCCGCAGCCGACCCTGGCCAGCTTTGCGAAAGGTGGAAGCCGTCGCTCTCCTGCTCCCCGGTGCCAATCCTGCGACATCCGCACTCCTCCTTCTGCCCCCGGCCGCGTCAGCGTTCGGCAACCTGAATCTTCTCGTCTGTCGGGCAGGCGGTATCGCCAGTCCTGCTGAGAGTTATCGGCAGCCGCCGCTGTCTCTTCAATCTCGATGGCAGGATGGTCTCTGGCCAGAGCTCCGGGGCAGGCGAGATGCCGTTTGCCCTGCCGGGCCGCCCACCCTACAATCAACAACAACCCGGACACAGGCAGCTCCATCCCCGCTGTGAATCGCACGGCCTGCAGCCGTCATCTATCAAGGTTCAGCTACCAGCCGCTCTTACCAGGGCTTCATCTACAGACAAGAGAGACATGATCGAATTCCCGGTACCGGAAGCCCTAACTTTTGACGACGTTCTGCTCGTCCCCGCCTTCAGTGATGTGGTTCCAGCGCAGGTAAGCACGCAGACCCAGCTCACCCCGCGCATCCTGCTCACGACCCCGCTGCTCTCCGCAGCGATGGACACCGTGACCGAGTCGCGTCTGGCAATTGCCATGGCCCAGCAGGGCGGTCTCGGCATCATCCACCGCAACCTCACCATCGAGCAGCAGGCCGGCGAAGTGGACAAGGTAAAGCGCTCGGAAAGCGGCATGATCGTCGACCCCGTCACCATCGGTCCCGAGCAACTCATTTCGGACGCCCTCGAAGTGATGCGCCGCTACAAGATCTCCGGGGTCCCGGTAACCCAGGGCAAACGCCTCGTCGGCATTCTTACCAATCGCGACCTGCGCTTCGAAACGCGCACCGACATTCCTGTCGGCGACGTGATGACCCGCAAAGACCTCATCACCGTCCCTGTCGGCACGACGCTTGAAGAAGCCGAACAGATTCTTCACCAGCACCGCGTGGAGAAGCTGCTGGTGGTCAATAGCGATTACGAATTAAAAGGCCTGATCACTGTCAAGGACATCCAGAAGAAGCTCAAGTATCCCAACGCCGCCAAGGACTCGCAGGGCCGACTGCGCGTAGGCGCGGCCATCGGCGCAACCGGCGATTACCTCGAGCGTGCCGCGGAACTGATCCGTGCCCGAACAGACATTCTCTCTATCGATTCCGCCCATGGCCATTCCGAGCGCGTCCTGCAGGCTGTACGCGATGTGAAGGCCAGGTTCCCGGATACAGACCTCATCGCCGGCAATGTTGCGACCTATGAAGGCGCAATTGCCCTGATGGATGCCGGCGCCGATGCTGTTAAGGTCGGCATTGGACCCGGCTCAATCTGCACCACGCGCATGGTCACCGGCGCTGGCATGCCACAGATCACAGCAATCAGTGCCTGTTACAAAGCAGGCCAGGAGCGCGGCATACCCATCATCGCGGACGGCGGTATCAAGTATTCCGGCGATGTGACGAAGGCCATCGCGGCAGGCGCCAGTGCGGTCATGATCGGATCGCTCTTCGCTGGCGTGGATGAAAGCCCGGGTGAGACCATTCTGTACCAGGGCCGCTCTTTTAAGGCCTATCGCGGCATGGGATCACTCTCCGCCATGGCCCAGGGCTCCGGCGAACGCTACTTCCAGGGCAAGGATGACTTTACTGATGACGCTGGCCGCATGGAAGGCGTCGTCGCCCGCGAACGCCAGGGCAACAACCGTCTCGCCAAATTTGTTCCCGAGGGTATCGAGGGCCGCGTGCCGCATCGTGGACCGCTTGAATCGATGGTCTACCAGCTGGTCGGCGGTCTGCGCTCAGGCATGGGCTACCTCGGCTGCGGCACCATCCCTGAGCTGCAGAAGAATGCCCGTTTCGTCCGCATCTCCAATGCCGGTCTGCGCGAAAGCCACGTCCACGATGTCATCATCACCCGCGAAGCTCCCAACTACCATGTCGAGTAGCATCTGCCATGCAGGCGACTACGCTTCGCGTTTATGCTCCCGCTGGTCGCACTCCCTCTCCTTAGCTCGAACGGTTCGCAGTAAACAAACATCGTCGGGCTGTCCCGCATGTCGCTGAATCCACCCCGGTCGAGGCATCGCAGACCCAGGCCCCTTCGCATCTTCCTGGCCTGGCTTCCGGCCCTGCTCGGCGTGTGCGTCATCATCCTCGAATCGAGCGAGACCTTCGGCGCCAACCACACCAGTGGTCCCCTGCGCGCCCTCTGGCAATCAGTCTTCGGTGCAGTTTCAGATCCCCGCTGGGAGACCATTCACCACATCCTGCGAAAGACCGGCCACTTCGCCGGATATGGCACGCTCAGCCTGTTGTTCTACAGGGCCTGGTACCGTACCGCCGAGATCATCCACCGCCGCACCTATCGCATCGAAAATGTGATCTATGCACTCGCCTGTACCCTCGCCGTGGCCGCTGGGGACGAATATCACCAGTACTTCCTGCCGAATCGCACCGGCACACCGCAGGACGTGATGCTGGACCTGGTCGGCGCCTGCTGCCTGCAGTTGATCTTCTGGCTCTTCATGCTGGCTGTTGGTCTCTCCCGCAACCAGCCGGGCGGCGAAATCGTCTAAAGTTGTTACCCGCAGACATGTCGGGGGTTCGACATTCGGCCCGCTTCTGCGCAACATCAGGGGAAGAGGCGGGTTTTCATAGTTGCCAGAAGTCGCACTATCGAGGTTCGCCCATGTACCGTTCCGCCACACACCTCCCTGCCATTCTCGCTGCGTGCCTCCTGTCGATCCCGGCCATCGCTCAGGCACCCGCATATCCGCAACCTGCTGATCCCGCTGCCGGCCAGCCGACCCAGGGTTATCCTGCACAAACCCAGCCGCCCCAGGAATCCCCGCAGGGCGATCCGGCACAGAACGAACAGGCTCCGGCGTACCCGCCTCAGTCGTCTCCCACTCAGTCGGCGCCCGCACCCACCTATCCGGCTCAGAGCTACCCTGCACCTGCTTATCCATCGGCTGCACCACCTGCCGACGCTCTTTCCTGGATTCCGCAGGGCATGACTGTGCTGGCGCGTGAAGCATCCTGGCACACCGACTTCACCTTCGATCGCTCCATGCTGGCCCTCGCCGGCAACCTGTACGGCCTTGATGAGCCGACGCGCCAGTCTCTCGCGCGGCTCAACGGCATCTCTGTCCACTCTTATCGGTTTCGCGGACCGGGCGCCTACGATCCGGCGGCTCTCGATGCCGTCCGCGCACAATACAACGCTCTCGGGTGGAAGCATGTCGTGACCGCAAAATCGCACGCCGGTGCTTCCGGCTATGCCAGCGGGCAGACCGACCTGTGGATTGCCACCAAGGGAGTGAATGTCGCCGGAGCCGCGATCCTGCTGGCCGGTGCCTCCAACCTGAACCTGATTGCCGTCTCCGGCGATCTCAGTACGCTCGACCTGCTGCACCTGCGCGGCCATTTCGGCATCCCGCAGTTCAGCGACAATGCACTGCCGTCCATGCACTGAAACGCGACCGCACCAAGGTTTTCCCTCTTTGGTGACCAGCAGGCCGCAATTAACGTCTGTGGCTCCGACTCAAACGTCGCAGATGCGTCAAACTCAGCAGAGTACTGCGTACGCCTGGGGATCCGGACATAACTTTTTCTTTTATCAAGCCGCGCCTGGCACTTCTGCTGTTCCTGCTGTGCGCCACCAGCGCCCTGGCGCAGGTCACCCTCGCTTCGCTTTCCGCGAACAACACCGCGGCCTGCCCGGCCAGCGGCAAACTGCCACCCCACTGCCGCAGACCATTCCCCGGCCAGACTGACACTCGTCCCCAGGTAGCCACGCCGCAATTTGACCAGCCGGCCGGCAATGTTTCCACGGAGGACCTGCACACCTATCTCGCGCATGGCGATACCACCAGGATTTACGCCAACATCATGCTCGGCTTTTGTACCGACGCCGATGCAGACCCGACGCACTGTCATAACAACGTCCTGACCGGCTACAACTCGAACGATCGCAAGACCGTGGCGGCTCAGGTGGAAGACGTTCAGCGCCGCCACATCGATGGCGCCATCCTCACCTGGGAAGGAGCCGGCACTTCGGAGGATTCCGCCGCGCTCAAGCTGCAGGGCTACATCAATGCGCGCGACTGCCGAGGCCCGCAGGCCTGCTCTCCCATGTACCTCATCATGTATGACGGTCCGGCCACCGGGTACACGGTCACGCCAACCGGCATCCCCGGCACATCCGGCGCGAGCTGCTCCGGCAGGTCGGGCGGCGACTATGAGAATTGCGTTATCGCCCACATGCGAAACGACATGTGCTACCTGAACGGCTTCCACTGGGGCAACGATGCCTACCAGAAGATCAACGGCCGGCCAGTGCTGCAGATCTTTCCTGAAGACGGTGTAATCCCCGAAGCCGGTGCGGCGCCTTCATGGACGGATGTCTGGGTCCACCTGGAAGAGTGGAACAGCAACCTGCCTAAGAACTGCGACAAGGCACCATACAACGCCAACAACGGCGTGCCCATGATCATCTTCGAAAATGCTGCCGGTTTCACGCGCAAAGCTTCCTCAGGCGCGTACTACTGGCTCAAGCCGGAAGGCACTGATCCGGTACGCGACCAGTCCGTGCAAAACATCGGCCCTGCCACGACCAGCGGCACTCTCGCCCACTTCTATCAGACGGCGGCCGGGCATCCGAACACTCTGTTGTGGGGCCTGGCGTACAAAGGCTTTAACAGTGTGCAGTCGAACTGGGGCACCAATCGCATCATGGATCAGCAATGCGGCCAGTTATGGATCAAATCTCTGGCTGAGAGCGCCTCGTTCAACAACGGGAACGGACTGCCCTATCTCCAGATCGCCACCTGGAACGACTACAACGAAGGCACCGAAATTGAAAGCGGCATCGATAACTGCTACACCGTCAGCGCACACATTGACGGGGACTCCCTCGCCTGGTCGCTCGATACAGTCAATCCCGCGGCCGCCAGTCTCACCACCGTCTCGCATATCGAGATTTACGACTCCCGCAATGGTCGCGACCTGACACTGCTCACGAGTCTGCCGGCCGCTCCAAATGGCACCTTCCCGCTTGCTAAGCTGTCCCCCGGCCCGCATACCCTTACCGTCCGCATGGTCGGCAAAAACAGCATACTGAACCGCATGTCGTCGCCAATCCACTACGCGCGCCACTGAGCCGGGCAGACAGTTAGGTCCAGTAAAGAATGCGAGTCCTGGGCAGCAGTGTCGCGATGGTCTGCTCGAAGAAGTTCCGCATCTCGCTCATCGCATCCTTCGGATACACATACTTGAAGCCACCGAACTTCGTCCGCTTCTCACTCCGCGCATCCTCGCGCAGGTCCAGCGTCGTCTTTGGATACCAGCCCAGCAGCACTTCCTTCGAGCCCGGCGTAAATCGGTGCGTGATCAGTTCGGCTGTCAGATCCAGACCGTCGACGTCCCGCACAGCCTCTGCGACAGATTGCAGCAGCGAAGCATACTGCTGCTGCCACTCCGGGACCGGCATGATGGGCGCAATCGTCAGCCCGACCGGGTAGCCGGCCTTCGCCACACAGCGCAGCGCCTGTAGCCTCTGCGCAACATTCGCTGTTCCGCCTTCGAAGTCTCGCGCAATGCTGGCAGCATTCACCGAAAAACGGATGCGCGTGCGCCCGTGATGCTGCAGCGGCAGCAGGTGCGAGACGGCATCGAACTTGGTCGTCCAGCGCAGCTGTACCGGCGCATCCCATTCGCCAAAAAAGCGGATCGACTGCTCCAGCGCACCCGTCAAATGCTCGATGCCCAGCGGATCGGTATAGCACGAAGCCTCAAAAGTCGTCCCTTCCTGAGCGCGACTGCGGGAACGCGAAGTCACCTCGCCTCGCCCGGCATAGCTCCGCAATCCTTCCAGGATCTCCGGCAGGTTGGCGTAAGCGCGCGTCACCGGCGGCCCACTCAATGACCCTGCAAGATAGCAGTACTGGCAATGCGCGGGACACCCCTGCGCCAGATGAAACTGCCAGTCTGCTGATGGCGGGATGGGCTGCAGCTTCCGCTGGCCCGGCGGCGAAACCACGATTGCAAAAGTCGTCTTGGCGAACGCATATCGCTTCTGTTCTGTACCGGCGGTAAGCACCGGCATGCGATTCGCGTTCAGCCTGATGACTTCGGCTCCATACGAAGCCGCCCGGTCCAGCATGGTCCGGCCATGGGGCAACGCATACGCGTCCGGCGTAATGTACACGCGGCGCGGACGCCACAGCTTGCCCTGCCTCGCAAACTCTTCCGGCAGCGGCGCAGCAGCTTCGGTGAGCGGCGGCGTGGTAAGCGCAAGGTGTGGGGCCACAGGCACATCAGCAGCTACGGGCATAGCGGGTTAGAGAGACCCCGGCCGCCTTGGGATGCGTGGCAGCCTGCGATTCAAGTACGTGGCATCATCGCGAACTGCGCTATTTCCGCTTCCAGCGCACACCCTCTTTGCTGTCCTCAAGCGTGATGCCCATCTCAGCCAGCTGCTTGCGGATCTCGTCACCACGCGCGAAGTTTCGCGTCCGCCGCGCCTGGTTCCGCTCCTCCACCAGTGCATCGATCTGCGCATCCGTCAGCGCCAGGCTCGCTCGCAATTCCGGTGTCGCCTCTTCCAGCCGGCCTTCCTCTTCCGCCCACTTCAAGGCCGCACGCGTGATCTCATCATCGTGGTTGCGCAGGACTGCGAAGATTCCGTCAAAACGATCGAGCGCCGCCAGGATCCCCGCCACATCGCCATGGTGCAGCATCCCTCCATCGGCAGCTGCGTTGCCGACGCGCACCAGGTCAAAGATCGCCGCGCGTGCTTCGGCTGTATTCAGGTCATCCGCGAGCGCAGCCGTGAACCCTTCGGCCGACGCAATCGCCTGCTTCTGCAACTCGGCATTCTCTCCCTCAGGCCACTTGCCGGCTGCCTGTCCATCCAGAACGCGCTGGTGGAAGGTTCGCAATCTCTCGACCGCAGACGCTGACTCAGCCAGACCTTCAAACGTAAAGTTCAACTGGTGGCGATATGGCACCGACAACAGCAAAAATCGGATAGCCGATGCCTTGTAGCCCTTCAGCAGCAGGTCGCGCAGTGTATAGAAGTTGCCCTCGGACTTCGACATCTTCCGGCCTTCCACTAACAGGAAGCGCACATGCATCCAGTGCCGCGCGAATACCTCGCCGGTTGCCGATTCGGACTGCGCAATCTCATTCTCGTGATGCGGAAACATCAGGTCTTCGCCGCCCGCATGCAGATCGAAGTTCATGCCGAGGTACTTCATCGCCATCGCCGAACATTCGATATGCCAGCCCGGCCGGCCGGAGCCGATCGGCGTATCCCACTGCTGTTCCTGCGGCTTCGCGGCTTTCCATAACGCGAAGTCCCGAGCCGCATCCTTGTCGTACTCATCGACTTCGACGCGCGCTCCATCCTGGATGCCCATGAAATCTTTCTTCGAAAGCTTGCCGTACTCAGGGTCTCCGGCTATGCGGAAATACCACGACCCGTCTTCTGTCCTGTACGCAAGATCCTTGGCGGCGAGCTGCTCGATCAACGCCGTCATCTCCGGAATATTCTCGGTCGCGCGCGCAATCATCTCCGGCCGCTCACAGCCGAGCGCGTCCATGTCTTCGAAGAAAGCCTTCTCATACTTGGGTGTGTACTGGCTGATCGTCATCCCCGCCGCCATCGCATTGCGGATGATCTTGTCGTCTACATCCGTAATGTTCATGACGTGCTTGACCGCGACGCCCTGCTGGATCAGGAATCTGCGCAGTAGATCGACATGGAGAAAGGTTCGAAAGTTGCCAATATGCCCGTAGTCATAGACCGTGGGCCCACACGCATACATGCCGAAAGGGACGCTGCCTGGGATTGAAGTTTCGGGAACAAGCTGTTCCACCTGGCCTGAAAGGGTATTAAAGAGTCGAAGTTTCATGAGGAAGCAATGCGTTCAGGTCACGCAGACGGTGCCCGGCACTGTATTCTCTCACGCTGTTCGTTCCTGCCAGTGGGATCCGTTCCATCCTGAAATCGGTCGCCGGCAAGCAGCCGTGGCGCCGCGAATGCTTCTAACACTGCAACCACTCATGAGGAGATAACGAATGCGCAGACTATTCTGGACCCTGGCCACCGCAGGCACGGCTTACGTAGCATGGAACATTTTCAGGAAAAATGGCGATACCCCACTACAGGCAGGCAAGCGTCTCGGCAAAGCTGCCTTGTCGCCGATGCCAGTGGTACAACTGGCCAGCGAATTGAAGGATGCCTGGTCAGACCATCACACCACGGCCTAAGAGCATGGCTCAGTACGGCGTCTGCTATCCGGAGGCGCCGTCGGCTGTGTATGAACGACTTGTGAGAGCAGCGATGTCTAGGCGCTCTGCAGTAGTTCCCGTTGCGCCGCAATCAGCTTACTGATGCCAGCCTCGGCATAGTCCATCATGGCCAGCATGGCGCTCCGCGGGAAGGCTTCGCGCTCGGCTGTGGCCTGTACCTCGACCAGCCCTCCAGCCTCGTTCATGACCACGTTCATATCGACATCCGCCTGCGAATCTTCTTCGTAGGCCAGGTCCAGCATCACCTGGCCGTCCACAATACCGACCGAAGTCGCAGCCACCAGCTGCTTCAATGGCGCAGTCTTGATTGCGCCTGCCCTCGTCATACGCTGCAAAGCAAGTGCCAGCGCGGCGCATGCTCCCGTGATCGCTGCTGTTCGCGTGCCGCCGTCCGCCTGGAGCACGTCGCAATCCAGCACGACAGTCCTCTCCCCCAGTGCCTGCATATCGATCACTGAGCGTAGGGAACGGCCGATCAGCCGCTGGATCTCATGCGTCCGGCCGCCGATCTTGCCCCGTTCGCTCTCTCTTGGTGAGCGCGTCAGCGTCGCGCGCGGCAGCATGGCATACTCTGCCGTCACCCAGCCGCGACCGCTGTTGCGCATCCACGCGGGGACACCCTGCTCAATCGTCGCATTGCACAACACGCGCGTGTGACCGACCTCGATCAGGACCGACCCCTCAGCCATCCGGACAAAATCTTTCGTCATGCGCACCATGCGCATGGCATCCGGAGCACGGTTGTCAGAACGGAACGATACAAGGCTGGCAGACGCAGAGAGAGGATCAGGCGAAGTCATCTCTTCCAGTCTAGATGATGGCCGGAGCACGCCTCATGCTCGCGGAATGTATCGGGCCTTCCAGATGAAGCTCGTCAACGCGCCGCAGTCGTTCTGGTTCCTTGCGCCCGCGTGCAGAACTGGAATCCTATCCCGTTTCGATTCCAGCCCCGGATCGGGAATCCCGCCCGCGATCAACCACAAAGAGCCTGCCCTCAACAACATACCGCCTCTGGATGCAGCTCCCTTATGCCATTTCAGGACGAATTCTTGTTAGCCGTCCCCACAATCTTCTTCTTAACCCTATTCGAATGAATCACTTACCCAGCTCTCGCGTTTGGCCCGCCACGTGTACTTACCACGATCAAACGTCTGTGACTGTTTCAGTTGCAGCGGGTTCAGAAATCGAACAAGGGGCGCCCCCAATTGCGACACACACCTGCCACTGTCACGCTGCCCTCCAATCTGCTCGACCACTCCTTCCTCAATCGTGTCACTCCCGCCCAATCGGCGCCCCCATCGATTGCGCAATACTCTGCCGGCCTGGCACATGATGCCCGTAACATGCTGGCCGCCATGGACATCTATTGTGAATTGCTTAGCGCGCCGGGCGTGCTGCAGGCAGAACACCAGCATTTTCTAAGTGAGCTGAGGCTGCTGCGGGACAGCAGCGGGCAACTGCTGGATCGACTGCTGATTGAGGCTCTGCGTACTCTTTCAACCACTCCTGCGAAGAACGCTAGCCGCGGAAGGTGGGCTCGGGCCAATGACGTGACGACGCTTGCGAGCGGTCTTCCCGCCCGGCTAGCGCGGCAGCCTGACCGCGCCCCTGCTCCGCAGCCCGTTGTCTCTATCCGGCAGCGCGGCGATAGGCAGGTACTGGATGTGGCTGCTGAGCTGCAGACGATGCTCCCGATGCTGACCGCGCTGGCCGGACCGAAGGTCGTCGTGGCCCTGAACGTCGAGGCGTGCCCTGCCTGCGGTCTCTACATGACCACCGTCGACTTTACCCGGACCCTGATCAATCTCGTCCGTAATGCTACCGAAGCTATGTCCGCGGGTGGCCGCATCTCCATCTCGGCTGTAGCAGTCCTGCAAAACGGCACGTCCTGTGTCCTGTTGTCGATTGAAGACAATGGTCCAGGTATCCCCCTGAGTCTGCTCGAGCGGATCTTCGAGACCCAGGTGCCTTCCCTGCCAGACGAGACGACACGGCAGCGCCTCTCCTTCCGCCCAAGGGGCCTGGGACTGCGTATTGTTCGCGAATTTGTCCAGTCCGGCCACGGAACCATTCGCGCCGTCAGGCTTCCGGATCGAGGTTCACGCTTCGAAATTGTACTTCCGGTGGTTACGAATATTCAGCCGGAGGCATAAAATCATTCCCACAACAGGAAAGCGCGTGTCGTACAATCCAGAAAATCACTTACGGTTACAAATAAACCATGGCACACTTTACTTCGCCAATGCCCCGCACTGGCAAGCTCCATCTCCTCATCATCGATGAGGATTCGGCTACCCGCGCTGCCTGCTCGGAGATCTCCCTCGACATGGGATTTCTTCCTCAGCAGGTGGAGAATGCTGCTGACGCACGCACGCTCCTGCACGGGCACGCTTTTGATGTCATTCTGCTCGAATTGAAAGTACCGGCAGGGGAAGGTCTCACCCTGCTAAGCGAGATCAAACTCCTGCAGCCCGACACCGCGGTGCTGATCATGCACGCCTCCGCCTCGGTGCAGTCTGCTGTCGAAGCCATGCGCATGGGCGCAGCCGACTACCTCACCAAGCCGTTCGCCATTGAAGAACTCGCAGCGGTGCTTGACCGGATCGCGGAGAGACTCGATGCATCCGGCGTCACACGGACCCTGCGGGAGCGTCTGCGCCTGCACCAGGGTTCAGGCAATATCATCGGCCGAAGTCCCGAAATGGAGAAGCTCTACCGCATCCTGGCGAAGGTTGCGCAGAGTACTCATCCGGTACTTATCCTCGGTGAAAGCGGGACAGGCAAGGAACTGGTCGCCCGCTCGATCCACAATAACGGGCCTAACGCGAGCAAGCCGTTCATTCCAGTGGATTGCGGTTCGCTGGTGCCAACTCTTATCGAGAGCGAACTGTTTGGCTACGTCAAAGGCGCATTTACCGGGGCTCATCGAAACAAGGACGGGCTGCTGGCGACGGCCGAGGGCGGTACAGTCTTTCTCGACGAAGTAGGTGAGCTGCCGCTGGATCTGCAGGCGAAGCTGTTACGTGCTCTGCAGGAAAAGGAGATCCGGCCAGTAGGCGCAACGCACCGTGTGCCCATGAATGCGCGTGTCCTGGCCGCAACCAATCGTGACCTTTCGGCGATGGTTGAGAAAGGTTCTTTCCGCAAGGACCTGTACTACCGGCTCAGCGTCGTAAACCTGCGGCTGCCCAATCTTCGCGACCGGAAAGCAGACATTCCGATTCTTGCCGCACACTTTATGGACAAGATGAACCGCGCGCGAGGCACCACCAACACGCTCGCGGACGAGGCACTCCGCACCATGATCGACTATCCGTGGCCAGGCAACGTGCGCGAACTTGAAAACGCCATCGAGCACTGTTTCTCGATGTCCACCGGACCCGTGCTGCATGCCGGTGATATGCCAACCCAACTGCAGTCGCACATGCTGCAGATCCATCGGCCGCTATCGAAGACTCCGGTTGCCGCAATCCCCGAAATGGATAAGGAGGTTCAATCGCTGGCTACGCTCGAGCGCGAAACCATCCTTTCTACTTTGCTGAAGTTGAAGGGAGACAAGCTGCGGGCGGCACGACTGCTTGGTATCGGTAAAACAACTCTCTACCGGAAGCTGAAAGAGTACGGTCTCGAGGACGGTATGTTGCTCAGTGCCGGCGATTAACCCAGCCTTCCCTTCTTTAACAGGTCACCGCGTTACGGAGTCCATGATGAATCACACCATCCTCTTGATCTCGTCCATCGCAGGCGTAGAAAATTGCGCGCTCAATCTCTCCCAGCAGCTCGGCGTGCCCGTCGACAGTGCGCCTGATCGCAAGGAAGGTATCGCTGCCCTGAAGCGGCGCCCTTACTCGGTGGTAGTGGTCGACGAATCCATCGTGGAAGCAGACTCGCGCGGCGCCGAGCTGCTGTGGCGCTTTACCAGTCTTGCTGTACCGATGCAGGTAAACTTCGCACTCTCCGGCACGGCGCGGCTCGCGAGAGATATTCGCGCCGCACTCAGCCGCCGGGAACAGGAGCAGGCACTGGCCATGCGTGCAGCAGCGACCACTATCGAATGCCAGCTTAAGTCGACCGTGACCGGTCTTTTGCTGCAGTCACAACTGGCACTCGCCGAGCCCGCACTGTCTGGGAAGGTCGCGTCGAAACTGAAAATGGTCGTCGAATTAGCCGGCAATCTGCGGGTCCAGCTGGAACGGGCTCAACTCTGACATCAGGCTGACGGGTTCGGCGCCGCATCATCTACTTCCCCGCCAGGCCCGCGCCGCCGATCAACGCGGCCGCTCCAGATCAAAGCGGTCGTGGGTGCGCGTATACGCGGCGCCAGCCATACGGCCGACCGCGTTGAGTTTGTCCGGATCAATGATCAACCGATCGTTGATTACGTCCTCTGCCACGTGAAAGCGGAGAACCTCGCCCAGCACCAGGGTGCCGCCCATGGGCTTGTCACTTGCCACCACCAGGCGCACCAGCCGGCACTCCATCTGCATGCGGGACTCGCCAACCCTGGGAGGGCGAATCAATTCACTCGCTACCGGCGTCAGTCCGGATAACTCCCACTCATCCACTTCCGGCCCGACTTCGGCTGCAGCCTGGTTCATCTTGCCGACAAAGTCTTCCGAAACAATATTGAGCACGAATTCCTTGGTCGCGGCAATATTGCTCAGCGTGTCCTTCACACTCGAAAGTTCCTTGTCATTCTCCGGCCTCACCATGGGACAGAAGACGACGATCGGCGGATTGGCGCTGGCCACGGTGCAAAAACTGTAGGGCGCCAGGTTGCGAATGCCTGAAGGACTGAGACTGGAAACAAAGGCTATCGGGCGAGGAAGTATCGTTCCCGCCAGAAGTTTGTAGTTGTCCTGCGGACTGATTGCTGCCGGATCAAAGCTCTTCATGATCGGTTGGATGACGGATCGCAGTACTGCGCCATTCACCATTTCAAGCTGGGCGATCAAGGCGGATCTGAATGCGATAGCATGGGCCGGTTCGGCTGGAGGGATCCCGGTTGGCCGCAAACATTCGCTCTGCCCTTGTCCTCGTGCTTTCCTGCTTTGTCGCAAGCCTCAGCCTCAAAAGCCAGGAGGCCGCTCCCATCCCCGCAATTCCTCAGTTGCGCGCCCGCGGCCTGGATCCAGCATCCAGCCAATCCCTCCTGGTCGATGCCGTGGTGACCGACGACAAAGGGCAGCCCGTCCGGGGCCTCACGCGGGACAAATTCCGTCTGCTGGATAACAATAGTCCGGTGCCGCCAGTCGCATGGCAACTGCTGACGACGGGCACGCCGGTCAGTCAGTCGCCCCAGGTGCTCTTCGTCCTGGATGCCATCAACGCCAGCCTTCCGGAGATGGCAAGAGCTGAAGCAGGCCTCGAAAGCTATCTGCAGAAATCCAGCGCGCCACTCGCACATCGAACCTCCATCCTTTTTGTAAGCGACACGCCGCCCCCCGCCGCCGACCGGCCTACGACCGGGAACACGCCGGATACAGCCGCCACGATGGCCCTGGAGCAGCGTAAGCTTTTCGTCCATCGCACACTTACAACGACAGACCGATCCGCCCTGCTGCAGGCATTGCGCGACTACAAACCTGGCCTGCCGCGCACCAACAACGCCCAGGGCGCCGCAGTTCATGGGGATCAGGTACGGCTTTCGCTGCAGGCTCTCAGCTATATTGCCTCCGCCTACACACCCATCAAGGGTCCAAAGCTGCTTGTGTGGCTGGGTCCCGGCTGGCCCTTCCTCGCCCAGTCAGCCGCTAAATCGTCAGAGGCGGTATTCGACTCGGTGATTTACTTCAACCACACGCTCCAGGAAGCACAGATCACGCTCTACTCGATCATTCCGGAGGGCGTCACTGCCGGAGACGCGTCCTCCCGGATAGGGGCGTTCGAAATGGCGCAGCATGCAAGTTCAAGTCGGAGCATCGGTGCCGCGCCTCCGCCTGAAATTCCTTCCGACCTGGGCGATACGTTCTATGGAAACTTCCTGCATGGCGTCCGGAACATCAGCCAATCCAATCAAAACGACCTCGATCTCCAAGTGCTGGCGATACACAGCGGCGGCCTGGTGCTTCGGAAAAACAATGACCTTGTTGCACAGATTGAGCACTGCGTTGCGGATGCCGACGCCATCTACGTCTTTTCCTATACGCCGGCCAAAGATGCGCATCCCGACACCTATCACGAT
>CAZZYN010000003.1:0-101292 GCA_964658265.1 uncultured Acetobacteraceae bacterium | reverse complement strand
AAGCTCTGCCGGGCTGACGCTGGTGTGCAGTTGCGGGGTGTCCCGCGAGTAGCGGAACCATGCGAGAGCGATAACAAAGGCCGGAATCGAGGTTATATAAAACGACTGCTGCCAGCCGTAACGAAGCATTAACCAGGAGACCAGCGGTGAGGTCACAGCCGATGCCGTGCAGGTGCCTAGAATAAAAAGAGAGCTGCCAAATGCGCGCTCCCGGGATGGCATCCAATTGCGCACGACCCGGTTGCCGACCGGGAAGGTAGTTGCCTCACTGACGCCAAGAACGAATCGAACGATCCAGAGCGCGATGAATGTCAGCGTCAACGTTCCCGCGAAGAATAACGGGAGCAGGCCCGTCGTAAGCGTAGCCAATGCCCAAATTAATGCGGAGGCTGAAAGCGTGAGCCGTGCACCAAGCTTGTCGCCAATGATGCCGCCCGGTATTTGGAAGATGGCATAGCCGATGAGGAAGCTGGTGAAGATCTGCCCCATCTGTATTTTATTGATTCCAAGAGCGGGGATCATGAGTTCGGCGGCAACGGAGATATTCGCCCGATCCAGATAACTCACAAACGAAAAGCTGGTCAGGCCGGCGAGCACCCACCAACGGACGGATGTGCGCGCCGAGAGATCCATCGTCATTGCTGACCCATTCTCTGATCCAGTCATAGCTGCAGCGTTGCAGTGCTTGGCCGCGCCGGTACCTGCTGCCAGGTCTGCTGTTTCAAGTGGCGAAGAAGATTCAACTGCGAACAGTTCGCATGAGCCGGCTGTGTGTTCTTAATCTCTCGCTTGTCCGCAGATTGTGACACCTCTAGTTCCCGAGGGCAAGGAAAGCCTTTCATCGGAGAGGGCGCTTAATTGCTCTGCTAGACTTCGTTGTAAATCAAGCGGGCGCGAAGCGACGAGAGTGAGGGACGAGTGCAGCAACAGGTTTGCGCAGAGATCGAGGGTCTCCGCTCATCGATGATCGCGTTTCTGCAGCAGCTGGTACGGTTTCGATCGCTGCCCGGCCAAGAGCAGGACGCGCAACATTTCATCGCGGATAAGCTGCGTTCACTGCGATGCAAAACTGAAATTCTTAAATCCGACTTTTCGGAGTTGGCAAAACACCCGGCGTTTTCTGATGACGGGATCTCTTTTGAGAATCGGCTCAATGTTGTGGGCAAGTGGGCGGGCACGGGCAAAGCTGGCGATGGCGGAGCGAGAGATTTAATCCTGAACGGACATATGGATGTTGTGCCTGTCGGGAATGTGGAGCTTTGGACCTATCCGCCATGGGATGGTGTTGTTAAAGACGGCAAGCTTTATGGCCGCGGAGCCTGCGATATGAAGGCAGGTTTGACCGCAGGTATTTTCGCGATCCAGGCTTTGCAGCAGCTTGGCTTTGTCCCGGCGGGGAATGTTTTATTCGAGAGTGTGATCGGCGAAGAGAGCGGAGGAGTCGGTACGCTTACCACTCTTATGCGGGGCTTTGCCGCAGATGCCGCAGTGATTATGGAGCCCACCCGGCTGCGCGTCTGTCCGATTCATGCTGGAGCGCTCAGCTTTCGTCTACGGGTCACTGGCCGGGCCATTCATGCGAGCATGAAACGATTTGGCGTGAGTGCGATCGATAAGTTTCAGACTGTCTTTGCAGCACTCGAAGAGCTTGATCGGTCCCGCCATGCGAGTTACACAAATCCACTGTTTGAGTTCAAGCAAAACGTGGCACCGATCTGCGTCGGCACTGTAACAGCAGGCGACTGGCCTTCAACGGTCCCTGAGGAACTTGTAGCCGAAGGGCGGTTCGGTGTATTTCCCGGAGAGGCGACGGAATCGGCTCGAGCCGCGCTGGTGAATTGCCTGAAACAAGCCGTTGCCAAGGATGACTGGCTCGTTGATCATCCACCCATCCTTGAATGGTTCGAGGGGCAATTCGAGCCGGGAAGCACCAGCGTCAGTGATCCAATCATCCATTTTCTGGGCGACGCACACGAGAGCGTTTCGGGGGCGCGCCCGATTCTGCAGGGTGTGCCGTACGGATCGGATCTGCGCTTGTTCACGATCTATGGCAAGATGCCGGCAGTTTTGTATGGTCCAGGAGACGTCGCTTTCGCACATACAGTCGAAGAGCATGTTGAACTTGACGAGGTTGTTGCCTGCGCAAGTACGCTTGCCTTGCTGATTGTAAATTGGTGTGGCGGCCAGTTTTACAGCCACGGCAGCTAAGCGCGGAATCTATCCTTGCGAATATTCTCGGAAGGCTGTGCGAATTTTTGTTGGCTGGTTTTCAACAATCAGTTATCTTTCGTTTAACAATGAATCGCGCGGACGCATGGCGCGACACATCATCGTGGAAAATGTCTACATGGAATCTCTCATGCAGCTGACACAATCCGTCGTCGTCCATGTTGATCCTTCCATCCAGCGGCGTTGTTGTCTCTGTTTGTAGTGAACTTGTAGAAGGTTTCCAGGCGCACAAAGCTGCTTTCTATACACTGTGCCTAACCTTCGTCATTCCGCACTCTCTCTCTTCATAATTCATCTCGCATTTGAATCGCCAGTACAGACAATTCTTGAGTAATTATTCGGAGTTTCTAGATGAAGCGTAAGCATTTGCTGTTTCTTTCCGTCGTATTGCTGCTGGCATTTCTCCAGATGAACGCGACCGCAGTACTCGGACAGGCTGTCTTTGGCAGGATTGCTGGAGAGGTCACGGACGCCTCGGGCGCCGCTCTGCCAGGCGCGAATGTGTTGATCAAGGATATTGATCGCAGTACCGAGTATCACGCCACGAGTGGAGGTGAGGGGGAGTATGCGCAGGGTCAGCTGCTGGCCGGCTCCTATAGCATTACGGTTTCCGCCGCCGGCTTTGGGAGCTATACCAGCACTGTGCAGGTGCACGTCGATACCACTGTTGAAGTAAATGCCAGGCTCCAGGTTGGTTCGCAGTCGGGCACGATACGCGTTACTGATGAAACTCCACTGCTGCAGGTTGATCGAGCCGAGGTCAGCACGACTCTGCAAACGACAGAGGTAGAGAATCTGCCGGTGATTGATCGCAATGCAACCGGGCTGGTCTTTACGGTTCCCGGAACGCAACTTACCAGCTTCCAGCATTCGGCCGCAGAGAACCCACAGGGCGGCTACCAGTTTGCGAGTAATGGGCAGCAATTCTTTGCGAATGGATTTCTGCTGGATGGTACCGAGAATAATAGTGCGATTCTTGGGATCGCGGTGATCAATCCGAATATCGATTCGCTCGAAGAACTAAAAGTAACAACGAGCAATTACGATGCGCAGTTTGGCTCAGTGGGTGGGGCGCTCCTGCAAGGTACAACCAAATCGGGGACGAACAAGTTTCACGGCTCGGCCTTTGACTATCTGCGCAACGGCTATTTCAACGCGCAGAATCCTTTTGCGCCGGGAGCGCTGCCATTGCACTGGCAGCAGTTTGGCGGCTCGGTGGGCGGCCCAGTCTGGAAGGACAAGGTGTTCTTTTTTGCCGACTACCAGGGTACCCGCCGGACCACTGGATCACCTGCTATTGTGACCGTTCCGACAGCGGCGGAGCGCGCCGGCGATCTGTCGGCATTGCTGGGAGGCGTCATTCCGGGGGCACCGCTGGTCAAAACAACCGAGGGCAACTTCGTCCAGCCCCAGGCTGGGATGGTTTTCGATCCGAACACTGGTAATCCGGATGGCAGTGGCCGGCAGGCTGTTTCTTACCAGGGCCAGGTCAACGTTTTTCCCAGTGTTCCAGCGTCAATCACCAAACTGCTGGCTTATCTGCCATTGCCAAATACTGGCGGCGCTGGAGCACTGACGAACAACTATGTTGCCGTTGGTAAGCAGACCTTTCAGGATGACCAGGAAGATGGCCGTGTCGATTACGCAGTGAATTCCCGGACGAGAGTTTTTGGACGCTACACGATCAGCCAATTTTCTAACTCGGCCCCGGGCGCTTTCGGATTTATTGCGGGTGGCCCGTCTCTGCAGGGCACTAACTTCGCGGGTATTTCCAATACAACAAACCAGAGTCTTGCACTCGGCTTCACACGCACTTTTAGTCCGACACTGATTCTTGAAGCCCGCTTTGGCACCTATCGATATAAAGTGCGTGTGCAGCCCGGCGGCCTCAACACCACGCCTGCCACAGATGCGGGTATCCCCGGGCTCAACCTTGGCACTCCTGAAACGAGCGGGATGCCGGCCTTCTCGGTAAATGGTGAGGACGGTTTTAACTTTGGATACTCCAATAGCATCAACGCGTGTAATTGCCCGCTGTTCGAGACCGAGAATCATTTCCAGTGGGTCAATAACTGGACGAAGATACTCGGTACTCATACGATTGGCTGGGGTGCCGATCTGCGCCGTGCACAGCAGCAGCGCATTCCCAGCGACAGCCATCGTTCCGGCGAACTATCGTTTGCTCCCTCAACAACAGGCAACTTCGATGTCGATAGCGCCGGGCAAAATACCGGTCAGACCACGGGGGCGGGTATCGCTTCTTTGATATTCGGCGCGCCCGACTCATTCGCGCGCTATTTCACGGGTGCTAATCTGCATCCCGGTCTGCGTCAGACGCGCATGTTCTTTTACGTGCAGGATACCTGGCGTGCCACTGCAAAACTTACCCTGAGCTACGGCCTTCGCTATGAGAACTACCTGCCCCAGAATGCAGCTTCTCCCGGCGGCGCGGGTAGTTTCGATCCTGCTACCGGTGAGGTTCTCATTGCTGGCGTCGGTAGTGTTTCGAAGAGCATGAACTTTACTGCCTACAAGACTGGCTTTGTTCCGCGCATTGGTGTCGCATATCAGATCGAACAAAAGACTGTGCTGCGTGCTGGCTATGGCAGCAGCTTTACACCAGCGGGTCTCGGCGCAGTATTCGGGCAGGCGCCTGATTACGATCCACCTGTCATTCTGCCCCAATTTATCGGCGCTAATAACAGTTACGGATCTTCGTACAATTTGTTTACAGGGCCACCTGTTCCTGTGCTTCCTGCTGTTGCGTCTTCGGGCCGCTATCCTTTGCCGGATAATATTTCAGTCTATTATTTCCTCGATCCGCCAAATAAGTACCGAATTCCTTCGACCCAGTTCTGGAATGCCGCAGTACAGCGGCAAATTACGCCTTCTATGTCGATTGAAGCTTCCTATGTCGGCAATGTGGGACGTCACATCTTCGTCAATGCCAACCTGAACCAAGCTGTACCTGGCCCAGGTGACTATGATCCGCGGCGCCGCTTCTATCCAACGTTCGGGCTGGAGCAGGGTCTCTATAGTCTCTGCAATTGCGACAACTCGAACTATCACAGCCTGCAGGTGAAATGGGTCGAGCACCAGGCTCATGGGCTGGACTTTATCGTGGCCTATGCTTACTCAAAAGCGCTCGATGATACGGAGTTGGGAGGCGTCGCAGACAATAATCTTAACTATAAAGCTGATTATGGTCCGGCAAGCTTTGACCGTCGACATCAACTTGCTGTCTCGAATGTCTGGCATATTCCTTACGGCCGCGGCCAGCGTTTTGGCTCAGACATCAGTAGGCCTCTCGACCTGATTGCCGGCGGCTGGGAGTTTAATGGCATCACGACAGCCACATCCGGCGTGCCGTTCACTCCCAACGTCGGGAATGCGCCTCTGCTGAATGCGGACTTTAACAGTGTGCGGCCCGACCAGATAGGCGATGCCCACGTTAGCAATCCAAACCGCCTTGAATGGTTCAATCCGGCAGCCTACACAGCACCACAGGGTCTTTATCGCGATGGCAATGCGTCACGGAATTCACTGATAGGTCCGCGCATCTTCCTCATGAACCTGTCACTGGGCAAGGTATTTACGATCGCGGAAGAGAAGACGATCCAATTTCGGTGGGAGAACTATAACGCTCTGAATCATGTGAATTTGAACACGCCGAACAACTATGTCGACAGTGGCCCGAGTGCCGGCACCATCACTTCAATTCGAGCTGATATGCGAGAGATGCAATTTGGATTGCATATCCGCTTCTAAGTCGAACCAAGGAGAAGCTTTGAAAAAGTTCTGTTCACGCAGGCTTGCCGCGGTTGCTTTGACTGTTGCCGGTACAGCCCTGTTCGTCAGTGAGCTTTCCCATGCCCAGGTCTCACCAGCAGCGGCAGTGCAGACCGCGCCTACTCTGCCCGGGCCTGATGATCGCTACAAGGCCGATATTCTCCTTGTTGTCGCTCATCCGGACGACGATACGGGGGTACTAAACTACATCACCCGTGCTTCGCTAGATGAACATAAACGGGTCGCGGTGATTTTCTCTACCCGCGGCAACTCTGGAGGCAACGCAGCCGGTATGGAGCAGGCGAAGGCCATGTCGGACGAGCGGGAGATGGAAGCTCGCCGTTCCCTGGCAGCAAGCGGTATTGAGAATGTCTGGTTTCTGCGCGGGACGGATACTGCAACCCAGGATGTGCTGCATTCGCTTGAGACCCTGGGTCATGGCGAGGCACTTGAAGAAGTGGTCCGCCTGGTTCGTCTCACTCGTCCCGAAGTCGTGCTTACCTGGATGCCTGCCTATG
Organism: uncultured Acetobacteraceae bacterium; assembly: GCA_964658265.1. GTDB lineage: Bacteria > Acidobacteriota > Terriglobia > Terriglobales > Acidobacteriaceae. Next base: position 94,756 of record CAZZYN010000003.1, on the reverse strand, counting down.
TCGCTGGTGAGAATCATGGCGACCACCAGGCGTCGGGAGTTGTAGCCACCGAGGCTTTTGACCTGGCTGGCGATCCGACGGTATTCGCCGAGCAGGTAAATGCCCCGAAGCGCTATTTCGACATCAACAACTACGGTGAAGGACTGCACCCGTGGCAGGCAAAAAAACTGTACTTCTTCTCTGACGCCAGTCACCAGGAATTTCTGGCTCATCACGGTCCGACTTACCTTGCCAGCGATATCTCAAAATCCAAGGGCGTCAGCTATGCGGTCCTGAACAGGAAGGCATGGGAACTGTATGCAACACAGATCGATCCGCTCCTTGATTATTACTCCAATATGCCGGATCACTTCATCCTGGCAAAGTCACTGGTGCGGACCACTTCGCCGGAGGCTGATATCTGGGACGGGATCGAACCTGGGGCTATTGGCTTTGTTCCTGCGCCTGGATATCACGGCACCGGCCAACCTGCAGCAAGTCTCGAACTCGGTGGTCCATGGGCTTTTTACAAAATCTTCCAGACCGCGCATGGCGTGGCTTCAGCTCTCAGTTTTGTGCAGCCGCAGACTGCATTCAGCTCGAACAGCACACTCTGGGTGCCTCTGCTGATTCACAATGATACGGACCACCCACGTGACCTGATCCTGCAGTCTGTGCTCCCCGATGGCTGGACGCCCATTAAGGACACCATCTATCACGTCGGGGCCCACAGTAGTTATCCGGCACAACTGTTTCTGACGCGGACCACACCTCTGCCGCCATCTGCAGCCATTACACAGACGCCAAGTTCGGTCATCCCTGTGACGCCGACACAAACTCTGCGATGGACGCTGTCTGCAGATGGTAAGTCAATCGCAGAAGTAACCCTTAGCGTCTATCTTGAGTATAACGGGGTGCCGCAATGATTCCTTGTAGAAGAGGCGGGCACAGTCCCTCGCAGAGGAATGCGTGCCGATAAGCCGGCGCTCCCTTCTTGCTGGTGGCGGGTTATATACGGGCGCGATGGCCACTGGCCTGTCAGCCCTGGGCAGTGCCGCGAGCCTCGCTCCACAGCGGCGACTGAAGATCGTGGTGGCCGGTGGTCATCCGGGCGACCCGGAGTATGCCTGTGGCGGCACCATAGCGAGGCTTGCACAACTGGGCCACGAGGTGGTGCTGCTGTATCTAAATGATGGTGCGTGGCCACCGACTCCAGCAGTCACGAGAATGGCAGAAGCCAGGAATGCATGCGCCATTCTGCACGCGCGGCCTGTCTATGCAGGTCAGCAGAATGGGAACGCGATTGTTGATAAGGCACACTATGAGAAGCTAGCATCGCTACTCGAAGCCGAAGCTCCGGATGCTGTATTTACTCATTGGATGATTGACAATCACCGCGATCATCGCGCCGTCGCCATGCTTTGCTATGACGCCTGGGAGAACTCGAAGAAGAAGTTCGCGCTTTACTACTTTGAGGTGTCGGATGGTGAGGACACGCTTCAGTTCTCCCCGGATCGCTACTTTGATATCACTCGCTTCGAAACCGCAAAGAAGGCAGCCTGTTACGCTCACGCGAGTCAGACTCCGGATCGATACTACGCATTACAGGATCGCGTAGCACTTTTTCGCGGGCTCGAGAGCGGCTATGAGCGTGCCGAGGGCTTCGTCTATCAACAGCACAATCCGTATGACATTTTCAGCGTGCTGGTTTAGGCACCCGTCGACCATCGTACGCGCCGGGTGCCGTTAGCTTAGAAGCTTGCTGCCGGGCCGGTAATGTTCAGTGTTAATACCTGGCTTTGACTCTGTTGATTCACGCCGACGGCCGTCACAGTTACCTGGTATGGCTGGGTGGTGTCGCGCACACTCAGTCCGCAGCCTGTCAGGCAAGCGAGACTGGCGCCGGCAGCGAATAATATGATGGCCAAAGTTCCAAAACGATACTTTCTCCTGAATCGAATCGAGAAGATTCCGAGCATACCTGCCATATTCCACGGCAACAGCATAGCGGATGCTACATTCGTTACCATGGCAGTATCAGATGCTATTGTGCTGTTGGACGTGATTGATAATACGCTGCCCGCGTTGCCGGCATTGAGGGAGACATCTGCCGGTGAGAAGTTGCAGGAGACGCCGGCCGGTAAGCCTGAGCAACTCAGCTGCACCGCACCCTGGTAGCCCTGCACTGATGCCAGCATCACCTGCAGCGATGTGGTCTGCCCTTGAGTGAACGCTACAGAGTTATTGCTGAGGCCGAGTGTAAACGTTGGATTGCCGGGTTGAGTGGGGGCAATCGGCACATTGGCGACTGCCACGTTCACTACCAGGTTTACGGGCGCGGACTGCGAACTCAGGTCCTGGCCCTCTCCCGTATAGGCAGCTGTCAGTGTGTATGTGCCGGGTGCTGGCGCCTGCATCGGAATCGACGCCCCTCCGTTTGTCAGTGCCGCTGTCCCGATCAGGGTCTGCCCGAGGTAAACAGCAACCATCCCTGTGGGATTGGCGCTACCGGCTTGTTCAGCTACCTGCACGGCGATGTTGACGCTCTGTCCGGAGTAGACCTGCTGCGGGCTGTAGCTCAAGGCGGTCATGGTACTGAAGGGCTGAGCAATAGCGTCGGGGATGATGGTCAGTTGAACGGCTGAGGAGGTCGCAGTGGTGTCCAGGGCGTCCCCGGCGTAGGTGGCAGTCAGTTGGTATGTTCCGGGTGTGAACGATGCTGGTCCACTCCAGCTTGCCTGCCCGGCCGAAAGGGAAGAGGAGCCAAGCAGCGTCTGGCCAAGAAAGAAGTTGACGGTTCCACCAGCAGTAGGTGCGCCATTTGAGGAAACGGCTGCGGTCAACACAAGTGGCTGCCCCTGGGTCAATTGCTGTGAACTGGCAGCGAGGGTAATGCTGGTTGTGGCGATGTTGGGAGCAATCGTGATTGTCAGGGGTGTGGAAGTGGAAGCAGTGTCCTGCACATTGCCTGCATAGGCGGCTGTAAGTTGATATGTGCCGCTTGAAGCGGGTGCGCTTACCGAGGCGTTGGCTATGCCATTGACAAGACTGGTAGAGCCGACCTGTGTCTGGCCAAGATAGAAATTGACTATGCCGGACAGGGCAGAGCCATCCACAGCAGTAACGAGAGAAGTAAGGTACATGCTTTGGCCGGCGACAGGAGCCGACGGCGAGATCGACAACGTGGTGATAGTGGAGACCTGAGGAATTGCTGGGGCGACAATAGTAAGTGTCAGGGTATTCGAGGTCGAACCTGCGTCACTGCCTTCACCCGCATAAACCGCGGTGAGTTGATAGGTACCAGGCGAAAAGGCTGCTGGTCCTGTCCATGTCGCCTGACCGTTTGTGAGCGCGACCGAACCTAACTGGGTATGGCCGAGAAAAAAGTTGACGGCGCCCGATGCCTTGCTCGATGAACCTGAATTGACCATTGCACTAAGTACCAGTTGCTCCCCTGGTGTGACCTGCTGTGCACTAGAAACAAGGGACGTGGTCGTGGCTACAACGGTAGGCGCTATGGTGATCGTTACGGGCGACGAAGTAGATGAACTGTCCTGCGAAGTGCCTGCGTACACAGCTGTAAGCTGGTAGGACCCGGTGGTAGAAGGCGCATTTACCGAGACGGCCGCCGCTCCATTCGTCAGAGTTGCCGAGCCAACCTGCGTCTGACCAAGGAAGAAATTGACCACGCCGGTCGGCGTAGAGCCACTCGCTGCTGTGACGATAGAAGAAAGATGAAGACTTTGACCCGCAGCAGGAGTTACAGGTGTGATCGTGAGGCTGGTCTTGGTAGAAGCCTGCGGAACAACCGGGGCCGTGACAGTGATAGCCAGCGCGTTTGAGGAAGAAGTTTCGTCCCCTGTATCACCTGCATATACTGCGGTGAGCTGGTAGGTCCCGGCGGGAAGATTGATAGGCGCACTGTAAGCCGCTTTATCGTTGCTGAGTTGCTGAGTGCCCAAGGCTGTTCCGCCGACATAGAAAGCCACGGATCCAGTGGCTGCCAGGCTTCCGAAAGTCGGAGTGACTACCGCAGTGAGAGCAACCGGCGATCCCTCGATAACCTGAGTGACGTTGCTGATCAGCGCCACTGTTGTGGTTGATACAACCGTAAGCGTGATGGGAGACGAGGTCGACTTGTTGTCAAGATCGCTTCCATTGTAGGTTGCACTGACTTGAAACGAACCCGGCTGGGCCGACAGGGTAGCAAGCAGGTTCGCCTGGCCATTGTTCAGCGTGGCAGTGCCAAGAAGCTGACTTCCGGAAAAGAAGGAGACATTCCCGGTCGGCTGAGCACCGCTGGCAGCGCTGATCGTTGCCGTCAGGCTCGCCTGTTGGCCGTTTACGAGATTGGTTGTGGCAGCGACAAGTGTTGCAGTGGTCGCAACTGGCTTTGGTGCCGGGGCTTTGATAATGAAATTGGAAGCAGCGACCTGACTGTCTGTATAACCGGTGCCGCCTGCTACGGCATAGATAGTCTCAGTGGATGACACGCTAATTGGAGAACTAAATACGGTGCCAGCGGTGCAGCCGTTGGCACCGTTTGTTGCGGGACTCCCTGTGGTGTTGTAGCAGATGACGGCGCCTGGGCTTTGATCACTGAGTGTGACGGATTGTGTTGAGGAGTAGGCTCCACCGGCGGGGGAGAAGGTGGGAGTGGCGGCGACGGAGGAGGCGGCGATGGTGTAGGTGGCGGCGACGAGCGTGCTGGGAGGTCCGAGCCCTGGAGGTGCGACGGAACCGAGCGGGAAGGCAGCGTTGTTGCTGCCGGCCATGGCGTAGAGGGTTGCAGTGCTGGCGATCGATATGGGCGTGGTGTAGAGCGTGCCTGTACTGCAGCCGCCGTTGTTATCCGGCTGCGGGTAGAGAGCCGGGGTGGTGGACGACAGCAGGTAGCAGATGTAGTTGTGCGGAGAGGTGGAGGTAGAGATGGCCACGGTCTGGGTGCCGGGATAGGTACCCGGTGCCACGGAGTAAACGGGGCTCGCGGCCGAGACGGTGCCGATGTTGTAGGTGGAGTTGGCATTCCAGGCGGTGAAGCTGGGAGCGCCGGTGGGCGTAGTTGCCGCGTAGGTAAACGAATCGATCAGCAGCGGATTGGGTGCCCCGCCGCCGGCGCCCGACGTACCTGCGACCAGACCTGCGTAGGCTGTGGTTGCCCCGGTAATTTCGGGGATGTAGACCCCCGTCCAGGTGTGCGTGAAGCAGTTTGCGCCCGGGCAGGAGCCACCGGCAGTCACATCGAACAGGTTCAGTGTGAGCGTGTAGCCGTCATAGTTGATGGTGGCCGAGTAGGTGTGGCCTGTGGTGGTGGCCTGGGCATTGGCTGGCGCATTGAGCGCAACCGGTGAGGTGCTGATCTTGTTGATCGGATATTCAGGCAGATAGCCGGCAAGGGACTGCACGCCACCGGTTACCTGCAGGGTCTGGTAGATCTGCGCCGAGCTGTAGGTAAATTGACCGCTGCCATCATTGACCAGCGGACTGTACTGATCCAGCATGAGAGCAAATACGTGGCTGGGGGGAATGTTTGAACCGCCGGCAAACTGCGACAATCCTCCCTCACCGCCGGCTCCGGCAGCAAATATAAACGGATACTGTCCCGCACCCGGATTGAGGTCATTTTCCAGAATAAAGGCCACATTGAGCCCGTTCGGAACAAAGCGGAAGCTGGTTGTAAACGCCTGGTTGTTGACCGCCACCTGCTTGATCAGTGAGTTGCTCAGATGACCTGCATGCGAAGGCGCAAGAATCGCCGACGAGCCGCTCAGGATCGAGGAAGGGTGATTGCCAATCCAGAAATCGGCGGCCTGCCCGTTCACACTGATGCCACAGCCACCATCGGCCGTGCTCGTCGTATTAAAACCCGAAGAACAATTGATCGCCTGAGCGCTCACCACACGAGACATCCCAGTCAGAACCACCGAACATACCAAAAAATATAAAAGACGCTTGCCCTTCATACCCCAACTTATCGGCACACCATCCATTCCCGACAAAGCCGGACCTCGATGCCACTCATTTCTTGGATTAAAGCTCTTCAAATGCCGCTCCTGCCCTGCTCAAGTCGGAGTATAGGGGGAGTTACTAACACTGAAGGCTGAACTAAGTGTGCAAAATGGTTCCTACATAAGTTGTAGGCTGCATATCTTCTTAGCAGTCGAGCGAGATATACCCACATAACTGCGCGATTCCAAGAAATTTATCCTTGATGGCGGGCATAAATTACACGCATCGGGCGGATCCATCCTGCCGCAAGGCTTTTTCCCGAGCCTTTCGAAAAGTCGAATCGTTCCATCGGGGCGCGAAGAAAAACACGGATGCAGCAGCGCAACGAGACGAGCACCAAAAAAAGACTCCATGTCTCTGTTCTTAGCAGAAGCATGGAGTCCCGTTGCCGTGTGCTCTCTATGGTCTAGTCGATGACGTTTCGAGTTGAAGTCTCTAAGGTGCGGCGGTGTAAATCCAGCTTCTGATGTTCTGCTGAACCCGTGCACCTCCTGTACCTCCCGCGAATCCTACCAGCGCGGTATCGCCCCCTACTAATTCGGGAATATTCGTGGTGTATTGATTGGTGTAGGTAGTATTAGTAGCTGTATCGGTCACTTTCTCACGCAAAACGGCACCGTCATAAGTAAGTGTGGCCTGCATGATGTGACCATCCTGGATTTTGATTCCCGCAGGCGCCATGTCGTACTGAGCATGCGGAGCCTGGGGGTATTCGCCTCCAGTGTAATAACCAGTCAAGTTGACGCCCGGCTTACCCGTTACATTGTCGTAGAGATCGAATTTGACCATTACGGACTTGATAGGTTCGCAGCTTCCACCGAAGGTGCATTCTGAGGCCCATGAGAGATTTCCACCAGGACTGCCCGACCAGAAACTGGGTGAATTTGGATTTGATGTGCTGATGATGACGAATCCAAAGCCGTCGCCGCAACCATTCCCGCTACTGACACTCGGGCATCTGGCTGACCACGTGAACGTTGTACTGAATGCTTTCACATTCACGGGTTGCGTGAAGTATGCGTTCGATGCCGCATTGCTCATTAAGCTGGTCAGCTGAATTGAGGAAGCGGAGTAGTGAGCATCTCCAACAGGGACCACCGCAGACGGATGGTCTTTAAAGCCAGCGCTAAAATCAAACACCGCGGGAGAGATACTGTAGGCAGCTGCGGCTACGACACCGTCAGGATGGTCGGCAGCAACGGCTATCGCCTTAAGTGTTTCTGTCGAAGCGATTTTCACAGGCCCTGAATACTTACTGGATGATGCCGTTGGTGTAGTTCCATCCGTGGTGTAGTAAAGATCTGCTCCCGTTGGTGCGTTGTTTATGGTCACGACCTGGGCGGCCGCATAGGTTCCAGCAGAAGGCGAGAATGTCAGCGAAGGAATCTGGATGCCGGAAGATATAACAAATGTCGCAGAAGCAGACGGGCTGTCGGCCGAGCCGGCCAGCACTGCTAAGGCCCTCAGCGTCTGCGATGAGTCGACATTCAAGGGCTGAAGGTAGCGATTGGATGACACGGAGGGGGCGCTCCCATCAGTGGTGTAGTAGATGACGGCGCCTGGGCTTTGATCACTGAGTGTGACGGATTGTGTTGAGGAGTAGGCTCCACCGGCGGGGGAGAAGGTGGGAGTGGCGGCGACGGAGGAGGCGGCGATGGTGTAGGTGGCGGCGACGAGCGTGCTGGGAGGTCCGAGCCCTGGAGGTGCGACGGAACCGAGCGGGAAGGCAGCGTTGTTGCTGCCGGCCATGGCGTAGAGGGTTGCAGTGCTGGCGATCGATATGGGCGTGGTGTAGAGCGTGCCTGTACTGCAGCCGCCGTTGTTATCCGGCTGCGGGTAGAGAGCCGGGGTGGTGGACGACAGCAGGTAGCAGATGTAGTTGTGCGGAGAGGTGGAGGTAGAGATGGCCACGGTCTGGGTGCCGGGATAGGTACCCGGTGCCACGGAGTAAACGGGGCTCGCGGCCGAGACGGTGCCGATGTTGTAGGTGGAGTTGGCATTCCAGGCGGTGAAGCTGGGAGCGCCGGTGGGCGTAGTTGCCGCGTAGGTAAACGAATCGATCAGCAGCGGATTGGGTGCCCCGCCGCCGGCGCCCGACGTACCTGCGACCAGACCTGCGTAGGCTGTGGTTGCCCCGGTAATTTCGGGGATGTAGACCCCCGTCCAGGTGTGCGTGAAGCAGTTTGCGCCCGGGCAGGAGCCACCGGCAGTCACATCGAACAGGTTCAGTGTGAGCGTGTAGCCGTCATAGTTGATGGTGGCCGAGTAGGTGTGGCCTGTGGTGGTGGCCTGGGCATTGGCTGGCGCATTGAGCGCAACCGGTGAGGTGCTGATCTTGTTGATCGGATATTCAGGCAGATAGCCGGCAAGGGACTGCACGCCACCGGTTACCTGCAGGGTCTGGTAGATCTGCGCCGAGCTGTAGGTAAATTGACCGCTGCCATCATTGACCAGCGGACTGTACTGATCCAGCATGAGAGCAAATACGTGGCTGGGGGGAATGTTTGAACCGCCGGCAAACTGCGACAATCCTCCCTCACCGCCGGCTCCGGCAGCAAATATAAACGGATACTGTCCCGCACCCGGATTGAGGTCATTTTCCAGAATAAAGGCCACATTGAGCCCGTTCGGAACAAAGCGGAAGCTGGTTGTAAACGCCTGGTTGTTGACCGCCACCTGCTTGATCAGTGAGTTGCTCAGATGACCTGCATGCGAAGGCGCAAGAATCGCCGACGAGCCGCTCAGGATCGAGGAAGGGTGATTGCCAATCCAGAAATCGGCGGCCTGCCCGTTCACACTGATGCCACAGCCACCATCGGCCGTGCTCGTCGTATTAAAACCCGAAGAACAATTGATCGCCTGAGCGCTCACCACACGAGACATCCCAGTCAGAACCACCGAACATACCAAAAAATATAAAAGACGCTTGCCCTTCATACCCCAACTTATCGGCACACCATCCATTCCCGATACCAAATTTGTTTTCTTATGAGCTGAAATGCCCAGCTCGAGGAATAAATTACGCTCGATCATTCACAACTCCTTCTATATAAAGCGCTAATTAAAAAAATAGATGACAGGAAAAAATTACACACTGCTCCGGTCATTTGACAAAGGTGTGTATATAGGTGAATTACGTACACTCATTCAGCCATGCGATCTGATGACTGGCATCACCAACATGGCTCCGAGCAAAGGAGGTAGGATTGCTTGCTCTTAGATATAAATGATTTTTGTAACTAAGAATTCGAGTTTGGGCGAGATAACGCGAAAGTTGCACGCAATAGAAAACTTTTTCGGCACGATATGCAGTAATGCATAGCTGAATGGAAAAAAATGCCCACCCATCGGAACGACCTGATAAGTTTTACGCATCGCTGGCAATATCTAGGTTCGTTCCAAGATTCGCAAATAGCAGTACGATGTCGCTGGCGAAAGGACCAGCTTTCGATAAGGCCCAATGTGCCTAAACCATGTCATTCACTGGCAATGGCTGACTGTGCGACGCAATGGAGATCAGCTGATTTCCATAACCATCTTTGAAGAAGTGAACGGATTTAGAGCTGCCGGCAGACGGCTGCCACAAATAGACAACTGGATGTCGCAATCACGCTGGCGCAAGAAAAGTGAGTGTGAAGTAGAACCCGTCGATGAGCTTTGCTGCGCGCGCACGAAAGACATGCAACATGCTTTGAACGCCGACAGGCGGCTCTTCAGCAGGCAAAGCCCGTGTATTGCTGCTTAGCGCGGGTCTCCCAGGATACCGACCGAACTCAGTATGGATGACAGGATCCACAAACCGCTGACAACTTTCACGCCACTGAGTGGATGGTAGAGAATGTGATCGACCGCGTGCAGCGAGACTACCTCGGTACACCATGAGGTTATGGAAAGGATCGCACCAGCCATTGCCACGAAGGTTGTACCGCGACCCTTAAGCCGCTTCCATGTCCAAAGCAGAGCCAGCACAAGTAAGCAGCCCAACAGGCTTACGGCAGCAATCTGAGGAACGCCCCGCTGATTGTATTCGTGATTTTGTAACGCCACATTCATGAGTGCCTGGTGAAGTTTCCAGCGCAGGTTGAAAGTCATGTCCACCAACAATGCGCCTTCGATCAGCATCAACACGGCAGCTAGTCGCGCAACGGGTGTGGTCAAATTTCTCCGCCGCCACGCAACAGCGGAGCAGATAAAGGCAGTCGCGTACGAGACAATCCCGACTGCGCGGGTGGGATCAATTGAGCCATGGCTTATGATCATGAGGGTCCCGAACCTGTCATAGAAAAGCCCCCTCTTTTTGGGAAAACCTGATGATTCCACCAATCATTGCATTCCTAGCGTGGCTGCCGGTCAGCCTGTACTGCTTTCGTCGCTTTCCTGTCCGAGTGGCTGTGTTGATCAATTTTTTTGCGGGATGGGCGGTCCTGCCTGCTGCCTGCTTCGTTCCCTCTGCTGCAGCCTTCCCATACTGGATACTGGGAGTTGATCTTGCCTCCACCTACTTTCTCACGAAGGCAAGTTTGCCTGCGATCACGTGTCTTGCAGGAATTCTCTTATTTCATAGAAGCTCGATCAGTGGATTCAAGGTAAGTCTGTGGGATCTGCCGATGCTGACATGGTGCTTGGCTCCCGTTCTCGCAGCTCTCTTTAATTCACAGCAGGCGCTTCCCGCTCTACAGGCTGAACTCTATCAATGTTTAGTATGGGGCATCCCCTACCTTGTTGGTCGCCTGTTTTGCAACGATACAAGCTCCCTTCTGCTAGCCGCAAAGGCAATCGTAGTAGCAGGCCTGGGTTATATTCCGATATGTATCGTGGAGTTTTTTACTGGACCTCAGCTTTATGCGCATCTTTATGGGTATGAGCCCTATCGATGGGTGGGTGCGCAACGCTTTATTGGTTACCGTCCGATAGGCCTCCTTGAAGACGGAAACCAACTTGGCATATGGATGGCTAGTTCAGCTTTGATCGCCATATGGCTGTGGAGACGGCGGCTGGCAGAGTCCATCGCCGGTATTCCGATCGCCTGGGCTGCCGCCGCTTTGTTTGCGACCACCCTGCTTTGTCAATCGGTTGGCAGCATCGTCCTACTGGGCTTTTGCCTTCTGTTCACGTTCTTGCGCAGCCGAGCGCTTTTGCGCGTGGTTGCATTGCTGCTGCTGATAGCAATCGTTACCGCCATTGGTTTGCGGCTATCGAACGTGATATCTCTGCGGTCGCTAATCGAACACAATCGTTTCGCCTACGAAGCTGCTCGCACGTTAAAGCACATGAGACTCGGCACTTTTGGTTGGAGACTTTCCCAGGACGAGCAGCATGTCACGAGCGCACTCCGAACGCCCATCGTTGGCTCAGGAAGCTGGGACTGGTGGCGGGCAACTTCATCCCGCCCGTGGAGTTTGTGGCTGCTTGCATTCGGGATGTATGGCATCGTCGGTCTGCTTGCATTGCAGTCCCTGCAAATACTCCCAGTGATGCGCACCTGGCGCGCATACATCGTTGGTGGCAGCAGAGATAAGCTTGAATTGCGCCTGGCTCTCTCGGTGATTATTTTGATGTCGGCGGCAGATAATCTCCTGAATGGGTCCATGATTCTGCCCTTCTTACTGGTAATCGGAGGGTTGACCACTTCAGTTGACCAGCTGGGCGCCCTCAATCAACCACACCGATCCGACGCGGAAGATCGATATGATCTCATCCGCAATACAGTGTGACATCCCTGCTTGGACGGCTTCGCTGCCAGCACAATGTATAGATACTCCGATAGTCGGCGATTCGACAGCTTAGGGTTAGCCAAACGGGTCAGCTCTTCCCACACTTCGTCATCATAAGGCTGTTACCTGGGTTGCGATTGCCAAGCTTTTTAGAGGCGTTCTCAGGATCAACCTGTATAGAATTTGAACGAAAGGACCAATCCAAATGGCTACCGCTTATCCGACCTCCTCGCACGGGCTCCCAGCAGGCATGGGCATACAGGAACTTTTAAGTGATTCGTTCGCAGACCATCTCTTGAAACTGGCTCAAGCCAACGCTGGACGATATGCCACGGCCGGTCCGTTTCCACACATCTATTTTGACAACTTTTTACCAACCTCGGTCGCCGAGGCAGCACTGCATGACTTTCCAGAACCCAAACAGGCCAAGTGGAGCGAATTCGACAGTCCTAATGAAAAGAAACTGGCATTTGACATAGTCGAGAGGCTTCCGTCGGCTGTTCGAGACGTACTCTATTTTCTGAATAGTCGACCGATGCTGGAGTTTCTTGAGATTTTGACAGGCATCAAGGGTGTTATTCCTGATCCTTATTTCGTGGGTGGCGGGCTGCACCAGATCAAGCCAGGCGGTAAACTCGCAGTCCATGCAGACTTCAATCATCATGTCAGGTTGAATCTGGAGCGCCGCATCAACGTGCTGGTCTATCTCAACAAAGACTGGAAAGAAGAGTATGGCGGCCATTTCGAATTGTGGAACACAGATATGACGCAAGCGGAGCAGAAAATACTGCCTGTTTTCAATCGTTGCGCGATCTTCTCGACTACCTCCACTTCCTATCATGGACATCCAGACCCATTGATGTGTCCTCCGGACAGGACCCGCAAGTCAATCGCTACGTACTATTACTCGAACGGCCGGCCGGAGGAAGAAGCGAGAGACGCTCATTCGACACTCTTCGTACGTCGCCCAGGAGAGGTTGAACAGAAGCCGAGCGCGGTCAAGACAGCGTTCCGCGCGGTTTGCCCTCCCATCCTGTTCAGTACTCTCAAGAAGTTACGAAGCTAACCTCACGACTGGAAGCCGGCAGATGTCAAAAGGTCGCGGCCCGCGACTCTATCTTATGGAGTGGCCTCAGCTCCGCTTGCTACAAAGCTGGTGAAACTGAGGCTCCGTCAACCACCTTTGTGAGATCTGCATACGTTATGCGCTGACATGCCGCTGCGACATGCCGCAGCGAAGCTCATCTTTAGTGGTATTCCTTCGGGCAAGATAAGCCGGATACACTATCTGCTCACCTTGTGGGAACAAAGCAAAACACCTAGGTGCTAAAGCTGGGGCAAGCCTGGCTGGCGTATATGGAAGAGCCTGTCTAGCTTGTGCCTGAGTCATGTGAGGCATCTAGAGTTGCCGGGTATGCCCAACATCCCTTCCCGCTGCGGATTGATCGGAAGGGTATGATGAGCGTGATAGATGCGCAGGGCATAAAGTCGGACGAGGCCACGGTTGCGAACCATGCTTTTTCTCTTGCGTCGTAATAGGCTACAGCCGCTACGGCGCTTGTCAACGTGTGAGGCCGCGTGAGCCTGATCTTTGTGCTGCCTGCTTTTATCTCGCTTTTTTTTATATGGCGAGGGCGCATTGCAACTGCGTTTTTGTCTGTATATCTTCCCTGCCTGCTTCTTTTGCCCGATGAATATGCTGTTCGCATACCTCATCTGCCGCCCTTCTCGGCCGCCGACTATGCACTAATTCCCCTAGGAATCGTGGGATTTCTCAAGCTGATTCGAAGCGGATCATACAAGCTGATGGATGCCCTGGTTTTTCTCTATGCCGCAAGTGTAAGTGTGAGTGAGATTCGGCATGAGCCAGTACTCAATGATGGCATCTTCGCAGCCATAAATACCTTCGTCGCTTTAGGCCTAGCCTACGTCGTCGGGAGACAGTTGATTGAGCCTGAGCTGCGTTTTGCCGCGATGCAAAGGATTGTAGTTCTCATACTTTGGAATGGCCCCTGTAATTTATACGAATGGAGAATGGGTTCAAGCCCCTACGGCATACTTGGAGCTAAACTCTTCGGTGTGACCTCGCAGTATGGTGGCGGGATGCAACTCAGGAATGGGCATGGCAGAGTAGGCTCGGTTTTCGGTGGCGGTGAGTGTGCAGGTATTGCCTTTGCCATGGCATTTTGCCTCAACGCGTGGCTCGGCTACTTGAAATCTATCAAGGCTCGCGTGGATTTGGGAAGGACACTGCGGATCCTACAAAAGTATCACCTGGCAGGACTGCTACTGCTGTTGTACGTATTCGGTACACAATCACGAGGGCCGGAGATCGCTCTCGGAGCGGGTATTCTTATCCTGCAAATTACGCGCTTTCGAAGAAGCCGCCTCATGACGATCGTGGTTGCCATGATCCTGATCGCCGGCTACTTCGCGACCAAGGTATATTTCGATTCCTACACTAACGTTGATAATGCAGTCAACGAACAGCAGGGTAGTGCCATGTACCGAAAAGCGATGAATCAGGAATATGCCCCGATTGCAGAAGCAGGTGGATGGACTGGATACAGTGTTCCTGGTATTCCTCACGTCGATGGTATGAATTCAATCGATAACCAGTACCTGCTCGTTCATCTCGCGTGGGGTCGCCTAGCGTATTACCTGTTTATTCTGATTGCCTTGGAGAACGTTCGCACCCTGGTTGTGCGTTCCTGGCAATCAAAAGATCTTCAAGATCGAGCCTTCACCCTATCTATGCTGGCAGCAATGGTGGTGTTATGGGTAACACTGTTGACGGTTTTCCTTGGTTCACAATTGCCTCAATTCTCGTTCCTACTCCTTGGATGGATTCAGACCGCCGCCAAAGTGCGTCCGAGACAAGCTCTTCAAAGCGAATCGATCACGCCTGCTCGTGGCTTCTCTTTCAGACGGGTTTTTACCTAGACAGGAGATAAGGTTCCATATGTCAATGAAGAATCTGCCAGCCACTTGGGAGATTTTGTGTGCGCGGCACAATGAGTACGACTGGTGTTTCTAGGCGGCTATGCCAGGCGATTATAAGGATAGGATTTTCTGGTTTGATCGTGATGTCGTGGATGAGAGGCGATGGATAAAGTCCTTGGTTTTCCGGTTTTTGGAGATAATTCGCCCATGAGGCGGAATGCATGCGACCAGCCGAACTATAAAATGAGGTCATGCACGCCATATCCCGACCGAAGAAAGACGCGGCACAGCCCTCTGGATAATCAAGCTTTACCTGTAAAAGGTCAGCAGCGTTCTTCATTTCTGTGACGACCGGGCACTTATTGACGGCCATAATGCCATCGGTGGAAGTACCGTTCATGATCGAAGGCAGAATCTCGGGATTTTCACTTTTGACACCTGCGAGCTTAAGTAGATCTCTGGATGACTCAATGCCCGCCTGATCATTGATCAGGATCACTTGAGCGGTCGGAACTTCGCTGGCTGCACTTTCGATTCGGTAGAAGGCTTGGTGGTCCACTTCGTTCCTAGCATTCAAAATCGGGGCGCGCATAAGTACAGATGCGGAATAGCTGAAGCAGTTAAATGCCATCAATCCAGCCACTGCTGCGATTCCGGACGTGACCGCAATCCGATTGGCCAGCAGCAACCCGTTCGACAAGGCACATAGGAGTGCAATAACACCCCAGGCAACTTCCAATTCCATGAAACGTGGTTCTGCCGAGGGAATCCCTAGACTACGCCCGACAGCATAGAGAAGAAAGGCACCTAGAGGGACCAGCTGCGCAGGAAAACGCTTATAGACAGCAAGGCTTGCAGCGATGACTAAGCAAAAAAGCATCCAGCCTACTTTTGGGCTGAAACTCGCCATATTCTCAGTGCCGAGTGGCGTCAGAGCATCCAGTGCACTGAGCAGCGTGCCGATCCCCTTTGCTACCAGCCTTACGGCAAGGACCACGATGGGATTATGAATGTGATGCGCAGCTAGTCTTCTCGATTGAGTCAAGTTGCCCGAGAAGCTTGCTGTGACATAGCTGATGCCATACATCGGGTTCATGAGCCGAAAGCAAATTGACATCAGAATCGACGGCATGACGACGACGAAGATCGCCATAGATACGGAGGCAATTCGCCATTTTGCTTCAACCTTCTGACTAAGCCACGCTAGGCCAAGAGCGAAGACCGGAAGGCTCGTAAATCCCTGCTCGTGGGATGCTGAAGCCAAAGCCAGTAATAGACCAGCAATCATCAGGCGTGCCCACGAACGCACCGCTCCAGGTTTCAGCAACGTGTACGACGCTGCCAGCACAAAGCATGTAGACAATCCATTGTTTCGGAACGAAGCGTGGATGAGGATCCGATACCAGCAAGGGGAAAAGGCGTACAGCAGAATGCCAATTGATGCAATCCAATTAGAAGCATTTAGACGCCTCGCGATTGCATAAATAAACCATGCTGAGATGATCCAGCATGAGAAGTTTGTAAAGAGCAAAAGAGGTCCTTGCGCAGACCTGTAGAGCAAGCTCTCGAGATAGAAGGATGCATTCACAACTGGACGATCGAAACCAAAATACCGAGTTGCACATTGCGGATCGTTTGCAAAATAGTTGGTAAAGCCCCTAGTAATCCAGCTGATCGGGACCGGCGAGTTTTGCACTGTACTCGCTCGTATCAGCGAAAAGTCATCTTCGTATGGAAAATAGTGCAGGTAGTATTTGCCGAGTGAGAATACAAAGATGAGCAAGCACGCAAGCAGAGATAAAGTTGGTGCAATCCACATAGCGTGATTATTCTGTCGATTGAAAAGCTTTGGCATAGAAGCTTCTTTCCTAGGCGGAAGCTGACCTCAGAGGTTGAAAGTAAATGTAAGAGCAAACTCTTTCAGTACTCTCAAAGTACCTCAGCAGGATACAGCCTTGTACTCGCTCGTTGGACAAGCCTGCGTAGTATGCACGTGGCACAGGGTCTACTAGCTGCGTACGGACGCTCCTTCAGATCGACTCGTCCTGTCAAGACTTACTCCGGGACCCTGCGTGGAGCGAATGGCTTCGTCAAGGCGCTCCAGCTCTGCGTCCAGTCTGGGAGATTGCACTTGTAGGGCTTGCGAGAGCGTCTTGAAGCGTAACCGCCAGTCCAGCTTTTCCAGCGACCGCAGATAATTTATCCGGGCTTGTTCTGGACTCCATTTGTGCACCATAGAGGCAAGCACTTCCAGGCCTTGTTCGCGGTGTATCGAGCCAATATTGACCAGTGCTTCGGGCCATAAGAGCGATTGCACCGTTTCACTTGCTGGTGGAATGCCGGCGACCGAAGCTCCGGAGGCCAATGAGTCCGTCCATCTTCCAGTGAGGTATTCCCGTCTCGGATGAGTATTTTTCCCTGAACTTACACGGTTGGTAAAGGCGAGTGAGAATTTTGTGCCACTTAGCGTCTGCATCAGCCCGCGCTCATGATCAGTCGCGTCGCTCCAAGATTTCGGCCGGCCATGAAAGTCCAAGCCGCGTGCCTCGCAAGACTGTTGATTGATCAGGTCATCGTCCCACTCCTCCGGTTGACGCCCAAAACGGAGTAGATCAAATGGCCTTACGTGACTTGAAGATCCGAGGTTCAAGACATCCGAACCCCAGGGAAGCCAGTCGACCGGTGCATGCATCAACTTTCGCCAATCCGCGAGATCTTCCTGCTCTGTCACAAAGATGTGATCGAACAGTCGTGTATTCCGTGCCCATGGAGGGATCAGTTGGATCCAGAACGAATCAAAGACCCACGCAACAATGCGCTTGAAGGGTTTTCGCCAGCTATGGAGCAGCAGAATCGAACTTAGATCCGCCGGGGACGGACTGATCAGGAGGCACGTTGTATTCGATCCCTTCCGTGGAAAGAGGATGCCGCCTACCTTGTCGATCATCTTGATGTGCTGTGGGGGAACAACCACCAGCTCTCCACCCAGAAGGTCGGCGGCAAGGCGTGCCATGTGCAACACACAGTGGTAACCCTGCCCACCAGGATCTGTATAGACTACCTGCAAGGAAGATTCCGTCATAATCCTCTGAACGATCCTCCATCTTGCCGAATTAAACGGTCGCGACCTCGCGCGATGAGCATCTTCTTCTTCTGCATAGTTTTGATTGGCGCGCCTATCGGACTCAGCGGATTCCCTGGAAGGGTTGGCCAAATCCTAGCGCTGCTCGTAGTGCGAGTCCAGCCGCCAGTGTGACGGCAAATGCGACTGTCATCCATGCATCTTGCAGCAAGGTACTGACCTTCTCACGGTAAGCCCCGTAAAGCAGAACAAAGTAGACCGGTAAGTCACTGAACGCAACAGCTGTCACTGCTCCGAGCATCCCGAAGAAGTGAAATCCTATCGGTATGGTAATAAACAAGAAGATACAGTAAACAAAATTGGCGACTGCGTTGTAGCGCGGCTTGGCTAGCGCGAGAATAGCCGGGCTGAGCGTGCTGTAGAGCATGGTGTGCCAGAGGCCGATAGAAAGCACCCCAACCATCCATGTTGCCGCATGATAGCGATGATCGTACAGGTGCAGGATCAATTGATCGCCAGTGCAGATCAAGATCACAAGGCCAAGGGCGCCAGCGGCGAGAACAGACATCCGATATTTCAGAAAGATGTCACGGTACTCATGTCTGGGCTGCTGTGTAAATCGGGCAATAAATGGATAACCTACACGCGAGCAGAACATGGCGATGATAGAGCGTGGCATGTCGGATAAAGCGTAGGCCACTCCATAAACGCCGAGGGCTTCGATCGAAATTATTTTGCCGAGGATCAGCCTGTCCGACTGGGTGGCGAGGAAAGTGAGTGCTGTACCGATAAGAATCCACTTACCGAAGTGAATCAGCGAGTGGACACACTCCTTGTCCAGAACGAAGCGAGGGCGCAGCTCGGGAATGATGAAGAAACTTATGGCGGTGCGTACCAGTTCGGCAGCGATTCTGCCAGCGACAAGAGCCCAGAGCGAAGGACTGTACAAAGCCCACACTAAGGTCACAACGAAGTTGACGACCTGCCCAACAATTTCCAGGACTGAGGCTTTGCCGACTCCCAGATGCCTTGCCAGGTTGAGCAGACTGGTGGAGGCAAAGCCGGCAATGACACAGCCGAACCCGAGAACAGGGAACAGTGTTAGCATGCGCGGCTCGTGGTAGAAATGGGCTACCGGCCACGCCAGGAGAACCGTCACAAGCCAGAGACCAACTCCGCGAATCACCTGCAGGGTCCATGCCGTATTTAGAAAGAGTGGTTCGTCTCCACGAGGACTTTGAATGACGCTGTCACCCAGTCCGATGTGGGAGAACAGGTTGAGGCCGATCAGCACGGTCGTCAGGAGAGTCATAAGGCCAAAGAACTCTGGTGAGAAGAGGCGCGTCAGAACCACGCTGCTCACCATACGTAGCGCGATGGAGACGCCATAAAAAGCAACAATGTAAACCGTGCCCTTCATGGCCTGCTTTTCAAGCTTTTGGTTTTGAGGCCGGCCCGATATTTCGGCCTCGTCTCGCTCCGCTTCAAATGCCTTCACTATTTACACCGTCTGAGGCCCAAACCCCTGGAAATTGTCTTCATCAGCAGCAAAGCTGCAGTACTACTCATCACAGTCTGGCCGACTTCGTCCCTTTAAACCGTTTGTAGCTGTTTCATTCCTGGTTTCCGCTCCGATCAGTATAAAGCTCAGCTTTCTAGCGACCCATCACCCGCTGGGCACCTGTTATTGTCCAGGTTCTGTTTCGGGAAAATGGTGGCGAACCTGAAAAGGGCGTTTGTAATTCCCGACGCACGCCACACTTCGCTGACAACTCAAGAGCCCATCCATCTCAGGTGATATCCGGCAGAAGCCGAACCGTTGGACCAGACTGCACTTCGACGACAGTCAGGAAGCCCCGTCCTCTTCATAAACCGAGGATATCTGTATTCACCCAAACGCCAATCACTTAGTCGGTAGGCGATCTGCAACCTTGGTTACATGCTTTCGCATTTCATAACCCGTACTTTAAACAAGGTGCGCGAAGGTGGATGCTAAGCTTCGGACCAGAGGAGATCTCTTGCCACTGCCAGATATCCGAGACGTGCAAAGGCTCTGGGACGTCGCAGTCCTTGGCGCGGGCATGGGAGGCAGTTTTGCTGCCCGGGCACTCGCCGAAGCGGGCCACGACGTCCTGCTTATCGACTATGGCAATGAGGACCTCGCGCCGCCATGCGAAGTTGCGTGCGGCAGCACGGAAGAGCGTCGGCTCATGGAGAACCGTTGGCCGACCCAGAGCGCATTCGAAATCGATGGAGTCGTGAAGCGCACCTATGCGCCCCTGGGATCTGGCGTCGGCGGTAGTTCGAACCTTTACGCGGCCGCACTGGAACGCTTTGACAGGCCGGATATTGATCATGAATTGAATGCTCCGCATCCGACCGGCGGGTGGCCGATCACCTATGACGAATTACTGCCGTATTATGAGCAGGCTGAGCAGCTTCTTCACGTTACTGGCGGACAGGATCCCCTGGGTGTGAAACAAGGCAGTCACATTCCAACGCCGCCGCCGCTTGGACCTTGCGATACACACCTGTTGCAGTTTTTTGAAGGCAAGGGGCTGCATCCTTACCGGTTGCATGTGGGTATTCGCTATCGTCCAGGATGTGATGAGTGCCTCGGCCGCCTGTGCCACAACGACTGCCGCACCGACGCGCGCACAGTCATGGCGGAGGCACCGCGCAAGCCGACAATCATGGCTCGCACCGAGGTGTTGAGGCTTGAGTCATCCAGTGACCATGTGACTCGTGCGATTCTGATGCGCGACCGGACTGAGTTTCAAGTACGAGCCAGAGTTTTTATTCTGGCCGCTGGCGCAATCCATACACCCAAGTTGTTGCTGCGATCTGCAAACCAATTCTGGCCGGAGGGGCTTGCCAATCGCTCAGGCCTGGTGGGATGCAATCTAATGTTCCATGCGGCGCAGACTTTTGTGTTGTGGCCGAAGAAGAGTCTTCCGGGGACTGGTCCGCGGAAATCGCTGGCCTTTCGCGACTTCTATCGCGTCGATCAACAACGCCTGGGCACGGTTCAGTCGACCGGATTTGAATTCGGCTACAGCTGGATGCAGGGCTATCTCTTCAGCTTATTTGATCGTAGCTGGTTGAGCAGGCTGCGCCTTATCCGCAAGCTACTCCGCGTGCCGGCGTTCCTGGCGTTCCGCGTTCTAGGTCCGGGAACCGTCTTCGCCTGCATCATTGAAGATATGCCCTACCTGGAGAATCGGGTCGTTCTGGATGATGCTGAGGCAGATGGCGTTCTGATCAAGTACACCGTGAGGCAGGAGCTGCGCGATCGCACCGCGTACTTTCGCCGGCTCCTGCAATCGCGGCTGCGGGGACGGCGCGTCCTTTATATCTCGCGTGATGTTGAGCTTAACTTTGGCCATCCCTGCGGCACGTGCGTCATGAATGAAGACCCCTCCAAAGGCGTCGTTGATCGGAACGGTAAAGCACACGGGATTGATAATCTTTACATTGCCGATGCGTCTTTCATGCCGACGAGCGCGGCCACAAATCCTTCTCTGACGGTTGCAGCCAACGCGCTACGCGTTGCTGCCAGGATCAGTCAGGCGTTGGTCAAGACCAAAGAGGCTCAATATGAATTGCAGAAGTAGAATTTGGCTTTTGCAGTAGTTCGTCGGCGCGCTGCAGTTCATCCAATCGGCGGTGCTTCCACGGATACACCATGAACAACCAATAGAACGGAGCCAGTCTCCTGATTGCAGGACGCTGGCTCCCACTAAGCGATTCCCCCTATTTTCCGACGATTCTTACGATGGAACTATCGGCGCCGCTCCACGCTGCCGCGCCTCCGTGTTTCAGTGAGTGCGCCGCATCATTCCAGGTGAGGTTCGTAACGGACCCACCGTTTGCCTCGTACCCGTAAGTCTTCCCGTCATCCGAGAAAAGGTCGAAAGTTCCATTGTTACCGGGATATACCTGCACTGACGCGATGGCCTGGGGCGCGCCCGCACTTTCCACTTCGGCTCCAATTGGAACAATGCTCCCGGCTTTCACGAATAATGGAAGCGTATCAATCGGCGCCTTGACCTCGATCGTCTGGCCGCCCTTCAACCGCTCGCTGGTCCAGTAGTTGTACCAGTCGCTACCCGCGGGCAAATAAACACTGCGACGGTCCGCGCCCTGCTCGGTGACAGGCGCTACCAGGAAGGCCGGACCATACATGTACTCATCCGGGATGTCTGCTGCTTTCGGGTCGTTCGGGAAATCCATGAACAGCGCCCGCATGTAGGGCGCGCCTGTCTGGTAGCTCTTGTAGGCGACGGAGTAGGTGTACGGCAGAAGCTGGTAGCGCAGCTTAAGGTACTTCGAAAGAATTGGTTCAGCCTGCTTGCCATAAGCCCATACCTCGTTGTGATTGCGTTCGCCGTGTGCGCGCATGATCGGCTGGAAGGTACCCCACTCAAACCAACGGACAAACAGCTCCGGATAATCTTCGTAATTGCCGATGGTGCTGCGTACATCCGACCCGTCTATGAGCGGTTTATGTGCGGCGTGATAGTCGGCCGCCAGTGACGGCGAAAAGAATCCGGCGATGTCTGTATCCCAGTAAGGCAGACCAGTCGCAGTGAAGTTCAATCCAGCTGGTACTGACCTCTTAAGCATGTCCCACGTCGAAACAATGTCGCTAGACCAGAAGACGGTTCCGTTCCGCTGCGCTCCCAGGTACGCCGCGCGCGCCAGGATCATGACCCTGCGGCTATCCCCGAAGTCCCGCCGAAAGCCGTCGTAGACCGAAGCGGTGTGGAAGAGCGGGTAGACGTTGTAAAAACGCGTACCCGAACCCACCGAGAAGAGGTCCTTGGCCGGGTCGACATCAGGCTCGGTCTCGTCCAGCCAGATGTAATCAAAGTCGTAGGGCTTTACGTAACGGTCGCGGATCTTTTCCCAGAACCACCGTGCAGCTTCCGGATTGGTGGTGTCAATATTCGGACCGATCACCTGCTGAAAACCGCCTGAATCCGGCTTGCCGTCTCTTGTATGGATCAGCCATCCTTTGCTCTGGAGCATGTCATAGAACTGGGTTCCGGGCGAGTAGTGCGGCCACACGCTCAACAGCGTGCCGACGCCCATCGCGTGCAGGTCGCGATTCATCGCTGCGGGATCCGGCCAGCGCTTTGGGTCGAGATCCATCTCGCCCTGCTTCGTCATGTTAAGGAAGTCGACCACCACTACATCCAGCGGCAGTTTCCTGTCACGGTAGCCTTTCGCCACATCCAGGATCTGTTCCTGCGTGGGATAGATGGCCTTGCTTTGGATATAACCGTAAGTTGCGCGTGGCAGCAGATGCGTTACGCCGGTAAGCAGGCGATAACCCTGGTAGATCTCGTCGCTGGTCTGGCCCGCTATGACGAAGTAGGAGACCCGCTCCCCTACCTCGGAAGACCACACATTCTGACCATTGAATCCCAGGTCGATCGTGGTTTTGGACGGGTTATCCCACACCATACCGTAGCCACGACTCGACACCATGAACGGCACACAAACATCCTGGCCGCCGATGGCCACATAATCATGCCAGCACTTTACTTCATGATCCCGGAGATCCATCCAGCCCTTCTGCTGTTGGCCGAGACCATAGTAGTGTTCGCCATCCGGTGAATCGAAGGTAGACGAGACCCGATAGCCCTTCCCACTGCCCGCAGCATTGCCCGTGTCGTTTTCCGCGACCTCGGCGCTTTCGGGCGCCATCATCCATGTGCGCATGTGCAGCAGCATCTTGCCTTCTGCCGTCGTTACCAGCAGGGAATCGCCATGCGAGCCACGTCCGCCGTCATTCGGACCATTGCCGCCGCCACCGCCGAAGTACACGTTGCGTAAGGCGAGGTTCAACGCATCGAGCGGCATTGGATGGGGCCGTTTCTCCGTTGGCAGATCTCCCGGCGCGATATGCACCACCATGCGATCAGAACGATAGACATCATTGCCTTCGGAGTCATGTTCGCGCTTCCAGCCTTCTGCTGAAGGCCTGGCGGTGATGCCATAGCCGGGTGCACTCGTCACGGCGTTCCGGTCGGGGCCTAGGGTCACCCGCAGGACATTTGGCGCGTAGGGTTCGAGGGATATCACGCGGCCGCCGCGTTCCAGTACCAGCGGACCGCTTTGTGCAAGAGTCGCGCCGGTGAAGGCCGCTGCCATGAGGAGAGCGCCGAGCACGCGCAACGCCAGTTTCTCAACCTGTCGCCAGCCAATTGATTCGTAATCGGTACGGCCACGTTTAGTGTTGTTGCTTGCAATCAGCATGTATTTACCCACGAGCTTTCATGGTTTGAGTTAGGTTCAACCGAATGTCAGATCGACAACGTCAGCGCCGTTACGCTGGCAGGAGGAAAAGTGTGCAGCATGCCACTCCCGCTCCGCATCCCCACCATCATCGCGGCTGGCCGCGTCGTCACTGCGTTCGGCGTGTCGAAGGTATTGTGCGCATGAATGTCGTTACCCTGAAGAACGTAGCCAGCCGCAGCTTTCACTGCTACACCAGGAATGGAAATCTGGGTCAGTAGTGGCGTAGAGATATGCGGATTGACCACTGTTAAATGGATCTCCCGCCCGCGAATCGAAGCTGAACCTGTAAGTCCTGGCAGCGTCGGGCCTGGTGGCACATAGCCAAAGACCTTCCAGATATTGGTTGCCACGGAGGGTGCCAACACGTCCTGTATGGACGCGGCGGCAAATTCAGTTCGCAGTGAAGTCGAGCCCATGTGTGCCATGTACATCTGAAAGACGTTGTAGATCGGAGTCGTCACAAATTTGTCTTCGCGCGCCCGCATCAGCGAATGGAGGCAGTTGATCGTTTGGGCTACGCAGGCCATCGCAACTTTATCTGCGTTGCGCTGAAATGCGTCGAAGGTGATCCCGCTCACCAGTGCATGGCGCATCGTGGGCACTTGCGACAATGCGTACTTCGGACCAATCATCGACCCGGTGCCTGAGGAGACGCCCCACTCATCCACCACGAACTTGATCCTGTGCTCCGGATCGTCCTCCCGCAATACCGCCCAGTGTTGTTGCAGGATGCTTTCCATCATCTGCGCGCGCGACAGAACCAGGTAGTACTCGTCATCCGTAAACTTCAGCGCATCGCCGTCCATCGTGTGAGCCGAGCCGCCGCTGACGTAGTAATGCGTCGACAATCCCCAAGGCTTTACCCCGTCCATGGCCTTCGTCACGCGCCGCGTCCATTCCAGGTCAAGACCGTTGGGCCCAACAGAAATCAGGTGAGGACTTTGTCCGTTGTACGTCGGCAGGAAGGTCGTGTAGCGCCGGTACAAGGTCGCGTACTCTTCGGCAGACATTGCGCCACCACAGAGCCAGCTCTCATTGCCGACACCCCAGTACTTCACATGGAAAGGCTCGCGATCGCCATTTTTCTCGCGCTGGTTGGCCAGGTCATTGCCAATACCTGCCGGGGCGTTGCAGTATTCGATCCACTGATAAAAGTCGCGAGCTGGAAGAGCGCGCAGATCGGCTGCCAGATAAGGTTCACAGCCGATTGCCCTGCATGTGTGCATGAACTCATGTGTGCCGTACTGGTTGGAATCTTCCTGCCCCCAGAAGGCAGCGCGTTGCGGACGCTGTGTTCCGATGCCGTCACGCCAGTCATAGCTGTCAGCGAAGCAGCCGCCGGGCCAGCGAAGCACCGGCGCATGGATGGCACGCATGGAATCAATAAAGGCCTTGCGAACGCCCTGGTCGTTGGGAATCGACGATTGCCTGCCTACCCAAACGCCATCGTGAACTACTCCGCCGAGCTCTTCGATGAAGTGCCCATAGATCTCCGGGGCAATCGTACCGATAGGCTCGTCCGGCAAAATCTGAATGTGCGCGTCCACCTGTGTGGAGGCTTCACCGCACAAGCGTCGCGCTGGCAGCGCCATAGCGCCGGCAGCGAGTGAAGCTCGTGTTAGAAAGTCGCGGCGCGATGACTGGAAGGTCATGGATCTATCAAGCTCGGGGTCTGAATTTTGAGAAAAAAACAGCCGCGCAATCATAGACATTGCGCGGCTGGGGAGAGGGAATTCGACTGGAGCGACAAAAAGTCTTGCCGCCCACGGGCGTCGAGTTCGCCAGGTTAGAAGCTGATCGTCGCTGAAAACTCCAGCTGCCGCGGTTGCGATCCAATGGCCATCCCGGTTATCACTCCGGAGCCAGTGCAATCAATACAAGTGTTCCCCGGATTTCCCGGGCTGATGTAGTTGAAGGCATTGAATGCGTCTACACGGAATTGGGCCTGGACGCTTTCGTGTATCGGAATGTTCTTCAAGATGGAAAGATCGTCGTTGAAGAACGCGGGACCGAAATAGCTGTTGCGTTGCACAGTGCCGAACTGGTCGATGTTGGGTCTGCTGAAGACTCCGGACGTCGTTCCGTTGGGTCCGAAGCTGGTCACCGGCGTGAAGTAGGTCCGCTGGTGGGTCGTCGGATCAAAGGAGCTCAATTTCAGCGGCAAGTTGGCATCTGTTTTGTTGGGCCTGCAGGGTCCGGACGGAATATCCGCTCCGCACTCGCCATAGCTCGGGGTGAAGGGCAGCCCGCTCGACAGGTTCAACGACGTATTCAGTTCGTATCCCCCGATGAGATAGTTGGCCCATCCCGGAACATTGCTGAAGAGCTTGCGATTATGCCCGAATGGCAACTCGTAATTTCCGTAGAACTGGAATTCCTGTTGCCGCAGGTCGTCGAATCTTCCGTAGTTCACTTTCCGATTGATCTCCTGGTAGTCGCCTCCATAATTGAAGGCCGCCTGCCACGAGTAGCGCGCGGTGAATTGCAGACCCTGCGCGAAGTGCTTATCCAGGGTCGCCTGTAAAGCGTTGTAGTGCGTGTCGAATCCATCGTGATAGTAGGTCTGGTCCTGCGTCCATCCGAACTTGGCGAAGTAAGGACGCATGAAGCTGGTGTTGCTGGTTTCCGTCTGTCCGGCTACAAGGGGCGTAGAAGGAGCACTTGGATTCCAGCAGAGCGCCTGGCCCGTCGAGCTCTGGTTGCCTGAAAGGCAGGCCGCCGGCTGGTTAGGATTGGTGGTCTGTCCATCGCCGGAGAAGGTGTGCGTACCCTTGTTGCCCACATAGGCCAGGGTTGCTGAGAGGGTGCTGGTCAGCTGCCTCTGAACGCTTAGGTTCCAGGCATCCACGGTTGGCAGTACGTTGGGATTCTGCCGGAACTTTGCACTCAGACCGTTAGGAATGGTGATCTGTCCGGATGCAGGAATGGTCGGGAAGACGAACGGTGCCGGCCCGTCGGCCAGGTTGAACGCCGAAGTATTCGGACCGGCGTTGGTAAGATTCTGGTTCGCGAGTACTGGAAGGTTCTGGGTGACTACGTGACCGAAGATGGTACCGAATACGCCGATGTCGAAGCTTCGGCCATAGCCAGTCCGGATCACCGTTTTGGGATCAAGCTGGTACGCCACACCAATACGCGGCGCGAATGCGTTGTAGTCTTTCTTGACATTCATCGACGTGTTGTAAGGGCCGTAGCCCGCGACGTTGATGGTGCCGCTTGTCAGATCTGCAAAGCCGCCCTGGCCTTTGCCGTTCACTGTTTCCGGCAGATACAGCTCCCAGCGCAGCCCCAGGTTCAGGGTCAGGTTGGGGGTCACGCGCCAGGTATCCTGCGCGTAGCTGTAGATCCTCTTCTGAGTTTCCTTCGCATTGGTACTGCTGCTTACGTAACGCTGGATATTCGTGACATCGCCCAGCAGGAAGGTCGCCAGTCCTAGGCCGCCCGGATTGCCCAGTCCGGCATTTTCGGTATCCGTGGCACTGAACGTGAGCTCGCCGGCCCGATTCTGGTCGCTCGGAACCCGCAGGTTCCGTGAATAGCGCAGGTCGACGCCAGTCCGGAATGAGTGGTTCCCGAAAATCTTCGTCCAGTTATTCACGACCTGGTATTGATCTTCAGTCTCGAGCAGGTGGCAGTTGCATGCGTTCACTTGCAGACTCGAGCCGAAGCTGGTGAGTCCGTCGCCACTGGTGCCGCCCGTGTTGGTCATAAAAAAGCCCGGAGCGCCAGAGGTAAAGGACGAGTCGAGATTTAAGCCCGGAATGCCTGCCATCGTCGCCAATGGCTGCGATCCGTCATACTTCTGCGTTGATACGTGGTAGCGCAGGTAGCCCAGCCGGAAGTCGGTGAGCAGCTTGGAATTCAGCGCGTCATCAATGCCGGCAACCGCACTCTGGTTGCGACCAGCAGCCGAGCCGCCGAAGTTGTTGGCGACCGACGCCAGTCCGGGACCGCCCGCTGCTCCAAATATCGTCGCAGCCGAGTTTGCATTGGTGAAATAGCTGTAGCGGCCAAAGGCATGAATCGATTCGCGAACCTCGTAGTCGACGCGCGTATCGAACTGGTCCTGGTTCGTGACGCCATTGCCACCAGCGTTATAGTTGTTGGCCGTACCGTTCTGCGTTCCCGGCGAATTCGGCAGCGGGATCAGGTTCAACAAGTAAAGCGCCTGTGGCGAGAGATACTGCCTCGGGATAAAGTTGTTCGCGAATGGCGCGGCCCCGGCGCGTGGGTTGTAGATCTGTCCCTGCTGGGCGCCGCGTCCCGTTAGAAACTCGCTGAGGTCACATCCCGGGCCGGTAAGGCATGAGTTATGAGCCAGCACCGTCGGCACAGTTGCCTGAGCAGAGGCGCCATTACGCTGCCGGACTCCCTGGTAGTCGCCGAAGAAGAATGCCTTGTTCTTAAGGACCGGACCGCCGATCGATCCGCCAAACTGACTATAAAGAGCAGGAGGCGTCAAGCGTGTAGACGTTGCCGAGTATGGAGCAAACTGGTTGTAGGGATTGCGCGCCAGTTGTTCACCGCTGCGCCGATAGTCGAACACATCGCCGTGGAAGCTGTTGGTGCCGGACTTGGTCTGTGCACTGACGACTGCCGCAACCGACTGCCCGAATTCCGCGTCGTAGCTCTGGGTCGAGATCTTGGCCTCGCCCACAGCATCCAGCGGAGGATTGATAACGATCTGTCCCAGGATTGGATCCTGGTTCGCCGCGCCATCCAGTACATAGCCAACGCCTGAGAAGGATTGGCCCGCGATGTTTACCGTAGGACTACCCTGCGCGTCTTCAGCATTATTCTGCTGCCAGCCCATCGCCTGGGCCCCCGGGATCAACAATTGCAGACTGGCAAAGTTACGTCCCACGATCGGCAGATCCGCAACTGTCTTTTCATTGAAAACAGTGCCTACTTCAGCGCGATCTGTCTGCAGCTGCGGGGCGGCGGAAGTGACCGTCACCGTGTCGCTGGCGGTGCCGACCTTCATCTGAAGATCCACCTTCGGTGAGGTGTCAGCGGCAACCTGCAGGCCATGACTCTCCACCGCGCCAAATCCATTGGCCGTCACTTTAACGTCGTAGGCGTCGGGGATCAGGTTCGGCACCGTGTACTCGCCCGACTGGTTGGAGGTCACCTTGACCGTGGTTCCCTTGCTCTCGTCCGTCACGGTGATCGTGGCGTTGGAGATGGCCGCGCCACTTGAGTCGGTGACCGTACCGTATATCGTTCCGTAAATTGCCTGGGCACCGGCAGTATGGGTCCGTCCGCCGACAGTGGCGAACACTGCGGCCGACATCGCGATTGCCAGCACCCTCTCGTTTCGTTGCTTCATTACGCCTCCTCAAATACCAATTGCCTGCAGCTAAATCTTTTTTTGACGATTTCGATACCCGGATTTTCCGGCAGCGGGCGTTCATTCTTGTCCTTTCAGCTCCGCCGACCCGGTATCGCGGTATACCTGGACGCTTTCGTTCCATCCTGCTTCGTATGGATTCTTTAAGACGCGAGCACACTAAGCCTAAAGGTGGAGAGCGGGCAAGTAAGATACGGTGTCATACAGTAGGGATTTCACTATTTGCGGCATTTTTCTGCGAAATTTTGTTCGCTAACTCTAACGCCGCAACTCTGCTTTGAACATCCGCGCAGGCAGTAACTATCGCAAGCGTTAGTGTCAGTTAGGTCAAATGGCCATCTTTAGTGCACCGTTGTTGTTGCAGAACTATCCTCGACGCTGCGCTTGGCAGACTCGCGAATCTCGATTTCAAAAGCTGATTTGAGGTCCGCTGCCAACACGAAAGACGCTTGACAGGGGATGTAACGCTTGTATCTACTTCTGGTCCAGGGAATAGCGGGGTTCGTGAAAACGTTTCACCATCATGACCTGCCGCGAAGCCTCGTGGAATGAAATGTTTAGCTGGGCTGATAGTTGAAGCCATTGCGGATCAGATGCTGCGGGCTTGAGCATTCAGGCTGACATCCGCGGCGCGTTGACTTGCACGAGCCGCCTCTATTGAAAGTCGGTCAGATCCTGATGAAAGCAGCGGTCGAAAGATCAAATCGCGAGACGGGAGCCGCGTTCCCGCTCCCAGTTGCCAAAGTGGACGCTGCGAAGTCCGAAGCGGTTCTCCTGGAGCTCGACCGCATTCTCGCCAGCCGCCACTTCAAGAGTGCGGGACGCAGTCGCCAGTTTCTTCAGTATGTGGTGCATCAGAAGCTTGCCGGACATCTCGACCGGCTGAAAGAACGAACTATCGGATGCGAGGTCTTCCAGCGGTCGCCTGACTATGCGACTGGCGAAGATCCCGTCGTCCGCGTTCAGGCTGGTGAGGTCCGCCGCCGGCTCGAGCAGTACTACCAGATGCTTGAGGGTGCACCGCCCATCGCTATCAAGCTACCCGTCGGCTCCTACTCGCCAATTTTTGAGTGGACGGTCAACACGCCAGCAGGTGAAGCGGACTCAGAAACACCCAGTGCGGAGATCTATGCGGATACCCACTCGGACCTCCGTTCTGTGGTGCTGTCCAACCCAAAGAGCGTCGCTCCCGACAATGCTCCCGTCACCCGGGGATTCGAGCAACAGCCGCCCCGTAGATTGTTGACCGTCGCGATCTGCCTGCTGATCGTCCTATCCGCAGTGGGCGTTGGCTTCATGTACTCGCAGCGAACGACGCACGGGAAGACCGTCATGGAGCAATTCTGGAGTCCGGTCTTCGCTACGCAGCAGCCGGTCTTGATCTGTCTCGCAAAGCCGGTGGTTTATCGGCCATCAGCGAGACTTTACAAAAAGTATGAAGAGACGCATCCCGGAACCTTTCGGACGGAGGTGGATCGTTTCAACCATCCTTTGCCTATCGATCCGAATGAGAAGGTCACGTGGGGCGATCTGGCCGTCTATCCCGAGTACGGCGTAGCGATCGGCGACGCGTACGCAGGGGTCAGTATGTCGGGCCTTTTCGGAAAGCTGGGGAAGCCGAGCCAGGTACGCATCGGCTCGAACTATTCCTATGAAGATCTGAGGAACTCCCCTGCAGTTGTCGTTGGGGCCTTCAACAATCGCTGGACGATGGATGCGACGGCCAGCCTTCATTACGCTTTCGTTGAGCAGCAGGGAAAGTTTTCGATCCAGGAGCAGACACCGGGCGGCCATGTGTGGCCCCAGTACGCAGTCAATGCAGCAGGCGAGACCGTCAACTTTGCGATTGTCGGTCGTATTCTCGACTCGAAAACCGGGCAGTTCACAGCCATCGTCGCCGGGGTGGACGGCACTGGAACGCAGGCTGCCGCTGAATTCGTCTCTCACCCGGAGTACCTCGAAAAAGGTCTGAAGGACGCTCCGGCAGACTGGCCGAAACGGAACCTGGAAGTCGTAATCCAGACGAAAATCACAGATTCCATCGCGGGGCCGCCCCAGGTGGTTGCTGCGTATTACTGGTGAGTCTTTGCATCGCGTTTGTCGATTTTCTAGGTGCCCGCTTGATCACAGGCAGGTTCATCAGCAAGGAAGATACATCTACATGCAACGTGTTCCTTTTCCTTTCGTCTGCGCCCGAAGGGGACGGGCGCTGCTCTTTCTTGCATGCCTCGCCTTTCTCTTCGTCACGCACGTAAGCAGTCAGGCCGTAGACCGCGTTGCCGAAGCCCGGATGCTGATGAACAAGGGCCAATTGGACAAGGCGCTTGACTTACTTGCACCCCCTTCTGCTCCTGACGCGGCGCCGAAGGGAGCCGCCTACCTGCGAGGTCTCATTCTCTACGAGAAGAATGACCTTCAGAATGCGGCCGCTGCATTTGCGAAAGCACTCCTGCAGGACTCGTCCGATGTAGAAGCGATGAAAATGGAAGGCGCCTGCCTTTTCCGCCTGGGCCGGTCCGCGGAAGCAATCCCGCTGCTTGAGAAGGCAGGCGGTTCGTCGGCGCAGATGAATGTGGATCCGCAGTATGTGCTGGGCCTCTGCTACCTGGATGCAAATCGCTTTGACGACGCGCGCCATGCCTTCGCCCTGCAGTACGACTTTCAGCCTGATTCGGCTTCTGCCTACCTGCTGGAAGGGCGGATGCTGCTACGCCGCGATTACCTTCCGGCGGCCGAGAAAGCGACTGCAAGGGCGCTCGAGTTAAAGCCTGATCTGCCCGCTGCTCACCTGCTGCTGGGCCAGATCGCTCTCGCCCGTGAACATCTTCCGGAAGCCGTTTCGCAGTTCACCATGGAGCGCGATCTGAACCCGATGTTTGGCACAGTCTACGATCGTCTCGGCGATGCCTACCTGCGCAGCGGTGATTACGCCAATGCGCAAAAATCGCTCGACCGCGCTGTTCTTCTTGAGCCAACTCTGAATATCCCCTACATCCTGCTCGGCAAGGTAATGCTGAAGCAGAACGAAGCACTCATGGCGACTGTATATCTCAAGCACGCCATTGAGATTGACAGCAGGAATGCCATGGCTCATGCCTTGCTGGGGCAGGCTTACCGTTTGCTGGGCAGGCCAGAAGACGCAGCGGTCGAGGCGCAAGCCTCTGCAAAGCTGCAGGAACCTGATACGCCAGGTCTGCATGCCCAGTAGCATTGCGGCGGACCTGCGCTCGACAAGAATCGCTCTACGTATCGGCTTTGAATCGCGAGCTTGAACGGTGCCTTGCAGATGATTCGGAGTCAAACGCTGCTATGCAGATGGCTTGCGCGCAGCAGGCGGGGGTACAACTGCTCTCATCAGTAGTATGGGCCGCGAGCATGAACGTCACGCTTCGCAAATCTGTGAACAGAGACAGGGGACAGCATTGATCAATCGTCGAACATTTCTGGCGGGCGGAGCCTCATTCTTCGCACTATCTCAATCTGGAATCGCTCGCGCCGACTGGCCATTCTTCAGCGGAAAGACGCCGGACGGGCCCTTCCTGCCTTTTTGGGAGTCGCTAAAGGCCTACCAGACGCCAGACTGGTTCCGCGATGCGAAGTTCGGGATCTGGGCACACTGGAGTCCGCAATGTGTGCCGGAGCAGGGCGACTGGTATGCACGCAACATGTACATGCAGGGATCGCCGCAGTATGAGTATCACGTCAAGACTTACGGACATCCTTCGAAGTTTGGTTTCAAGGACATATGCCCCTTATGGAAAGCAGAAAAATGGGATCCTGAGGCGCTGGTCAAGTTGTACAAGCGCGCCGGCGCCGAATATCTTGTAGCCCTTGCGACGCACCACGACAACTTCGATTGCTGGAACTCCAAGTACCAGCCATGGAACTGCGTCAATATCGGGCCGAAGCGAGACATTGTTGGCACCTGGGCTAAAACGGCGCGTGCAAACGGAATGCGGTTCGGCGTGAGTTATCACGGCACGCCGCATCGAGTGTGGGATGAATTTCTTCCGGTCCGCTACAAGAGTGATACCAGCGGTCCGCTTGCGGGAGTTCCCTACGATGGGTTGCAGACCAAGGCGGATAGCTACGGGAAATGGTGGCAGGGCATG
Source organism: uncultured Acetobacteraceae bacterium (assembly GCA_964658265.1). Classification (GTDB taxonomy): domain Bacteria; phylum Acidobacteriota; class Terriglobia; order Terriglobales; family Acidobacteriaceae. The sequence goes on along the minus strand of CAZZYN010000003.1, from coordinate 61,261 downwards.
GATCCTCGCATGATCAACGGCATGCCCCATGCGAAAGGCTCACCGTGCCCCGAGTTCGTGCAGCAGTTTTTGCGGCGCGTACAGGATGTGATCGACAACTATTCGCCCGACATCCTCAATTTTGATGATGGTGCCCAGTTCGATTTTGATCGCGGCACTCCCAACATGGATTTGGCTGTATGGCTGGGGGTACCGGACCTGGCACCGCAGATCATGGCTTACTTCTACAACAGGAACATGCAGGCACATCATGGAAAGCTTGAAGGAGTAGTTGACCTGAAGCAGGTACCTGAACCTGTGTGGGGTACGTTAACCCGTGATTTCGAAATGTCGCTCGCTGACAAGTTGCAGGAGAAGCCATGGCAGACCGAGGCCTGCATCGGGCACTGGCACTACGATCGAAAAGTCTTCGAGCAACACAGCTATCAGAAGGCTTCCTTGATGATTCCTCTGTTCGTCGACGTTGTCAGTAAGAACGGAAATCTCTTACTAAGTATTCCAATCCCCGGGCACGGGCAGCCAGACAGCGATGAGATCGCATTCCTCGAAGAGTTTGCCGCATGGCAACAGGTAAACAGCGAAGCCATCAAAGGTACGCGGCCCTGGACCGTGTATGGAGAAGGACCTGCCGCAGAGAAGTCTTCGGCACTACCGATGTATCAGCTGAACAAGCTCAGCTTCGACTCCAGCGACATACGATTCACAACCAAAGGGGACACCCTCTATGCGATAGCACTTGGGTTGCCGGCCAGCGGAAAAATACTCATCAAGTCACTTGCTGAAGGATCCATCCACCATCCCGGCGCGATAGGACGAGTGGAACTGCTTGGCTCCAGGGCCGATGTGAAATGGACAAGAAACGCGGAAGGTTTGGAGATTCAATTTCCCGGCGAGCCGCCCTGTCGCTATGCGTATTCGTTCCGCATTCGCACAAGGACCTGAACAGAAGCAAATCTCTGTTCTATCTCGTCACCTACCCAGCCGAGCCAGGTACAAGGCGGTAGCCGTCGATAGCTCACCATGTGGCTACTATCCTTTTTGATGATGGCCTTAGCGGAAATTCGGAAACATGTTCGCGATGTCTCATTCAGAAGTAGGACATCTTCATAGTCCGGGCTACAGGACGCCCCGCCCGGTGATCTGCCAGATGTCGACAAGTCTGTCGTGTTGCACGACGTGCAAGTAATCATGCAGATTTATCGTCGGATCGCAGTGAGGCGTTACGAATGTGACGATGCTGCCAAGCGGCAAGCTATCTGTGGGAGATGGAAAGCTGAGACAACCGTGCTCATCTCCAAAAAATGAATAGACTGTTCCGACCGGCGCCCCGGCACTCACCACGGGCAGAGGACCATCTGTAGCAAAACTTTTCAGACCGGCATCCGTTGTAACCCGGCCAGGGACATTCTTACTGATCACCGTGCTGTGGAGGAACAGCGACGTGGCGAAGCCAGGGTCGGCATCGCTCCCGCGCAAGGTGACGGCACCATACTCCACATCCATGAAGATGTAGCTGCCCGCCTGATGCTCTGTCAGGATGCCTTCACGGCAGTCGAGCGCCAGCGTACCGGTGCCTCCGCCGCTCACCGTTCCAGGCTTTACCCCGCGCTTGTCCAGTGCTGCAACGAGTGTCGAGAGTAAGCGCAATTGTTGCGTATAGACCTGGTCGCGCTCTGCAAAGTCCGCGATGTGCTGCACCTGTCCCGAGTATGCCTGGAGGCCGCGATACGATATGCCTGCAGTGGTGCTGGCCACGTCGACCAGTTGGAGTGCCGCCTCGATGCTGCTGACGCCTGTTCGCCCCATGCCAAGATCCACATCGATCAGCACGTCAAGAACATGCCCGGACCGATGCGCCATATTGGCCGTGGACACCGCGCTTTCCTGGTCATCCACAACGATCGCGATTTCAGCTCCGCGCTCCAGCAGTTGGAGCAAACGATTCTGCTTGCCGGCTCCCACAACCGGCGATGTGATGAGTATGTTAGCGACGCCCTGTGCGAGCATTGCTTCGGCTTCATGGAGGGATGCAGCGCAAACACCAACCGCCCCCGCGGCTATCTGCCTCCGCGCAATCTCAGCACACTTATGGCTTTTGGCGTGAGGCCGGGCTCGCAGTCCGTGGAGATGCAGCTGGTGTTGATGGGCTCTTATGTTCTGCTCGAAGGCCTCCAGATCCAGTACCAGGGCCGGGGTCGTCAACTCATACAGGCCGCCGGGAATACCGATGAGCCTGGTGTTGGGCCCGGTGAGACAGCGGGGTGCAGGTACTGACTCGACGATCGCCATTCCAGTTCTCCTTCGGATACTGTAATGCTTTGCAAGGTGAACCCGAGAACTGTGCCAGTACTTACCAACTCTCGATGGCAAGTCGTGCATCTCTTCGGCGAACACCCTGTAGGCGCTTACCTCGGCCGCTCTGACGGAAATGCGCGGGCTGTCGAGGGGTTCCTGTCCGACTCCCGCAGCTCGTGCTTACCCTGCTTGCAGTAGAGCTTCCTCACAAACGGAATTCGCGGATATTGCCTCCGGAACGGTGGAGGCAACTGCCGAAAACGACCTTCGCAATTCGCTGGTAGATCCCCGGGGAAACGCCGCATGCGCCGAGCATCAGCTGCACAAATGCGCAGGCCTAGTCCATACCTCAACCTGACCCAAGAGTGTCTAGACAGTCGGCTGGCAGCTCTAACGCCGGCATTTGGTTGTGGCTGTCATCGGCTCACGGGGCGCTGGTCTGCTGCGAACGTTCTTGGACTGGCCAGGCGCGCACTATGAAGCGGCGTGATTTATCCACCTTCTGGTGGATGCGCCTCTGCATGATTGTCGGGTAAGTTTCGACAGGTTCTCGGACGGATCACATGAAACGCATCCTCTTGCTTTTAATTGTCTTAGCGACATCTATGCTCCTGGCTCGACAAGTCAGGGGTCAAAGTGCAACGGCTTCCTTGCGGGGCGTCGTGACAGATTCAACACAGGCTGTCATTCCCGGTGCAGAGGTGGTGATAACCTCCAGCGACACAGCTCAACAGCATTCAGAACATTCCGACAGCCACGGAGAGTTCTCCTTCCAGGAGTTGTTCGTCGGCGATTATCGGGTCGAGGTGCGCTCGCCCGGCTTTGCTCCCTGGGCGAGCACGCGCATCCATCTCGACGTCGGCAACCAGTCGCAGATCGCTGTCCGCCTCGATGCCGCCTCCACTCAGCAGACTGTCGAAGTCACTGGAGTTGCAACGCCCCTCCAGACCAACGAAATCGGACAGGGCGCGGTTGTGGGCGAGAACGAGATTGCCGCTCTGCCTCTCAATGGCAGAAACTTTGCCCAGCTCGGCATTCTTCAACCTGGCGTCCGCCCAGCCTCCTCCAGCCTCATGACCCAGGGCAGCTTCCGTCGCAATGGCCAGAACTACGAGGTCAACGGTCAGCGTCCCGAATCGAATAACTTCCTCATCGACGGCATGCGTGACATCAATCGCCTCGATGCCGGCTACGCCTTTCGTCCCCCGGCCGATGCCATCGCCGAGTTCCGCATCCTCACCACTACCGCTCCGGCCGAATTTGGTGGCACCAATGGCGGCATCACCACAATCGTTACCAAGTCAGGGACAAATACTCTCCATGGCACCCTCTACGATTTCTTCCGCAACGATGCTCTCGACGCCAACAACTACTTCGCCCGGCAAAAGGAAAGACTGAAGCAGAACCAGTTCGGCGGCACCATCGGCGGACCCATTGTTTCCAACCATGTGTACTTCTTCACCTACTACGAAGGTCTCCGCAGCATCCAGGACATCACCCACGGGGTTGTTGTACCGACCCTGGCAGAGCGCGCCGGGGACTTCTCGGCTGACGCGCCCATCCTGTTGAACGGCACCTTCAAACCCTACGGGAATAATCTCGCCGGTCAGATCAATCCCATCACGGCCCGCTATCTCAGCTACTTCCCGGTCCCGAATACGCCGGAAAATCCGAATCTCGCCCAGACCACCAATACCAGCCACTACAACAGCGACCAGGGCGGCGCCAAGGTTGATTGGCTGCTGCGCCCCCAAGACGTAATCAGCGCGCGTTACAGCTATTCCACTCTTTCGCTACTAAACCCCTACTCCGAGCTCGGTGCCGACGTCCCCGGCTTTCCCGTCGGCTACTACACCAACACTCATCTTGGTGGATTGACCGAAACGCACACCTTCTCTCCGCAAACTGTTATGACAGCCAATGTCAGCTTCTTCCAGAACCATATTCTTCTGGACAAGCGTCTCTCCGGCAACTCGCCCCAATCGTTCGGCTTCGGCTATGGCTCCACCCGGGCCGAGGCCACCGGCGCGCCGCTCATTATGACCCAGGGTTACTCCAACGTGGGCGACCCCATCATCAATCCCCGGGACACCATTCAGAACGACTATGCTGTCAGCGGCAACATCGCGCACACCCAGGGCAAACACGTCACCAGCTTTGGAGCACAATACCGCCGCATCCAGATCAACGGCTACCAGGCAAATTTCGCCTCCGGAACCTTCAGCTTTACCGTCCAGGGGCTAACGAACAACTCTCTCGCCAACTTCCTGCTTGGGCGGCCCGACATCTTCACCCAGGCTGGTGGCGATTTCAATCGTGACCTGCGTGGCTGGGAACTCGGTGCCTACGCCCAGGATGAATATCGCCTTGGTCCCAGGCTCACACTCAACTACGGCGTGCGCTATGAAATCACTACGCCCTTCAAGGACATTCACAATCGCCTGATGGCCTTTACCCCGGGCCAACAATCCACCGTCCACCCCGGCGCGCCTAAAGGGCTTCTTTTCCCGGGGGACCCTGGTGTAGCCGACTCCATCACACCTATCTTCAAGGAAGATTTCGCACCCCGCGTCGGTTTCGCATGGGACCCGCGTGGCAACAGCCGCACGGTCATCCGCTCGGCATACGGAATCTTCTATGACGAACTGCTGAACGGCGTCGGCATGCCAATGCGTGCCGCCAGTGCCGCACTTCCCAATACCGTCGTACGTACACTTACCGGGAAAATCAATTACGTAAACCCACTCTCCACCGTCAACAATCCATTTACCCCCGGCCAGGTAGCCCTGCCCGCCTCCACTTTCACCATTGATCGCAAGCTGCTCCCGCCCTACACCCAGGACTGGAATCTCACCGTCGACCAGACGCTGGCCGGACAGGTCTTTTCTCTCGGCTATATCGGTGCAAAAGGCACGCGACTCCCGCGACTGGTTGAGGCCAACCCGGCCATCTATCAGCCCGGCGCTACTCTTGCGAACTCGGGCCGCCGGCGTCTCTATTCCGGCTGCACGCTGACGACCGGGACCTGCTCGCTGGGCACTGCGGGACTCGTCGAAGGGAACGCTAACTCAACCTTCCATTCGGCACAAATTTCCGTCACACGCCGCGGCGCCCCAGACCTCAACTACACCCTGGCCTACACCTTCTCCAAGGATCTTGATTACTCTTCAAGCCTTCACATGTCGGGTCCCGCTCCCTGGCTGAACCTCGGCGAACTGGATGTACCGCAGAACAATCAGAACCTCAAGGGTGAGTACGGACGGTCGCTGTTCGATGCACGCAACCGTTTCGCAGGAAGTGTCAGTTACGTCATTCCTTTCGCGCGCAATCTTTCACGACCGGCGCGAGCAGCCTTTGACGGCTGGCAGATCAATGCTCTCCTCGCCATCAATTCCAGTACGCCGTTCACCGTCTACGATTCGGCCAACGTTTCTCTGCAGGCGCCTCATCCTGGTGTTTCCGGGATGTTCGGTGATCGCCCCAATGTTGTGGGAGACCCCAACACGGGCGCACCACACAAGGTTTCGCAATGGGTTAGCCGCTCCGCATTTCAGCGGCTCGACCCAGTCGTGAATGCCGGCCAGTTCGGGAACGAACAGCGGAATAGCATTGACGGCCCTGCATTCGGCAGCCTGGATGCGGCGGTAGATAAAAACTTCGGGATCAGCGAAAAGACCCGGCTCCAGTTTCGTGCCGAAGCCTTTAATGTCACGAACCACGCCAACTTCATTGTGCCGGTCGACGACATCAACTCACCCGTCTTCGGCCAACTCACCGAAGCTCAGCCTCCACGGATCCTTCAGTTTGCTTTGAAAATAATTCGTTGAGCAGGGTGAGCTCACGCCCTTTGCATCGGTCAGAACGGGGCTGGCAGATCCTGCAAACGAACGGCAGCCTGCGCCCCGAAGATAGTAGCGTGCGTCATGGTGGTCACATGCGGATTCGGCAGCTTGAACGAGAAGGGATCGCGTTGCGGTACCGGCTTGCGCTTCACCATCGCAGGCGCGGCTTCTTGCCACTCAGAGCATGATTTCTCTTTGTCGGCTCGGATCAGAAATGGGCTATCGACTGGGTCATCTGGCTTCCGAAGGGTGTGTTTGGATAAGTGCCTCTGGCCCTGCTTCCAAATGGATTTCTTCGGCGCCACTGCGATTCACGGAGCGTGACTCCTGTCCGACGGTGACCAATGAAGGCCCAGCATTTGCTGAGCTTTTGGCTGTTTTCTGGATTGTCTTGGATGGCTTAGGACAGGTCTGTGGCGGAGGGAGAGGGATTCGAACCCCCGTTACCCGCAAAGGTAAAGCGGTTTTCAAGACCGCCGCAATCAACCACTCTGCCATCCCTCCGCAGTTTCAGTTTATCAGGCACTCAGCGCCAGGTTTATTGCCTGCTTGACGGGAGCGGCACTTCCCCACGAGTCTTGCAGGGCAGACGCTCAACAACTTGAGCTGCATGCATTGCTTTAGGGTCGCAACGGGGGAAACATGGATCGACGAGAATTCCTGGTGGCTGCGGTGACTTCATCTGCGCTTATGGTGGTTGCCGCGGGCAAGGGCATACGTACCGCTAATGCAGAGGCCGTCGATCAACAACACAGGCCTCCAGATTCTTTGCCGGAGGCGCTTCAGCAGAAGCTGGCGCACGATCCGCTGCGCCCCCAGTTTCACCTGCTACCTCGGCATAACTGGATGAACGATCCGTGTGCGCCGCGCTGGCATCGCGGCGAGTATCACATGTTTTTTCAGTACAATCCGGGCGCGGCTGTATGGGGTGATATGCACTGGAATCATGCAACGAGTCGAGACCTGGTGCATTGGAAACATCAGCCGATAGCGCTCGCACCTGGTCCGGGAAAGTTCGATGCTTTCGGCATTTTCACGGGCAGCGTGCTACCTGGAATGGACGTGCCGACAGTGCTGTACACGGGCGTCAGCAAGTCAAAGCCAGAAGACGAGACCATCCGTGGCGAAGGGACGCGCGAAGTGCAGTGCCTCGCCACGGCAATCGATGATGATCTGCGAAGCTGGAAGAAGCTGGATCAGCCCGTGATCGCCGAGCCGCCGCCTGGTATGAAAGTGACCGGCTTTCGTGACCCCTGTCCGTGGAAGGAGGGCGACAGGTGGTATCTCGGCATAGGGTCGGGCATCAACCGTGTCGGGGGAGCAGTGCTGCTGTACACCTCTACGAACGGGCGCGACTGGACTTATCTTCATCCCCTGGCGCAGGGAAAGTGGAATGGCGGCACGCAGACAAACCCGGTCGATACTGGCGAGATGTGGGAATGTCCGGACTTCTTCCCGCTTGGCGACAAGTATGTCCTGCTGTACTCAACTGAACGAAAGGTCTACTGGAATGTCGGCGTCTTCGACAAAAAGGATCTTCGCTTCCACATGGAAACCAGCGGTCTCCTTGATCATGGCGCCTACTACGCGATGAAGAGCATGGTGGATGCGGAGGGCCGTCGCATTCTTTGGGGTTGGGTTACCGAGAAGCGATCTGATGAAGCCCTGCTGGAGGCAGGATGGTCAGGAAGCATGGCGCTTCCGCGTGTCCTGTCGATTGACAAAGCCAACCAGCTGCAGATGACTATTCCCGGCGAATTTTCTTCTTTGAAGCGCGACGTCCAATCGCTTCCGGAGACAGAGCGATCGCAGGAGACCACCTTTGCGTGGTTAGCCAGGCAGCGTTTACGGGGAAGGGCTGGTCACTTCCAGCTGCGCTTCAAACTGGATGCCCCGCGATGGCAGTTAGAGTTGCACCTTGCGGGCATCCGGGCACCCCTGTTGGCACTCCATTATGGCGGCGCCGGCACCAAGGCAGTATTGGGAGTCGGCGATGCCATTCTGACGCTCGTACCAGGCGCGGACAACGCATCCTCCGTCGAGGCTTGGCTGGACGGCTCGATTATCGAAATTCTGGTTGACGGCCGGGAAGCCATAACCATCCGCGACTACACGCCGTCCGCCGAGGACGTAGAGTTTACCTGGATCGGCAGCACTGAAGCTTTGCTGGAGATGAGTGTGTCGGGCGTAACCCCGATCTCTGCTGACCGCCTGACAACTTGAGGTGTGCTGCTCCTCGGAGAAGCACCGGGAAGCAGCACGCGATCGTTCACAAGCGAATCGCGTCGTCATTGATTAATATCTTCTCAGCACCGTCACCCGGGTCGCAGAGGTGTTGCTGCAGGCAGCATGCTGCGCAATACGTAATAATTGAGAAGACCATCATGCCAGGTACAGTTACAGAAAAACGAAACTCCGCCTTTGAGCGAACCCTGGCAAGCGCCAAGCGCACCATGGTGCTCAGCGAAATTCTTCGCCTGGCCTTCGACAGCTTCCGGGCGAACAAGGTCCGCTTTGCATTGACAGCACTCGGCATGGTGATCGGGTCGGCCTCGCTGATCCTGGTGACGACCATCGGTCTCACGGGCAAAAACTATATTCAGCATTTGATCCAGGGAATCGGCATCAACATGGTGGAAGTGGAGTATTCCGGCGGAGGCACCGGAGAAACAGGTGATTATCGCAACGACTTTCTCACACGAGACGACGAGAAGGCTGTCGACGCACAGGTTCCCTCAGTAGCTGCCTCATCTCCGATGCTCGAGATGCATGACCGCATTTCATTCGGGTCCGGCATCGTCAAAGACATCCTGGTGTTGGGCGTTTCTCCGCAATATCGCATCGTGCGCAACCTTGTCATGCAGTCGGGCCGCTACTTTGACGATGAGGATGAAGAGACACATACACAGGTCGCCATGATTACAGCGCCATTCGCGAAAGAGATGTTCGGGGGCACCGATGCAGCACTGAATCGCAGCTTCCAGATCAGCGGAATCCCCTTCACGGTGATTGGTATTTTCAGGGAACGCGTCGACACCTTCGGACAATCGGAGATTGCGGATCAAACGGTTCTCGTACCTTATTCGGTTGCGCGCCATTTCACGGGTACGGACAACGTGAAGCAGATCTTCTTTTCTATTCGTGATCAGAATGATGTGGAAGAAGCCACCCGGCAGATTCTGAAAGTGGTGCAGGCTCGCCACAAAGCAAATTCGGTTTACCATGCACAGACGCTAACGGAACTGCTCACGGTTGCAGCACAATCCGCCAATGCTCTGACACTGGTTCTGCTGCTGGTAGCGTTAGTGACGCTGGCGGTGGGCGGCGTCGGCATCATGAATATCATGCTGGCCAATGTCCGATCGAGGATTCGCGAGATCGGCATACGGAAAGCACTTGGGGCCACGGCGAGAGAGATCAAGCTGCAGTTCCTGGTGGAAGCCGTATTGATATCGCTCGCAGGCGGCTTCATTGGCAGCGCGGTTGGCATGGCGATCCCGCTGTCGGTGAGGCTCTTCACCAGCTACAGGATTCCAATTTCAGGACTATCCGTAATCATCGCCCTGGTCGCAGCGATTACAGTCGGCGTCGTTTTCGGTACGCTGCCTGCCACCCGGGCTGCACAGCTTGACCCGGTGGAAAGTCTCAAATACGAGTGACAGGCGGGCCGGGTTACATCACGAAAGCAATCTGTTCCAATGCCGCCTGCATGTGTTCGAGGCTGCGCGCCGTCATATCAAGTTCCTGCACGGCACATCGAAGATGCTCACTACTGGAACCGTAGCCCCGGCCTGATAAAAATCCGCTGATCACATCAGCAGCCTGCCAGGTATCGAGGCCCGTACGCAGCAGGTGATTGCGAAGGGCATTTAAATCAGAGCGGTTGAACTTCTCAATACGGGCTCGTTCTGTCATGGCAGCTTCGCTCCTGGCTCGCGTCGAATGGTTTGTCAGATGCCTGCCCGCCGGATGCGCCACTGCCCAGCTTCCTTTCTTTCGGAAACTTGAAGTGCGACGAAATCTTCCATGCAAGGGACTACCTCTTCTTCATCGGAGTGGAAACGACATCGATGAGGACGGGAGGTGTACGACGGTAATGCGACTCTAAGTTTAAGCGTTCAAGTGTTTCGCAGAACGCGGCCGCAAGCGCGACGCCTCAGGAAGACGCCCGTTCCGCAATGAGCACGGGAATACCATCAACGACCGGATAATTGCGATGACAAATTCCACAAAGTACAGAAGCATTGTTCGCGCCCGGGCCATCGACCAGCTGCAAACGGTTGTGGCACACCGGACAAGCCAGCAGTGGAAGGACATCCGCTAGCGGGATTGCACTTGATCCTCGTGGCATTCCAGCAGTGTACTGCGAACGTGGTCTCGAAGCCTGATGCGGGGCTGGCTGCCGCCATTTCAAGTACCATGAAGACTGGAGAAGTGAGCACAGGATGGCATTTCAAGAGATTGCCGCGCGACCAGCGGCCAGGATACTCGATGGAGTGGTGATTGCGGCTGAGATACAGCAGGAGATTGCTGCAGATGTCGCCCGGCTGGCTGCGCAGGGTGTGCGGCCAGGGCTTGCCGCAGTCCTCGTCGGCCATGTGCCTGCTTCAGAGATATACGTCCGCAGCAAGGTAAGGACCTGTGGTGAACTCGGCTTGTTCAGCGAGCTGATCACGCCACCGGAAACAGTGACGACCGAAGAGATGCTGACGCTCGTCGCCAGTCTCAACGCCAGGGACGATATCGATGGCATTCTGCTGCAATTGCCGATGCCCGCGCATGTTGATGCCAAGCGGCTCCTGGAGGCAGTCAGCCCGGACAAGGACGTTGACGGCTTTCACCCGGTGAGCGTTGGCCGCCTGCAGACCGGCCAACCCGCACTGGCAGCATGCACGGCCGCCGGTGTCATCCAGATACTCAAGCGGAGCGGCATCCCAATCGCCGGGAAAGAAGCCGTCGTGCTGGGGCGCAGTGACATAGTCGGAAAGCCGACCGCCATCCTGCTGTTGGAGGAAAATGCGACAGTGACTCTATGCCACTCAAAGACACAGAATATTGCCGAGCATTGCCGTCGGGCGGATATCCTGGTCGCCGCCATCGGCAGGCCCGGTTATGTAACGCCCGACATGGTGAAGCCGGGCGCAACAGTGATCGACGTCGGCATCAATCGCATCACCGAGCGTGAGCAGCTGGACGAGTTCTTTGCCGGAGATAAGGTCCGTGAAGAAATGTTCCTGCTGAAAGGGTCGACCCTGGTCGGGGATGTGCACCCTGCAGCCTTTGCTGTCGCAGGGGCCTATACGCCGGTCCCGGGAGGGGTCGGCAAGCTGACCATTGCCATGCTCATGGCCAACACTGTGCGTGCAGCCCGCCTGCGCCGCGGGTTGACGGCGTAAGCGGGAATGCTTCGAGTAGGTTTGACCGGCGGACTCGGCAGTGGCAAGTCAACAGTAGCTTCCATGCTGCATGATCTTGGTGCGCACGTAATTGAAGCCGATGCCGTGGGGCGCCGGTTAATGGAACCTGGCGAGCCCGTCTACAGCGAGATTGTGAAGCAATTCGGAAGAGGCGTGGTTCGCGGAGATGGAACTCTCGACCGACGATTGCTGGCCGATCTGGCCTTTCAGCAAGACCGGCGCCAGGAGTTGTCAAAGATCGTACATCCGGCCGTGATTGCGGCACAGGAGCAGTGGATGCTCGAGCTCTTTTCCCGGGAGCCAGGGGCCGTGGCGGTCGTGGAGTCCGCCCTGATTTTCGAGGCAGAGCGTGACGGCACAGTGCCGGGCTGGCGCAAGCGCTTCGACACCGTGGTACTGGTCACTGCGCCGAAAGCGCTTAAAATCGCACGCTATATCGCGCGCCAGCAGCCAGTAGACGCAGAGCATCGGTCAGCCCTCGCGAAAGATGCGGAAGCGCGTCTCGCTTCACAGATTCCGGATGAAGAAAAACTATCGCTTGCCGACACCATCATTCATAATGACGCGTCCATAGACGAGACACGCTCGCAGGTGCAGCATTTATGGTCGATGCTGGGCGAGAAGGGTAAGCTGCGACGCGCGGCCACGAAAGGGACAGCCCATGTTTGATAAAAGACCCGTAGAAATTGCAGGTACTGTTCGGCGAAACAGGCCCGCCCGGCGGAGAACGAGCCTGCGCAGAATTGCACTGGTCTGCCTGCTTGTTGGCTGTTTCTGGTACATCGTTTCGGGCAAGAATTTCATGTCCGTCGGACATCTACCGCTGGCTGACAGCAGTACACCTTTCTTCCTCTCCCCATTGCACCTGACAGAAGCCAGTGCTGATGCGGCTTATGACGCCGAAGAACAGAACAACATGGGTGTGTATAAACGCGTTCTGCCAGGTGTGGTGAACATCACGTCGACCTCTCTTGCGTACAACTTCTTCTATGGTGCCGTGCCGCAGCAGGGGCAGGGCTCCGGATTTATCGTCGACAAAGAAGGCCACATCATCACCAACTATCACGTGGTCGAGGGCGGCCGCGAGATAGAAGTCACCGTCGGCAAAAAACCCTACAAGGCGCAGGTAGTGTTGAAGGACAAGACGGACGATCTTGCGCTGCTGCAGATCAACGCACCCAACCTGCAACCTGTTGTCCTGGCTGATTCGAAAAATCTCCAGGTTGGCCAGAAGGTTTACGCACTCGGCAATCCTTTTGGGCTGAACGGAACCATGACCACCGGCATCATCAGCGCCATGCGCTCGGTCCGCGGGCCCGAGGGCAATCTGATCGAGAACGCCATCCAGACAGACGCAGCGATCAATCCGGGTAACTCTGGCGGCCCGCTATTGAACCTGCACGGAGAGGTGATCGGGATCAACTCAATGATCGCCACCAACCCGAATGAACAGATTGAGCAAAATGCCGGCATTGGCTTCGCGATACCCATCAACACAGCCAAGGCAGTGCTCCAGGATTTTGCGCACTATGGCCGCGTTCGTCGACCCTCCCTCGGAATATTGTCACTGCCGATCGGACCAGAGCTGGCAGAACAACTCGGCCTCTCAGCAAACTCCGGTGTGCTGATCCAGCGCACATTGAACGGTGGAGCCGCAGCCAACGCGGGACTTCGCGGCGGAACAGAGCAGGCCTATCTCGGCAACACGCCGATCTATCTTGGCGGCGATTTGATTGTCGCCATCGCAGGTCAGCCGGTCACCAACACGCAGGACATTAACGACATCATGAATCAGCATCGCGCTGGCGAAGCAGTGGAAGTTACGATTTATCGAGGCAAGGCGAAGCGTAATGTGATGGTGACGCTGGGCGAGGCAGGAAACACACCGGAGCAACAGACCTAGGCCGCGACAAGGCACACCATCGTTTGAGCTGGAGAACGGCTCCGCAATTTCAGAAAGAGGCAGGCAGTGAATAAATGGACGACCAGGGATATCCCTTCACAGGCAGGGAAGCTTGCCATTGTAACGGGCGCAAACAGCGGTATCGGCTATCACACGGCGCTTGAACTGGTTCGCGCAGGCGCCCACGTGATTCTGGCCTGCCGAAATCCTGCCAAAGCAGACGAAGCGAAAAACCGCATTCTCTCTGCAGTCCCGCAGGCCGCTGTAGAAATAAGCCAGGTCGACATGGCAGACCTGGATTCCATTCGCGCCTTCGCCGAAGCTTTTGTCGCCAGTGGCCGCAAGCTGGACATGCTGATCAACAATGCGGGTGTAATGGGCTTTCCACAGCGGACCCCAACTGCGCAGGGCTTCGAGGGCCAGTTCGGCACCAACCACCTGGGGCACTTCGCTCTTACCGGCGAGTTGATGCCGGCATTGTTAAAGACGCCGCACAGTCGTGTCATCACGGTCGCATCGATCGCGCACAAAGGTGGTCGCATGCGCTTTGAAGATCCCAACTGGGAGAGGGCTTACGATCCGCGCAAGGCCTATCAACAGTCAAAGCTCGCTAATCTGCTTTTCGGGCTCGAACTTGATCGCCGCCTGAAGCGCGCAAACGCCGACGTGGCAAGCATCATGGCCCACCCTGGCGTCGCAACTACCAGCATCATCAGCAACGGTATGGGGTCTGGTGTACAGGCAAAGATCGCGAGCATGGTCCTTCCGCTTTTCGCGCAGTCAGACGCACGCGGCGCATGGCCAACTCTTTACGCCGCCACCTCGCCGGACGCGAAAGGCGGCCACTACTACGGGCCGGACGGCATCGCGGAGATCAAAGGCTTGCCGACAGAAGTGAGACCGAAGCCGCATGCGCTGGATCCGGTTGCGGCCGCCCGTCTCTGGCACATCTCGGAACAGATGACCGGTGTCGAATACGTCGGCGTTTCTTAGACGCTACGAGGATCTGCGCACGTAACGGCGATTGCTGATCAAGTAGTCGCCGGAAGTGACCCTGGCGATGGCTTCCGTATAAGCGACGTGCTCTTCAACCAGGATGCGCGCCGCCAGTGTGTCTGCGCTGTCAGCATCGTCGACAGCGACCATACGTTGCAGGATGATGACTCCGTGGTCCAGTTCTTCATCGACAAAGTGCACTGTGCAGCCCGCAATCTTCGCCCCGTAATCGAAAGCCTGCTGTTGCGCATGCAGTCCCGGAAACGCCGGCAGCAGCGACGGATGAATATTGAGAATGCGTTGCGGGTAGGTCTGCACAAAACCCGGCGAAAGCAGCCGCATGTAGCCCGCCAGGCAAACGAGTGTCACCTGATGCTCCTGCAGGGCAGCAATGATCGCAAGATCATGCTCAGCCCGCTTGCGGCCATTGGCCTCGATCGCAAGCGCCGGAAGATTTCGCTCGCGCGCTGCCTCCAGGCCGCCTGCATCCGCCAGGTTTGAAATCACGACGGCGATCTCGCAGCCAGGCAGCCGGCCCTGTTTGATCGACTCGGCGATCGCGATGAAGTTTGAGCCACGGCCGGATAATAAAATGCCGAGTCGGTGCTGGCGGGCCGCTGCCATTCAGTTGTAGATAACCTTGCGGTCCTGGCTCGGATCGTTCTTTATTTCGGTGCGGGCGATCCGGCCAATCACATAAAACTTTTCATCAGCCCGGTCGAGCACTGCCTTTGCCTTTTTGAATTTGTCAGCGGGCACAACGGCAATCATGCCGATGCCCATATTGAAGGTACGCAGCATCTCATCCTGCGCTACCGAGCCGAGTTCACGAAGATGCTCAAAGATTGGCAGCACCGGCCAGCTGCCCAGTTCGATTTGAGCGACTGTTGTGCGGGGCAAAATGCGTGGCAGATTCTCCGTGATGCCGCCGCCTGTAATATGTGCAAAACCGACAGCCAGGTCCGCCGCCGCAAGCTTTTTCATGATCGAGAGGTAGCTCCGATGTGTCTTCATCAGGGCTGAGCCGGCCTTCTCGTGGATCGGATTGACGAACTCGTCTGCTCGATACTTCGCAACTTCGAAGAACAGCTTGCGTGCGAGCGAATAGCCGTTTGTATGCAGGCCGGTGGACGGCAGGCCGATCAGCACGTCGCCTGGTTCAATCTTTGCGCCAGTGATCAGCTTGTCCTTGTCCACCACTCCGACAATGAAGCCCGCGAGGTCATATTCTCCATCTGCGTAAAAGCCGGGCATCTGTGCTGTCTCGCCGCCAATCAGGGCGCAGCCATTCGCTTTGCATGCGTCGGAGAGCCCGGTCACGATCTTCTCGATCAGCTCGTCCCCGGTATTCGGATCGAGCTTGCCAGTCGCGAGATAGTCAAGAAAGAAGAGAGGCGTCGCACCCTGCACGGCAATATCGTTGACGCAGTGATTTACCAGATCGGCGCCCACGGTGTGATGAATACCCAATTCAAATGCGACTTTGAGCTTGGTGCCGACACCATCGGCACTCGATACCAGCACAGGCTGCTTGTACTTCTCAGTATCCAGGCCGAACAGACCGCCAAATCCGCCGATCTCGCTGAGCACCTGCTTGTTGAAAGTCCGTTTGGCGAGGGTCTTGATGCGCTGTTTGGCTCGATCGCCTCGTTCGATGTCAACACCGGAGTCGGCATACGTTAGGGGAGTCTGCTTGGTCTGGGGCAAGGGGTCGTCCGGCTTCTACAGAATTGGAGATACCAGTCTACCGAACCCTCGCATCTTCGTCCGTCCGCAACGCGCAAGTTGGCATGAGCACCCGGATTTAATGGGAATTTGAGGGTTCCGAAGCCTCAAATGCAGCAAAACGCTGCTCCAGGATCCACTGCTGGGCGGCTTTCTCGCTGGATGCCAGCAGGCCGCTGCAAGCAGCGTCCGCCTTTGCCGCAGCGGATCGTCCCAGCGCGACTATCGATGACGCACAGGGTGTCGCAGGCCGCCTGTACATGGACGCCTGGTCAGTCACTGGCCACAACGGCTCACCCGGCAGAAAGCTGAACGCGATACTGTTGCGCACCATATTCTTGATCGCCGAATAGCGGATGCCATAAGTCGCAATAGCCCGCGTATATTCGTGCGTCATGTTGCTGCGATTCACCCCTTCATCGTCTGTCGCCAGCGCGACCGGGACGCCTGCCGCGAGATACGACGGCAGGGGATGCCGGTCTCCCGACACGTTCAGGATGCCATCATTCGATGTGAGATTGATCTCAACCATGGTGCGGCGCGTTGCCATCTCCTGCAGCAGCTGGCCGGCGTGATTCTCGTACATCACGTCGACGCCATGGCCGATCCTTTCGGCCCCGGCCGTCTCCACGGCGTCCCGGATATGAAAGGTCAGGCCTTCCGGTTCCACCAGCCCCGGTGCCACTTCACCGGCATGCAGCGTCACATGCACACTGGGATAGAAGCGGCGAAGTACGGCGATCATCTGCATATGCATCCGGTAATCCCGCATGGCGTAGAAATCATCTTCTGGCTGGACCAGATTGATGCCCAGGAAGTGCTGCGGATCGTTTGCAGCCACCTCAAAACCAAGCAGGATCTGGGCGAAGACAATCGGCGGAGGAAAATTGCGCAGCACCTGGTAGAGAAAGCGAATAGTCACCGCACAGCCCGCTCCGGGCGAGGGCCCGTCACAGTGCTCGAGCTCGCGCCGTGCATGCATATACCTGTCCATGTCCGAATGGATAGCGGATGTCTGATCGCGCAGGCCGCGAGCGATCATCTTGTCCCTATCCGCGGCGAAGTCCTGCGTAAAGTCGATCTCGCGGGCCATTCGGGCCGCAGCCTGAAAGGGAGGTGTGTGCATCAACTCGAGGTACTGCTCATTCTGTTCCGCCGCACGAGTCGCGATTTCGTCGATCCACTCAGGCATATGGGTCAGACTGATCCCCTCGAATTTGTCGAAGCTGGCAAAGAAATGATCATGGCCGGAATTACCATCTGATGGCACAAAGCTGCGCATGGAAAACGAATTGATCATTGCATCGTAAAGCGGCTGGTTGTCGCCTAGGGAAGCAGCAGGGAAGACGCCATTCACGACCCTGGCTTCAGCCTGGGGTTCGCAGCGGGGTGGGTCGGGATGTTGCGACCGATCACTGGACTGCGCGATCGCATGAGCATTGACGTCGATGCAGAGATGATCCGTTGCAGCGTTTCGAAGCCAGCTCTCGGCGTAGACAGCACCAAAAAGATGATTGTGAAGATCTCCACCCTTGGGCATGTTGTAAAGAAAGGCGTAAAGTGCGAGTGGGCCTTGGGAGCGAGCCTTCTCCATGGCCGCTGTCGTGCGTACTTCCCGAAGTGAAGCGTTGTTTGCATTCTGGCTCACCGGCGCCGGATGATGCCGCGTCTGCGTATGCCCGCTGTGCACTGGCAGTGAAATAAGAAAACATAGGATGGAAGCGACGTTGAGAGTGCGACAAAGTCGTAGCATGGTCACAAGCATGGTGCCACAGGAGTCCTGCGAATCAACCAAAATACGAGGCGAGCGCGGGTGAAGATACGCAACAGACTGGCCGATGCACAGACGCGGTTTGCACAAGCTGCTTGTCGGATAACGCTGCTGCTGGCAGTGGCAGTCTGCAGTTGCACAATGCTTTCCGCACAGAGCAGTTCTTCCGGCTGGCTGCAGCCTATAGCGGCTTTTCCGTTATCGGACGATCCGATCACCCTGCGTCGACATGTCGAATCCGAGAAGCCGTTCACCGTGGCCGGAGAGTGCGGTGCTTTGCTTGGGCAGCAGAATGGCAGCTTCGAGGCTTGGATTTTTCCAGTGAAGCTGTTCAGCCACCTCACCATTCAGGCTCATGTCGATGGATACGATGTTCCCATCGATGTAAACCGCGACGCGGCGGAAATCGAAGTGGCGCCCGATCATACGACTATCACCTATTCACACATCGCCTTCACCTTGAAGGAGATACTTTTCGCCAGTCAGTGCGGTGCGTCCGAGGGAGCCACACAGGATGGCGCGGGCGTGATGGCTATCTTCCGGGTGCAGGCCATTCGACCGCTGACCCTGACTTTTTCATTTACGCCGGAGATGAAGCCTATGTGGCCGGCGCCGATCTCTGCAAGTGTCGACCCGGAATGGGTGAAGCTCGATCCGGGAGACGGCGCTCCCATGAACGATACGACGCGTCCGGGCGGAACCGGCGCGCAGTACAGTGCCGGCTGGTATATGCTGCATACCGATCTTGCAGGCCTTGCCGGTGCGCTGGCCATGCCGGGCGCAGAGCCGGGAATCATGGCGCCCTACCAGGAAAAGCCGCAGACTTATCCCTTGCAGTTCATTTTGCGGATCGATCCTAAACGGGATAGCAACAGTTACTTTCCTTTACTCATGGCTGCCGGTACCACCGCCAAAGACGCAACGAAGGCGGCACTCGCGGAGAAGTTGAAGCTACTGCACGCCAATACTCTTTCGCTGTATCTGCAGAATGCCGCATATTACGCCCATTTCTTCGACCGGCGGACCTCCGTCGAAACGCCCGATGCGGCTTTTGATCGCGACTTGCGCTGGGCTGCCCTGGCTATCGATCAGGTGCGCGTGCGACATGGCGATGAAACCGGCATGGTGGCAGGCTTCTATTCCTCGGGAAGCTCGGCGCGTCCCGGATTTGGCTGGTTCTTCGGCCGCGACACACTGTTCACCACCTGGGGTATCAACAGCTATGGCGATTACCAACTCACGCGCCAGGCACTCACTTTCCTTATTAGAAGACAGCGCGAAGACGGCAAGATGCCGCACGAATTTTCGCAGACCGCCGAGCAGGTGGATTGGGCTCACCTGCCTTATGAATACGCCGCTGCCGATGCGACGCCGCTGTTCCTGATGGCCGTCGAGGACTACATCGCAGCCAGTGGAGACACGCAGTTTTTGACAGTGAACTGGAACGCCATTGCAAAGGCGTGGCAGTTTGAGACGACGCACGATACCGATGGCGACGGCATCTACGACAACTCGCAGGGAACCGGTTGGGTCGAAAGCTGGCCGCAGGGCATGCCGCACCAGGAGATCTATCTGGCATCCCTCGACCAGCAGGCAAGCGAAGCCATGGCGCTGCTCAGTGCGCAGAGCAGGCACGCAGACATTGCAGAAAGCGCACGGCAACGGGCTGCAGCCATCCACACGAAGCTGCTCGCTGAGTACAGCCAGCCCGACGGCATGTACGCCTTCAGCCGGAATTCGGATGCGACCGCTGATCAGACCCCAAGTATTTACCCTGCCATCGCCTGGTGGGGTGGCTTAGCCAGTACCAGCGGACTGCCCAAGGCTGACGCGATGTTTGCGCGCTGGGCATCGCACGAATTCTCTACCGATTGGGGAACGCGCGACGTCAGCGATCGATCGGATGTCTACGATCCCATCAGCTATCACCAGGGATCCGTGTGGCCCCTCTTCACCGGCTGGGCATCGCTGGCGGAATACCGCACTGGTCGTGAGCTCGCAGGCTACACGCACTTGATGCAGAACACCAACCTGACTACGGAGCAGGACCTCGGCGCAGTCACTGAGCTGCTGAGTGGCGCCTTCTACGATCCCTTCGGACGCAGCACCAGCCACCAGATGTGGTCCTCCGCCATGGTGCTGGCGCCTGCCATGCGCGGCTTGTTCGGCATCTCGATCGATGCAATGGACGCCACCATCCACGTCAATCCGCATCTGCCCGCGCAATGGAGTACCTCCACACTGCATCACGTCCAGGTGGGCAGCCATGACACTGGCCTGCGCTTTGAACGGCGAGGTCAGGAACTGATGGTAAGCCTGCTCAATCCGGACACGCCTCGTCTGAAACTCGCCAGTGATGACACTGGAGTCAGCGTCGCGAAAGATGGCAGTTCTTTACGCATACCTTTGCCGGGGATCGAAGTTGGCATGAACCAGGCGGCCGACTCCACACTGCCCCTGCCGGGCGCTCAGACCCGCAAGCTTAAAGTACTCACCGAGAAACGTGACACGCGATCGTTGACAATGCAGCTTGAGGCAGAGGGTGGCAGTACGCAGTCTTTCATCGTCCGTCGGAATGACGAGAAACTGCGGCCCGCAGTCGAGGGAGGCCGGCTGGTGGAAGCTGACTCGATGCTGATTGTCAAATTTCCGGCGGGTCCGGGCTATCAACAGCAGACGGTCACACTCCGCTGGTAGAACGCGAGCGTGTGACGCCGTTTGGCGGCAGGCCAAAAGCATTGCTATACTCTGAAAGTTGTTTGCCGCAGTTCTGACATGCCCTGGAGCAAGGCTGGTGGCCGTAAATGCCCCGCGCAGCATCCAGACCTCAGACACACCATGCGTTTGCAGATAGCCGCCCGCGACACGGACTTTCCGTGTTGAGTGAAAGCGACCGGGTGAAGTTCGGCCAGATAGCTCAGTGGTAGAGCGCGGCCCTGAAAAGGCCGGCGTCGGCGGTTCGATCCCGTCTCTGGCCACCACTTACAAATGCAGCCTCTGGATAGCTCGAGGTCATGCAGGTCGCTCTTTCATACGCATCTGTCAACTGATCTCCATGCCTAGCGGCGCGGTGTCTATCGCAAGCAATCTAGGAAAGGGCGTCTCTGCCGGATACCGTGGGAGCAGGAGATTTAGAAGCGCCGCTGCGATGCAGGTGCACGCCAGGCCAATGACGAACCGAGGCTGGTAGGCACCGAAGCGATCGTAAAGATGACCCATCAGCATTGGCCCGGTCGCCCCGCCGATGGCGTAGGCCGTCCAGCTTAGCCCGTAGACGGTCGAAAAGCTCTTTCTTCCAAAGAAACGCGCGATCAAATAGGGCGTGATGTCGCCCTCACTGCCAAGACTGAAGCCGAGCACGGCAGTACCTGCGATCGCTGTTGCAGGCGTAGCAGCATAAGCCAGCATTAACGTCCCGATGCCTGCGAAGCCAAGCATCACGAACGCAAGTCTGGGCGCGAAGAAGCGATCCAGCAGAACTCCCGTAATCAGCCGGCCCGCAATGCCAAATGCCCCCAGCATCGACAGCGCCGTCGCCGCGCTTACCCCCGACAGGCCTCGCTGGGTCAGGATCGCCGAAAGATGTGAGATGAGCCCATTCGAACCAAACGCCGGCAGAAGCACGGTAAGCGCAAGCAGCCAGAAAATGGGACTGCGTAATACCTCGCCGGCGCTCTTCCCTTCGGCAAGGCTTCCGTCCCTGTTACCAATTACGATCGGCCGATTGCGAACAAGCAGCGCCGTAAGTGGAAAGCCCAGCAGCGCAATCATACCCAGCGTCAGATATGCATCTCGCCACCCGTATCGCTGCATCACTGCCTGCACAATCTGCGGAATCAGGATTGAGCCAGTGCCGCTGCCAGTGAGTGTAAGCGCGAGTGCTAGTCCCCGCCGCTTGCGAAACCACGTTAATACAGCACGTGAATAAGCCAGTTGGGCCGTGCCGTTGCCCACCACACCAAGAATAAAAAAAGTAAAGTAAAACTGAGCAATGTTGGGCGTGAGCCGGCTGAGAGATGCAAGAGCCAGCGCAAAAACGACAATGCAGGGCAGGATGATGCGGCGAGGCGGAAACCTGTCCAGCAGCATGCCGATCCCCGGCGAGAAAAGAGCGACCGTCATCGCCGCAATAGCAAATGCATTCGAGATAGGTTCACGCTGCCAGCCGAAAGCGTTATGAAGAGGGTCAAGAAACTGGCTGAACGTATAAGGCACAATAGCTGCGAAGCTGACCATGACTCCGGTAAAGGCAGCAACCGCCACCTTCCAGCCCGGATACGCAGGAGATGATTCATCTGACATCGTCTTCATTCGTGGTGTAATGTTCTGCTCCTGTTACTCATCCCAGCTATCTATCTCGCGGGGACAAGCAGTGATCAACACCTTCATCCTGACAGCCTGATCAGATCTCTTAAATCAGTCCTTCGCCGACGGCAGTGTATGTACGAATGTGTCGAGCAGGCTCTGCGAGGTCAGTCCGAAGGCATTCACTACACGATTGAAGGCAGCGAAGAGCGCCGTAAGATGGATCGTTTCTGCAATCTGCAGATCGTTCCAGCCATCATGACGCAAAGCATCGACATCAACCGGCGTGATGGAACTGGATTCGACACTGACCTTGGAGATAAAGCCCAGCCATCTCTGCAGCTGTGGAGTAAGTGCCTCTGCCATTTGATCGCATTTCAGCGCGGCCTGCAGGGCTTCCTCCGAACCGCCGTGCACACGAAGAAAGTAGCCATGACTATCAGCGCAATAGGCACAGCGATTGCCTGCCGAGACGAATGTCGCCAGCAACTCCTTGTGCTCTCGTCCCAGTGCACCCTCGCTGAACAACATGGCTTCAGCTAGGCCCATCATGTGCTCTAGCAGTGGCGGATGTGTGGCAAAGCACTGCAGAATTCCCGGAACCTGCGCACGTCCAAAGCGTGAGCGGAACTGCACGTACAGCGCCTTTACTTCAATCGGCGCATCTGCTTCAGAGACAAGGGCCAGATTTGCAGCATCGATCTTCGCAGGGGTGTGGAGCGAATTTAGCAGCTCGTATTCACGTGTGGTCATGGGCTCTTAAAACTCCAACCTTGCAGCAAATTGAAAGGCGCGCGGACCACCCGAGCCAAAGAATCCGCCAGCAGTGCTCACCGGCTTGAAAAAGTTTGCCTGTACCGGATCTGCTGTCTGGAACGATGATGCTGAAGAGATCGAAATATCCCGTCCGGCAAAATTCGCATTCGATGTACCACGTACATTGACTTCATTGAAAAGGTTGAAGCCTTCACCAATGAGGTGAAGCGAAATACCGTCTCTCAACGCAAGCTCTTTCTGTAAACGCAGATCCAGCGAAGAGAAGGGGCTGAAATAATTGACGTTGGATGGAACATGCGCGAGGGCGCCGCCTTCATTGCATGCGCCGGAGCTTACAGGGCACACTGGCAGAGCATTCCAGCGATCAATGACCGCATTCAGCTCTGTACTGTTCTTTATCTCCCGCCCCAATGCATTACGCGGTAGCAACGGCAGCCGCGAACCACTTGCCCCGGTTCTCTGGCTTGCCGTGCCGGGGATAAAGGTGTCGGCTGCGACTCCCGAGCCAAAAGTATAGATAGGTGCGATCGAGAGGCCGAATGGCAGCTTTGCCTCGCCGTATAAGGTAAGCCGATGGCGCTCATCCGTAAGAGAGTAGCCTTTCTCCCTGCGCAGTCCCGATGTGCCTTCCACCAGGTTGACTTGTTCGTCCTGATTTCCATTCTCCAGCTGATCGTCATTCGAGTAATCAAATGTTTTTGAAAGCGTGTAACTCACGTTGTACTGGTAAGAGACACGCCCCAGTGTTTCCGTGCGATGACTTACGCTTGCAAGCAGCCCGTCGTACCAACTCTTCGCTGATGAGTCGAGAATCGTCACACTATCCTGGATACCTGTAGCGGGATCCGTAATAAGGCAGGTTCCGTTATTCCCCGGGCATGCAATATATGGGGAGGTTGAGGTGGTGCTTCGCAGGAGACTGCCTATCAATTGCCGTGTACCAAAAACATGGAGGCCATCTGCTGTCACCGTCCAATTTCGGCCTGCCTGCTGCTGCACCCCGAGCGATATTTGCTGGAATAAAGGATGGTGGGAGTTCGGGCCCAGAGCCACGATGCCAACGCCGCCCGTCTGGTGCGGCCCGCTAAAGGCATTGTTAATAGTAGGGCTGTTTGACGCGAAGCCTGAGCCTGGAGCAAAACAAAGGTTAAGGCTGGCGGGTGCGGGAATGTTCGGATTCGTGCAGCTTGATCCGGCATACTGCGTCACCGTGAGAGCGCGATCATTTTGGAGCAGTTCCTTGGACCCTGCCTCCAGGATAATTCGATCGTAATAGATCCCGTAGCCGCCCCGGATTGCGGTCGTGCCCCTGTGGAATGGATCGTAGACAAAACCTACACGCGGTCCGAAGTCTTTGGTGTCCGGATGTTTCTCCAAGGGCAGTACATTCGCCATCCAGGTGCAGGGAGTTGTCGGGATAGTCATAAGCGTGGGGCATGGTGCGTGAGCACTGCTCTGGCCTGTCGCGTTTGAATCGAACTCGTAACGCAGACCAAGGTTGAGAGTTAGATTGGTACGCACACGCCAGTCATCCTGAACATATCCCGCCGTGTAATTGTTCTGTATCGGAGGGATCGGTACGGGTGTAATTGGCGCCGAGCTCTTGATCCCAACCGCAACTGGAATATCTAGGTCGTTGACCTTGCCATCACCATTCAGATCAGCAAACGCGAAGTCGCTCGTAAGGATGGCCGTGCCTGTACCGAAAACATTGATTTCACCAGTCACGCGGTAATGCTGAAACTCAAATCCTGTGTGAAGAATGTGTTTGCCCAGCGTCATGGTAAAGCCATCGCGCACCTGGTACCGGTCAAGATGGGTAGCCTGGGGAACATTGAAATTGGCGCCGTCGGCGAGGTCGGGGAAGATCAGCTCGTTTGTAAGATTTAGTTGAGGATTCGTAAGTGATGCATCCTGGGGAAACTTTGGGACGCTGTTATAGAAATTATCGAAGTGGAACGATACGTCGTTGACTTTGTTCGCTCCAATGACTTTTGTCCAGGTGCCAACCGCCGAATTAAAGCGATTGAGGGAGTTTTGGCGTTCTGCAGCAGTACTCTGCGGAGTCGAAGAAGATGCGCTGGCCTGTGCCGTTTCAACGGACCGATTGAAGGAGTAGCGAACACTGAACGTATTTGTCGCGCCGGCATGATAATCCACACGATTTGAGAGCAGCGTGTCTCCAAGCGGGGCCGGAGCTGACGTATTGAGGATGCTGTCACTTACAAAGTCACGAGTGCCCGTCTGAATTGCGGCGTGCTGGTTGCGATACTCAATTGATGAGAACCAGAAAGCCTTGTCGCGGATGAAAGGACCACCAACAGATCCGCCAAACTGTTCACGATCAAATCGTGGTCCAGGCTGCGAGCGGTCAAACGTTGCCGGTAGACCTTGTAGATGACGATTGCGCTCGAATAAAAAAGCTGACCCATGAACCTGGTTGCTGCCGGAGCGAGTGACAACATTAATGATGCTGTTGCCAGATCGGCCCAGCTCTGCTGTAAACCGTGCTGTAGCAATCTGAAACTCTCCCACCGAATCTTCCGGCAGATTGCTCAGCGTGCCGCCGACTACCTCGTCATTGTTGTCGCCGCCGTCGATCGTGATGTTCCCGCCCCGACCGAAGCCTCCGGCAGAACTGATTTCAAGTGTGTTGGTCTTGGTTGGGTCAAAGACAGGTGCGGGGCGATTCCCCGGAATAAGGTAGGCGAGTTCAAGAAAATTGCGACCATTCAATGGAATATTTTCAACCGTTCGCGAAGTAATCTGTCCCTGGATAAGGGATTGCTGCAGATCAATGCTTCCTGTTGGTATGCCGACGTTCACAGTTGCATGTTCCGAGGCAATCGTGAGCGTGGTGTCCAGCGTCATGGCCTTTCCTGCCTCCACCACAACCTCTCCATAGCGCACGTCGGCGAAGCCTGGCGCGCTAATGACAATGCTGTATCTGCCTGGGGCAAGATTATCAAGCAGGAAAGATCCATCGGCGTTCGTGGTCGCATTTCGCTGTGCGCCCTGAGCTTCGCTGGTAGAGCGCACTGATGCATCTTTCACCACGTGGTCCGCAGCGTCTTTAGCGATGCCGCTCACTGAACCGGTCGGCACCTGGGCGTGCAGGGAAAACACGATCGCCGGTCCACACAAGGCGGCTGCGACAACAATAATTCGGCGCATTCACTGATCTCCAAAGTCGAGTGCTGCTTCTTCCAGGCTCGTAGAGGCCCAGGTGCGAAGCTGAAACGAATAGCCGAACTATAGAGAGAGCAGCGTGCATTGTCTCTCCATCGGTGGATGGAGTGGATTCTCCTACCTCTTTCGTGAGGCGTGGGCAGGATGGTGCGGGCGGTCCCAACCGTCTCGTGAGTCACGAGTTCTTATTTAGAATTCGAATCGATCGCAAGCAGGAATAAGCGGAACGCCGCTCATCATGTCTAAGCCGAGAAATGACATGCGTGGCGGGAGTGAATTGATTGTTGCGAATAATTATAATTTTATGTATTTCATCCTGGCACAGCGGACGACGACTTAGTACGTCGCCACAGGACATGCGCCGAGCTCTTCGGGAAAGCAGAGTGGGCCAAACTAAGGCGGGTCACTGTTAGATCAAGGCGAACGTATACCAACAGCCTGCTTGATAGCTGTTCCGCCGCCTCGCTAAGGGTGCATCTGCTACCAGCGATAGACTGTCATCTTATGGATGTACGACCGCACCGACCCGGACTCGGCGCTTTCGCCCTCGATCTGATAATTCACCACGATGACGCCAAGAGGCCATCCCAGCTTCTGAAAAGCAGGACGGGGAGCCTCATGAAAGACACTGTGGGTTCCATCGAAGTTGACCCAATCATGGGTCACCGTGCCGCTGCTGTCGCGGTGCATGCCAATCTGGATGTGATGCCACTGGTCGGCAGCCCAGGCATGGGGATTACATTTCACGTTCGATGACCACCAATGATCATAGTGGCCGGAGGTGTAGGCCAGTTCCCAGGTTCCAGTCAGACTGGAGCACTGGGTTCCCAGGATGACTGTCTCGCCTGACGAGGTAACCTGATTCACATCCAACTCGAGATTCTGCACCTCCGCCGGATCAGCAATATAAACGTAAGTGTCGATCGCGAAGTGGGTTGGCGCATCATCCTTCGCGAATTGAATAGACCATCGCTCACCACCACGATTGTAGTAAGTCATGTAGAACTCTAGTGCGTCGTCATAGAGCGGGGTCGACGAAGGAAAAACCGTCGAGCCCTTTGATCCGCCTGGTGTTCCACCATCATGGATGCCAAACCAATGACTGTAGTCCAGATTTGGCGATGCCTTGGCATTCGCCGGAATGCCGGTAGTATCTGCACTCTGCTGCGAACCTGCCACCTGCACCTGGATATTCACAACAGGACATGCACCGGCACTTGTCCAGGACTTGAAGTGAATTACATGCGATCCGCTTGGAATGCCCTGTAAAGGTACGTCGATGTCATATGCGGTCTCACCTTTGACCAGCCCGGTGGCACTATCGATTGAATATCCAAAGGCTGATGGCTTCAGTCCGCTACATCCCGTGTTATGCGCCTTTATAAGAACCGGAGAGGAGATGCTGGCTCCGTTTACCGGACTTGCCACCGTAATGTTCGAGGCTCGCCCGGAAGGACCCACCAAGCCCGCCAGGACCAGTGCTGATATCGAGAAAAGTGGCTTGAATCGGATAGATCGGCGTAGATAGGCGGCTAATTGTCTCGAAGATGGCACCAGAGTCCCCGCGAGGATCCAATTGTTGCGTGAAGTCGCACAAAGAGATCCATCAATTGCCAGCAATTTGCTGGTGGTGACAAGCTGACCATGCTTACAGAACGAAAGCAAGCGACCTTGCTGCATCCATTGGTCACGTTCTTAGTGACTTTCCGACAGCCAGGAGCGGTTACCTGACTTTTATCTCTAGCGGCGGGTCAATTATCCCCTCAATATTCGCCCACGCGGAATAAATTACACAGCCGCGAAGGTTTTGAAGGTCGTTTAAGACGAGTACGAACCTGCTTCTACCTTCAATTTGCCGAAGTCTGGGCCTCAACGGATAACAGATAGGTTCTGAGGTCCTTCCGGAGTTCGGGCCGATCGCGTAAAAACTTTCCGCGAATCTCGCCAGTCAGAGGATACCGCCGCTCGTGTCCAGGCTGATACTGCTTCCATCCCGGACCGTCTAAATGATAAATGCCCATCCGATATCCATAGAGGTCAATCCTGTGCACCCCTGACGCAAGTGCAGCGTCTACGCACTGCTTTATCTGTTTCACCGTTGGCGTCTCAGCGTGACCAGGAAGATCCTCCGTGTCACCATCTGACAGGCGCAGGCTAAGCACAAGCTCCGTTCGTGGTCCGATCGCGCTTCGCATCCTGCTCAGGTATTGCTGTGTAGTCTGTCTGAGATTCTGACTATCGCCGCTCGTCGCGTATTTGGGAGCCAGGTAAGCGCTCATCACATCGAAATGCTTCATAACGCTATTCAGGTCAAAGCCCGCATGTGCCCGTGCGATCGGGTCAAGCGTATTGTCTCCATCTTCCAAAACAATCTGATGTGTTCTGTCATGATCGACGCTTCTGATGGCACCTTGTGTATCCGCTGCCCAGTCCGCCCACCATTTTTCCCGGGCCACTGTCCACTCATGCCAGGCCGGATCGTTCTCGCTTACAGGCAGCGGCTTTCCAAATAAGAATCTCTCTTCAGCCCCGTAAGATAGATAGCTGCTTGCAGCTTGAGGCTCTTCACCGTCAATGGTCTTGATGTTGCCAATGGCGAATGAATTGTCAAAGATATAGCCAGCAAAACCACGGTCGTGAGCATACTCCCGTGCCAGCTTCTCTAGATAGGTTGTCCACTGGCTTTTACGCCATCGTGGGTCGAATGTGTCGAAGGCAAACAGCACTTCGCCTGCGCTGTCGACCTGCTGATACTTCGGATCGTGCGGCAAAGCATTGTGACGAGCGTGCCACACGAATAAGTACGAGCCGAGTCCCGCCTGGCGGGCATTCCGAATAGCTTCGTGGGAGTCCGCTTCTCGCGTAGAGAAGGCGGCGGCGTCAAGGCCCCAAACCAGTACGACATCGGTCATGCCCAACTGCTTCATCGCTTTGAAGTCTCTTGCCCACTCTTCTTTCGGTTCAGCGTTGAGCCAATACCAGCAGCTCACACGTACTTGCGGCCTGGCAGGGCTGGCGCCTACCTGCAAAATCGGAAAGTAGAAAGCCATAGCCACTAGCAGCAGCAACGCTTTAGGAACAGGCTTGAGCGTCCTTACAATCATACTTATGCGAGACCCGATAAGTTTACGCAGCAATGCTAAGCATCCGGTGGCTCTAAACCTTGTCATGGATTCCGGGCCGATACATCCCTACGCAGATTCGAATGCATGTACATTTCCTCGTTTAGCCAAATAATTGCAGATCCTATGTTGCCTTTTGCTGTTATGGTTTGCAGAAAGATTACTTCTCTATGGCGATCAGGGAAACTTTAAAAGCCCGGTGGTTCTGGTTCTCACTCATTTGCATTCTCTGTTGGGGCGGATGGGCGCTTCTCGCTAAGATCGGTTCGCGCGAAATACCCGCGCAGCCGATGCAATTCCTTTTCACGCTCGGCAGTGTTCCCGTGGCCGTTGTACTTATTATCCTGCGTCGCTTCCACCTCGAAAAAAATGTGAAAGGCATAACTTACGGGTTGCTGAACGGCGTCTTATCGGGCATCGGTGGGCTTGCACTCTTCGCCGCCTACCACACCAATGGCAACACTTCAGTGATTACTGCTGCATCTGCACTCTATCCAATGATAACCGTCCTTCTAGCCGTGATCTTTCTGAAGGAAAAGTTAAATAAGACTCAAATACTAGGTCTGGGCTTTGCCGCAGCAGCGATTGTGATCTTCTCTTTATAGGAAGGACCCCGTGCACATAGCTCCATGGTTTTGGTTCGCTGCTGTCACGTTGTTGGCGTGGGGTGTCGTAGGCATGCTACAGAAGCTTTCGACAAACTATATCTCAGCTGAATCCTCGCTTATCTGGCTTGTCGTTGGATACCTGGTATTAGAGCCACTTCTTTACCCGGGAAAAAGTCTCTACTCCTATTCAAGATGGAATCTGACCTGGGCTGTTCTAAGCGGCGCTCTCAACGCTCTTGGAGCGCTCGCCCTCTTTGCTGCTTTGAAAAGTGGGGGGAAGGCTTCAATCGTCGCGCCGCTGACCGCACTCTACCCGCTTGTCGTAATTCTCGCTGTCCCATTTTTGCTGCATGAATCGATTTCGGTGCTGCAGATTACTGGTGTTGTTTGCACTCTGATCGCGGCTGTTTGCCTTTCCGTTTAATAGGACGGACATCCCATTTGATGCTCATGGGAGGAACGCTAAGATCGCTGGCGTGGCCGCAGCGGTAAACTGGCCTGTAAATTTGAGGGCACCCGTTGAAGGATGAATCGAGAAAGTGGCTATTTCGTCGTTCCTTTGGTTGCAAACATACATAAATTGTCCCGTTGGGCTGATGGCAAGATGTCTTGGAAAATCACCACGCGCCCACTGCTCATCGAATTTGCTTAGCGTTCCGTCGCGTGCAATCCGGAAGCACACGATGCTGTCATACAGGCGGTTGGCGCAATACACGTAGTTGCCGCTTGGAGCCACTACAATCTCGGATGAATAGAAAGTACCTTTATAGCCTTCAGGCAATATCGAAAGAGTCTGTCTGTGCTGTAGCCGACCTGTCGCAACATCATAGTCAAAGGAAGCAATCGTGCCGCCCTCTTCCTGGATAGTGAAGACCATCCTGCCATTTGGATGAAATGCGAAATGACGTGCTCCATCCCCTGCGCCAACCAGGGCAGGTGGGTTCCCGCTCGGGCTCAACTTACCCTTTTGGACGTCAAAGTTCCACACAAGCAGCGCATCCATACTCAAATCTGAACTAACAATATATTTTCCAGCAATATCCGCCTGGATCATATGCGGACGAGGCAGATCGTGACCATTGCTTTGAAGGCCGCCTTGCGGTGCGCTCGATGGTTTGTTTGGTCCGATGGTTCCATTGTCCGGTCGAAGATCGGTCGGGGCCCCCAACGCTCCATTATCAAGAATGGGAAACACGCCGAGAGAGTTACCACTGAAGTTAGCCACCAGGACAAATTTGCCGGATGGGTGAATGCTGAGGTGAGCAGGCCGAGAGCCACCTGAACTCACGGTCCCGAGATGGTTGAGTTTGCCTGTAGCTGCGTCGATGCCGTAGGCGCTGATCGATCCCGAAGTTTCACCAGCAATCGCTGAAATCTCGTTCGCCGAATACAGGAAACGTCCACTGGGATGGATCGCTATCCACCATGGATTTGCAGCGTTCGGCATCACTCCTACACGCTCCAGGGCGCCAGTCGCCAGGTCAGCTTCGAAGATGTATATACCTTCACCTTCGCCGGTCGTAGAGTCCGGGACAGCCTGCTTCGCCGCGCTTACCGAACCTACATACGCATACCTGTGTGATCCTTGAATTCGCCGACTATCCTGGCTGCGCAGCAATCCTGGAGCCGCAACAAATGACGCCCAGCCTACAAGGAAGGAGCGTCGATCGAGAAAGCTATACGGCTTAGTCAAGAAGCCGATACCTCTGGACTAAGCTTTCTCCCGAATTACACTGCCTGAAGCTTCTCGACAGGTCACGCATAGGCTATCCACCTCCCGGCTAACACAACCCCGGTCCACAGGATCAATGAGACAATCGCGGCACATTTAGCACTGGCGGGTGTAGCACGGCCAATATTCCAATCCTCGATGTTGCGTCGTGTAAGTAACTCATACACCAGTGTATTTACGCCTAACAGGACCAGGCAGATCACTTTCAGACGAAAAGCGCGGTTGGTGTAAAGTCCTTCCGCTTCGGAGCTGAATAGTAGTGTTCCAGTTACAACCGCAAGCAGGAATCCAGTACGAACCCACGGCATAGTACCCTTCGCAACATCTATAACCGACGAGCGTGGGTAAAAGCCGAGCAGCCGCGCATCAAGCCTGAAGACGGCGCCCACCAGAAGAGCCAGACCTAGAATATGAAACGATTCGATGGTCGGGAAAAGCCAGAGAGATGTTCTGACCGACGTTCCCACTGCGGTCTTCTGAAGCCAAATGCAGAATTCAAGCAGATGCATCAGCTCATCTCCAGGCGAATCAGCCTCTATTCGGAACTTGACGGCTTAAGAAAGTAGCAGAAAACAACGCGTTTCGAATTTGTTGGAAGCGCTTGCACAACTTGTACTACGATGCCCTCAACCCGTCAATCAACAAAAACAGGTCGAAGTGATTCGTCTTAAGCATCGATTCACGCGGAAGGGACGTATATGGGGAAAAGGGACAGGGCGCTGACTATTCTCCTGCTGGTCAACTGGCTTTTTCCTTCCTTCGTTCCAAGCGCGTATGCGCAGAATTCCGGCGAAGGAGAAGGGAAGTTCCATGCTTTGTCGGCTGCCTGGACTGGAGAATGGGATGGTGTCGACTCGCTCGACGTTCGTCCCCCGGATACCGTCGATCTGCGCGACGAACCACCTCATGAAGCAGTGGATCCGCTGATTCACTCTCTCTTGACACCCTGGGCGAAAGCTAAGTCGGAGGCGACTTCTTACGATGACGCGCCTGGAAGCCTCTGTGATCCGGAAGGGTGGTTTCCTTTCATTAACTATGGATACGGCTTCGCAATGCTGTATTCGCCAGGAAAGATCACTCTTATTCCAGTCGAAGCGGATACCGAGGGCGTCCGCCGAATCTACTTCGGCGGGCCAGCTAAGAAGACGAGCTCACCGACCTGGAATGGCAGCTCCTCTGCGCATTGGGAGGGCGATACTCTAGTCATAGAGACGACCGGCTTCAATGATCAATCCTGGCTGGGCGATGACCGGGAGCGCCACTCAAATCAGCTGCGTTTGATAGAGCGTATGCGCCTCATAAAAAACGGTAAATATCTCGAGGTGATCGACGAAGTGTCTGATCCGATTGCTCTCAAGCAGCCCTACCGCTTGAAACGATACTACGTAAAATACAATGCGAGTCACCTTGGCGCAGGTCCCGATCGCGAAACGATGGAGCTTGTCTGCAATGAGGATCCATCGCCCTTTACCAAAGATCACGCTCAGCCCTCCCGGAGACCAGGATCAGAATGACTTTGATTGCTGGGCATCTAAATTCCACATCGGAGGTTGCGTGGTGATGAGGAAGCTCGCACACTTCGCGTTCGTTCTGATGCTTGCCAGCCCGGCCTGCGCGCGCGTCATCCCTGCAATCAGCGAGAGCACGCATCAGGCGGCCGCGTCCTTGGATGGCGACAAACTAAAGCATCTGCTTGGCATCTACGAAGCCGCGGTCGTAGATGAAACACTGCCTGCCTCGATTAAGGCTGCATCGATGCAACCAGTCATCCTGTCCCTCTCTGCGCAGGCCAAGCAGCACTTCATCGAAAAACCAACTCTCGATCCAAAAGACCTTTGCCAGGTACTTGGACCATTTCGAATGATGGCTTTGGCGGGGACGAAATTCGAATTCCTTCAGGATGGTCCGGACAAGCTTGTTATGCTCTTTGCAAAAAGCTCGTGGGGTCACGTCCGAACAATCAGCATAGGGAAAGAGCACAGTGTTGATCTTGGAAAAGTCCGGCCAATGTGGAATGGCGATTCCGTGGCGCTTTGGCAGGGAGACACCTTGGTGGTCGATACCATCCATTTCACCAATAGAACGTGGTTGAATGAGGATGGTGTTACCAACAGTAAACAACTTCATCTGACTGAGCGGATACGCTCACTGGATGGGGGCCGCTATCTGAAATACCAGGCGATAGCAGAGGACCCGGAAATACTGGCTGCGCCGGCTGTCTATACCCGTTATTTCAAGCGGACAAAGCAGGAAATTATCGAAGATAATTGTTTTGCTAAAAGACAGAACTCTGCCACAAAGTAAAAGGCAGTATGATTTCATCGCTTCGGAGGTAGGACATGTGTCGTAAGCACCTGGCAGTACTCGGCCTTTTGATGTGCCAATTTTTATCGTCCAGTCCTGTTTGGGCGCATCACTCGACTGCGATGTTTGATACTGCGCGTCTGGCCACTTACCACGGAGTCATCACCAAAATCGTTTGGGCCAATCCTCACTGCTTCATTTATTTTGACGGTACGCCTGACAATGCGCCTGCAGGTGCCCCGGTAGAGCACTGGGGTGTAGAAGGCCAAAGCCCCAACGTCATGTTCAACCATGGTGGATGGGACGAAGATACTGCCAAGGTAGGAGACAAGATTGTGGTAACTGGTAATCCCCGCAAGGATGGTCAACCCACGATGCTGTTGATCAACGCAGTAATTAAGGGTAAAACATACGAGGTTATGGCGCGGCAGTCGATCAATTCTGAAAAGAAGTAGCCAAGGAGCAGGGAAAGACCATCTGTATGCCAAAGACCTCGCACCTTCATCTCCTTGCCGCCCTCCTTATCGCAGCTGGCTACCAGCCAAAAAGTGTTGCCCAAACTACATTCACCCGAATATGTTCCATATCCTTCGACCAGGACGCGAAACGTCCTGCACGGGTCGAGAATCAGGCACTCCCTTGCCTGCGGAAAGGCGAGCGTGCACTTGCTCAGCAACCCGATAGCCTGCTCTACCTGGTTGCAACCGCTGACCGCACAAAAGACAACGAGCATGGCCACGGAAAAGAACGTGTCGAACAGGATATGAGCGGGGAAGACCTGCGTTATGCTGATGTTGCCGCGTATCGGGCAGTAAATACCAAGGCATACATGGTCCAGTGGATGCACTTAAAAGCCGCTCAGATCGTGCCATTGACAACGTACGAGGATGGGCAATGGCTCGAGATCGATATCGCGCCGCCTCATCTTGACTTTAAAGCGGCTTACTCGAAACCGATTGCTCCAATCCTTGTCCGCCCCTGCACCGTAAAGCCCTGCCCTTCCGGCGACGAAGAATTTCTGATTGCCCAGCCCCGGCAAGCGATTCCCGAGCCATCCAGAAGTCTTGTTCAAGAACAAATCAAGGAGCAGCATTGACGCTTAGTCCGGTGCCGAAAACATTTGATCTTGCCATCGCGGGAGAATTGAATCTTGATCTCATTCTTTATGGTCTCCCACTTGTGATGGAACCGGAACGCGATCTGATTGGTACTGACTTCGTTTCCACCCTCGGTAGTTCGTCCGGCATTGTCGCCCACAACGCAGCAGCCCTCGGCCTGAAGGTGCGCTTCTCCACCCTGGTTGGCGACGACGACTTTGGCAGGCTGGCTCTTAGCCGCCTCAGCCACATAGGTGTAGATATCTCGGGAGCTGTTGTCGATAGTGCGACGGCTACCGGAGTTACCATCCTTCTACCTCATGGCACTGAACGTCATAGCTTGACGTCCCTTGGCAGTATCTCCCAATTGACAGTCCATCATCTTGACGTACCCGGGCTTGCGACTGCCCGGCATTTTCATCTCTCTTCTCTCTACCTGCAAACCGGTCTGCATCCTGACCTGCCGGAACTGTTGTCATCCTTGAAGTGGTCCGGACTTAGTATTTCGCTGGACACTAACGATGATCCTGCTGACAAGTGGGGTTCACCACTGCATGAGATCCTGCCTTTGGTAGACATATTTCTTCCCAACGAAGGTGAGATCTGCCGAATGGCCGGGACCCGCAATCTTGATGAAGCTTTGATTCCGTTTGAAGCGAAAGTGCCCACCATCATCGTCAAGAGAGGCCGTCATGGCTGTCGTGTCTCGCACAGCGGTAAGCGCCTGGATATACCCGGCATCTCTGTGGAGCCAGTCGATACTATCGGGGCAGGCGACAGCTTCGACGCCGGATTCCTGTCGGCTTATCTGCGAGGCAATGACCTAATTACCAGCGCCCGGGCGGGGAACGTTTCGGGTGCCCTCTCTACGCTCGCACCTGGCGGTACAGAGGCCTTTCGTGACCTTAACCTGAAGATGCCGTTCTTGAAAAAGCACAACTATCCCGGCTTTGCGTCTCTTTGATAAAGCGTCGCTGATCTGCAAACAATGTTCTTGATGCAACGTGGGCCACAAGGGCTTATGCATGAGAGAAGAGCGGGACGCACCACATTGATCTTCCGCTGAGAGCAAGGAGCTTAATCCGTGGCACATACGATGAACGATGTTGCCAGGCTCGCCGGGGTATCACCAGCCACTGTCTCTCGTGTTCTTAGCAAAAGTCCGTATATCTCTGCAGCGACTGCCGAGCGCGTCATGGCGGTCGTCAATGAGCTCAAATACCATCGCAATGTTCATGCGCGACGTCTTGCGATCGGGAAGAGCGATCTCTTCGGCCTGGTCATTTCTGAGATAGCCAACCCTTTCTTTTCGGAAGTGATTCGTGGCTTCCAGTCAGCGGCGTGGGATCGCGGCTTCGACGTTCTTCTGCTGAACACGGAATACATCGAGGAACGAGTCAAATCGTGCGTACGGAAACTAATCGAAAACGATGTACGCGGTGTTGCCATCATGACCTCATCTTTCGATGAGACAACAGTGTCAACTCTCACAAACGAAGGCATAGCCGTTGTGCTGTCGAATGTACTGCCCGCAGGCAGGCTAGTCAGCAACATAGGAATCAATTACAAGCGTGGCGTGCTGGAGGCGATTGAGCATGTTGCAGCCCTCGGCCACGAGCGTGCCGCGGTGATTGCGGGGCCGCCTACAAATCGTACCGCCACCACGATTAAGAACGCATTGGTAGATGGTCTGCGCCGCCGCGGACTGCAACCTTCGCCGGTGACGCACAGTGACTATCATCTTGATGCGGGGGCATCCGCTGTGAAGGCCATCTTGTCTGCCGACCGCATGCCTTCGGTCGTATTTTGTGGAAGTGATCTGATCGCGATGGGTGCCATGATGGCACTGGAAGAAGCAGGCCTTGACGTTCCTCGTGATATCTCTGTAGTTGGCATCGACGATATTCCATTCTCTTACCTGGCCCGACCACCACTCACAACGATTCGCGTACCGCGCGAGAAGCTGGGTGTCGACGCATTCGAGGCTCTCCATCGTTTGTTGAAACTTAAACGTCTGAAGGGCGCCGAATACACGATCGAAACTGAGCTGGTGATTCGTAAATCAACCGCACTCGCTCCATCGGCAGCTTCGCGGCGGCCTGTTTAGTAGCAAGCCCGCAGTGATACTGACTGCAATGACCCACGAATGCGAGAAGAAAGACTCCAGCTCCTCTTCCTGCAAGCCTTTGCATAAAAGTCTTGCATCATTGATATATCTGGCTTAGTGTCAAAAAACACCAGAGTGGATTCTTTTGTGCCCCGTCGCACCGAACTGTCAGTAGCAGCGATCCTGAGAAAAATATAACTGCCTGAAGCAAAGGTTGACCGGTATCGGATCGATCTCGGCTTAAGGGCTGGCCTGTCTGAAAGTCTGGCCGTCAAGTCTCAGTATGCGAAGGACATTGCATGGCGACGTCGTCTGGATTCCATCTCGACCTCACTTCTTGTTATGCAGCGGCAGGAATGGTGTCGCTCACTCCGTGGTGTTTGAAAGCTGGAACGATGACTTTTCTCGAACATCAGACTGTAACTTCATTCCCTGGCGCAAGCATTGTTGCTGCAGAGATAGTTCAGCAGCCCGCGCTATGGCAGACCACCCTGAATATTCTTCGTAATGCTGGAATATCGGACCTTCTCACTCGGGGTCCGGTCCTGCTCACGGGTGCGGGGACGTCGGCTTACGCGGCGTCTGCGATCGCGGAAGCCTGCCCCGGTGCAAAAGCTATCGCGACAACTGATCTTTTATCGCTGACCCGATCGGAGCTTCAGCGCACTTTCCCTGAATTTAAATCCTCAGGGCTCCTCATCTCACTTGCTCGCTCGGGAGAGAGCCCTGAGAGTGTGGCAGTGGTTGAGCGAATGAAAAATGTATTCCCCTTTGTTCAGCACCTTGCGATTGTCTGCAATGCAAACGGGAAGCTTGCACACCTGCCCGGCGTGAACGTGATATCTCTCGATCCTAGGACAAATGACCGCAGCCTTGCGATGACGAGTTCATTTTCAAATCTGGTACTCAGCGGCCTATGCCTCCAGCATCTCTCGCATTTGTCTTCCATCCTTCCAGGTGTCTGCAATCGCGTGTCGGGTAGCTTGCAATCTGCGAACGACATTGCAGCGCAGATCGCCGCGACCGGCGTGGATCGCGTCGTGGTTCTTGCTTCTGTGATGCCTTCGCTTGCCCGCGAAGGAGCGCTCAAAGTAATTGAACTCAGCGCGGGACGGGTCTTAGCGATGCCGGAAACCTTCCTGGGTGTTCGGCACGGCCCTCAGTCCTTCATCCGGCGGGATACCCCGATCATCTGTTTTGTATCTTCTGACCCGTATCGGCAGCGGTACGAGAAAGATCTGATAAGTGGGTTCACAGCGCAGGGTCTTGGCCGCATAGTTGTTGTGGCTGACAGTGGCGCCGGATGGGCATGCGACTGGTTTGTCCATGCGAATGCGTTTGAGCTGCCAGATGAACTCCGAACCCCATTTGAGATTTCATTCATGCAGTTGCTTGCTTTTAATCTTGGCATCCATGCGGGTGTAGATCCAGATAATCCCAGTCCAGAAGGGATTGTTACCCGTGTAGTCAGGCCCTTCAAGATTCATGATGAAAGCGACTGAGCGCAGAGAACACGCAGGCTATTGTGATGCCTCGTTTATCCATGTGAGCAGCTATCGAGCAGCATCAGCATGCAACATCAATGTCAGTAGAACTTCGGAAAGGTTCCCATGACTCGATCCCATTTTTACTTCGAACGCTTAATTCCGGCCGGAATTGCCCTCGTTCTTTCAGCTTCAGGTGGCACTGCTTTCGCTCAATCGGTCTTGGGCAGCATCACCGGCACTGTAACTGATTCTTCCGGCGCGGCCATCCCCAAAGCAAAGCTGGTTCTTCATAGGCTGGAAACTAACGTGGATCGAACCGTCACTGCCGATGCGTCCGGCAACTACACAGCAGTGAACGTGGAGGAAGGCACTTATGACGTGTCGGCGAGTGCCCCCGGTTTCTCGGCAAGCCTGGGCAAAGGCGTACATCTCATTGCCCGCCAGCAACTCCGATACGACGTGGTTCTTGGCGTTAACGCCAACGCGCAGACCGTCACTGTCAATGCTTCTGATGCAGGTGTGATTGAGACAGACACCGCCCAGATCTCAGCCGCTCTTACTCCGCGGGATGTGCTCGATCTGCCGGCTAATTACCGGGGTGCCGGCTCAACGTCGCCGCTCAATGTTGTTCAGACTCTGCCAGGTGTGCAGCCGGATACCGCCAGCTACCCCCCATCGCCCTCCACCCATCCCTCGCCCAGCCTCCGCTTTTCAATTCAGGGTGGGCTTCCGTCACAAACTGAAACGACGGTGGACGGCATCTCCGCCCAGAATCAGACCAACAATAACATTCAGGCGGACGCCTTTCCATCCGCAGAATCTATCTCCGGCATTCGCGTGGACGGCGTTAATAACAATGCCGAATATGGGCAGCCAGGCGAGATCACCACCATTACTAAAAGTGGAAGCAACCGTCTTCACGGCTCGGCTTATGAATACCTCCAGAATCAATTTCTCGATGCCATTCCATTCGGCTCTGACAAGGCAAATAAACCCCACAAGGTTGCGAATGATTTTGGCGGCAGTGTCGGTGGCCCAGTAGTCATACCTCATCTTTACAATGGACGGGACAGAACATTCTTCTTCGGAGCCTACGAGGGACTCCGCTATCCGCAATCGAATGTGCTTCAGGCCAAGGTGCCTACTACCCTGATGAAGCAAGGTAACTTTTCGCAGGAGACCACAACACCGCTTACCAACCCATTTACCGGCGGCACCTATGCGAACAACGTCGTGCCCATCAATCCCAGTTCAGCGCCGTTCCTCGCTCTGTATCCCGATCCAAACGTGGATAGCAATCTATCCCTCCAGGCGGCCATTGCAGATAAGGGCTACAACTACCTGAGCACCCGGCGGGACGACATCAGTTCAAATCAGTTTGACCTTCGTGGTGACCGCAATTTCGGGCAACGGGCCTCGGTTTTTGCCCGCTATACCTTCAAAAACGTGGACCAGATTCAGCCTGTTGACCTTGCACTCCCGTACAGCACGGCCTACGGCCAATACCGCATCTTCGCGACCAGCTTTAACTACGCCGTAACCCAGCGCCTGGCCAACGAGTTTCGCTTTGGCTTCACCCTTGAGCGGGATGGCAACAGCAATCCTTTCAATGGCCCTGCATTTACTACTTCCACTGGTCTCAATGGGATCACTCCTGCGTTCTTCAACGGTCTGCCCCATCTTGGCTTTCAACAGATACAGTCCATCGGTTCGCGGCTCGGGTTTCAAGAGCAATCACGCATCTTTCAATATGTCGATAATGTCAGCTTCCAGGTGGGTCCGCATTCGCTTCGCTTCGGTACAGATATTCGCCACATTGTTGCCTTCACAGAAGCCGGTGGCTCTACGCCATCTATTAATTATGGCAACTTCTACTTCAATACAGGGACCGCAGGCGGCAATTCGGCGACTGGCCAGGAATTCGCCGATTTTCTCACCGGTGTGCCCTACCAGTCTCAAAGCGATACCATCAGCCAGGATAACGACGGCACGACAAATTCCTACGCGTTTTATGCCCAGGATAACTGGAAGACAACGCCGAATCTCAATCTCACCTTCGGTCTTCGGTACGAATATCACCCGGCCCTTGCGGCCTCGAATGGACTTACCGGGAACTTCGATCCATCGGTGCCACTTTCAGGCAGACTCATTTATCCAGCCGGTCATGCAGCTACGCTCTCTGTCGAAGAACTCGCTAATGTAAACGCATGCTCGACAGCTGGCGTTAACAATCCCTTCGCAACAAATGCGCCGGTCAACGGT
Organism: uncultured Acetobacteraceae bacterium; assembly: GCA_964658265.1. GTDB lineage: Bacteria > Acidobacteriota > Terriglobia > Terriglobales > Acidobacteriaceae. Next base: position 20,322 of record CAZZYN010000003.1, on the reverse strand, counting down.
GCGCCATGTACGCCCGTTGTCACTAATACCGAGGCGGGCCTTCCGGCCGGTCTGAGGCATGCGCCTACGCTTCGCTTTGAGCCGCGCTTCGGCTTTGCCTACCGCCCATTCGGTAATGACAGGACCGCCATCCGCGGGGGCGCGGGCTATTACAACATCACTACGACTGGCGCGCTCTTCTATGCCATCACACAAACCCTGCAATCTAATTTTCAGACCTTTACCAATAGCTATTCCGCAGCCGGCCCCGCTTTCTCTTTTCCAAACACGACCACAAACACCAGCCAGTTTGTACCGAATTACGGCAGCCTCTATTTCTACAGTGCTATCGATACAAACTGGCACGATCCCTATTCCCTGCAGAGCGATCTTTCTGTCGATCATGATTTCGGCCACAATATCGGCGCCCGAATCTCCTACGTCGGGCTGCATACCTGGCATCTCGTCTGGCAGCCGCAATTCAATCAGCTGCACAACTCTTCGAATGTCATCGCGACCAATCAGCCGCGCACTGCCTTTCCTTTTCCGAACTTCTATGCCATTACGGATCGGAGCACCTCCGCACAGGCTGACTACCACTCCGTTCAGGCCGAGCTATCGCACCGCATGACCAATGGACTCTCCTTTGATTCCGCCTACACCTATGCAAAAAACCTCTCGGACAACCAGGGAACTTACAACAACTTCAATGGTGCCGGCTTTGTCGATGAGCAGGGAGGCTACAGTCCTACCGATAGCTATAACCGCCATGAAGACTATGGCAATGTCTCAGCGACGCGGCGTCACCGCTGGTTAACGACCGCTATCTATGAACTTCCAGTCGGAAGAGGCAAGCAGTTCGGATCCGGGATGAACCGATTCGAAGATCTCGCCCTGGGCGGCTGGCAGGTAAGCAATATCTTTCTCTATCAAAGTGGTACGTTTCTCACTGCTTATCTGCCGAACTATGACATAGATCCATCTGGCACAGGCTCGGGACCGCTGGGCGGCGCGGCGCAACGGCCAGATCGAGTCGCAAATGGCAATAACAGTCGCCACGATCGGAATCACTGGTTCAACAACAATGCCTTCGCCTGCCCGGGTCAGGTTGGCTACGCTTCGCTTGATCCCACCGCCACCGGCTCCACGCCCTGCGATGTCGGCGTTGGTTCTCTGCCAATCGGCCGCTTCGGCACAGAACATGTAGGCGACCTGGTGGGTCCGGGGACCGTCAGCCTTTCATCCGGCGTGAGCAAATCCATTCCTATCGTCGAAGGCGTGCGCCTCCGTGGAGAAGCAACCTTCACCAACGTACTCAACCACCCGAATCTCGCGGATCCGCAAACAGATATCAGCCAATCTAACTTTGGCCAGATCACCCAATCACGCGGCTCTGACTTCGGTGGCAATCGTACCGGGCAACTCTCTCTCAAACTTGAGTTCTGAGTACAGTCACTAAGCATCGCATCAGGACCATTCACTATGAAGCTCTGGGTCGTAATCGCGTTCGTCCACGGCATACTGGCAACAGCTTGCGCCCAGACTGTCGCCCCCGCGATGTCGCCCCCGGATCTGATCCTCGCCCACGGGAAAATTCTTACGGTCGATAACGCAGATACAGTTGCTGAAGCCGTTGCCATCCGCGATGGCAAAATATTGCAGGTCGGCACAGATGAGGCCATCGGTAAACTCGCTGGCAAATCGACGCGGATCATTGATCTGCATGGTCGCACTGCTACGCCCGGCCTGATTGATGCGCACGGCCATTTCGCGGATGGAGGTACCAGCGAGCTTTACCATATCAATCTCAGCCAGGTCAGGAGCATCGACGAAGTACGCGCTCTCGTTGAGACAAAAGTCAAAACACTGCAGCCCGGCCAGTGGCTTGAAGGTGACGGCTGGGATGAAGGCAAGCTCCACGAGCAGCGTTACGTGCTCGCGTCTGACCTCGACAGCATCTCGCCAGCTAACCCCGTCTGGCTCATCCACACCACGGGCCACTACGGAGTTGCGAATAGTGCTGCCCTCCATCTTGCGCATATCAGCATGGCGACCAAGGATCCGCCGGCCGGTACTATCGATCGGGACGCTGCTGGCAAACCAACGGGTGTGTTGAAGGAAGCTGCGATGGATGCCGTCGTCTCCCTCATCCCGCCGCCAACCAAAGAACAGCTGAAGAACGGTATTCTCGAAGCCCAGTCCCAGCTACACCGCGAAGGCATGACAGCTGTCAAGGATGCGGATATTCACCAGTCCATCTGGGATGCTTATGCATCGCTGCTTCATGAAGACAAACTGGACGAGCATGTCTGCGTATTGTGGCATGCCGGCACCACCATGGAGTCCGCCAGCGCCACGCTCAAAGTTTTACAGTCACTTCCGCACGCTCCGCAGTCCCTTGGGGATGGACGACTGCTCTCCTGTGGGGCCAAGCTGTATATGGATGGCAGCGGCGGCGCCCGCACCGCGTGGCTCTATCAGGATTGGAATAAAAATTTCACCCAGGTTGATCCCGGCAATCACGGCTATCCCGCAACTGACCCGGCGACCTATCGCCAGCAGGTTCTCCTCTTCCATAACGCCGGCTACAACATTGGCACCCACGCCATCGGCGATCGGGCTATCGACTGGGTGGTCGATTCGTACGCCCAGGCCCTCGCGCAAAATCCTAGAGCCGGTCTTCGTCACAGCGTTATCCATGCCAACATTCCTACCGATCACGCCATTACCGCGATGGCTGCCATGCAGGCGAGGTACGATGCAGGTTATCCCGAGGCCCAGGCGCCGTTTACCTGGTGGATCGGCGATACCTACGCAGCAAATTTTGGTCCCGCGCGCGCTCTTCGTCTTAACCCTTTTTCGACATATCTCCGCGAACACGTTCAATGGGCGGGTGGATCCGATTACTTCGTTACGCCACTGCCTGCGCGTTACGGCATCTGGTCATCCGTAGCCAGGCAGCCTCTGCAGGGCGTCTACGGAAAAAATCCGTTTGGCACAGCGGAGTCCGTCAATGTGCACATCGCCCTGCGCTCTTACACTGCCTGGGCAGCGCGGCAGCTTTTCATTGAACAGCGCAGCGGTTCCATCGAAGCAGGTAAAGATGCCGACATCGCCGTCTGGGATGAAAACATGTACAGCATTCCAACTGAAAAGTTAAAGGACCTGCATTGCGCTATGACGCTCTTCGAAGGCCGCATCGTCTTCTCCTCCGGAACGCTGGCAGAAGCAACATCACATTGAAGAATCCTAAGGAGCAGGCGTTGACTTCGTGCCGCTCAGCTCTACCACGCGATCCGTCTCCTTCTTCGCAAGTTCCGCCTTGCCCTCTTTCCGATAAACCCTTGCCAGCTCAAAGTGGATAGCTGCATTATCCGGCGTTAAAGCAGACGCTCCCATCAGCGCTGCCTCTGCCTTCGGAAGATCGCCCTGGCGAAAATAGATTCGGCCGAGTTGTTCGCTGACTTTAGCATTCCTCGGTGCGATCCGCTCGGCTTCGAGCGTCAGTGTCAGAGCTTCCTCCAACTGCTGCAGATCCGTCAGCGCAATCGCCAGGTTCAGCAGCGGCTGTTCGCTCGGATGCGCATTACCCTGTTGCCACGCGATCGCCTTTCTGTAAGCAGCGATCGCTTCGGGCATCCGGCTTAAGCCTTCAAGCGTCAGTCCAAGATTGTTCTCTGCCTTTACATTCCGTGGATCGATTGCGAGCGCTTTCTCAAAGCAGTTCAGTGCTTCGTTGAAGCGATTTTCGGTGTACTTTATGCGGCCAAGTTCATACCAAACTTCCAACGAGCCAGGGTTTTCCGCTGCGGAACGAGACATCCATCGATCCGCATCAAGGTAATCGTTCAGCAACACGTAATCCAGGGCGACTGTCTCGAGATCGGCCGCATTCGGCCGTCGCAAACCTGCAGCACGTGTGTACTCAGCCAGTGAATCCTTCGCCTTGTTCTCAAGGAATAACGTGTAGGCAAGCAGGTAGCGCGCATCCACGGCATCGCCATGCGTGGCGAGATAAACTCTCAGGTGCTCTTCGCGCTGCGCCAGGTCCGACTTCACTTCCTTCTCGGCTGCAGTCGCAGTCACCTGGGCCAGGAATGCAGTGCCGTGCAGGCTGCGCATCCCGACAATCAGCGCCAGTACCGCAAGCATGGTGGGGGGAACTCTCATCGGCTTTCAATTACTCTACTAGCCTATGGTGGTGAACTGGTCCGTTCGACTTCGCGGCATGCACCGCCGTCTGCTTCCATCTCGACGCTACAGGCAGGCCAAGTCTCTCAGCCTTCTTGCGACCGTGGCACTCTCGCTTTTGCTGGCCAGCGTCAGCTATGCAGCCACCCCAGCGACCTTCACCGTTCATACCGTTGACACGTATGTCACTCTCACTGCGGGCCGCCGTGCCATGTATCTAAAAACACTGTGTCCAGCAAGAGGAGCATGCTGGCATGCGAATGCTCTCGAGCCCTTCCTCCCTTCCATACAGATCGACGGACGAAGTCAGCCCCTCGCCTGGCGCCGCAATCCAGGTGCGGACCGCTCCAGCGAAAGCATGGTCAGTCTGGTGTATGAAACCGCGTCCCCATCACATCTTCAGCTCACCGCTGAATGGCGGTCTGATCCCATCCACCCCGGCCCCATCGAACACACGATCCGCATCCGCAATCTCGGCACAAAGGATGTCCATCTTCCGCTGCAGGACTCCTTCCAGACCATATGGCGCCTGCCGCTGCATCAATCGCTTCGTCAGATGTGGCTGGAGAAGGGTGCCGGCGGCCCTTCAGCAGAAGGAACCCACCGAGTATCTATAAGCAGCAGTTACATATGGAACGGCACCTCCAGCACCTACGCACATCCCGCGCCCGGTCAGCCGCGAGAGATCATCCCTTACATACTGGTCGGCGATCCTGGCGAGCAGGGAAGTGGTTGGTATCTCGGTATCGAGTTCAGCGGCCGCACGCGCATTCACCTGGCGCGCCACCAGCAGCAACTTGAAGTCACCGCAGGTCTTAACCCGCAGCCTGGCCCTTACCTCACCCGTCTCGCGCCCGGTGAGATCTTTGAAGCACCAGCCATCTTCCTGGGCACTTACCAGCATGGTCCGGATGGCGCCGCGAACGTGCTCCACCGCTGGGTTCGCTCGACGCTCAACAATCCAGCCACCCTGCAAAAGCCCGACTACCCGTTCGTCGTAAACAACAGCTGGGGCAGCGGCATGGCTATCGATGCAGAGCAGGCCCGCCGCATGATTCGCGACTCTGCCGAGCTCGGCTTTGAAATGTTCCACCTCGATGCAGGCTGGTTCCGCGGTGTCGGCGACTGGCAGCCCGATCCTGCTAAATTTCCGAATGGTCTGGCACCCATCGCTGACTATGCTCATGACCATGGCCTGAAGTTTGGATTGTGGATGGACTGGGCGCTCGCCGCACGTCAGAAGACAGCAGTGCTTTCTGTTGATAATCCACGTGTGCGGCCTTGGCTCACCACCGATCCGCCGGACGGATGGAAACCTGAAGAAAGCTTCAAGGGCAGCACCATGGACCTTGGTCTGCCCGCTGTGCATGCCTGGGCAGACACCGAACTCAATCGCGTCGTCACCGATTACCACCTCGACATGCTCGAACATGACGGCTACGTTGTGGCACAGGGCTGCGACCGTCGGGACCATCCGCATGCTCCACCCGACCCGGAATCAACGCACAAGTATGAGGACTCCGGCTTCTGGTGGATCGACAGCAGCAATTCGACTGACGTGAGCTACTTTGCTACCCGCGCCTACTACGATATCTACAGCAGGCTTCGCCATGAGCATCCTGGCCTGCTGCTTGAAATCTGCAACGACGGGGGCCGCATGGTCGACTTCGGCAGTGCCGCCCACGGCGACTACTTTTCCATTTCGGATGCGTATGATCCACTCTCGAATCGCCGGGCTTTCTACGACAGCAGCTATGCACTGCCATCCGCCATGCTTGAAACCTACGTTCAGAGCTGGCCGTCCTCTAATGCTGCGACATTCCTTTACGGACTTCGCAGCGGCATGATGGGTTGGTTCACGTTGATGCTGGACACCACGAACTGGACACCCGCGCAGCATACTGCCGCCAAAGAGGCGATCGCGCTTTATAAGACCAGGCTGCGTCCGCTCATCCGCAATGCAGACCTTTATCACGTATCAGCGCGGCCTGACAGTCTCCACTGGGATGGAATGGAATACATTGACCAACAGGCGAATCACGGTGTCCTCTTTGCGTTTCGCGGCACCGCCCCAGGCGAAAGCTCGCATCGCTTTGCGCTTCGAGGTGTAACCCCCGACGCACAATACCGCATCACTTTTCAGGATAAGAGCGCGCCGGACCAGGTTACTGAAGGCAGTACACTCATGCTGCTTGGCCTGGACGTCACGCTTCCCGAAGCCCGGACGAGTGAACTCATCTTCTTTGACCGGATCACCCACTGACCGATCTCACTCGTGCACCTGCGAGCCGCTGCCCTCCGTAACTGTTACAAAACGATCCACCTTCGGCACCGCGGGAAAATTCTCCCTTACGCCACTTGGCCAGCGCACTTCGATGCTGTCGACTGCCTCGCTGGCACCCAGGCCGAAATGAGGTCGGAGGTCGCTGCTTGAGAGATAGCTTGACCCGCTGCGCACCTCCTGCACCCAGCTGTGCTCGCCCGCCTTCACCTTCACCTCGGCGCCAATGCCATCGCGGTTAGAGCGCGTACCCTGCACCACCACGCCCAGCCAGTGATTCTTGTTGGCCGCCCTGTTCACCATAAGCATCGGCCTGCTGTCGATGTTGTTGACCACCGCGGATTCTCGTCCATCATTCCAGAAGTCTGCTGTCGCTAATCCACGGCTCGACGCAGGCTCGCTGCATCCCGGACCAGCTTCTTTGCTGATGTCACGAAACTTGCCATTCCCAAGATTCAAATACAACAGGCGCGGCTCCTTGTATGAAGCGCCCAGATGTGCGGAATCCACCTGCGGATACACGTGCCCGTTCACCAGCAGGACACTCGGCCAGCTGCTGTTGTCTAGGTCAAGAAACATCGCACCCCAGCCTAAGAACTCTGTATTCAATCCCAGGCCCGCCGTAAACACTGCCGGCGTGAACGTTCCATCCCGGTTATTCCGATAGAGCGACGATGTGTCGTCACTGAAATTCGTCTTGAAAATATCTGGCCAGCCGTCGCCGTCATAATCGCCGATTGCTGACCCCATGCCCGCCTGCTCTCGGCCATCCTCGTCGTAGGCCGCACCGGAGTCGCTGGCTACATCCGTAAATGTGCCATCGTGATTGTTACGATAAAGAATGCTTGGCGTACTGTCGCATGCGACATAAATGTCGGGCCATCCATCGCGGTTGTAGTCCAGCGTTGAAATACTGAAACAATAGTGGCCGCTGGTTTTTGTAACACCGCTCTTGAGGCTCACATCTTCGAACCTTCCATTTCCGGCGTTATGGTAAAGAATGTTTGGTGTGGATGCCATGCCGCGCGGCCCGCACATCACCGGCGCACCTTTCCACATGCACGTCATACCCTGTCCCGGCTTCGGCATGCTGTTGATATCCAGGTCCACATAGTTGGCGACCATCAGGTCCAGCTTGCCGTCGCGGTCATAATCTACAAATGCGCAGCCGGTGCCCCAGTTCTTACCAGTGCCGCCCACACCGGCCGCGCCGGAAACTTCCTTGAACACGCCATTCCGCTCGTTGTGGTAAAGCCGATTCGCGCCGAAATAGGTGATATACACGTCATCGTAGCCATCGTTGTCATAGTCACCCACGCAGGCTCCCTGCGCCCAGCCGGTCACGTCCAGGCCGGCCTTCTTCGTTACATCCTGAAAGGTTCCGTCGTGATTATTCCGATACAGGTGACTCGTCGGATGCGCAACCGTTGATGTCTCCCCGGGGAGCGTCTGCCCATTCAGCACCAGGATGTCCTGCCATCCGTCGCGATCAAAATCAAGTACTGCCACGCCACTGCCTGTCGTCTCAATAATGTATGGCTTGGTTGCGGATTCGCCATTCACATTCAACATCGTCAGCCCCGCCTGGGGCGCCACATCTGTAAACCACGCAGGCCCCGTGTGCCCACCCTCGGGCGGGTACGGCTGCACTGTCGGCTTCTGATCAGCGCGGCCAGCCTCCATATGCTTCTGCGCCTGCAGGATCGTGGGGAACCAGACCATCGTGATGAGAATCAGTCGTAGACCAAAAGAGAAGGCTTTGCTCATGAGTCGTAGGTCGCGGAGTATCCTTTGAAGCGTATGGTATCGGTTTTTACGCTCTTGTTTCTGCTGCCGTTCGTCGGCTCTGTCCAGGCAGCGCCGGCAGCCGCCGTAGCGCCCTCGCTGCTGCAGGAGCGATCTCTGATGCAGCAGGGCAAAACGGACGAAGCTCTTGCTGTTATGCAGGAGCTGGCGAAAACCCAGCCACTTCCAACTGGCCTTCACCACGACCTCGGAATAGCACTGTATCGCACCGGCAGGCTTGTCGAGGCAGAGAAAGAACTCGGTGCTGCCGTGCAGGAAGATTCTTCTGATAAAGAGTCTGTGCAGATGCAGGGCCTTGCCCTTTACCGCATGGGTCAGCCTGCTCGCGCCATCCCGCTTCTTGAACAGGTGCGTCAATGGATGCCCAACGCCGACGCCGATTCCAACTATGTCCTCGGACTCTGCTATCTCAACTCCCGGCGCTATGATGACGCCCGGGCTGCGTTCGCGCAGGAGTTCAGCGTCGATCCCGCCTCCGCCTCCGCCTACCTCCTGCTCAGTACCATGCTGATGCACGCCAACCTTCCCGAGCTTGCCGCCGACCAGGCGCGCAAAGCACTCAGCCTTGATCCAAAACTTCCGCTCGCGCATTTTCGAATCGGTGAAGTTGAGCTCTTCAAATCAAACATTCCCGAAGCGACACAGGAATTTGAGCAGGAACGCCATCTGAATCCCAGCTACGCCCCAACCTATGACCGTCTTGGCGACGTCTACCTGCGCACCGGCAAACTGCAGCAGTCTCAGGAAGCACTCACCAAAGCCATTTCACTGGATGTCACCAGTACCGGCCCGTTCATTCAGATGGGCAAAGTTCTGCTGCATCGCGACGATCCTGGCACCGCACTGCTGTATCTTCATCATGCCGAGAAGATGGATCCCTCCAACTACATCACTCACACCCTCCTCGCTCAGGCCTACCGCAAACAGGGTCACGAAGACGAGGCCAAACGCGAGATGGACCTGGCAGGAAAGATTCATACCGAAAGCCAGGTCACCCTGCAGTCGGTCCAATAGCCTGCTTTACCGCAGGTGAACCGTTACCAGCTTCGCCTGCACCGGCACTCCCCCTGTAATCGTCGTCTCGATCAATGCTTCAAACGGGCGGATCTCACCTTTCGGCCCCGCCACCTGCCGCAGCAATTCGGCTACCGTCTCCGGTCTGCAGACAAACTCCACCGCCGCCTGCGTTCCGAATGTATTCAGGCCGCTGAAGATCAAAATGCGTTCGCCGGGCTGCATTCCCGGCAACAGGGCCAGAATTGCATAGTCCTTGGTCAGCGGATGCTCCGGCCTGCTGTAGACAGTAGGTTCTCCCGGCTTCGGATGATGGTTCACATATCCGGCATCGTCATGCGTCGCCGTGATCGTAAATTCGCGCGTCGACTGTAGCGCACTCAATGACGGATTCTCAGCCGTTGAGCCGATAAAGATAAGATTCCTGACCTTGGCCTCATCCCACGTCATCAGCCTGCTGCGCTTCAACGTAAATTGAGCATGGTGCGCATCGAACAAGCGGGTCAACGTATAAACCGCCGACAATTCACCAATCCCTGTATAGGTATCGACCAGATTTTCTGGGGCGGTCTTGCTGTTATCAGGCACCTGGCTCGCATAGCTCAGGCCATTCTTCGAGTCGCCAACGAATAATGCATTGCTGAAGATAACCAGTGGTGGATCGCCCGCCAGGAATGGTTTCCAGAACCTGTCGACTGCCGTTGTAGCCGGGCGTCGTAGCCAGGAGCCGGCAAGCCCAGCAATCACCAGGAGCGCCAGTGTGACCAAAAGCTTCCACTCTAGTGCCCGTCTCGGCTGAGACGCGTTTCGAATCACCTCCGGAGGCATCAATACGCCCAGTGGCATCTCCACGGGCAGACTGTTGCCGGCCTCTACGCCGCTAGGCCCTGGTGCTACCTGTACCGTTGCCATCCGCTTCGCAAAAACCGGCAGATAATGCCCCTTTGGGACCTCCACGATCATTGCTTCTTCCAGGCCCTCGTCCAGGTAATAGGCCGCTAGCTTCTGCCGCAGGAGGCGCGCATGTGTGCGCACGATACTGTCTTCGCTCGAGTTATACCCGGGGTTACGATGAAAAACCCGTAGACCGATCTGCTGTTCGGTAGCCTCCTCCGGGGCGTTCCGAATCGCGCAGTCCGCAATGTAAAAGAGGAACTCCCGCAGTCGTGCAGAAGCTCGAAAGTGCTGGCTTGCAGCGATCCGGTCTATCAACGCCCAGCGTGAGTCATCCGCTGCAGTACGGACAAACGCGGAGGCTGCGCCGGATGGACTCATCGGTGGATAAACCAAGTCTTTCACGGCACTTTTGACGGGTCAAATCACCGTTAAAAACGTTGCGCGTCCTATCCACACGCATGAATGCTGTACAACGGCTCTTCAAACAAGCTTTCAGCTATTTCACGCTGGAGCGCGCCAAGACAGCCACTCAGCCTCGTCCACTCGTTATATTTAGGACAGCACTCAAGATTGCAGAACTATTCGAGCACGATCCAGACCTCTAGGGATTCTGCCGAACCACTGCCCAGTCGCAGCGCAACAGTTTTTGGAGGTTTCAGCATGACCAGGTTCAAGCACACCCAGGGAAGCACCCGCTCCCATCACACACCTTCCAGGTTCAGCCTGGCCGGCCTCACCCGTACCGGTGTCCCCTGCGCAGCCCTTGCCGCATTCGCCCTCTTCAGCAGCATTCCGGCGAGCGCGCAGGCTGTCTACGGTTCGATCTTCGGCACCGTGAGTGACAAGTCCGGCGCCGTCGTCCCCAATGCGAACATCACCGTCACAGACGTCGCCAAGGGCACCTCTGTCACCGCGCAGACCAATGGCAGCGGCGAATTCCGTGTGCAGCACCTTATCCCGGACACCTACCGTGTAGAGGCCGAATCGGCCGGCTTCGACAAAACTTCCGTCCAGGGCGTCGTCGTCTTTGCTGACACCGCCCCTAAGGTCGACCTCCAGCTCTCCGTCGGTGCCTCATCAAATAGCGTCACCGTCAACGGAGGCGCCTCCCTCCTCGAGACCGATCGCGCCGAAGTCAGCACTATTCTCAATGCCCGCGCCGTCGAGAACCTTCCGAACCTGAACCGCAACTTCACCGCTTTCGAGCTCCTCACCCCCGGCACCACTTATATTGGATGGGGCCCCGGTGAAGGCAGCGGCAATCCCCAGCGCAGCCAGTCCATCGAAGTCAACGGCCAGCTCCCCTTCGCCACCGGCTATGAACTGGACGGCACCGATAACCAGGAACCCATCAACGGCGTCGCCGTTATCAACCCGAATCTCGATGCGGTTTCCGAGATGAAGGTCACCTCGCAGAACTACGACGCAGAGTTCGGCAAGGCCGTCGCCGGTCTCGTCACCGCTCAGACCAAGTCGGGTAGCAACTCCTTCCACGGTTCCGCATTTGAATACCGCCGCTCAGACGCCCAGCAGGCCCGCGATCCCTTCGCCAACGCCACGCCTAACTCGCTCACCGGCAAGTACCTCGCGCCCACCCTGCACAATCAGTTTGGCGGCTCCGTCGGTGGCCCGATCCTCAAGGACAAGCTCTTCTTCTTCGGCGACTACCAGGGACTGCGGGAAAAAACCGGCACTGCCGTCTTAACCACCGTTCCGACCCTGCTCGCCCAGACCTCCTGCACCTCCGGCGGCGATTGCAACCTGAGCGACTATCTTCAGAGCAGTCAGATCTATAAGCCCAACTCCCTGCAGGACACTTCGAACACCGGCCGGGCACCTTTCCAGGGCAACATCATCCCGGCAGCAAGCTTGTCCCCTGCAGCGATCAATTTCTTCAAGCTGCTGCCCAAGCCCAACGTGGCGGGCAACGGCATCATCAATAACTATTCCGCATCCGGGTCAGGCATCTTCAACACGAACCAGTTCGACGCCCGCGTCGATAGCAACAGCTTCCAGAAACTTCACCTCTTCGGCCGCTATACCTACTTCAGCGCGGCCCTCTCCGGCAATCCGTACTTCGGCGCAGCCGGCGGCCTTGGCTTCGGCTCCAGCGGCTTCGCCGGCACTGACAATGCTCGTGACCAGAGCGTCGCGGCCGGCGGTGACTATGTGGTTTCACCCACCTGGCTCACCGACTTCCGCTTTGGCTACTACCGCATCCACAACAACACCGTCGGCCCGAACTACAACCAGCCTTTGGGTAATGCGCTCGGCATCCCCAACTCCAACGTGGGCGATCTCTCGCTGAATGGTGGCCTGCCGCAGATCAATATCGATATCCCCAGCAACGGCACCAACAGCAGCCAGAACATCGAGTACGGCACTTCGGCTAACCCCAACCTGCAGCAGACTGCCCAGTATCAGATCGTCAATAACTGGTCCCATACCCTGGGAAATCACACCATCAAGTTCGGTGCTGACTACCGCTATGGAACCAACCAGACCGTCTCGGTTGCCAGCAACGCCCTGCGCTCCGGCACCTTCTTCTTCGCGGCGCCGCGTACCGGTGGCGTAAGCGCAACCGGCGTCTCCTCCCCTGGCGTCGGCTTCGCGACCTTCCTCCTTGGAGACACCACCCAGTTCTGGCGCACACAGACCTCCAATGTCAACGCCGCCACACGGCAGAATCGCTTCTTTACCTATGCGCAGGATCAATGGCGCATCACACCCCGGCTCACCCTCAACTACGGCGTCCGCTGGGAGTTGTACACACCCGAATCCGTCACCCAGAAAGGTGCCGGCGGCCTCTTGAATCTTGAGACCGGCATCCTCGGCATCGCCGGCTACGGCGCCAACAACAACGCCATCAACGTAAAGAACAATTTCGCCAACATCGCTCCGCGCCTCGGTATCGCCTATCAGGCCACGCCCAAAACAGTCTTCCGCGCCGGCTTCGGCATCGTCTACGGCCAGGGCTGGGCAGGGAACACCTTTGGCGGTGTACTCACTTCGTCCTTCCCGACACAGATTCAACAAACCGTCACCCCGGCGGCCAATAGCGGCGCCGTCTTCAATCTCACAACGGCTGAAAATGGCGTGCAGGCCGGACCTCCGGGCTACACCTGCCCAACCATTCCGGCAGACGGCAACTATGTCCTGCCCGACGGCATTTCACAGACCGCGCGTCCTGACCAGGTCCGGCTGCCCACCGTGGCCGGCTACAACGTCATGTTCCAGCAGCAGCTCTCAAGCACCATGTCTCTGCAGATCGGCTATGTCGGCAGCGAGGCGTATCACAACATGTTCGAATCTTCACCGTCCTTCGATTCGAACCAGCAGACGCTTCGCGGCTTCAACAACTGCGCGACAGGTTCTACCGCCGCCAACTTCACGGCGACCTTCAACTGCACCGCAGCAGACTTTAACACTGCTACCGGTCTGCCCTACAATGCCAACGACCGACGCCCCTTCTACAACGGTGTGGCCCAGTCGCAGCTCGGCGTAAAGTACGGTGTGCCCCACCAGTGGACACAGCGTATCGACTACATGGCCAACCAGGCGACGTCCAGCTATAACGCCCTGCAGGTCGTCTTCCAGAAGCAGTTCGGCAGTGGCTTGCAGTTCCTTACTCATTACACCTGGTCGCACGCCATCGGACATGAAGCGTACGAATTCCTGATCGATCCTCGAATCGGCCGCGGCAACGGCTACTACAACCGTAAGCAGGCCTACATCTTCGAAAGCAACTACGAGTTGCCCTTCGGACGTGACAAGCTCGTCGGCTCAAGCGTTCCGGGATGGGTCAACCAGATCATCGGCGGCTTCCTGCTGAACGGCACCCTCACTGCGGACGGCGGCCTGCCCTTCACCACCAACTATCAGGGTTGCAGTGACGATCAGGATCTCGGCATCTGCTTCCTCAATAAGACAGGCGCTTCATTCCAGCCGAAGAAGGGTTCCTACAACGCAGCTGGTCGGTATGTGTCCTACTTCAAGCCGTCGCCCTATGTGCTGCAGCCCTACGGCCAGGCTGATAACGCTTACGGAGCCTTTGCCCGTCCCGCTGCCGGCACCTTCGGCAACATCGGACGCGATCAGCTCTGGGGTCCCGGTCTCATCAATGTCGACGCCTCTCTCGCCAAGACCTTCAAGCTGCGGGAATACCTCAGCATGCAGCTCAGCGCGCAGGCCTTCAACGTCTTCAACCATGCAAACCTCAACCAGCCTGACTCCTGCGTGGACTGCCAGGACCTGAACGGTGCCGGCGTCCAAAATGCCGGTACCATCTCGGCAACTGTCTCTGAACAGGACGGCACTTCCATGCGTCGGATGCAGTTCGCAGCGCGCTTCACCTTCTAACCTTCCTTCACCATTTTTCAACCCGGGGGATGCGGCGCTAAGTGCCGTGTCCCCTTCCTTTTGCTTAAGGAGCATCCTTGCGCCGACGCCTTCATCCAGCGTGGTTGACCTGCCTCTTCTGCATCCGGATTCTCGCGGCAAGCTCTTGGCTTCCTGGCCAGACCATCTCCGGCTTCGCCTCGGACACTCAATTCTTCACCAACCCAAGCGTAACCACCACGAATACGAATCGCTTCGTCGCCGTTCACGGTCAACGAGGCGTCGTCATGGGCTACCCGGAAAAAGGTCTTGAAGTCTGGGCCTACCCATTCCAGGTTCTCGATCACTATCAGGTCGGCTTTCGCGAAGCAGGTTCCTCGACGGAAGTCGAAGCCCGTCCGCTGCTACGCCGCCTCCTCTACACACCCGACAGTGTCACCCGCATCTATGCTGGTCCGGATTACGTCGTTAAAGAGAAGCTTTTCGTCCCCATCGATCAGCCGTCCGCCGTCATCAGCTACGAAGTGGAGTCGGCCCATCCGCTCGACATCGTTATCCATTTCGAAGCCGTGCAGAACCTCATGTGGCCCGGCGGCTCCGGCGGCCAGTACACGCAGTGGAACGCCGCATCCTCAAGCTACGTTCTCTCTGACCCTGAACACGGCACGTCCTCCGTAGTCGCCTCACCGCAGACCATCGCCCACGACACCACTGTCAACACCACTACCGGCAATGACAGCCACCTCTCCTTCACCATCCGCCCTGCACCCCTCCCCGATAGAAAAGAACGCTCTGCAGCCCAGGTCTTCATCGCTCTCCAGCCGGAATCCACGCAACTGGCCGACCCCTCTGAAACCATCCGCACCCTGTCCGCTGCATGGCCCTCGCTCGCGGCCGCCGCCATCGACCACTACCAGCACCTGCGCGACCACCAGGTGCGCGTCACCACGCCCGATGATGCAGTGAACGCAGCCTTCGCGTGGGCTCAAATCGATCTCGACCAGTCCTGGGTCTGCAATCCGAGACTCGGCTGCGGCATGATCGCTGGCTACGGTCCTTCGAGACCAGGCCGGCGGCCGCAATATGACTGGTTCTTCGGCGGCGATGGCCTTGTTGCCACCAATGCTTTTCTCTCTGCCTCGAATTACGCACGCGCCAGGGAAGAGCTGAACTTCATCATCAAGTATCAGGATCCGAAAAGCGGCATGGTCTGGCATGAGCTCTCACAAAGCGCCGGCTATATCGACTGGTCAAAGTACCCCTACATGTTCGTGCATGTCGACATCACCTTTGACTACCTCGAGACTGTCGCTCGCTACGTCCGCACCAGCGGCGACATTGCATTCCTTCAAGACCACTGGCAGTCCATTCTGAACGCCTACACGTACTGCCGGTCGACCATTCATTCCGACGATCACCTGCCGCACATCCCTGCTGGCAAGGAAGGCGGCGACGAACAAAACCGTCCTGACGATGACCTCAGTCTCTCTACCGCCTGGGTCACCGCCAGCCATGGCTTCGCTGAACTCTCGCGTCTACACGGCGACATGCAACTCGCGATCCAGTCCGAAGAAGAAAGCAATGCCGCCCGCGCATCCATAGCCCCGCACTACTGGGACGAAAAAGACAATTTCTGGATCGACGCCCACACCGCATCCGGCAAGCCCGTCTTCACACGCCGCAGCGGCTTCGGTGCTGCCATCGACGAGAACGCCTTCACTCTCGAACAGAACAAACATCTCCTCGATGAAATAGCGTCCTCTCGCTATCAAACAGACTGGGGCAGCCGCGGTGCCACCTCCGACACATCCACCTACAATCCATGGGCTTACACGACCGCCAGTACCTCCGCATTGCAGACCACATCCACCGCATCGCTGTACTGGCACAATCACAGGCCCGATATTGCCGGCGCCATCTACAACGCGGTCCTCCCCCTGAACTGGCTCGACTCTCCCGGCCACCTGCACGAAGTGCTCGCCGGCAACGTCTATATTCCCGAAGCAGAGTCAGTACCCGAGCAGACCTGGTCCTCTGCTGGCCTGGTCGATGCCACCATGCGCGGCCTCCTCGGTCTCGATGCACAAGGTGCGGCTAACCTCGTCAGCTTCCAACCGCACCTGCCCGCTGACTGGAATCACGTCTCCATCGAAAACATTCAGCTTCCTCATTCTGTGCTCGCCTTTGATATCCACCAGGACAGCAGCTCGATCTCCCTCGACATTCGCAACACCGGCGAACCAGCGACCATCGACTTCGCTCCCCAGCTTCCCCTCGGCGCCCACACCACTAGCTCTCAGTGCAACGGCCACTCCGTACCGGGCACTCTCGAGCACCACGAAGAAGATCAGCACGACCGCCTCAATATCCATGCGTCACCGGGAAGCAGCCACTGCGAAATCAAACACGACGGCGGAGTTTCCCTGATCCTTCCGGCCACGAACCCACAGTATGGCAATCCAGGCACAGGTATGAAACTCACAAGTCTCCACCTCGACGGGCATCGCCTCGTCATGAATGCCGATGTAACTGCCGCAAACCCCAATCGCTTCCGTGTCCGCACGCCCTGGAAAATCACCTCCATCAAAGGCGGCCAGTTCAAGGCGATCGCAACCGGTCTCGCAGAGATCGAGATCACACCGGCAAGCAGCTCGACAAATGAATATCAGTCGCAGGAGATCATGATCGACTTCTCTCCCCGCTGATATCGAGCGGATGATACCGTAGCCGTTGTGACGATCTTTGCTGATCTCGCGCTCGCCCGGCGCCTCGAAAGCACGGAAGGCCGCGCCTGCTGTGGCTCGGCCAAAGCACGCCATATTCTCGACAGCGCCAGTAATGCTGCATGGCTTGAAAGCGCGGGTGCAATCGCCATCTACGATGGCCCCGACTCGCCCCTCACGCAAACCTTTTGCCTCGGCCTCTTCGAGGAAGCTTGTAATAGCGCTCTCGATCAAATCGAATCCTTTTTCTTCGATCGCAAGGCCGCCGTCGTACACGAAGTCAGTCCACTCGCCGGCATCCCTCTTGCCGATGGTCTCTGCGCCCGCGGCTATCGCCCCGTCGAATACAGCAGCGTTCTCGTCCAGACCATCGAACCGCTGCAACGTTCGCCGTTGCCTGATGGCGTCAGCGTCCGCATCGTCGATCAGAGCGAAGCCGCTCTTTGGACCGACATCAGTGCGCGCGGTTGGGCCGCCGACTCTCCCGCCTTGCTCGACTTCATCCGTCAGTTCGGCCGCCTGGCCTTCGCGGTACCGGAAAATACCTGCTTCCTCGCCGAACATAATCAACATCCGGGTGCCGCCGGCCTACTCTTTCTCCATGAAGGAGTAGCCTTATTCGGCGGCGCCGCAACCATCCCCGCTCTGCGCCGCCATGGCCTGCAGGCTGCGCTACTGCAGGCACGTCTCAGATTTGCCGTCGAACATGGCTGCGATCTCGCCATGATGGTCACAGCATCCGGCAGCCAGTCGCAGCGCAATGCCGAGCGCGCCGGCTTCCGCATTGCCTACACTCGTACGAAGTGGCAATTGGCACGCAACACATCATCCGCGTGACCCGGAACCAAGTACCACCTCTCCCGGTCGACGCACTGCTGCCTTCCATCCTCGCCTCTCTGCAGCACACGCCGCGTCTTGTCATCGAGGCCGCGCCCGGCGCTGGCAAAACTACGCGCGTCCCTTCGGCACTGCTCAACCTCGTCCGTGGTGAAGTAGTTGTCCTTGAACCCCGCCGTATCGCCGCACGTCTGGCCGCTCGCCGCGTCGCCTGGGAGCGTAGTGAAGAAGTCGGCGACACTGTTGGCTACCAGGTTCGCTTTGAAGATATCTCTTCTTCGCGCACGCGCTTACGCTTCGTCACTGAAGGCATTCTTACCCGCCGCATGTTGTCTGACCCAACCTTGAAAAACATCGATGCCATCGTGCTCGATGAGTTTCATGAGCGGCATCTCGACAGCGATCTCGCACTTGCTCTCCTGAAGCGTCTTCAACGCTCAAGGCCAGACCTGCTCATCGTCGTCATGTCCGCAACCCTCGATGGCGCCCGCATCGCCGCTTACCTTGACGAGTGTCCAGTGCTCCGTTCGGAAGGCCGCCTGTATCCGCTCTCAATCCACCACCTGCCCTACTCGGCCGACTCTCTGCAAGTCCAGGTGCGCCATGCAGTCGAGCGCCTGCTCTCCGAAGGACATACCGGTCACACATTGGTCTTCCTGCCCGGCGCCGCAGAAATCCGTCGGGCCCTCCGCGAGTGTGAGCCGCTGGTCCAACGCAATGGATGGCTCGCGCTTCCGCTCCATGGCGACCTGTCGCCCACCGAGCAGGACCGTGCGATCCAACCCTCGTCCCAGCCAAAACTGATTCTCTCCACCAACGTCGCAGAGAGTTCTGTCACCATTGAAGGCGTTACCGCCGTCATTGATACCGGGCTGGCGCGCTTTGCCTCCTGGTCTCCCTGGACCGGCCTGCCATCACTGCAGGTCGGCCGCGTCAGCCAGGCCTCAGCACAACAACGTGCCGGTCGCGCGGGTCGTACTGCGCCCGGCCGCGTCCTGCGCCTCTTCGCAGAAGAAGACTTTCGCCAGCGACCAAAACACGAAGCACCCGAAATCGTTCGCAGCGAACTCTCGCAGCTCGCTCTCGCTTTGCGCATTCTGCATATCGATTGGCAAACACTTGAATGGCTCGATGCCCCGCCGTCTGCAGCCATCGCGCAGGCCGATGCACTGCTCAACCGCCTCGGCGCAAACGGCGCTGTAGCAAATCAGCTTGCTCGTTACCCTTTGCCGCCCCGCCTCGCGCGCATCCTCGTCGAGGCCGCTGCGCGTGGCGTAGCCGAACAGGCCTGCCTCGCCGTCTCTCTCCTTGGATCCAACGCCCGTGGAGATCAAAGCGATCTGCTCGCGAGAATGGACGCGCCCGTCGACGATCGTACAGCGCAGCAGCTGCAACAACTCCGCCGGCTCGCGCATCTGCCATCCCGCCCTGCATCGAGACCCACCGGCAGCGACGATGCTCTCCTGCTGTCCATCCTCTCCGGCTTTCCCGATCGCGTCGCTCGCCGTCGCGCCGGCTCCCAGGTATTGCTCGCGAACAGCGTCGCCGCAGAGATTGAAGGAACCACCACAACGTACGAATTCATGGTTGCCCTCGACGCGGAAGATCGCAGTGAGAAGCCGCTTCCGCTCATCCGTCTGACCTCGCGCATCGAGCCCGAATGGCTTATCGATATGTTTCCCGACTATGTGCGCGAACAGACCGAGCTAACCTGGAATCGTACCGGCGAGCGCGTTGAAGAAGTCAGCGCTCTACTCTACGATGACCTCGTCATCCAGGAATCGAGAGGAGCCGCAACCAATGCAGATGCCGCGGCCGACCTGCTCGCACAGAAGGCGTTGGAAGCTGGCCTGGATCGCTTTGTCGATGCTGATGTGCTCCGCCAGTTCCTCGCGCGCGTACAACTCGCAGGCCTGCCTCACCCTGACCTGGCACGCACCACCCGCGAACTTTGCACCGGGCTCAAAACCTTCGCCGAACTCAGAGCGCAGGCAAAACATTTTTTATCTCTGCTTGAGCAAAAAGTGGATGCGCGGCAGCTTCAGCACTATGCCCCGCTGTCTGTCCGTCTGCATGGCGGCCGCCAGCTGAAAATCCATTACGACGAAGGCAGGCCACCCTGGATCGCATCGCGTCTGCAGGACTTCTTCGGCATGCAGGACACGCCGCGCATCGGGCCTGAGCAGACACCGCTTGTCATCCACCTGCTCGCGCCGAATCAGCGCGCTGTGCAGACAACGACGGACCTCGCCGGCT
>CAZZYN010000002.1:0-108740 GCA_964658265.1 uncultured Acetobacteraceae bacterium | reverse complement strand
CGTAGGCGGCAGTAATAACAGAGTTGATTGCGAACAGGTGCCGCTGGTGCCGGGTTGGGCAGGAGGATGATCCCGACCGGCACCTGCCGGCTTCAGGCGAGGATTTCGCGGACTGCACGCCAGGGCTTTCCCTGCGACTGCGCAACAGCACTGTAGGTTAAGCGGCCGTCATAGGTGTTGACGCCCTCGCGGATGCCATCGTCACTTAGGATTGCAGACTTGGCGCCGTCGCGGGCGAGGCGCATCACGTAGGGGAAGGTCGCGTTCGTCAGGGCAAGGGTGGAGGTATTGGGCACGGCTGCTGGCATATTGGTGACACAGTAGTGAACAACACCATCAACTTCATAGGATGGATCGCTGTGTGTCGTGGGCCGTGCGGTCTCGATGCAGCCGCCCTGATCAATGGCCACGTCGACGATGACAGACCCCTTTTTCATCCGGGAGACCATCGCCTTGGTCACAATTTTCGGAGCAGCAGCGCCCGGGATCAGGACCCCCCCGATAACCAGATCTGCTTCTTCGGTGGCGCGGGCGACGTTATAGGAGTTGGACGCGACCGTGATGAGCCTGCCGCTGAAGACGTCGTCGAGTTCGCGCAGGCGATTTAAGTTGAGATCGACGATTTTGACACGCGCGCCCATGCCAAGAGCGATCTTGGCGGCGTTGGTGCCCACGATGCCGCCGCCGATGATGCAGACCTTGGCGGGTGGTACACCGGGAACGCCGCCGAGAAGAACGCCGCGACCGCCTTTTTCCTTCTCGAGATAGTTGGCGCCAACCTGGACAGACATGCGTCCGGCAACTTCTGACATCGGGGTGAGCAGCGGTAGTGTGCCCTGACGGTCGCGGATGGTCTCGTAAGCGATCCCGGTAACCTTCTTGGTCAGCAGTTTCTCGGTGAGGCCGGGGAGAGGTGCGAGATGAAGATAGGTGAAGAGGACAAGGCCTTCGCGGAAGTGGCCGTACTCCTTCTCAACCGGCTCTTTGACTTTGACGACCATGTCGGCCATGCCCCAGACATTGTGTGCAGAGCCAACGATTTCGGCACCGGCAGACTGAAAGTCGTCATCGGTGAAGGCGGAAAGTTGGCCGGCATGGGTTTCGACGAGGACCTTATGGCCAGCATCGGCTAGAGACTTGACGCCTGCAGGCGTAATTCCGACTCGGCTCTCATGGTCCTTAATTTCCTTGGGTACTCCGATAATCATTGCTTCTCCTGTTCCGATCTTATTTGTCCCTACTCGCCGGTGTCGATCTGGGCGCGCTGGAGTTTGTCGGAGTAGTCGATGTAAATAGATTTCCATGTGGTGTAGAAGTCGAGGGCACCGGTGCCGCCTTCGCGGTGACCATTGCCAGTCTGTTTGACGCCTCCGAAGGGAAGATGGACTTCGGCACCAATAGTCGGAGCGTTGATATAGGTGATGCCAGCTTCCAGGTCGCGCATGGCGCGGAAGGCCTTGTTTACATCGCGCGAGTAGAGCGAGGTCGACAGGCCGTATTCGATTCCGTTAGCAATCTCGATGGCGTTCTCGATACCGTCACATTCGAGGATGCTGACGACAGGACCAAATACCTCTTCCTGCGCGATACGCATGCCAGGCTTGACCCCTGTGAACACGGTGGGCGCGAAGAAGGTGCCATTGTCGTAATCAAATCCGGAGGAGCTGCCAGTAGAGGTGCCGCTACTGGTGCCGCTCAGACGCTGGCCCCCGCAAAGCAGCTTCGCGCCTTCCTTCTGAGCGATGTCGACGTAGCGGATGGAAGTGTCGATCTGCTGCTGGTTCACTTGCGGCCCCATCTCCATGCCTTCTTGCAGACCATCGCCGACCTTCAGTGTCCGGGCCCGCGCGGCAAGTCTTTCAGCAAAAATTTGTGAGATTTTCTTGTCGACGATAATGCGGCTGGTGGCAGTGCAACGCTGGCCAGTAGTGCCGAATGCACCCCAGAGCGCGCCGTCGAGAGCCAGGTCGAGGTTGGCATCCTCGAGTACGATCATGGCATTTTTGCCGCCCATTTCAAGCGAGCAGGGCTTGAAGAAGCCGGCCGCGGTCTGGCCGACGATGCGACCGACTGCGCTGGAGCCGGTGAAGGAAATGGCGCGCGTGTCAGGATGCGAGACCAGGGGCGCACCGGCGTCCGGACCGTACCCTGTGACAATATTGACGACGCCATCGGGCAGGCCGGCTTCCACCAGCGCAGCCACTAAGTTATAGGTGGAGAGCGGGGTATCCTCGCCCGGCTTGATCACGCAGGTGTTGCCGCACACGAGAGCGGGAAAGAGCTTCCACGAAGGGATGGCCATGGGAAAGTTCCACGGCGCGATCATGCCGACGACGCCAACCGGCATGCGGACTGACATCGCGAATTTGTTCTGCAACTCGGACGGCGTGGTCTGCCCAAAAAGGCGACGCCCTTCGCCAGCCATGTAGTAGGCGGTGTCGATAGCTTCCTGCACATCGCCGCGCGTTTCAGTGAGCACCTTGCCCATTTCACGCGTCATCTCCCGTGCATACTGTTCTTTGTTCTTCAGCAGGATTTCGCCGGTGCGGTAGAGGATCTCGGCCCGTTTCGGCGCGGGCGTAAGGCGCCAGGTGGTGTAGGCCTTCTTCGCAGCAGCGACGGCATCGTCGATGTCAGATGAATCGGATGCCGGAAAGATGCCGACGATGTCGTCGTGATTGGCGGGATTGCGATTCTCGAAGGTCTTGCCGGAGTGGGACGGCACGAATTTGCCGCCTATAAGGTTGCCGTAAGTCTTTGCCACGAGTGCTCCGTTCTGGATGGGGCCTGCCGGGGCGGGCCAAACACTGAAGTCTACCGCAGGTGAGGTGCCACATGAGCGCAGGTACCTCGGCCGGGCGCAGGTGCCACAGCCTGATCTGGACTGCTGTCGGATGCTCAAGCCGTATCAGCTGTTCGTGTCTGACCCTTCTCAGGCCCCGGCTTCATCAGGATTTTCCAGGGAACAGCCATCAGGAATACAAGGAGACCAAAGGCCCAGTAGCCCAGGAAGCTGCGTCCCTTCTTGCGGGCGATCCATCCGGGTATGAGCCCCAGAACCGCGGCCTATGCAATCGGCCTAGCCCTCTCGGGATCGTCATGATCAACTCCGACAGCAATCTCGTAGCGACCTTATTAAAGAACAAGCCTGAGTTTGCGTAGTCAAGCGATGAATAAGACTGACTCCAGTGGGTGGCTTTCGCTACAACCGTGGCAACTTGGGAACCACCTTCGTTGTATAGGTGACGTAACGTTACTCGCCGTATGATGATATTCAAGTTCAACGGAAAAGCCTGCAAACACAATGTCATCGAATGGATTTTCGTCCCGGTCATCGCGTTCGCACAGCATGCGCTCGCTGTTCAGTATCTTCTCGTCTGACCTGGCAATCGACCTGGGGACGGCGAATACGCTGGTGTACGCGCGCGGCAAGGGCATCGTGGTCAATGAGCCTTCAATTGTCGCCCTGAACAAGAACACTGGCGAGGTCGAGGCGGTCGGCAAGGAAGCAAAAGAGATGCTGGGCCGGACGCCGGGCAACATTGTTGCCATCAAGCCGATGAAGGACGGTGTCATCGCTGACTTTAAAGTCACCGAGAAGATGTTGAATTACTTCATCCAGAAGGCGCACAACCGCAAGATGCTGGTGCATCCGCGGATCGTGATCGGCGTACCCTCCGAAATTACGCAGGTTGAAAAGCGTGCCGTTGAGGATTCGGCCTATCGTGCCAAGGCAAGCGAAGTGTTCCTGGTAGAGCAGGCGATGGTGGCCGCGATCGGCGCCGGTCTGCCTATCACCGAACCCTCCGGCAACATGGTGGTGGATATTGGCGGCGGCACCACGGATATAGCGGTTATTTCGCTTTCCGGCATCGTCTACTCGCGTTCGGTCCGGATGGCTGGGAACCAGATGGACGAGGCCATCATGAATTACCTCAAACGCAAGTACAACCTGCTGATTGGCGAACGTACAGCCGAGCAGATCAAAATGGAGATTGGTTCGGCGTACCCGCTGGACAAGCCGTTGACGCTTGAAATCAAGGGACGCAACCTGATTGAGGGTGTGCCGAAGACGATCACGATCGATGACGGCGAAATCCGCGAGGCTTTGACCGAGTGCATCTCGACGATTATGAATGCAATCCGCGTGGCGCTCGAACGCACGCCGCCGGAGTTGTCGGCGGACATCAGCGATCGCGGTATTGTGCTCACAGGTGGCGGCGCGCTGATCAAAAACCTGGACAAGCGGATTCGGGAAGAGACGGGTCTGCCAGTCTCGATTGCCGATGACCCGCTGGCGTCGGTGGTTCTGGGTACGGGAAAAATGTTGTCTGATTTCCGGTTGCTGCGCAAGATCAAGATTGACTAGCAAGCGGACAGGCGTGGCTGCGGATCAGGGACAGGTTCTTCAGCTTCGCTGAGTGCGACGAAGGTATGAAATGGCTGCGCCCAGGCTGACAAGGTGATGCCGGGCCGGGTCGCTTACGTAAATTCGTTCCGTTTCGTGGAACCTTAACCGCCGTTGACGGCCAGGCAGCACATACCAGTATGGATTCCTTTCTCGGTCGCTATAAAGACATCCTGGTGTTCCTGTTTGTGTTGTTTGCGCAGTTCCTGGGACTGGCGACGCAGATTCGTCATCCGCTGCCCAACGGGCAGGACCGGCATAATGTGCGGTTGTGGCGCTACTGGGTAGTGGCGCTCGTCGCCCCTCCGGAAAAGGTGCTGCAGCATGTGGGTTCGGGAACACGCGGTATCTGGTCGAATTACATCGACCTGCGGGATACGCGAAGTGAGAATCAGAGGCTGCTGGCCGAGGTCAACCGGCTCCACCTCGAGCAGGCTGGCTTGCTCGAAGATGCGCGGGCCGGGCAGAGACTGCAATCGCTGTTGTCATTCAAAGAACAGTATGTGTACCAGACTCAGCCGGCGCAGGTGATTGGCACGGCGGGGACAGACCAGTCGCATCTGCTGCTGATCAACAAGGGCAGTAGTGACGGGCTGAAGCCGGACATGCCGGTGATCACACCGGATGGCGTGGTCGGGCGGCTGAAGGATGTCTTCAATCACACCTCGCAACTGGAACTGATCAACGATCAGACGAGTGGTGCCGGTGTGTTGCTGCAATCCACCCGGCTGCGCGGCGTGTTGCGCGGGAATGTGTACGGGCAGCCGCAGATCATCAACATTCTGCCTGATGAACGGATCAGGGCCGGCGAGCCCGTAGTAACCAGCGGCGGCGACCAGATCTTTCCTCGTGGACTGCCGGTAGGCACCGTCGAGAAGGTCGCTGCGGACGCCGACCGCGAACCGTATGTAGACGTGATTATCAAGCCGGCAGCCAATCTGGCTCACCTGGAAGAAGTTCTGGTGGTGACGCAGATGAGCGACCAGATGCCGGCGGCTGCGGCAAAGGATATTGCTAAGAGCGTGGCTGCTGGCGCTGTGGAAGCGGATAAGCAACGCGCGTCGGATGTGCTCGCACAGAAGCTGCCAGGGTATATCGATCCGGATGCGCCGGTGGATCCGGATGAAAGCCCGGTGGGGCAGGCTTCGGCGGGTGAAATCGGAAGGCCGATCAAGCCACTCCAGGCTCTCCATCCGGACAAGTATTCCCCCGATGCGGCACCGCCGGCCTCGAGCCTGACGCCCGGTGCGGTCGTGCCACATGGAGCCGCAGGTGCCGCAGCTGGCGGAGAAAGTGCTGCCATTGCTAAGCCGAAGGTGAAGATAAAGACGTCAAACCCCGATGGTGTCGATGGTAGCGGCGCCGATCAGGCTGCGGGGCCGGTGCAGTCCAAGCCGCGCGTGAAACCAAGGCCGGTGGTGCCGCCCGCTGCGGGGGATGAGCCCCCAAGTATTCAACAGGCGCCGCCGTCTACCCCGCAGGCGCAATTACAGGTGCCAGGCTCGGCGCCTGTACACGGGGAAGGTGGACGCTGATGGCGATGCTCGCGACGACCCGCAGGGAGATGGAGGCGCCGGCGTACCCATGGTTCCTGGTGGTGTTTCTGCCCCTCATTGCAGTGGCGATGCAGGCGTACCTGCCGCTGCGGTTTCCATGGTTCGGGATATTGAATCTGCCACTGCTCGTCGTGATCTACTTCTCCGTTACACGGCGGAGCCCCATCAGCGGGACGCTGGCCGGGATGGTCGTGGGTTTGCTGCAGGACGCGCTGACGCAGAGACCGCTCGGCATCAACGGTATCTCGGAAACGGTCGTGGGTTTCCTCTCTGCTTCGATCGGGATCAAGATCGATGTGGACAATTCAGGTGCGCGTCTGCTGCTGAATCTGGTCTTCACGATGCTCTACGGATTCCTGTACCTGTTGATCATGCGGCACCTCGTGGGTATCGCCTTGAACTGGAGCTGGTGGCACGAGCTGCTGAAAGCAGGCGTCAACACCCTGGTCGGCCTGGTGCTGTTCGCGCTGCTGGATAAGACGCGGGAGAGGGAGTAGCCGCCGTGTTCGATCGCGACGACAAGCTGCCGGCGTACAAGTTGACCGTGGTGCAGTACGTCATCATGGGTATCTTGCTGGTGCTGATCTCCGGACTGTGGCGGCTACAGATTCTGGGGGCACAGAATTATCATGAACTGGCGGAGCAGAACCGCATTCGAAAGGTGCCGATCCTGGCTCCGAGGGGGCGTCTGCTCGACCGGGATGGCCGTCTGTTGGTCGACAACTATCCATCCATCTCGTGCTTTCTGATTCGCGACCAGAGTCAGAACATCGCAGCGGACCTACCGAGGATTGCAGCCGGCCTGCACATGACGGTCGCGCAGATACAGACCATCCTGGACCACTATAAGCTCGCCGCAAAGTACCAGCCGCTGCCGCTCAAAGCCGACATCACTCCCGATGAAGAGGAGTTCATCGAGGCACACCGGGACGAATTGCCAGAGCTTGAGACGATTGACGAACAGCGGCGGCTTTATCCCCGGGACGGTTTCGCAGCGCACCTCATCGGCTATGTCGGCGAGGTAAGCGAAGAGATGCTCAACGATCCACGGTACGCCTATTACGAGCCAGGAGATGTGGTCGGCAAGTCGGGAATTGAAGAGTCGTATGACTCTCTCCTCAGGGGTGTGGATGGTTCGCGCGATGTCCTGGTCGATAGCCATGGGCGCGAGGTGGGACGACTGGGAAGTGAACATGCGACGCCGGGCAAAGATCTGAAGCTGACGATCGATATTGATATTCAGCGAGCTGCGGAGCATGCGCTGAACGGTCGCAATGGCGCGATGATCGCGATGGATCCGCACACCGGCGAAGTGCTGGCGATGGTGAGCCGGCCGACCTTCGACCCGAATGAGTTCTCGGTACGCATCACGCGCAATCAATGGTCGAAGTATGTAACAGACCCGGATCATCCCTTGTTGAATAAAGCGATCCAGGCTCAGCTGGCACCTGGTTCAACATTCAAGATCCTCATGTCTGTCGCAGGACTGCAGGAGGGAATGGCGCAAAACCTGAACGTGCATTGCGGCGGTGGCGGCACCTTTTATGGGCGGTTCTTTAAATGCTGGTTTCACGCCGGACACGGCGCGGTGAATATTACCAAGGCGATTTATCAGTCATGTGACGTGTTCTTTTACACCCTGGCTGAGCGTATGGGGATCGAGACGATCGCGAAGTGGGCGCACGCGATGGGTCTTGGACAAAAGACGGGGATTGACCTTCCGAACGAAGTGACGGGTGTGATGCCGTCTGAAGAATGGAAGATGAAGAACTACCACGAGAAGTTCTACGCGGGCGAAGTGATCTCGGTCGGCATCGGCCAGGGCGCAGTAGCAGCGACGCCGGTCCAGATGGCGCGGGCAATTGGCGGAATCGCCTCGGGCGGCGTGCTGAAACGTCCGCACCTGGTCTTCAGCGATGAACTGACCCCGGAGTTTCGGCAGGCACTGTCGGATAGCTACCCCGGTACAGGCGATAAGACGATTGCACTATCAGCAGGCAACTGGGAGACGATCACCGACGCGATGGCGCAGGTCCTGGAGCCGGTCGGCACAGACCCGAGCGCTCATCTACAGGGAATCGATTTTGCGGGCAAGACGGGCAGTGCGCAGACAATGTCCAATGCACTGGCAGCTCGGATGGGTCACTCCAAATCGGTGAAAGACAATGCGTGGTTTGTCGGAGTATCGCCGCGGCGCAATCCCGACATCGTGGTGTGCGTCCTATTTGAGGGCGGTGAGCACGGGAAGCTGGCGGGCCGTTTGGCAGCGCAGGTCATCGAGGCATTCGTGAACAAGCAGCGGAAGATGGATCGCAATGTCATTGAAGTGAAAGCGGCACCGGTAGCACCTGCTGCAAATCCAGGTGCACACCCGCAGACGACGGGAGCGGCACCTGCGGCCAAGCCGAAGCCGAAGGGCACGGTGGATGTGGGTGCATTCTGGTCTGACCCGGCCGAACCGGAGGCGCTTGGCGGCAAGCAATTGACGAATAAAGATGCCGGGCTGGCAGGGTTGGCACCATTGCCGGCATTGAGGGGCGGCCATTTCTTTCTACCGGTAAAGAGAGCTGCCACTTCTGCTGCGCCACCTGTTGTTGCGACGGGAGGACAGTAGATGCAGCGTTTTCTTCGGCTACGGGACTTCGACTGGCCGCTGCTGGGCCTGGTCTTCCTGCTATCAGTGATCAGTGTGCTGGAGATTTATTCAGCAACCATGCATACCAAGTTTGTCGGCTTCCAGACCAAGCAGATTTTCTGGCTGATTGGCGGGACAGGTGCGATGCTGGCCCTCTCGTTTGTGGACTATCACCGGCTCATCGACATCATCTATTACGTTTACGGATTCTGCCTGGTATCGCTGGTGGCGGTGCTGCTTGTGGGCAAGAAGGTGCTGGGAGCGCGGCGTTGGATCGGGATCGGCGGCATTCACGTGCAGCCATCCGAATGGGTCAAGTTGATCCTGATTATCGCTGTGGCTCGATACTTCGCAAACCTAGGGGCAAAGGACCTGACGTGGAAGGACATACTCAAGGCATTTGCGCTGGTAGGCGTGCCGATGGCGATGGTGCTAAAGCAGCCAGACCTGGGAACTTCGCTTACCTACATGCCGGTCCTGCTGTGCGGGCTCTTCCTGGGCGGTATCAAGTGGAAGCACGCACTGATCATCTGCTTCGTGGGACTGCTGGCGATCGTGCCGATCTGGCAGAAGGGGCTGAAACCGTACCAGAAGGCTCGTCTCACCAGCTTCAAGCACCCGGAAAATGATCCGAAGGGCTCCGGGTACCAGATTCAACAATCTCTGATTGCTGTCGGGGACGGGGGCGTCTTCGGCCGCGGCGCCACCAAGGGAACTCAGACGCAGGGCGACTTCCTGCCGATTCCCTATACGGACTTCATCTTCGCCGCATTTTGTGAGGAGCACGGCTTCCTCGGCGCTGTCTTTGTTCTACTGCTATACTTCCTCATATTGATGCGTTTGATTCAGAACGCTCAAACAGCCGCCGATCTCTCCGGCACGCTACTGGTCATGGGAGTCGTCGCAGTCCTCATCTTCCAGATAGCGGTCAACGTGGGAATGGTCGTCGGGCTGATGCCGGTCACAGGAATCCCTTTACCCTTAATGAGTTACGGGGGTTCTTCAGTTCTCTTCACCTTTCTGGCCCTGGGAATGGTGATGAACGTCCGCATGAACCGGTTTGTGAACTAGCTTCCAGGGACCGTTCGCACAGCTGCCGTTGTCGCGGCTGCCGGACACAAATTTGTGAGATTACGATAAACCGGCCAGGTAGATCACCGGGCCGGGCAGGATCGAGAATGAGTGCATCGAGGATGGTAACGACCCCGCCAGGCGTATCGGCTGAAGTGGTCACAACCTCGACGTGCCTTTTACCACTCCGCAGTCTGGCAGGCCCCACTTTCCATATCAACTTCTTCCCACAGACATCCGTCCGGCGGACCACGCCGGCATTCGTAGTTCGGCGTGTATGCATGGAAGTAGCTTCAGGAAACAATCAGGGAACTACGCTCGACTCGGAGCTCGACCTTTCCGGTACCCCGGGAACAGGGAGGTTCCTGTTCTGATCTGCCTCGCACGAAAGAAAGAGGCAGTATGGCAAAGGAACTTTGTATTTCGAGCACGCCGCATGAGACGCGGCTGGCGATTATTGAGGATGACCAGTTAACCGAGATTTACTACGAGCGTGAGAATGAATACACGCTCGCCGGATCGATTTACAAGGGTCGCGTGACCCGCGTGTTGCCCGGAATGCAGTCCGCGTTCGTCGATGTCGGATTGGAGCGCGACGCTTTTCTATACGTCACTGACTTCCTGGAAGAGCAGGGAGAAACCGCTGACTTCGAAAAGCCCCGGAGTGAGGGGCAGGGTGGTCGCGGCCGGTCGGAAAGTCGTCAAGAGGGGCGGCCGGACGGACGTGGCGATGGACGGCAGGCACGTCTATCGCGAGAAGCGGCGGGTGGCGACAACAGCCGGATCCAGGTAGAGCCAACTGGACAAGTCGATGAAGCGATTGAATCGGATAGTGGCCGGGTTGAGGCAGTGTCGCCGCGTACTGCGCAGGGCGGCGAGTCCTCAATTGCACCAACGGCCCAGCCTGGACAGGATGAGTTTGACCAGGGAACACGCAAGTGGCGCGGCCGGCGTGGAAGGCGGCGCGGCTTCCGTGGAGGCCAGCGTGAGGGCGGCGGAATTGCGTCTTCTCCGCAGCTACAGGGTCCGGGTGCCGGGGCGTCGTCGGGTCAGGCGATTGACCAGTCCGGACTGGCCGAGGATTATCACGACGAACCAGAGGCGCCGTTTGAAGCAGTAGCCGGCATGCCAGTTTCGTCAACGGCCGAGGCAGCGGTGCCGCGGGAATCGTTCTCGAGTACACGAGAACACGGGCGGCAGGCGAGGGATACCGGTCGAGAGGGGTCGCGCGAGCGAGGCAGCCGCGATGACGCTCCGGCAGGTGCCGGCAAGCCGACTTTCCTGCCAGGCGAATCATTGTCGAAATACGGGCATACGCCAGCAGCTGCGGCAACCTTGGAGCCGTCCTCAGCACCACGAGCGATTGCGAAGTCGACGCCGCCAGTTACATCGCGTCCTTCTACGATCGTGGAGGTCTTGCCGGGTTGGGATGGTATCTCGGCAGCACTGCCGGGTGAATCGCTGTCCCGGTACAAGAATCGCCCGGCAACTGGCACCGAACGGACGCAAGGCGCTCCGCCAGCAGAGACAGGTGCCGCTGAGCCGAAAGTCTCCGAAGACAAACCCACAAAGCCATCATTTGCAGAGCCGGCACCGGACCAGCTTTCGTTCTCGGCAGCAGAAAATGCCGGCCAGTTTTCTGGACACTTCGAAGATCGTACAGCCGCCGGCGTGCCTGATCAGGCCGAAATTGAGAATGCCGAAGCTGGGCAGAAAATCCCGGAGTCCTCTATACCCAACCAGCAAGGTGCCACTGAGAGCCATGCGGCACCAATGGAGATTCTGCATGCCGTGCAGACACCGCATGGCGTGACGTTTGAAGATGTGTCATCGAGTTTCCACGAGGATCAAAGGCAGGCGGGATCCCAGCCTGGGCAGCCGCCAGCATTGGCACCACTGCCCGAAAGTGCGCCTGCAGAGGTTGCCCATCATGACGGGGCGCAGCAGGAAAGTGCGCCTCTGCAGGAGAGTGCTGCAGGCACAGAGGCCGTCACAGTACAGCCGGTGCCGCTGCATCAGGAAGAGGAAGAAACCGGTTCTGCCGTCGGCGCGCCTGAGGAACAGGAGTT
The DNA here is from genome assembly GCA_964658265.1 of uncultured Acetobacteraceae bacterium. Lineage (GTDB taxonomy): Bacteria > Acidobacteriota > Terriglobia > Terriglobales > Acidobacteriaceae. The sequence goes on along the minus strand of CAZZYN010000002.1, from coordinate 97,001 downwards.
TGAACCGGAAAATGCTTCGGCATCGTACCGGGTCAATCCAAATCCCAGTACATTGCGACTGGGGTCTTCTTCTGTCGCAGACGTCGAGACTGATACGAGTGGCAGCGAAGAGACATCACCTGAGCACATGGATTTTGACGCGGAACATCTGCCCGAATCTCTTGGTGCGCCGCTGATTTCGACTGCGACCCTGGGTGAGCATGGCGGATTCGATCCCGCTGCACCTCTGCCAGAAGTCGAGCAGGCACGAACTCTTTCCGAGCACGCGCCAGACGGCGATATCGCGCAGCAGCACTCTGTGCAAACTCACCCGGACATCGAGGATTGGCAAAGCGAACCGCATGCGACTGCGGCGGCCGGCACTGCTGCGCCGGGTACTTTGGTTGAGCCACTCCATGCGTTCGCGCCGGGGCTGGGCGAGCTGGAAGAAGAGGTCATCGACGAAGAGGAGTTTGACTTTACCCCGGTGCACCACGCTGCCGACGATCATGACCTCGAAGAGATTGAAGAAGAGACAACCGATCACACCATGGTCGGATCGCAACTCGGCGACCTGGTTCGGGACAAGCATATCCAGCAGCGGTTGCATGAGCCGGACGGGCATGAGACTGACGAGGAGTTTGATGAGTCGGAAGAAGAGAACCTGGATGCGCCGGGAGAACTGAGCGAAGCCGATGAGGCGCATGCGCGAGCCGAGTCCGGTGCCGGCGGCTTCACGGAAGAAGATTTCTTCAACGGCAGTAGTGCGGAAGTGCACGAGGCCACAACGCAGGATGCTCCGGCACCGCGTCGCGATGATGGCCGACGGGATGGACGCAGCGGCGACGGCCGGAACAACCAGCGTGGCGGACGACGCAGTAACGGGCAGCGTGGAAGGAGCGGCGGGGGCGGAGGTGGGCATCGCCACTCTTCGCAAACGAGCGATATGCCGATTATCAGCGACCTGTTGAAGCAGGGGCAGGAGGTGCTCGTCCAGATTGCGAAGGAGCCCATCGCCAAGAAGGGCGCTCGCATCACCAGCCATATCGCGCTGCCCGGCCGCTTCCTCGTCTTCATGCCGACCGTTAATCATGTCGGCGTGTCCCGCAAGATCTCGTCTGACGAAGAACGGATGCGATTGAAGCGGGTTCTAAGCAGCGAGAAGGGCACGGCGCCGGGCGGCTTCATCGTGCGAACGGCTGCAGACGGGGCAAGCGAGGAAGAGTTGCGCGCTGACCTGCGCTTCCTCATTAGTCTTTGGACAGAGATCAAGCAGCGTTCGGATACAGGCAAGTCGCCGGCACTCATCTATCACGACCTGAATCTGGTCGAACGGATTCTGCGCGACCAGGTCTCCGATAACTTCTCAACCATTTGGGTCGACAGCGAAACCGAATACGAACGGATTGTGCGCTTCCTGAACCGCTTTGAACCAACCCTGGTTCGCCGGGTCAAGCTCTATACCAAGGAGACGCCGCTGTTCGAGCAGTTTGGCATTCAGGAAGAGATTTCGAAGGCGCTCAAGTCGAAGGTGTGGCTCAAGTCCGGCGGGTCGATCGTGATCAACCAGACAGAAGCACTCGTCGCTATCGACATCAATACCGGTAAATATGTCGGCAAGACAGCGCGCCTCGAAGACACCATCGTGAAGACCAATCTCGATGCAATTCCCGAAATCGTCCGGCAGATTCGGCTGCGGGATCTTGGCGGCATCATCATTATCGACTTCATAGATATGGATGAACGCAAGAACCGCAACCGCGTCATGCAGGCTCTGGAAGAAGCATTGAAGGCGGATCGTGCGCCATCGAAGGTGCTGCAATTCAATGACTTCGGCCTTGTGGCGATTACGCGCAAGCGGGTCAAACAGTCGCTGGAGCGGACGCTGAGCACGCAATGCGAGATCTGCGCGGGAACGGGAATGGTGAAGAGCCCGATCACGGTCTGCAACGAAATCTATACGGAACTGCGGAAGATGCAGAAGCATTTCGACCGCGGAGACGTGCTGTTGCGGGTGCATCCTGAAATCGTGAAGGCATTGAAGGCAAACAATGGCAAATGGCTGGGCGAACTGGAGGAAATGATCGGCAGAACGATCATCGTCAAGAGTGATCCGGCCTTACACCCGGAGCAATTCGACATCCACTAGACTCCTGCCAAACGGGCGCTCGCGCATCGAGCTCCCGCTCGTCATAATGAGCGATTACCAGGCGCCGGATCATCCGTGATCCGGCCCCTTTGCGTGCGCTACTGCCGAATGATCAGTAGAGGAATTGCTGGCTGTAGGTGGCGTTCCGCGGGCTTGCAGCAAAGCCGGCATCGCGGATGATGCGGCGAAGTTCTTCTTCTCCGGAATGGTGACTTGGACTGCGTGGATCACGCGCGCCGGTGATGACCAGTCCCGCATCGTCGGCACCAAAGCGGAGTGCGAGCTGGAGCACTTTCGGCCCAAAGATCGACCAGTCCGCCTGAAGGTGCGGAATGTGTGGCAGGTAGATGCGGGTAATGGCGAGAAACTGCAGATAGCGGCTTCCAGTAATTTCGTCGAGTGCACGATCAAGGTGCTCGATGCGCGGCTCGCAGGCGAGAATGCCCTGCGTTTCGTCCTGCAGGCTGGAGACAGCTTCAAGCAGGCTGACCCACTCCTCCGGCGAATCGGAGCTGCGCAGTATGAGGATGGCAGTGGTTAGAAGGCCAGCCTGGTGAGCAGCGCGGTGCACAGCCTGCCAATCCGGGAAGCCTGTGTCGATGACCACAGTTGCCAGACCGGCCGCGCAAAGACTCCGCAGGTCTGTGAAGCCTGTTCCGGCGGTCGTCGCAGAGGTGCCGCTTGGCGCATTGCTGTGTGTCAGCAAGGTGCCGGTCAGGGAGATATCAGGAAACCGCTGATGGAGAGCTGAGATTGCCTGTTCAGCCAGGGCTGGCTCCAGCAGGGAGATAAGAAAACCGCGCGCACCGCGATCAATGGCAGCTTCGGCAGAGGCCACCCAGGATGTCCCGTTTAGATCGGGCTGCAGCGTGAATCCATTCGTGTAGGTGACGACGCGTTCAGGCCACAGCTGCTCACGCACAGCATCTGCATCCATGCCGAGCTGCAGCAAATCGCTGCCTTTGAGCCTCGTGAGAGCCTCCTGCCATCGATTGTTCATGCTCTTATTTTAGGGGAACGGCGACGTCACTTACGCGGGGCATCCACGACGGTGTGCGTGGGCCCCGGTCTAAGCAGAGCTCTTTGAACTTATTAACGGCGGCCGAAGCGGTAGTTGATTCCGGCAGTGATGCTCTTGTTATTCTGGATTTCACCGCCGAAGTTGGTGAGGTAATAGTTAGGCGTCAGTCGGATCGACAGTCCGGGTCCGAGGTTGTAATCGATCGGCACACCGACAGTTGCCGAGAGGCGCCACTGGTTGGGATAAAGGCCAACGAGGGTGCCGGGAGTGTTCTGCGAGTTGGCGTAAAAGAGGTTGTGGGCGATGCCGATCATGGCCACGCCACTGATGCTCCACTTCTGTTTCATGTAGAAGCGATACGAGGGGCCAGCCGAAAAAGAATAGTTGCTCACGGCTGGTTCATAGATGTTGTAGATGTTCTGCAGATTGCCAACGTACGCCGTGCCATAGTAGCCGCGAGCGTCTACAGTCGCACCCAGCTTATTCGTGAAGTAGCGGGTGACGCCTGCGTCCCACCCGGTCTCAGTGAAGTTCTGAAGGTCGTGGCCTGGACGCATACGCAGAAAGGCGTAGCCGCCGAAGACCTCATATTTGTGGCTGTACGTGTCCTGCTTGGCGGCCTGGATGCGCTGCTGGCGGCGGGCGCGAACCCGGGCCTGGGCCTGGCGCGCCAGCTCCATCCGCTGCGCTTCTGTGGGAGCCGGGGGTAACGCCTGTGAAGACGAATCTGCCGGGGCCTGCTGGTCGGCGGCGGCCGGAGGTGCCTGGTCCGTGGGGGATGGCGCCTGCGGTGCCGCCTGAGGTGCCGCCTGAGGTGAAGACGCGGGTGAAGTTTCGGGTGCGGTACCCGGAGTGGGGTTTCCCGCTGATGTGCCCGGGGCGGTCTGTGCGCCGGCCGTAGCAACAAAAAGAAGTACGGAAAGGGCCGGATACACGAGGGATCCAGCAAACTTGCTGTGCTGCATGTAAGGTGATGCCTCCACTACTCAACTGCTCGCGTGCCTGCTGCGAGGATGTTCATCGGTGCCGACAAATTCGAGCAGTCAGCCGCCGGTGAAACGATTGCCGGAATTACGGCGATCAAAGAAAGACAGCCTGTTTGCAATCGGCTGCGCATCCCTATTAAATCACTTGCGTCCTGCCCGTGGCTCTGGTGTGCTGGGAAAGTTCTCCCGGCTGCGGAGGGGTTGGCAGGTTTTGCGGGCCGCTGTGTCCCTGCTATGGTGGAGGTCACCGTCGGTCCAGGTGTATTATCCCGGGGCTGCCTGGCAACAAATAAGCCGCGCCGGCATGGATCGGGCGGAAGCAAAGGAAGCGTGCATGAGAGGATTTCTGCTCGGCGTCATACTGACCCTGATCCTGGTGCCATCGTTTGTGTACGTCTACTTCAAATTCGGTAATCCTCCGGTAGCGGTCGCTGACAAACCATTTCCGTTCGAAGCCCAGATCGTCAGTGTGCCACTCGACGCGCGCATTGATCGCGAATATCCGCGCAAGCCCGGCCTGGCCGCCGACCCGGTAAACCTCGAAATCGGGGCGCATATCTATCGCCAGCAGTGTGCGACATGCCATGGTCTCTATGGCCGTCCTTCATCATTCGGTAAGGAGATGTTTCCGTCGGCTCCGCAGCTTTGGCAGCCTCATCGCAATGGCGTCGTGGGAGTAAGCGACGATCCGCCGGGCGAGACCTACTGGAAAGTCAAGAACGGCATCCGCCTCTCGGGTATGCCTGCCTTCGACCATATTTTGAACGAGACGCAGATGTGGCAGGTATCGCAACTGCTTGCAGTAGCAGACAAACCTCTGCCAACAACTGTGCTGGACCTGATGAAGCAGCCACTCGATCTCGACCCAACAGGGGTGCGGTAGCCGCGGGGTAGTAGCCGTGTAATCGGAATACGTCAACGCCTCTCGGAAGACGTGTTTGTTGTTCTGTGTAGCGCCGCATCCGGAAATGCTATAGTACTGGCGCGGAGCGTCTCCCCCAAGCTTCCAATTCGTATTGAGGTGGGGGAGCCATGTCGGTTGTTTCGACAGTAAGACCATTGTCTGCCGAAGATGCCACATTTGAGATTCGCTCCAGTGCGCTCTCAAATCGTCAGTGGTCTCTCGGCCTGCGGGTACTATTCCGGACCTGCTTCACCTATTTCTCACTGACCATGTGGATCTGGCTGGATGAGCTCGCAGTGCGGCCAACCCGGCCGGTGCAGTGGGTTTATCCGATCTTTGCACGGCACCTTGTCGATTTCCTGGCGCGCCACGCCCTACAGACCTCACAGATCTACCAGCCCAACTCCTTCCGTGACACGCACTACTTATATCTGCTGCTGCTGGGCTGCCTTCTTCTGACAGTGGTTATTACGGCTGTTTGGTCAGTGCTTGATCGTCAGCGGCCGGAGTATGAAAAGTTGCATCGTCTTCTGCGCGTCTTCCTGCGCTACAGCCTGGCTTACATGATCCTGCTATACGGGATGGACAAGGTCATCAAGCTGCAGTTTCCCGCACCCAGTCTTTCGCGCCTCATAGAGAATTATGGAGATTCCTCGCCGATGGTTCTCATGTGGACCTTCATGGGATATTCGACCACCTACACGGTCTTCAGCGGCCTGGCTGAGGTGGCTGCCGGCTTTCTTGTGCTTTTTCGACGCACAACCACATTGGGTGCGCTGCTTTGCATGGCGGTGATGCTCAATGTAACCGTGATGGACTTTAGCTACGACGTTTCAGTGAAGCTTTACGCCCTGAACCTACTACTGGTGTCCATTGTCCTGGTCCTGCCGGATGCGCGTCGCCTGGTTGACTTGTTCATACTGAATCGGCCCGTGAATGCCGCACCCTTCCCATCCGGTCCGCGCGAACCTAAATGGCGATTAGGCTATGTGGTGCTGAAAGCCCTTGTTGTTCTCTACTTCATTGCGCCGTTGACCTTGCGTAATCTCCATGCCTACCGGGAGGTCGGGGTGACAGCGCCGAACGTCCGCTCTACGGTCTTTATCAAGTACAAACCTTTCGTAATGGTGGCACAGCCATTCCTGCTCTGGTTGACAATGCATCCCGATGGCGATTTGTGGCAATCGAATCGCCGAACACTCTTTACGTCAAGCACATGGACGATTCGTTGACAAAATATAATCTGCGGTACGACGCCAGAACACGCCGGCTTGCTATTGACTCTGCCGAGCCGGTAAGAACGTCGGCGATGCTGATCGTAGAAGAAGCGGGCGATCGCCTGCAGTTGTCTGGAAGCATTGACAACCAACCAGTTGAGTTGGAACTGGTGAAGGACAATCCGCAACGATTCTTACTTGTCAATCGCGGCTTTCACTGGATAAATGAAACCTCTTTCTTCAAATGATTCACAACAACGGCAGCCTGCCTTGCGACAGCTCACTTCAAGGCGAAGGTGATGCCTGAGGTGAACTGGAACGTGTTGCGTTTGTAGCCGACGGGCGGGTCGCCGAGGTAGTTGTCCGTGGAAGCTACGCTGAGGCTGAATCTCTTATAAACCGGGAAAACAAGGGTGGCGTTGGCCACTCCTGAATAAGCCCGCACCACGTTGAAGGCTGGCGTGAGTGTGACGTACTCGCTGAACTTGATGTTGTGGGTGAAGGTGCGCATCCAGGTTTCGCTGAGATCAGCGCCGAAGAGATTTTCGTCAGGAGTGCCAAGGCCGCTGACAGTGCCGTTGTAAAACCGCTGCTGTTCGTAGTGACCATCCGCCTTCAGGTCAAGCTCCTGTTTCGGGGTTTTGACAATCGTCCAGCCGAATCCCAGACCGAAGCTCTGCTGCAGCTGTAAGCCGGAACCGTAGTTGTGGTCGGCACTGGCGTTGGCAAGCGCGAAGACACGCGGAGAAAGGTACCGGTCGTATTCAGTGTCGCCATGAAGGATGTCGGTCTTGGCACTCGAAGCAGACTGGATGATGGTCGCACCAGAAATGATTTCGGGCTGCGTCAGCAATCCGTAGCTGCCGTTCAGGTTGAGCATGTACTTGCTGAATGGCGGCATATAAGGAATGGCCGGGATGGTGCGCTGGAACGCGACGGCACCCGTATATGTCTGGTCACTGTTGGTGCCGTTGACGAGGCCCGCACCTACCGTGATGGTGCCGTTCCAGCCATAAAGCAGGTCATGTTCGCCGCGAAGCTCGCGCCGGAAGTCGGCAGCGTCAATGACGAATTCGACCTCCTTGGCGTTGAACTTGTGTCGCGGAGGTGCCGGTGTCGTCGCGGCAGGTGCCAGCTGGCCTACCTCAAGGACAGTGTCACGAAACTCAAGCGCGCCAAGCGGCACCTTCTGGCCGAGAAGACGGCGCCGCAGATGCTCCGGGTTGTCGATCAGCGTCTTGGTGACGACGGCAAAAGGCTGCGCGCTGTGCAGCGTCCTGACTTTCGCAAGGGGTGCCGTGACATCCCCGACGATGTCGCTGTGAAAGGTGAGGGTGCCGGCGACAATGCGGAGGAGGCGTCCGGATAACTGGTCGCCATTGGTGAAAGTGACAGTATCGGGCAGCGCAGCCGGTTTCTCGGACGGAGGTGCCTGCTGAGCGTGCAGGGCCGTGCCCATGAGAAGGATGATGCAGGCAATCGGCACCTGCAGTTGGAAGAGCAGTTTTCGTGTGGGGGGCACGCTTTTATTCTGGCATCGCGTGCTTGACTCTACAAATTGCCGGCGGGATCAAGGTGCGGCCTGGCGTAGGGCTTCGACAAACGTCGGCACGGGCTTTTCGTCAAACGCCGCCAGGCACATGCGCGCCTGGAACCATATGTAGTCCTGTGCCGAGGCGAACTTGTCGGGGTAGTGGGCGTCGAACCAGGCTTCGGGCGTTTGTCCTTCCAAGGCCGGACCGGGCACGTTGGAAGCGATGTACCGAAAGACGGTTTGCTGATGGGCAACGATCGCGTTGTCATGGGCGCGCCACCAGGCTGCGGCAATCCGGTTGGCGGCAGATTCAAAGGCGTAATGATGATCGTTCTGGAGATGCCGGCAGGCTTGATACCAGTGGCCCAGTTCGTGGACGATGACCCAATGGTGCACGCCGGTTTCGAATTCTTTTCTTGCGGCAGCCTCTTTAGCGTCCGGGCCGGAAATGCGGTAGAAACGGGCTTTTTCGTTGTCTTTCAGCAGTTCCCAGGCCGTCACGGTGAGGGTATTGCTGGTGGGCTCATAGGCGCCGTAGGAAAAAATGTCCTCAATCACGATCGTGGGCGGCGCGATGGGACAGGGAAAGCCGGCGGCGCTGACGGCTGAGACGAAGCTGTCGCGGAGTGTAGTCAGCTGCGCAGTGACTGCGGTGATGGCGGGGTCTGTTGGAGGTCTAGGGGCAGGGGAGTTCTGGCTGATGGCGAATCGCGGCGCGAGGACGGTCAGCAGCATTGCGCAGACGAGTAGGGTGCGGGGTTTCCGCGTCTGAGGGTGGAGCGGTGCCGGCATTCGGGAGCCTCCGTAGTTTTCAAAAGGGGCCCGTCGCCGGCCCGCATCTTCGCGGGCTGAAGCAAATCAGGCGCACCTCCAATGAGAGCTGCAGGCCGCATTATCAGTCTTCAACGTACACTCCGCACGCCACAATTCAAAGTGAACAGTCACGGTCCTTGCCCGAAAAAATCAGAACCGACTGCGACGGCCACGAGTATCCACCGATTGACTGGCGGGCTTTGCGGCGTGATTGAGGATATGACATCCGGGCCGATTACGATTTGTCGGCCTGCCAGCAGTGGCCGCAGCTTCCGCACCTCCACGTCTTCGGTCCAAGGGGGAACGGGATCGCCAGCGCCCACAGCGAGGCCACCGCGGCCTTGCGGGAGGCGCCCTCGAAAGTGATATCCGAGGACTGGCAGCGCGGACACCGAGGCTGATCGTAGGCGGCTTCCCCGCCGGCGTAATCGATCGCTTCCGGGATCGGCGCATCCAGAAGCTGAAGCGCATCCTGCTCGTCGTCGTCCTCGACCTGCAGGCGAATGCCGCCGATGAAGTCGGAGATCTGCCATTCCATGCGCACAAGATTCTCATCGCACAGACGAGCGCGGATACCACTTGACTCCAATAGCGATCGAGCAACGATTGCTTCCGAAAGATCGCGATAGCGCCGGATGGTGGTGAGAGGCATGGAGGCTGTTTCCGTTCGCTCTATCTGCTCGTAGCCGGGCTGAGAGCCTTGCCCGCGGGGACGTGCTGCGCCATCAGCTTCTCGATGTCTTCGGCAGTGTGCGGAAGGTCGGCGACCAGGTCAATTAGTTTGCCATCAGGCGAGGCATAGTAGACGTCTTCGATGCGGACGCCGATCTTTTCTTCCGGAAGATAAATGCCGGGCTCAATGGTGAAAACGGCGCCCTTCGGCAGAGGTTTGGTGTAATCGTACGGATCGTGGACGTCGATGCCGACCATGTGGCCAAGGCCGTGAATCATGTATTTGCCGAGAGGCTGGCCGTGCAGATCTTTGCCGTGCGCATTGATGTAGTTGAAGGCGACGACGTCGAGCGAGTCAGCGTACTGGTGCGAGGGATCGTTCTCGTGCGATTTGCCAGCTACGAAAGCAGCAGCTGCGGCATGCTGCGCCCCAAGGACGATGTTGTAGATCTCGCGCTGCCGGTCGGTAAAGTGACCACTGACAGGCACAGTGCGGGTAATGTCCGATGCGTACATGGAGTATTCGCAGGCAGCGTCCATCACGACAACATCGCCGGCATGCATGACCTGGTTATCGTCCGAATAGTGCAGCACCGTCGAGTTCTCGCCGCCGCCCACGATAGGCGGATAGGACGGCCGTTCGCAGCCCTGGGCGAGCTGTGTGCCGTCGAGCAGACCGGCAATAGCGTTCTCCTTGCCATCCGGCGCGATGGCCTGGATGGCGGCACGCTGCGCGACCATCGAGGCGTTCGTGGCTTTGCGGATGAGTTCAATTTCGCCGGCCTGCTTGATGGCGCGGATCGGCTCGATGAGCGAGCGAACGTCGGCGGCTTCCGGGGTACTGTCAGCGCTGATGCCGAGGGTGGTCGCAGTCCAGGCAACAGCATTCTTACCCTGCGGCAGGTCGGTCTGCACGTAAAGATGGCGCAGTTCGCGGCGGTCCGAGGCAGCGAGATCATTGATCACGGCGGGAAGGTCGGTCAGGGGCTTCACCTCGGTGACGCCAGTGCGCTGCGGAGCATCAGGTGAAGAGGCATCAAGTTTGACGCCTGTGTAGAGCTCAAGCCGCTTGTTGCGGGTGGGCAGGAAAAGAATCTCGCGGTAGCCGTGAGGTCTGGTCTCCAGGCCGGCGATAGGTTCAGCAGTGTTTTTTGCAGGTGTGCTTTCGCCGATGATGACGAGCGCGGCGCCGGGCTCGTTCCAGCCGGTGAGATAGTAGAAATCCTCATCCTGGCGGTAGGACTGGTACTCGGCAGTGGGCTCGTCCGCAGCGAAGAGAATAGCGATGCCGCCCTTGAGAGATGCGCCCAGGGCCGTGCGACGGGCGTGGTAGTCAGCGTCGGACTGACGCTCAAGGGCTGCAAGAGGCAGCGTGAGGAAGACGAGTGTGAGGGCCAGAAATTTCATGGGATCTCTCCGAAGCAATTGTCTCTACGAGTATGCCGTACTGGGTGCTTGCCGTACGGGCGGGCTCGCGCTCGCGAGGTGGTTCCTCCCGTTGGTCGTCTGCCTGACTGGGTAATTTAGTAGAAACGCAGGTGTTTTCGGCTTCGGTCAGGATGACAAAGACTGTTTTAGTTTGAAAAGAACCATGCGACCACCGGGAGCATAAGCGCCAGGGACGCATCCGCCGGACGGCAGGTCCTCAGACGCCGACGGGGAAAGGTTTAGGGGAGCTTTCGTCGAGGTTCGCGCCCCCGCCCCAGCGTTCGAAGCGGCCCTGCAGCAGGCTCAGCAGGCCGGTATACCAGTAGCCAATAACGAAGAGCAGCAGGAACGGGATCGTGAAGTAATTTTCGTTCGAGATGGCATACCAGATGGTCATCGCGAAGTAGCAACCAATCAGCAGTTCCAGCCAGGGCACGATGCCGAGGCGCTTGCGATACTTGGCAGCCTGTGAACGCTCACCCTTTTTGAGGACGCGGTATTTGGGGGTGCGTTTAAAGCTGCTCTTGATACCGAAGAGAGCTTCCAGCACGGCGCGGGTGTTGGTAATGGTAAGGCCGATGCCGAGGGACATCAGGAACGGCAGGTAAAGGAAGGTTTTGTACCACTTCTTCGGGAAAAGCTCGCGCTGCGAGACCAGGTAGAACGACGAGATGGAGAAGGTCGACGCCATGAACAACGGGACATCGATCAACAGCATCTGGAACCAGCCCTGGTAGAAGCGGATCACCATCGCGGGCATCAACAGCACGGATAAAACAACCATCAGCGGATAACTCAGATTCGCAGTCAGGTGATAGAACGATTCCAGTTTCACGCGAAACGGCTGGTCGCTCTTGAACACCAGCGGCAGCACCTTTTTGGAAGTCTGGATCAGACCCTTGGCCCACCGCGCCTGCTGCGTCTTGAATGCCGTCATCTCGATCGGCACTTCAGCAGGGCACTCTACATCCTGCAGGTACTTGAACTTCCAGCCTTTAAGCTGCGAGCGGTAGCTGAGGTCGGTATCTTCGGTCAGCGTATCGTGCTGCCAGCCACCGGCTTCTTCAATGGCGGTGCGGCGCCACATGCCGGCGGTGCCGTTGAAGTTGAAGAAGACGCCGGCACGGGAGCGGCCGCCGTGTTCAAGAACAAAGTGGCCGTCGAGCAGGATCGCTTCCACCTGCGTCAGAAAACTGTAGTCGCGATTGAGGTGGGTCCAGCGGGTCTGCACCATCCCGATGCCCGGTTCGGCGAAGTGGTGGATGACACGCAGCAGCCAGTCCCGGGGCGGCACGAAATCAGCGTCAAATATGGCGACATATTCACCAGTCGCCGTCTTCAAGCCTTCATCCAGAGCGCCGGCTTTGTACCCGTAGCGGTTGGTGCGGTGCAGGTAGACGATGGGATTGCCGGCAGCTTTGTAGCGGTCGACCATCTCGCTGGCGACGGCCTGGGTCTCGTCCGTTGAATCGTCGAGGACCTGGATCTGCAGCTTGTCTTTTGGATAGTCGAGGGCGCAGATAGCCTCAAGCAGTCGGTCGATCACGAACTGCTCGTTGAAAATCGGCAGCTGGACCGTGATGGCCGGCAGTTCCGCGAAATGGTGCGGCGGCTCGGCGGTGCGGTTTTTCTTGTTGCGATAGTAGGTCCACACCAGCTGGTAGCGATGCATGCCGTAAAAGGCCAGGATGACCATCACGACGAAGTAGGGGATCAGCAGGGCGGTATCAAAGGCGTTCCACTGGTAAAGATGTTCAAACGTGTGGTCAGCGTAATGAGTGCGGAAATAGTGCGAGAGCCCGCGCTGCGAGAAGAAGTAGAGCGCGATAGGTTGGAGCTGGAATGCTGGCAACGGGGTTCGTCAGCCTCAAAAGATCGTTTGTAACACTTTACCGGACAAGGTACCTGCCGTATGGGCGGGATCGCTTTCCCGAGTGGTTCCTTGCGCTGCTCGCCAATTGATGGAAACGCAATCCTTCGGCTTCGCCCAGGACACATCACCTGAAGTTCGGGATCTAGCTGCCTGGCAAGGGGGATTCCTTGTCTTTCCACGGGCAATGGCGGCAGCCAGAGCTGCAGCAATAGCCGCGTTTTAGATGGAAGGCTTCCGTGAAGACCAGGTAAGGTCCGTCCCAGTAGCAGTCTTCATCGTCATCGGCGGCTGCCGGCTGTGCGGTCGAGTTTTCGGGATCAGTCATGGCCGGGGTCCGGTGAGAACAGGGTAGCAGCCTGCTGTAGCAGACCTGGATTGATGGGCACAGGTGGCATACCGTCGGGCGAGCCGGAGACACTAGCAGGCTCTGTGTCAGTAAGAAAGCGGCCCCCGGTGAACTGGACGGTGCGGCCAGGGATGGCGATGGGCCGGTCCCCGGGAACGACGATGCCAACCAGGTTTAGAGGATCAGCGGCAGCAATTGTGACCGTCTCCGCGTGATTGCCGGATCGGCGCAGCTCGCGCAGGCTTTCGACAGCTTCCGGCAGGGCGAACTGTTCGCCACCAAAACCGGAAATGAAGCGGCCGCCTCGCAACACCCCGCGGGCTTCGAGTCTGCGGAACATGGGCAGCAGGTCGCGCCAGCGGGGGTTGGTGGTTTCGCGTGCAAGCAGGTCGCGGAAGACGACGCCGTATCGGGCAAGGAGCGTCCAGCAGGCGGATTCGAGCCGCTGTTCGTGCAGTTCGGCCTTGCTGGTTGGTGTTTCATCTGCATGCGCTTCGGCATGGTGGGCCAGCAGGCACCAGCGGCCAACGGTGCTGCGTTCGCGGTTGACTGCGCGTGCTCGCGAGGGTGAGGCAAAAGCCTGTTTACGGCGTGGATCGATAAGCATCCGCAGACTGTCATAGCCGTCGGCGGTGACGAGGCCGGCGGCAACAAGCTCCCACAGCGCGCGGCTGACGTCTGCTGGCGGAACTCCGAGGAGGCGGACGAAGTCGGCAGAGAAGACCGCGCCGCGTTGCTCGAGACAGCAGCGGACTTTGAGAGCGAGCTCGCTGAGAGCAGCATGGAGCGTAGCCTCGGGCACGACGCGGTCATTGAGGCAGAGGTCCATCCAGAGCGCAGTGTCGCGAAGGAAAAAAGTGATGGGTGCCATGGAGGTGGGCACAACGCGACGCGGCGCGCCGTTATCAGCGGAGGCGAAAGCAGGATGGGGCGAGATGCGTCCCCAGCCAACCGTTCCCGATAAACACAGGGCATCAAGCATCCGTGGATCGTAGTCGGCCACACGCTGTGGCAGCAGCGAGCTTTCCCACTCGATAGCCGGCGCTTCAAAGCCCTCAAGCTGGCGCAATGCTTCAAAGACCCCGGCCTCACCCGTCAACTGCGACTGCGGCGCAAGATGCTGCCAGTGAAGCAGCCACTGCATGTAGGCTGCCGGCGTGACCGGCTCAACCTGTTTGCGAAGCGACGCGAGAGTGCGCTTGTGGATGCGCTGCAACAGCCGCCGCTCGCACCACTCAACGTCATGGTCGGCAATGACTGCATCGGTTCGCCCGGCTTCGAAGACACCGCGCAGGATGTTGCCCTGCATCTCCATCGCGAGAAAGGCCTTGAAAATCTCGGAAGCTGGAAGATCGAGGAAGGAAGCGAGTGACGCTGCGGTAACAGGACCCAGGATGTTCATCCAGCCGTTGACAGCCTTGCGCAGTGTACCTTCAGGCAGAGTAGCCCACGGACCGTCTTCCGCTGGAGGAGACTGTGCTGGTTGATCCGAATGCACCTGTATCTGTAACAGGTTCATATGCTCGGCAGCAACCATGTAGCTGGTGCCGGAAGTCTGGACAACGCGGGCCCGTCCGCTGGAGACGAGTCGCGAAAGAAAGAGAGACCAGTCGCGGGCTTCGCGCTGTTCAAGCAGGGTTGCCGGCACGATGACCAGGGCGTACAGCAGGTCATGGAATTCGTGCTCGTCACGGATGTCCGGCCAGCACTCCTCGCGGACGCGTGCGATCGCTTCAGGATCGAGGCGGCCCGCTTCGCCCAGCAGCTTTTCGGGCACCATGCCGCGCATGTTCACAGCGCGGGCGCGGCGCTCTTCCTGGGGCGCGTCGTCGAGGTACGCATAGGGGTTGGCGTTCAGCAGTTCGTGCGCGAAGACGGATGGCGTCGTCGTGTCGACGGCCACGCAGCGAATCGCGCCGGACTCGATCCCGGCGAGCACCTGCTTCAGGCCTTCAAGATCCATCGCCTCCTGCAGAACATCTTTCATCACTTCGCGGACCAGCGGGTGTTCAGGAATCTCGATATCGCCTTCGATGTTCTCCTGGCAGGCGGCTACGGAGGGGAAGACCGAGGCGAGCAGGTCGTCGCCGCGTGTGCGGAGAATCTGCGGCGGAACACGCTTGCCTTTCTGCATCCGTAACAGTTGCAGACTGCGGCCGGCATCCCAGCGGAAGCGGGCTTTGAAGATGGGCGAGGTGAGGGAGGCCTGCTGCAGCAGCTCTGTGACCGTACCGATAGTGAGGAAGCGGAAGACATCCTGCAGGGGGAAGCTGTGCTGTTCGGCAAGCGAGATGTTGAGGCCGTTGTCGGTCGCGGCAGCCTGCAATTCGAAATTGAAGCCGCGGCAGAACCGCTTGCGCAGGGCAAGGCCCCAGGCCTTGTTGATGCGGCCCCCGAATGGTGCGTGAAGAATCAGCTGCATGCCGCCGCCTTCATCGAAAAAGCGCTCAGCGACGATGGTCGTAAGGCTCGGCACGGTGCCTAGTATTGCGCGGCCGGCAACGACGTACATAATCATCTGCATGGCGCCTGAGGCCTGTACGCAGCAGCTCTCCATCAGCCACTCCATGCAGGCGGCAACATCCGGATGCGTAGCCGAGACATAGCCGGGAAGGACGGCCTTCGGTCCGGTGGAGGGGACGCGGCGACTGATTTCTTCGCGGAGGTCAGAGACGTACTGGCTGAGCTCGATCGTGCGCTGAGGTGCTTCGCCGGCCCAGAACGGTACATTGGGCGGCTGGCCGTGGGCATCTTCGACAAGCACGCGGCCGGCACTCTCCACGCGCTGGATGCGCCAGCTGGTGTTGCCGAGCAGCACGACATCGCCGGCATGGGAGTCGACGGCGAAGTGCTCATCGAGCGTAGCAATCTGCACGCCCTCCGGCATCAGGATGACGGAGTAGATGGCGGCGTCGGGGATGCTGCCGCCGTTTGAGATAGCGATCATGCGAGCCCCGCGGCGCGCCTGCAGCCGGCCGTGCACGCGGTCGCGCAACAGGTACGAGCCGTAGCGGCCGCGCGACGACTCGATGCCGTCCGCGAGCAGGCAGAGCAGTTCTTCAAACTGCTCGCGGGTCAGTTCGGTGTAGGGGTAGGCCCTGCGCACAACAGCGTAGAGGTCGTCTTCCTGCCACGGCTCCGCGGCGCACATCGCGACGATCTGCTGCATGAGGATATCGAGCGGGCAGGGCGGCACTTCAAGCCTGTCGAGGTCGCCGGCCTTCATGGCGCGGATGAGGGCGGCCTGTTCCACAAGGTCATCGCGTGTAGTCGCGAAGAAGCGGCCTTTGGGTGTGGCACCGCGCCAGTGACCTGCGCGGCCGACACGCTGCATGGCGGCGCAGATGGCGCGCGGCGTATTGACTTGGCAGACCAGGTCGATGGAGCCGATGTCGATGCCGAGTTCAAGCGATGCTGTGGCGACCAGCAGCTTGATTTCGCCTGCCTTGAGGCGACGTTCGGCTTCGTGGCGCAGCTGCCGGGAGAGCGAACCGTGATGAGCCCCGACGTGCTCCGCGCCGATGCGCTCGCCGATGACGTAGGCCAGCCGCTCGACCATCCGGCGCGTGTTGACGAAGACAAGTGTGGAGCGGTGTTCGAGCGCGAGTGCGGCCAGCCGGTCGTAGACCGAATCCCAGATGGCATTGGAGGCGACGGAGCCGAGTTCGTCGTCGGGCAGCTCGATGGCGAGGTCGAGCGTGCGGCGCGTGCCTACCTGGACGATGGCGCACGGAGCTTGCGGATCATGATGCCCTGTGAGGAAGTGGCCGACGACTTCGATCGGGTTCTGGGTAGCGGAGAGGCCGATGCGCTGGGGTGGCTGGTCGAGCGAGGCGAGTGAAGCAGCCGGGGTAAGCCGGTTTTCGCCGCAGACCAGGGCATCGAGACGCTCGAGCGAGAGGGCAAGATGGGAGCCTCGTTTGTCATCAGCAAGCGCATGAATCTCGTCGACGATCACAGTGCGGACGCGGCGCAGGTTCTCACGGCTCTTGTCCGCGGTCAGCAGGATGTAGAGCGATTCCGGCGTGGTGACGAGTATGTGAGGAGGCCGCTTGAGCATGAGACGGCGCTCAGCCTGCAGCGTGTCGCCGGTGCGGACGGCGGTACGGATGGGCGAGCAGAGATAGCCGCGGGTGAGAGCGAGCTGCTGAATCTCTGCCAGCGGCTGTTCCAGGTTTTTCCGAATGTCGTTCGAGAGAGCCTTGAGTGGTGAGACGTAGACGACTTCTGTCACGTCGTTGAGGCGGCCTTCGATGGAACGGCGAATGAGCTGATCGATACAGATGAGGAACGCTGCGAGAGTCTTACCGGAGCCGGTAGGGGCGGAGATGAGCGTCGGCCGGCCGGCAAGGATGTGGGGCCAGCCGGCTTCCTGCGGCTCGGTGGGCGTGCCGAAGCGGGTGATGAACCACTCCTGCACCACCGGGTGCGCCCACTCGAGGCCGGAGGGGCAGACCGGCACTGCTTGTTCTGCTTGTAAATCCGGTGAGTCGGGGGTGAGGAAATGCAGCTGCATGAAGAGCCAGTGTAGCGCTGAAATGGATGGCGCTGTCGCTCTTTGTTCGCCCCTTTCGCGGAGCGAGGTTTATGAACCATTTACAGGCTCAGTGCAGGATCCTTACGGCTCGGGGTCTGCAATAGGAAGTACCGGCAAGTTACCGGCAAGAGGAAGTATGAGCGCATTTCAGACATCCCGGCCATTGATCGTAGACGCCAACCAGTCCAGATCCGACACAACCATTGCAGCGGATAACGGCTTTCGCCATGTTCGCCGCGGCGAGTGGATTATTAGGGGAGAGAACGGCGAATGCTATGTCGTCGACGATTCATTTTTCCGTCGTACCTTTCAGCCGCTTGAGCGGGGCAGCGAGACTACCACGCGTGCGGTCGCCATTGCCTGCGGCCAGGGAGCGGAGGGCCGGCACTACGGCAGCTAGTTGACGGTTAGCAAAAATGCAGAAGGCCGGCATCGATGGATGCCGGCCTTTCGCGTTTATCGAGCCGGTACTAGTTGGAGCCGCGTTTGCTGGCAGGGCTCGGTTTCTGGTCGCCACCACGCTTCATGGGCGGCGGCGGCAGCTTGCCCCAGAGATTGTGGTCGTAGGTCACGGGTGTGAGCTCGTTGTGGCCGGTAGAAAAGACCATGGGCGCGGGCGTGCCCTTGTCGCCTGGCAGTGGATCGAAGGTGATGGTGAGTTGTCCGCCGGACACTTTGAAGTGGCCAAAGGAAGTCATTTCATCATCGCCGTGCGGGCTCTGCGAGACAGTGGCGGTGCCATCTGCGCCAAGGCTGAGGCCGATGCTGTGGTGCTTGAGGGCAAAGTCCTGGGTCTCACTCTGGCTGAGCGATTCGGTCTTGGTACGTGTCTCTCCGCTGTATTCGCCGGCATACTTTGCCAGTTCCTTGTCAGGCTTCGGCTCCTTGTCGTGTTTTGCTGCGAAGGCAGCTGAAAGAGAGAATGCCAGGAAGGCAGTAGTTACAGCGTTGCGGATTGATCTTGCATGCATGCCAGCCATCATAGTTTTGTCTGAGGCGATCGGCTACTGCTGTTGATCGGGAAAGGTTACCTGCTCTGTACGCGCAGTCCCCAGAGCAGGCACCGGTCTACCTTGAACGGGTGATGGCGCGGCCCGTTGATGTGGCTAGTCCACTTTCAGCAGTACGACTCCATGTGCTGCCACGTTTGCCGTGTAGCCGTCCTGCAGGGTCACATCCTTGCCGCTCCAGACATCTTTCGCGTGGGCGCCGGGCTTGATGCCGACGTCGGCCAGTTTGAGCGTGACAGGCGCCGCAGTTTCGCTGCGGTTGAACAGAGCGACTGCCTTCCCATGCTGCAGCTGACGTGACCAGATCTCGTAATACTTGAGGCCGTGTACCCGACTCTGGACTGCTTCTACCTGGTCGCCCTGCTTACCGAGAGGATCCTGATCGATAGCGACGACATCCTTGTTCTTCAGGATGGCGAGAGTGTCAGGGGACATTTTCGAGAGGTCGTTGCCGGCAAGCAGAGGGGCCGCGAGCATGGCCCATAGGCTCATGTGAGTGCGGTATTCGTCGCTGCTCATGCCGCCATTGCCGACTTCGAGCATGTCCGGATCATTCCAGTGTCCGGGCGAGGCGTATTTCGACAAACCGGCCTGGCCGAAGCCGATGGTAGCCATGCTCTTGTAGTTATCCTCGATGTCGCCTGTGGTGCGCCAGAGATTGCCGCCGACCTGCGGACCCCAGGTCCAGACATCGGCCCAGCCGTACTGGCAGAGACTGTAGACGATGGGACGGCCGGTCGCCTGCAGTGCCTTGTGCATTTTCTCGTAGGCATCCTTCATCATCGCGGTAGCCTTGGCGTTGTGGTCGTCGCCGGCCTGCTGGTGCATGATCATCCGGTAGCCGCACAGATCGTATTTCAGGTAGTCGATACCCCACGCGGCATAGGTCTTGGCATCCTGCTCCTCGTGCTGGTAGCTGCCGAGATAGCGTGCACAGGTCTGCGGTCCCGGGGAGGAGTAGATGCCCAGCTTGAGGCCCTTGCTGTGAACGTAATCCGCCAGCGCCTTCATGTCGGGAAACTTTGAGTTGGTCTGGATCTCTCCCTTGGCGTTTCGAGCTGGTGCTTCCCAGGTGTCATCTATGTTGACGTAGATATAGCCGGCGTCCTTGAGGCCGCTCGAGACGAGTGCATCAGCTGCGGCCCGAACATCCTTGTCGGAAACTTTGTCTGCGAAGTGGTTCCAGCTGTTCCAGCCCATGGGCGGGGTCGCGGCAGCCTGGGCATGGAGCGTGGGACTCGCCAAGAAAACTGCTGAGGCAACAGCCAATCCTGAAAGCGCCAGCGACACGCGGCGTGTGAACAGACGAACGAGGTCAAATGGCAATGGGAAATCCTCCGGAGAAAGCGCTGGACGCGAAGCCTATCCACTCTAGGTGGGCCATTCGCGGCAGTCAACCGCTGAGAGATTGCGCGGATGGTGTTTTCCAATGAGTAACCGGATTCATACGAAGTTGCTGCAGTGGTGAACCGGGGACTGCTAGACTCTCGCCATGATTGAAGCTGCCCTGTCGATGGCTAAAGTACAGTTCGCTCACAACCGCTGGGCCAATGAAAAGCTGCTGGAGTCTTTGAAGGGTCTGCCGGCTGAGCAGTACAGCACAGCGCCCTGCAGCGGCAACGGGCCGATTGGCGCGACGGTTGCGCACCTGCTGCTGGTGCAGGAGTCGTGGATCACGTTTCTGAGTGGGGCCGCGAGCCTAGAGGAAGCAATCGCCATCATGCGCAAGCCGGGCGACCTGCCGGATGCGGCGGCTGCAGCGGCGCGCTGGAAGGCGATCGATGAGAAGACGAGCGCGTATCTCGACACGTTGACGGACGAAGCCTTTGTGACCGAGGTATCGTTCAGCCTGCCGAGCGGCCTGAGTTCGTCACTGCCATTGTGGGAGATGCTGCTGCAGCTGAGCAGCCATGGCGTGCACACGCGAGGCCAGATTGTGAGCGCAATTCGCGGAACCGGCGCCAAACCGGTGGAAGTAAGTTTCCTGAGCTTCTGCATGGAGACGCGGAAGGCGAGCGTGGCGCCTCCGGAAGAGGACGACGAGGCTTAGGCTGCTGCGTCACCCGCGGAGATAGTCTCCCGACTTGCCGCCTGACTTGCGTTCCAGCTGTATGTTGCGGATGATTATGCCCTTGTCCAGGGCTTTGCACATGTCATAGACAGTAAGGGCAGCGACGGAGGCTGCGGTCAGCGCCTCCATTTCGACGCCGGTTGGTCCTGTCGTTGCTGCTATTGCCCGGATGGTTACACCTTCATTTGTAACTGTGGCCGTAACATCAACAAAACTAAGGGGCAGGGGGTGGCACAGGGGAATCAATTCCGAAGTGCGCTTGGCTGCCTGGATGCCGGCAAAGCGGGCGACCTCGAGCGGATTGCCCTTGGGATTGTCTGGCAGTGCGGCGAGGACTGCAGCGGACAACTGCACAAAGGCTGAGGCTTCAGCTTCGCGCCGCGTCATATTTTTACTGCTGACATCTACCATGCGCGCGCGGCCGGTCTGATCGAAATGCGAAAGCTGGTCGGTCATCATCCAAGCCTAGCAGCCGCGGGCAAAGGGCTCCTGCAGCATGGTTCGCAGAAATACAAATTGTTCCACGTGGAACAATTTGCTCAGAGGCGGCGACGAATCAAGGATTCGCGAGCTTAAATGCAGGACCTTTTCGGCCTGTGTGTGCCGAATGATTGGTCGGTTTGTGCTTGCGCGAGGCCACTCTCGCCGTGGTCAGGTTCCGAGAAGAATCGCGACGGATGCGCCTGCTTCCACGTGCTCGAGGTCCGGGGGGATGACTGCGAAGCAGTTTGCGCGTGCGGTCGCGGCTACGTCTCCGGAACCCTGCCACGCTATCAGTCGGACGGTGGCGCCCTGCCAATCGGCTTCAAGGAGTGCTGGAAGGAAGCGGGTGGTGCCGCATTTCTGCGTAAAGCCTTCTGCCAGCCGGGCCTGTGCGAACAGCGGCCTGGCGTGATGCTCGCCGCCGAGCGAACGCAGCAATGGCGCAGCGAAGAGCGTGAAGGTCACCATGGTGGAAACGGGATTGCCGGGCAGGCCGTAGAAATACTTCCCTGTATGCGGAAAACGGCCGAAGACGAGGGGTTTACCAGGCTGCATGCGGACGCCGGTGAAAAGGAGTTCGGCGTGCAGGCTGAGCAGAACCTGCTCGACGAAATCAAACTTGCCCATGGAGACACCGCCTGACAACAGGAGCAGATCGGCCTGGAGTGCCTGTTCAATGGCTTCCTGCAGGGCATAAAGGGAATCGCGCACGATGGGCAGGCGCACGGCGACGCCGCCGGCACGCTCGACCTGGGCGGCGAGCGAATAGCTGTTGGAGTTGCGGATCTGATGGTTGAGGAGCGATTCCCCCGGTTCCACAAGCTCATCGCCGGTGGCAAGGATGGCGACCCGCGGCCTGACGTAGACCGTTGCAGAGGTGGCACCTGCCGAGACGGCGGCACCGATGTGGGCGGCGGTAAGACGGGTGCCGGTCGGAATAAGCGTGGCACCTCTCCTGGCCTCGGCACCTGAAGGGACAACATTTTCACCCGGAAGCAGACCGCGACCCGGCTGGATGGAGATGGATGTGGCACCTGTGCCGCCGGTACTGGTGGGGGCGGAGGGGCCGGTGTGCTCGACCATCAGGACGGCATTGGCGCCACTCGGCAGGGGGGCACCGGTCATGATTTCGAGGGCTTCGCCGGGGCCTATTGTTCCGGCGAAGGGCGGCTCCCCGGCCCGGAGCTGCCCGACCACCTTCAGGGTTCCGAGCTGAAGGTCGGCGGCCCGGAGAGCGAAGCCGTCGCGGGTGGAACGGTCAAAGGGCGGCTGGTCGCGATCGGCAAGGATGGCGGAGGCAAGGCACCGATCTGAGGCCTGGTGGATGGCGACGGTCTCGGTGGCGGGTGGAGCAAGCGCGGCCGTGTGGGCGGCGACCATCTGCCAGGCTGCCGGATAGGAGAGGACAGATTCGTTGAGAGCCATTTATCAGTAGTTTACGGTGCCGCCAGCCGGTCCAAGAGTGCGCGAATCGCCTTGTCTTTACGAATTCCTTATACTTAAAGCAGCGGAGTTCGACCCCCCGGGACTCGCGAAACCAGGTTCAGGTGCAGCAAACGCCGTCTCACATACGCGACCACATCGATCTCGTCGTTCGCCACGAGCAGGATTTCCTTGAGCGGCGCACTTTTTCGGAGCGGGCGGGCGACTACATAGGGGCTTTAGTAGGCAATCTGACGTTCGTCATCATCCACGCCCTGTGGTTCGGGTTCTGGATCCTGGTGAACACGGCTCATATCGGACGTATCCCTCATTTCGACAAGCTGCCGTTTCCGCTACTGGACACCATTGTGGCGATGGAAGCCATATTTCTCGCCAGTTTCATCCTCATGCGCCAGCAGCGAATGGGGCGTCGTTCGGATGAGCGAGACCACCTGATTCTGCAGATACTGCTGCTGACCGAGAAAGAGATTACGGTGTCGCTCGGGGTGCAGCGGGAGATTGCGCGCAGGCTGGGCCTGTCCCGCATTGCCGATAACGAAGAGGTGCGCGAATTGAGTCAGCATACTTCGATTGAGGCCGTGGCTGAGGACCTGGTGGAATCGCTGAAAGAACAGCTGCTGGCTGAGTAGTACCTTCGCGCGGCAAGCGGACGGCAAGCCCTCTATACTGGCACACTGGCGCCGGCGTGGGGTTTGACGCGTCGCGCCTGAACTTTTCAAGGAGTTGCTAGCATGTCTGCTGTTCGCAAGGAAAAGGATTCGCTGGGTTTTGTCGAGGTGCCGGAAGGCGCGTATTACGGGGCGCAGACGGTGCGCGCGGTTGAGAATTATCCGATTTCCGGGATGCGTGCACATCCCCTGCTGATCCGGGCGCTGGGCATGGTGAAGCGGGCTGCCGCAGAAGCCAACAAGTCTCTGCAGCTGATTGAAGACGATCGCGCGGATGCCATTATCCAGGCCGCGCAGGAAGTGATCGATGGCAAGTGGAATGACCAGTTTGTAGTGGACGTCTTCCAGGCCGGTGCGGGAGTGAGCCTGCACATGAACAGCAATGAAGTGATTGCCAACCGGGCGAACGAGATTCTCGGAGGCAAGCTGGGCGAGTATGCCAAGGTCCATCCGAATGACCATGTGAATTACGGGCAGTCGACCAACGATGTGTTTCCGACGAGTATGCGGGTGGGTACGCTGCTTGTACTGGACACGCTGTACCCGGTGCTGGATGGACTTGCGGCGACTTTCCGGAAGAAGGCAGCGGAGTTTGACGGCATTATGAAGTCGGGCCGGACGCATATGCAGGATGCGGTACCGATTCGCCTGGGACAGGAATTTGCCGCGTATGCACTGACGATCGAGAAGGCGAAGAAGTTCATTGTGATGGCATCGGACTCGCTCCGCGAGCTGGGGCTGGGCGGCAGTGCGGTGGGCACGGGCATCAACACGCATCCGGACTACCGGGTGAAGGCGGTGGAGAACCTGGCGCGCATCTCGGGGCAGAAGGTGACGCCGGCGGAGGATATGCGATGGGCGATGCAGTCGAATGCGTGCATGGCGGATGTGAGCGGAGCGCTGCGGGGGCTGGCGCTGGAGGTGATCCGGATATCGAATGATGTGCGGCTGATGTCATCCGGTCCGAATACCGGCTTTGCGGAGATTTATTTGCCGAGTCTGCAGCCTGGGTCATCGATCATGCCGGGCAAGATCAACCCGGTGATGCCAGAGCTGGCGGCAATGGTGAGCTTCCAGGTAGTTGGGAACGACACAGCGGTGGCGATGGCGGTACAGGGCGGCCAGCTGGAGCTGAACGTGATGATGCCGACGATGGCGTACAGTGTGCTGCAAAGTGCCACGATTCTCGCCAATATGCTGCGGCAGTTTGATCGCTACTGTGTTTCGGGGATCACGGCGAACCAAGAGCGCTGCAATTACTATGCGCAGTCGACGGTATCGCTGGCGACGGCGCTGAATCCATATATCGGGTATGCAAAGGCTGCGGAGATTGTGAAGGAGTCGGTGGCCAGCGGTGAATCGATTATCAAGATTGCGCGATCCAAACAACTGCTGAGCGAGGCAGAGATCGCTGAAATTCTGGATCCGGTAAGGATGACAGAGCCGCAGTATCCGCTGGACTCGGCCAAGAACCGGGATAGCAAGACGAAGGCTTAAAAAACGGCGGGTTAAGGCGGCGTTGGCACGGTACAAGTGATGTTGCCGGAATGCATCCGAAAAACGAAACAAAGTCATCTCATCTGTGTCTATGTAAGTGGTAGCGCGAGCGTGTGCGCTTTAAATTCTTTCAGCAGAGGTAGGAATGTCTTCACGAACTTTTGTCCGGAGTCTTGGCATGGCAGCGTGCGCACTGGTAATGGCGGCGCCCGCAGTTTTAGCGCAGTCCAGTTCCAGTGCCGATTATGCGGCCCAGACATCTTCAGCCCTGAGCCTCCCAGCGAATCTGCAATATCGCAGCCAGTACCAGAACCAGTATCCAAGTGGCGGCGGGTATCACCAGAAGCGCGGCGGCGGCGATTCGACCTTCAGCCACATTGCGATTGAGGGTGGAGCGGGCTTTTCGGTACCGCTGGGGAGTACGACGAATCTGAACACCACGGGTTATAACTTCCTGCTGGGCGGCGGCTACAACTTCAACAAGCGTTTTGCGGCACTGCTCGAGTATCGCTTTGACCGACTGGGGATCCAGAGTTCTGTTTTGAACCAGATTGCAGCAGCGAATGCGAGTGCTGTAACCAACGGCCTGAATGGTAATACGCATGCGTGGTCGATCACGCTGGACCCGCGGTATAACTTCAAAACGAGCGGCCACTTCGGCGGGTACGTGACGGGCGGCGGCGGCTTTTACCGGCTGCTGACTTCGTTCAACACGCCCGTATTTGAAGGCTATTACTACGACTACTTCTACGGTTACATTCCTCAGTATGCGAATGCGACGGTCAGCCACTACTCGAGCAACCAGGGTGGTTTAAACGTGGGCGGTGGTGTGGAGTGGAAGCCAAATCCCGAGCAGCATGGCGCGATCTTTGCAGATGTGCGTTATGAGTGGCTGGACAGTCCTAGCTCGTCGACCCAGATCCTGCCAATCACCTTCGGCTATCGCTGGTAACGGGACTATAGAATCTGGATTTCAGGGCGGAGGCAGAAGCTTCCGCCCTTTTTAGTTGCTGGATCAATCATCCTGGCGGACGACTTCTTCGTCGTTGAGGACATCGGCCAGGGAGGGCTTGTGCCTGCGCTCCTGGCGCGACTCTTTGGGCTCGCTGAGGATAGGCCGCGAGAGCCTGGGCTGGCCGACCTGGTCGCGAGCGTTGAGCTTAACGGCCTTGGTGACAGAAAACGGCTTGGACTTTTTGCGGGACATGGACGGAACCGGCGGCTTGCGCTCTTCCTCTCTGAGTATGGAATACTTCTTGGGGATTGCAAGAAGGAGCCGGCATGGAAGAGCGTGATTTTTATGATGAGAAGGCAGAGACGAAGACACACACATTGACGTGTCCGAGCTGTGGCAAGGCAGATGAATACCAGATCGGCTGGCTGGTGCGACGAAAAAAAGCGCAGATCGGCCGGAATGCGGATGAGCGGGACCGGGCGCGGTTTGCGAAGTGGCAGAGCTACATGGTGCGCAAAGACGATCAGCTGGCTTGCAAGAACATTCGCTGCAGGAAGCGGTTTGAAGTAGCCGGAGTACAGACAGTGGCGTTCCTTTAGCAGTGATCGGGTCAAGGCAGAAATTGTGCGGTCACAAGGCGGGGCTGCATGGTCTGGACTGTTGCAGCGTCTCGTGATTTGATGGTGGTTGTGTGTCCCTGCAAGGGGTACGGCAGAGAATCAAGAAGATCGACGGAGAGAGTATGGCGAACCTGAGCATTCCAGCAGAAGAGCGGAACATGACGCCGCAGCAGATAGAATTGCTTGACCTGCGCCGCCGCAAGGGCACGCTGCTGCTTACGATTGCCGGTCAGTTCACGGTGATTGCGACGCTGCTCTCTCTTTGGGCTGGCAGCGACCTGGTGTGGTCTCCAACCCTGGCAAAGCCGATGGTGATCTACTTCCTGCTGGCCTGCACGATTGTGGTGGTGGCGGGATCGACCGGGGTGTATCTGCGCCGTGGTGCCCCGGAATTCTAAGAATCATCGACGATTCGGAGAGGTTGAGCGCGCCTGCGCTCCCTTCCAATCTTTTCCCAGCGTAGGGACTAACTGATCGAACGCCTGAGCGGGTTTTTGCTGCCGCTTGTATTCTTTGTGCATGCTCCGCCGAATCTTTTCCGCCTCATTCCTGCCGCTCCTGCTGGTATCCGTCTCATGCCGTTCGCAGGCTCCGGTGGCAGGCAAATCCGCTGGTCCGGGACCGACATTCCAGGTCGCCGAAACAGCTTTGCACACGCAGCCTACTGTGCTGGTCTACGGCGATATGCGATTTACGGATCCGGCGAATGTGGATGCGGCGAATCCCGCGGCGCGCAAGGCCCTGGTAGCAAAGATCGCCGAGTTGAAGCCCGATGCGGTGCAGCTTACCGGCGATGTGCCGTATGCCGGAGGACGTGCTGCGGACTACGACGTTTATCGGACCGAGACGAAGGTATGGAAGGATGCGGGGCTGCATATCTATCCGGCGCTGGGGAATCACGAGTTTGCCAAGGGGTCGGAGTCGGAGTGTCTTGATCACTGGTGGACAGCGTTTCCCGAGCTTCGAGGGATGCGCTGGTACTCCGTAGCGCTGGGGAAGCGGCTGTACATGGTGCAGCTGGATAGTACGTCGGCACTGACAGACGGATCGCCGCAGCGGGAATGGCTGGCGGAGCAGTTAAGCCACCTGCCGAAGTCGGTAGATTTTGTGATGATCGGGCTGCATCATCCGCCTGTTGCCGATATACAGACCCGGGTGGAAGTGGACCACAATCCGCGGCCGAATGAGATCGCGCTGCGCGACTACCTGGCTGGTATCGCGCCGAAACTGCACGCGGCAATCGTGGTGACGGCCGGCCACATTCACAACTACGAACGGTTCACGCAGGGCGGGGTGGTGTACCTGGTGTCTGGCGGGGGCGGCGCGCACCCATATGAAGTGGATCGGACGCCGCCGGACCATTACCAGAACGCGGACTTCCCGAACTTCCACTACATCACGTTTACGCTGGAAAACAAGGATCTGAAGGCGACGATGTTTCGTCTGGCAGATCCTGCGGCAGCGAAAGTAGAGTGGCAGGCGCGGGATACATTTGTCGTGCCGAGCAAGTAGTTAACGGCCTCATGGGCAGGCTGGCGTTCGCGAAGTCATTGCTGCCGCTGGGTCGCCTGCTTGGGTGAACGAGAAAGGCGGATTGCTTCGCCATGCCGACCCAGCAGCGCGAGGATAGGCACCCGGTGTACTGGCGATCGTTGGCTTTTGGAGATCTTGCCACTGCGTTTGGCTTCGGTCGTCTGGTGTGCTTGAAAATGCGGCCTTGCGTGGGGTCAAACTAAAAGCGCCGCTCCCCGTTGAGAGCGGCGCTTCTATCCGTGCGAGGTGCAGCTACTTTTTAGCGTTGTACTTGGTGGCCTGCTTGGAGCCAATTTCCTGGAGAACGGCCTTGGCGTCGTTGGCCATGGGGCCGTTCGGATCCAACTCGAGGTATTTGGAATAGGCTTCTTCGGTACCCGCGGGCGCGACGATCTTCTGCGTCTTTGGATCAACGGTGGCCTTGTTGATGAGGGCCTGTCCCTTGAGATAGTAGGGTACCGGCTTCTTCGGATCCACAGCGATGGCCTTGTCAGCGGCGGCAACGACATCTTCAGTCTTGGCGCCGGACTGGCTCAGGACAATGGTTTCGTTGGAGTAGTACATACCGGCATTGGCGGGCTGGATCTTCGCGGCAGCTTCATAGGCTGCAGTGGCATCGGGAATCTTATTGGTCTTGGCATAGGCTTCGCCGAGAGCGTTGTTGGCCGCACCCTGGACTTCCGGACTGGGCTTCTTTGAAGCTGTATCGAGTTCAATGGCCTTCTTGAGGCTGGTGGCGGCGTCGTCGTACTTCTTCTGGCCGTCCTGTGCAATGCCGAGTTCAAGCCACAGAACTGCGGAATCCGGCTTGATCTGCGTGCCCTGGGTCATGAGGGTCGCGGCATCGTCAAACTTCTTGGCGGCGATGGCGGTGCGGGCATCAGCCAGCATGCCATTGAGCTTCTTGACGTCCTGATTTTCCTTCTGGATGCCGGCATTTTTGGCCTTGGCGTCAGCAATCTGCTTCTGGACTTCGGGCGGAAGCTTCTTGATGTAGTCCGGCCGGCTGAGATCGAAATCCTGGGTGGCGTTGTCACCGGCAGCGATCTTGATGTTCGGGAACTGGTCGACAGCCTTGGGAGCTTCGCCGTTGGGTCCTACCTGGAAGAGCGTGATGTAGTAGGTGCCGGGAGCGATACCGTCACCTTTGTAATCGCCGTTGGCGTCTGCGGTGAACGTGTACTTCGCTTCCTTACCAGTGCCGTCCGTGCCGATCTTGACCTGTGCGTTGGGAATGGGGGTGCCGGCAGGATCCTGCACGTGGCCATGGATCTGGGCGGTTTTGTCCTGCGCATGAAGACCGGGGGTGAGACCTGGAATGACGGCCAGCGCAAGGGCAGCCAGCCAAATTTTGAGATGCCGCATAAAGTGTCTCCTCTGTGGTGACGTTGGATCTTGAACTCTAGTGAGGGTTGGTGGCGTAGGGGATGGGATCGTCGACTCCTGCTTCGGCGAAGGCCTTCAGCCGCAGCACGCAACTCTCGCACATTCCACACGCGACACTCTCGCCGGAATAGCATGACCACGTTACATGGAAGGGAGCGCCAAGTTCAAGGCCGAGGCGGACGATCGCATGTTTGCGGAGATGGATGAGCGGCGTACTGATTTTGATGTCTCCGTCGCGCGTGCCCTGCTCGATGAGGCGCTGAAAGGCCTCGTAGTAGGCGGGGCGGCAGTCGGGATAGCCGGAGCTGTCCTGCTCGACGGCACCGATGAAGACGATGGTGGCGCCGATGACCTCTGCCCAGCTGACGGCGGCGGCGAGGAAGTGGGCGTTGCGAAAGGGTACGTAAGTGACGGGGATCTGCGAGCCGGTGGCATCCGGATTGGGAGAGGCCTGGGGAATGTCCATTAGCGGGTCGGTGAGTGCCGAGCCGCCGATGAGACGGAAGATGTCGCTGCGGAGCGGAAGCAGGGTGTGGATGCGCAGGGCTTCCCCGATGGCGGTGGCACTGGCCAGCTCCTTCTGCTCGGTACGCTGGCCATAGCTGAAGTGAATCGCGTAGACGTCGTAGTCCTGGGCGGCGATAGCGGCGCAGACAGCGGAATCCATGCCGCCGGAGAGGCAGACCACGGCTTTTGGCCGGGCAGCGGAAGTGGTAGGAGGAATTTGGGTAGTCGCGCTTTGAGCCATGATTCTGCCGATCATTCGTTCTGATGACGCCTCCGCTTGAGATGCAGGTTAAAGAGCGCGTGCTGCAGAACGTGCTGATCTTTTCGAGATTGCCGGGGACGGGATGGTTTTCGGCACGGGACATGCAACTGAGCTTCGTTCGCGAGCGTCAACTAAGGCCGAGGTGAAGTTCTATGAAGGTTGTCGCACGTTTGTTTACCGTTGCCGCGCTCGGTGCGAGCATGGCTGTCCCCGCGGCGTTTGCACAGGATCATCATGATGATCATCACGACGACCACCGCGATGACCGGCCGGCGGCTCATGGCAACTATGTCCGCCACACGGAGTGGAGGAAGGGATATCACATGAGGCAGGAAGACTGGTCCCGCGGGGAGCGGATCGACTACCGCCGGTACCACCTGAATGCGCCCCCGCGCGGCTACGAATGGCGGCAGGTGGATGGCAATTATGTTCTGGCTGCGGTGGCGACTGGTGTGATCGCGTCGGCGATTGTGGCGTCGACTGTTCGCTAGATTCGTTAAATTGATTTACCAGAAGGCGGCAAGGCTGATGACTTGCCGCTTTGCTGTTTCTGCTGCCGGTGCGGGCGGATCTAGAGGCGGCCGCCCCGCCGGTTGAAGAGCAGGAAAAGGATGACCAGGACGAGGATGAGGGTGATGCTGCCCCCGCCGTAGTAGCCGACGCCGGGGCCCATGTAGTAGCCCCCGCCGCCGAAGAGGAGAATGAGGATGATGAGGATCAGGATGATAGGCATGCGGGGCAGTCTAGCATTGCGGGAATAGTGGCGCCAGCCGGACCGGGGAGTAATGTATTCGGAAGATCGTGAATGCGGGGGAGATCAAACGATGATGAGTTTTACGCGGCGTGCGTTGATGCGTAAAGGTGGACTGGCGGCAGGTGTGGCACTTCTGAGCGGGACAGCACTGATGAACGAGGCCCTGGCTGAGAGCCAGGATGGCAGTGTGTTCCACGTATTTGCGTTCGAATGGAAGCCAGGTACGACGGACGCAGACAAGCTGAGGGCGCGGAAGGATATTGCCGCGTTCCAGGGAAAGATTCCGGGATTGCTGCAGACGCACGTGGGCAACAACCTGTCGCCGCGCGGGAAGAACTATACCTTTGGCGGGGTGATGCAGTTCAAGAACCAGGCCGCGCTGGATGCGTATGTGAAGCATCCATCACACCAGGCCCTGCTGGTGTGGCTGCGACCGCTGATCGATCCGATCGAGTTGGACCTCAAGGCATAGATTGACGGCTGCGCTCCTATAATCGGGGCATGACGGAAGTAGTGATACGCAGCGCGGAAGCTGCTGATGCTGCGGTCATCCTGCAGCTGATCCGCGGGCTGGCGGAGTATGAACGGGCTGCGCACGAGGTCTCGATTGGTGAGGCGGAGCTGCGTCGCGATGGATTTGGTGAGCGGCCATTGTTCGAGTGCCTGATTGCGGAAGCAGACGGCGCGCCAGTGGGCATGGCACTGTTTTTTCCAATTTATTCGACCTGGAAGGGCGCGAGTATCCACCTTGAGGATTTGTTCGTGCTGCCCTCAGCTCGCGGGCGGGGAATTGGCAAGCGGCTGCTGACGCGCGTGGCCTCGTTAGCAAAGGAGCGCGGTGCGGCTCGGCTGCAATGGGATGTGCTGGACTGGAACCAGCCGGCGATCGATTTCTACCAGTCGCTTGGTGCGAAGTTCATGGATGAGTGGCGAATTATGCGGGTGACAGGCGAGGAGTTGACGGGGATGGCGCGAAGTGAGTAAGCGGGTGCGGGTGATTGGCGGCGGCCTGGCGGGGCCTGAGGCAGCGCTGGTGGCTGCTGACCGTGGCTGCGATGTGTTGTTGTACGAGATGCGGCCGGTAAAACAGACGCCTGCGCACCAGACTGCCGACTTCGGCGAGCTGGTGTGTTCGAACTCACTGAAGTCAGAGAGCGAGCACACGGCACCTTGGCTGCTAAAGCAGGAGATGCGGCGTGCAGGTTCGCCGTTACTACGCTGCGCAGACGATACCGCTGTCCCGGCCGGGCATGCACTGGCGGTTGACCGGGTGGAGTTCTCGCGGAAGATTGCGGAGGCGCTGGATTGCGAACCGAAGATCACGATTGTGCGAGAAGAAGTGACGTCGCTTGCTGAGTATGACGGTGTGACGATTGTGGCAACGGGACCGCTGACATCGTCTTCGCTGGCGGATGAGATTGCAAAGCTGACGGGTGCGGATCATCTTGCGTTTTACGATTCGATCAGCCCGATTGTGGATGCCGAATCCATTGATCGCGACCGCGTGTACATGGCGGCGCGGTGGGACAAGGGCACGGCCGATTACATCAATTGTCCGTTTACGAAGGAAGAGTACGACGTCTTCTATGACGCGCTGGTGGCCGCCGAGCACGTAGAAGAGAAGGCATGGGAGAAGCTGGATTATTTTGAAGGCTGTCTCCCGATAGAGGAGATTGCGCGGCGGGGGCGGGATACGCTCCGCTTTGGCTGCATGAAGCCGGTGGGCCTGCGCGATCCGCGGACGGGGAAGACGCCGTATGCAGTGGTGCAGCTGCGCTGCGAGAATCTGCGGGCGGACTCGTACAACCTGGTGGGCTTCCAGAATCATTTGAAATTCGGCGAGCAGCAGAGGATCCTGCGACTGATTCCGGGGCTGGAGCAGGCAAAGTTTCTGCGCTATGGGCAGATCCATCGCAACACGTATATCCAGTCGCCGGCGGTGCTGGATGCCACATTGTCGCTGCGGAGCGATCCGGATATTTTGTTTGCCGGGCAGATTTCGGGGGTCGAGGGTTATACAGAATCGATTGCCACGGGAATGCTGGCGGGCTTGTATGCGGCTGAGCGGGCGCAGGGCCGGACGCTGGTGACGGTGCCGCGCGGGACGGCGCTGGGGTCGCTGGTGAATTACATCACGCGAGCGGATCTCAAGCGATTCCAGCCGGCAAACATCACGTTCGACCTGCTGGAGCCGCTAGAGGAAGAACTTCGCAAGAAGATTCGCGATAAGAAGGAGCGGCACAGACTGCAGTGCGAGCGGGCATTGGAAGTTTTCGATGCCTGGTGGGCGCAGTGCAACCGGCACGAGGGCATCAGCGCAGAGGTTCCAGCTGAGACCGCGAGCGTCTGACTTCGGGTCGCCCTTCCTGCGAGGCTTCAATTGATTTAAGAGGCGGCAGTCACATGCGTACGACCAGCAGCTGCCTGTATTGGCAAGGAGACTTTCGCGCGACGACGCAGCAGGAAGCATGCCAGGACGAACTCGATCGGGAGCATGCACAGAAATATACGGGTCTCTGCAAAAATTCTGCGCGCTTGATGGTGTCGACGATGGCGCTGGTGGATTTCTCGCTGTCTAAAGCGCACAGCGCCTGAACTTTACCGGCATCGGTCACCATGCGGCACCCCGTGCTGCCCACTCTTTTACATCCGCGTCATAGGTGGGATCGCCCACGCGTGCGCCGCTCTGCACGGCAGCGAGAGTGGCGCGCAGAGCCGGATCGTAGGCGGCGAGATCCAGGCGCAGCTGCGCGACGGGGGCTTTCACCGCACTCAACTCATCCTGCTGATTGCCCTGGTCAGACAACTCCTGGAGCCGGGCCTCAGCATTGTGGTAGCGTGCCCAGCCGCTCGCGAGGGCGTTCGGCTTCTGGATGGTGACGTGATAGATGAAGAAGATCCGTGCATTGAGGATCTCCCGTTCGAAGGCTGCAGACATCCGCCTGGCTGGAACAAAGCTGGTGGCGTGAATGGCCTGCGCCTGAACCATTTTCTGCATGGTGCGCTGGGAGACCAGGAAGAGAGCCGTGCTGCCCACCGAGAAAAACGTGATGAGGCAGAGAAGACGTCGGAGGAAACACAGGTTTTCATGAAAAGTGTATCGGTCGAATCGAACCGGACTTCAGCAGGAATTTCCCCACTGCTTCCTGACGGCTAAGTGGCGAGGTAGGGCAGGCCTGCGGCGCGATAGATCTGCTGCATGTACTGGATGTCTCTTAATCCTTCTTCTCCATTCGGCCTGGGTGTGAGG
Organism: uncultured Acetobacteraceae bacterium; assembly: GCA_964658265.1. GTDB lineage: Bacteria > Acidobacteriota > Terriglobia > Terriglobales > Acidobacteriaceae. The sequence continues at coordinate 63,103 of CAZZYN010000002.1, read as the reverse complement.
TTTTTATGAATGCAGGTGGCGAAGTAGTCTGCCTGGCGGGCGAATTGTGATGGATCGCGCTCTACTTCGGGCAGGTCGATGTCTTTGCCCGGATCGCCCTTGGAGGTGCCGTTGATGTGGGCCTTGAGGTGCAGACCCTCATAGCCGAAGGCCGGCTCCATGTGCAGGAAGCCTTTCGCGCCGTGTACACGGTAGAAGCCTTCCATCTGGGCGCCATAGGTGGTGTTGCAGGCGGCGACAATGCCGGAAGGGAACTTCATGGTCCAGGAGACATTCTCCTCGACTTCGTTAAAGCGGCCATCCTTGTCGATGGTCGAGCCGTTGGCGTAGATGGTCGCGGGCTCTTCGCCTGTGAGATAGCGGCAGGCATTGAGGGAGTAGATGCCGACGTCCATGAGTGGACCACCGCCTGCGAGCTGCCGGTTGATGCGCCACTCGCCGGCGCGGATATTGAAGCCGTAGGTGCTTTCGATGGTCTGGATGGGGCCGAGGACGCCGCTGCGGATGATCTCGATGGCGCGCAGGTTGGTCGGCTCGAGCTGGCAGCGGTAGGCAATCATGAGCTTGCGGTTCGCGGCGGCGCAGGCGGCGATCATGGATTTGCAGTCGGCCACGCTGGTCGCCATCGGCTTTTCGCAAAGCACATGCTTGCCCGCCTTGGCGGAGCGGATGGTGTATTCCGCATGCATGCTGTTGGGCAGAGCGATGTAGACGGCGTCGATGTTGGGATTGTTGCGAATCTCGTCCATGTTGTCGTAGCTGTAGATGGAGGACGAGGGGACGTTGTACTGGGCTGCTGTTTTTTCGGCCTTGTCGCGATGGCCGCTGACGATGGCCGTCACTTCAGCGATCGAGGACTGGCGGGTGCCGGGCATGAAGTGGTCGAGCGAGATGCGGCCGAGACCAATGATGCAGTAACGGATCTTTTTAGCACCGGCGGGAACGGGTTCCGTTGGGCTGGCAACGGGGCTGGCTGCGTTCTGAGCGTGTGCCTGGGGCAGGAGCAGGGAAGCAGCAGAGGCGGCGGCCAGACGATTGAAATTTCTTCGCGTGAGTTCCATGGTTCTCCGTAGGTATGCCGGCTATGTTAACCCGGAAAGCGTGGTCTGTGAGCATGCGGATGTGGAACGATGTAGGATTTTGTGGATGAAAGCCCTGGTTCTTTCTGCCTATGAGCAGCTGGCTGTAGAAGATGTTTCGGAGCCGGTCGCGGGTCCCGACGAAGTGATCGTACGCGTCGAGGCGTGCGGTATCTGTGGCAGTGACGTGCACGGCTATGATGGCACCTCCGGCCGGAGGATCCCGCCGATCGTGATGGGACACGAGGCAGCGGGGGTGGTGGCCAGTGTCGGCGGCGCGGTTAAGGAGTATGCCGCTGGCGACCGGGTGACCTTCGATTCAACGGTGTACTGCGGGGCATGCGGGTACTGCCGGCGCGGCGAGGTGAACCTGTGCGATAACCGGCAGGTGGTGGGCGTCTCGTGCGGGGACTATCGGCGGGAGGGCGCGTTCGCGGAATATGTGCGGGTGCCGCAGCGAATTCTCTACAAGCTGCCGGATGCAATGTCCTTCGCAGAGGCGGCGATGCTGGAGGCGGTGTCGGTTGCGCTGCATGCGGTGCGGGTGACGCAGTTGCGCGGGGGCGAGCGGGCGCTGGTGATTGGTGCGGGCATGATCGGCCTGTTGACTCTGCAGGCTGCGAAGGCAGCGGGGTGTGGACTGGTGATGGTGGCGGATGTGGATGCGACGCGCCTGGAGATGGCTAGAGCCCATGGGGCGGATGCGGTGCTGCATGCATCCGGTCCGGAATTATTGCGGGCGGTGATGGAGAAGACGAACGGCCAGGGTGTGGATGTGGTCTTCGAGGCTGTGGGGCGTAACGAAACAGTGGCAAGTGCAATTGACGTGGTGCGGAAGGGCGGGACGGTGACGTTGATCGGCAATATTACGCCTGAGGTGAAGCTGCCGCTGCAGAAGGTAGTGTCGCGTGAGATCCGGCTGCAGGGGAGTGCTGCATCGGCGGGGGAGTATCCGCAGGCGATGGAACTGATGACCAGTGGCGCGATTGATGTGAAGCGGCTGATTACAGCAGTGGCACCGCTGAGTGATGGCCCGCGGTGGTTTGCGCGGCTGCATGCTCGCGAGCCGAACCTGATGAAGATTGTGCTGGCACCGCAGATGGTCGAAAGGGCAGAGCAGTGAGCGAGAACCTGTTCGATCTGACCGGGCAGGTGGCGCTGGTAACGGGCACGAGCCGCGGGCTGGGGCAGCATTTTGCGCGGGCACTGGCACGGACGGGCGCGGACATCGTGATGACGAGCCGGTCGCGCGAGTCCCTGGAGCCCTTTGAAGCAGAGATTCAGAAGCTCGGGCGGAAGACGGCGGCGGTGGAGCTGGACGTTCGTGATGAAGCGAGTATCCGGAACGGAGTGGCTGCGGCGATTGCGGCGTTCGGCAAGCTGGACATCGTGGTAAACAACGCAGGTTGCAATGTGCGGAAGCCCGCGGTCGACGTGACCTGGGAGGACTGGAACCTGATCCTCGATACCAACCTGCGGGGAACATTTTTCGTAGCGCAGGCGGCAGCGCGCCACATGATTGAGCGCGGGTATGGGCGGATTATCAATATTGGATCGGTGACCAGTGTGTTCGGGTATGCGGGGCTGGCGCCTTATGGAGCGAGCCGCGGCGGGGTGCGGCAGTTGACGATGAGCCTGGCGGATGACTGGGGCCGGCACGGTGTGACGGTGAACTGCCTGGCGCCGGGGTGGTTCCAGACAGAACAGAACAAAGTGATGTACCAGGATCCGGAATGGGTGGAGTACCTGATCGAACGGATCCCGGTGAAGCGGCCAGGCGCGCCGCACGACCTCGATGGTGCGGTGGTGTTTCTTGCATCGGAAGCGAGTCGCTATGTGACGGGGCAGACGCTGCTGGTGGATGGCGGCATAACGGTGGGTTCGACGCGGGCCACGGTGAAGACGGCAGCGAGCGCGGGAACGAAGTAAAGCGGGAGGCGGAGGATCTATGAAGACGGGAAGCGTGCGTTGGGTGAGTGTTGCTGCTCTAGGTTTGGCGATGCTGGCGGGTGTGAGCAGGACAGCGACGGCGAAGCCGGCGAAGGGTGAACTGCAGATCTACTTCATCGACGTGGAGGGCGGCCAGGCGACTCTTTTCGTGGCGCCGGATCACCACTCGCTGCTCGTGGATACGGGCTGGCCGGGAAACAATGGCCGCGACGCGGAACGGATTGTGGCAGCGGCAAGACAGGCCGGGCTGCAGCGCATCGATACAGTGCTGCTGACGCACTACCACATGGATCACGTGGGAGGCGTGCCGCAGCTACTGGCGCGGATCCAGGTGGGAACATTTCTGGATCATGGCCCGAATCGCGAACTGGATGGAGGTATTACGCAACATGGCTACGACCTGTATCAGCATGCGCTGCAGACGGGAAGTGCGAAGCATGGGACGGTGACGGTGGGTGGGCCACTGCCGGCGCCGGGTTTTGAGGCGACGGTGATTTCCGCAGATGGAAAGCTGCTGGATCATGCGCTGCCGGGTGCGGGTGAGCAGAACTCGTATTGTGCCAGTTCCGAGAAGAGGCCGGCGGACCAGACCGAGAATTCGCGATCGCTCGGCATCCTGCTGCACTTTGGCAAACTGAGCATCCTTGATCTTGGCGACCTGACGTGGGACAAGGAGATGGAGTTGATGTGCCCGGTGAACAAGCTTGGGCATGTGGACCTGCTTGTGGTGTCGCATCATGGATGGAACCAGAGCTCCAGCCCGGCGTTGATTGATGCGATCTCGCCGCGGGTGGCGGTGATGGACAACGGTGCGACCAAGGGCGGATCGTCACCGACGCTTGAGAACTTCAAGAAGGTGCATGGCCTGGAGCAGTTATGGCAGCTGCATTATTCCGAGGAGGGGGGTAAGCCGCTGAACGTGGATGAACAGTACATCGCGAACGTAAAAGCGCCGACGAAGACGGATGCGGATGCGGGCAATTATCTTAAGCTGACGGCGGACAAGTCGGGGAGCATGACGGTGATGAATTCGCGGACGGGCGAGAGCAAGAGCTACGCGGGGCAATAGGCTCGAGTTGAGAGGCCTCACGCTTCCTGCCAGGGCTCGATGCGGCCGAGAAGGAAGGCGTAGCCGGCAAGGCCGACCAGCAGGTAGGCTGCGGAGGCGATGAATGCCGCGGCGAAGGTGTGCGTCGCGGTGACCAGGTAGCCGGTCGCGATGGGTGCAGCGATGCCGGAGAGCTGGTTGGAAAAGTTCATGATGCTGCCTACGCGGCCGACGGCGGCGCGGGGAGCGATGAGTGAAGGCACGCTCCAGCAGACCGGCGCCGCGGCGGAAAGTCCGCCGATCGAAATACTGATCCAGACCAGGGCTCGGGCAGCCGTGTGCGCATTTGCCGCGCCGAGGATGCCCAGACCCATGGCGGTGCCACCGATCAGCACGACCTGTCGTACGCGGACTGCGTCCCAGCCGCGATGAATGAGGGCGTCCACCAAGAGACCGCCGATGCAGATATCCATGATGGTTGCAAATAACCACGGCGCGCCGGTGTAGAGGAAGGAATGCAGCAGGTCCAGGTGGAGCGTGACGGCGAGATACGTAGGCAGCCACGTGAGCAGCAGGTAGAAGACGTAATTGTAGGCGCCTGCGCCGAGCGCGAGACCGAGTACCTTGGGCTTCCGGATAAGGGTGCCGAGGGTAAGGGACGCGCCCGGATCCGCGTTGCCTGCGACGGCATTGCTGAGAGGTTCTTCTTCGGGACGCGGCTCGCGATAGAGTCGGAAGAAAAGTGCGAAGTAGAGCAGGCTGATGAGGCCGGTGGCTGCGAAGCTTAGACGCCAGCCAACGTGGATGAGCAGGATGCCAATGGCCGGGACGCCGACAGCCGACGCGAATTTGGCCGCTGCATCGAAGATCGCGGTGGCGAAGCTGCGTTCTTCCTGTGGAAACCAGGCACCGATGGCCTTGGCATTTGCGGGAAATGTTGGTGCTTCCGCTACGCCGAGCAACAGGCGGGCGGCAAAGAAGCCGGAGATGGTGGGCGTGATGGCTGCACCGAAGGATGCGATGCCCCAGAGAAAGGTGCTGACGCGGCCGACGCGACGAACGCCGACGCGATCCAGCAGGACACCGACGGGAAGCTGGCAGAGTGCGTAGGTCCAACTGTAGGCGCCGGAGAGGTAACCAAAGGCGATGTTGGAGAGGCCGAAGTCATGCTGCAGCGCGTCATGCGAGACGGAGAGGTTGACGCGATCGAAGTAGTTGACGAGGACGCCGAGGCCGAGAAGTGCGGCGATGATCCACCGGCGCGAGGGTGGACCTGACGAATTGGACCGGGCTGTTAGCAAGGTGCGGAGCGTTGACGCTTGATTGTGCCATGGAAGAACGGTTGCCTGCGTGATGCGAGAGCGATGCGTCGCGGGATGAAAGCCGCTTCTGGGTCCAGGTGTATTACCATCTGTGGGTCGCAACGGGAATGGCGGTACTCGTGGAGGGCAGGGAATGAAGCAGGGGGATGGCAGGGTGAACACTGGTGTGGAAGCCGGGGCAGTGAGCTGGGATTCGATCGAGGTGGAACGGCTGAGTGATACGGTCGGGCGGCAGTTCATTGTGGGCACCGACATGATGATTGCGCGGGTGCTGCTGGCCAAGGGGGCGCACGTACCGCTGCATCAGCACCACAACGAACAGATCAGCTATATCCTCGAGGGTCGTCTGCGGTTCGTGATGGATGGCCGGGAAATTATGGTCGGTGCCGGCGAAGTGCTGTGCATTCCACCGAATGTACCGCATGAGGCTTTCGCGCTCGAGGATACGGTGGACCTGGATATCTTCAATCCGCCCCGGCAGGACTGGATTGCCCGCGATGATGCCTATCTGCGGAATGGAAGCGCTGACAAAGAGGAGTAACGGAGAGCCAAGTGGATTATGGATTGAAGGGCCGCAGTGTGATCGTTGCGGCGTCCAGCGATGGAATTGCGTTTGCGGCCGCGGAAAAATTCGTGATCGAGGGTGCGCGCGTAGCGATGTGCAGTCGCGACGCGAAGAAGATCGGCCTGGCGGCTGCCGAATTTCGGGCACGCTACAACGCCGAGGTGATCGGCGAAGCCGTGAACGTGACGGATGAAGAAGCAGTGCAGGCGTTTGTCGCAAAGGTGAATGCGCAGTTCGGCGGCGTGGACGTGTGCGTGACCAATGCGGGCGGACCGCCGGCAAAGATGTTTCTGGAGACGACGACAGCGGAGTGGCATGCTGCGGTGGAGCTGAACTTCATGAGTATTGTTCATTTTGCGCGCGAAGTTGTGCCACTGATGCAGCAGAAGAGGTGGGGGCGACTGGTAACAATCACATCTGTGTCCGTGCGGCAGCCGGTGACAGACCTAATTTACTCGAATGCTGTGCGAGCGGGTGTGCTTGGCCTGGTAAAGAGTCTTTCGAATGAGTTCGGCAGGGATGGTATTACGGTGAATAACGTCGCGCCGGGATTTACGGCGACGGCACGCCTGAAGGAGTTGATTGCCAAGCGCGCTGCTGCGGCAGGCGTGAATGAGGAGCAGTATGCCTCGAGGCTGGGCGCGGATGCTGCCCTGCAGAGAGTCGGTCAGCCGGAGGAAGTTGCGGATGCGATCGTATGGCTCGCTTCGGAACGCGCGTCCTACATTACAGGTCAGACCATCCTGGTGGATGGCGGGGTCTACAGAGGACTGTAGGGATGGTGTGTAAGTCAGGATGCAACTGCTGAAAATATTGTGATTCTGCTTTCAAGCTAAGTCGAGCTGCAATTGCGCAGCGTTTTATAGATAAGGAAAACACTATGCGTCCAGTGGCAAAGCTGCGTGGTCTGCGGTTTGGCGTTGTTCTTTTTGCAGCATCGTTGCTGAGCAGTCGTGGCCTCAACGCACAAGCGCCGCATGTCTTAACAGATGCTGATAAGCAGAAGATTGAGTCGCTCATCCACGGCATGACACTGGAGCAGAAGATCGACTACATCGGTGGCACGGGCTTTGCGGTTCGAGCTATGCCGTCGCTAGGTCTGCCGGCGTTTGAAATGTCAGACGGGCCCTATGGGACGCGTTCGAATGCGGGGTTTCCGTCGACCACTTATGCAGCGGGCATTGGATTGGCGGCGTCATGGGATCGCGAGCTGGCGGTACGGGTGGGAGCGGGCATTGGGCGGGATGCGCGAGCCCGCGGCGTGCATTACATGCTGGGGCCGGGCGTAAATATCTACAGGTCGCCCAGGAATGGGAGAAATTTCGAGTATTTCGGAGAAGATCCGTTTCTTACTTCGGCGATCGCGGTTGGTTATATCGATGGTATGCAGGCGCAGGGCGTCAGTGCGACGATCAAGCACTACCTGGGAAATAACTCGGAGTTTCTCAGGCATGATTCGGATTCAATTATCGACGAACGGGCGTTGAGGGAGTTGTATCTGCCTTCGTTTGAGGCAGCGGTGAAGAAGGCGCATGTGGGCGCGATGATGGATTCCTACAACCTGATCAATGGTCAGCATGCGACGCAGAACAGCTATTTGAATACCGAGATTGTGCGGAGGGAATGGAAGTACCCAGGCGTGATGATGTCGGACTGGCTGGCAACCTATGATGGCGTGGCGGCGGCGAATGGTGGGCTTGACTTGGAGATGCCGGAGGGCAAGTTCATGAATCGGAAGACTCTGCTACCGGCCATTAAGGCGGGCACGTTGAAGGAGGCGGTGCTCGATGAAAAGATCAGGCACATTCTTTCTACGGCGATGGCATTCGGCTGGGTGGACAGGCCGCAGACGGATGCGACGATCTCGTACGTAGATGCGCGGAACAAGGCGGCGGCACTGGATTCCGCACGCGAATCGGCAGTGCTGCTGAAGAATGAAGGGCATGTGCTGCCGCTGAACAAGGCGCAATTGAAGACCATCCTGGTAGTAGGACCGGAGGCCTATCCCGGAGTGCCGGTTGGCGGGGGAAGCGCAGGGGTGGTGCCGTTTCACCAGGTAAGCGACGTGGAAGGACTGACGACGGCCCTGGGGGCAGGTGTGAACGTGCTGTATGACCGCGGTTTGCCGACATTGGCCGAGCTGGCACGGACGACAGACTTCACGACAGATAAGAATGGCGGGAAGCCGGGAGTTACTGTCGAGACCTTTGCGACGTCTGACTTATCCGGAGCGCCTACTACAAAGGTATCGCCACATATCAACGTTGCTGGATCTGATTGGCAATCGATGATGGAGGAGGATCCTGCAGCACTGATGGCGCTGTTCACTTCGGGGGAGAAACGTTCGTCCCACCGATACACCGGATATTACACGCCGGCTGCGTCGGGTAAGTACCTTGTGACACTGGAGGGAACGGGTGAGAATTCCGGGAGTCGCGTGTATCTCGATGACAAGCTGATTATTGATAACTGGAAGATTGTCCGGGCGTTTCAGCCTTATGTACAGCTGGAATTATCTGCGGGTCCACACAAGGTTGTGGTCGAGGACTATCAAAAAGACTGGGCGGGTGGTCATATCCGACTGTCAATTACGGATGTGGGAAAAATTGTGAGTGCCCGGGCAATTGAGCTGGCGGGCCGAGCGGACGTAGTGGTTGTGGCGGCCGGGTACCAGTCCGAGAACGAGTCAGAGGGTGGCGACCGGACGTGGGGGCTGCCATTTGGTCAGGATGAACTGATTGAAGCCATGGCGGCTGCGAATCATAAGACGATTGTGAGTGTCAGTTCAGGTGGTGGCATTGATTTCAATGGCTGGCTGGATCGCGTACCGGCTGTGCTGGAGAGCTGGTATGCAGGGCAGGAAGGTGGTACCGCACTGGCGGAGTTGTTGCTGGGAGAGGTAAATCCTTCGGGACATCTGCCAGCAAGCTTTGAGAAGCACGCTGAAGATAATCCGACTTATCACAACTATTATCCGGATGGAGACACCAACCGGGTCATGTACAAAGAAGGAATCTTTGTCGGCTACCGCGGTTACGAGCATAACCATGTAAAGCCCTTATTTCCATTCGGCTTCGGGTTGTCGTATACGACTTTCAAGTTTGCTGATCTGAAGGTACTGCCAGGTACTACAGGAGCCCGTGTATCGTTCACGGTTACGAACACAGGTCCGGTGGCGGGGGCTGAAGTCGCGCAGGTCTATATCTCCGAGATGCAGCCTCGTGTTCCACGGCCGGAGCGCGAGCTGAAAGGTTTTGAACGAGTGGTACTTGCAGCAGGCGAGACGAAGAATGTTACGGTTGAGCTCGATCCGCGGGCCTTTGCCTTCTATGACGTCGCGCAGAAAAAGTGGCGGGTGAATCCCGGCAAATTCGGGGTGGAAGTCGGCGATTCGGTAGAGAGTGCCGATCTAAAGGGAAGCCTGGATGTAAGTGCGGAAATCGCAAACGCTGCTGATTAGCGGCTGAATTATGAAGCTGTATTTGTGACCAGGGAGGCTATGTGCGTTTGCGAAAATTTCCGGCGGTGGTGAAATTGATATTGGCGGTTGCTGGTATGTGGGCGGCAGCGGGTTATGCAGAGGATGCGTCCAAAGCGCCAAAGGTGACGCAGCATGAATATGTCATCCATAACTTCCGGACTGAAAGTGGCGTGGTCCTGCCCGAGGCAAGGATCGTTTACGGCACCTATGGCAAGCTGGATGCTGCCGGCGATAATGCGGTGCTGCTGCCCTCGCATTACATGGCGGAGATGCATGGCTATGAGTGGCTGATCGGTCAAGGTCATGCGCTGGATGCAGACAAGTTGTTCCTGGTGACAAGCGAGTTATTCGGAAATGGACGTTCTTCGTCACCCAGTAATACACCGGAGCCGTTCCACGGCCCGCGCTTTCCTGTGATGACGATCCGGGATAATGTTGCGGCAGTGCACCAGTTGCTGACCGAAGAATTGCACGTTAAACACCTGCAGGCTGTGATTGGTTTTTCGATGGGTGCGCAGCAGGCGCTGCAGTGGTCAGTGAGTTATCCGGATTACATGGACAGGATTGTGGCAACTTCCGGTACAGCGAAGACGTATGGCCATGGCATCGTGCGGCTGGAGGGGCAGATTGCAGCGCTGACAGCGGATGAGAACTTCAAGGGTGGCGACTATACATCGGAGCCGGTGAAGGGCATACAGGCCTTCTCGATGGTGTGGACGGGCTGGCTGTTTTCGCAGGAATGGTGGCGGCAGGAGTTATGGAAGACGGAAGAGCCGAAGGGGACGACGTTTGAGCAGGTGGTAGAGAAGTACCGGACGAATTTTATTCCCGGTGCCGACGCCAATAATCTGATTCTGCAGATGCGCACGTGGGAGGCGAATGATGTGGGGAAGACGCCGCCTTTCCATGGCGATGTTGAGGGGGCTTTGCGATCGATCAAGGTACCGGTGTTGTATATGCCGTCCGCGACCGACTTATATTTTCCTGTGACGGATGCGAGTTACGAGGCGAAGTTTATTCCGCACTGCACGCTGCTGCCAATTCCGTCCTTGTGGGGGCATCCTGCGGGAGCGGGGGCGAGTCCAGCGGACGAGAAGTTTTTGAATGAGCATATTGCTGCGTTCATGTCGGGAAAGAAGTAGACGCTTCGGTCCAGTACTTCTAAGTCCGATGAAGACTGAGCAGAAAGAGCGGATGGCGTCGCCACGGCCAGCCTAGCTGCGTAAGGATGGGGCAGCGAGGTTTGCGTGGATTCCGCGATTTTATTTGCTGCGGGCGGCCCAGGCCATGCCGTCGGGTTGTCCGCCGGCTTCGAGATGGCCGGTGACTTCGAGGGTGTTGAGGTCGATGACGGCGACATAGTTGTCAGGTGTGCAGGCGACGAAAGCGCGGGCTCCGTCCGGTTGTACAAGGATGCCGGCTGCGCCATGGCCGACGGGCAGACGCTTGACTTCCTTCCGTGCGGCGGCGTCGATGATGATGAGGTCAGGCCCGCCGAGGGTCGAGACGAGAACGTGCTTGCCGTCAGGAGTGAACTTAAGCCGGTTGGCACCTTCAGCATCCACGGCGAGGGTCTGCACGACACGGTGAGCGGCGAGATCAATGATGGAGACGGTACCGTCCTGGGCATTGGCGACCCAGACTTCGTGGTGGTCGGGTGAGATGTCGAAGCCTTCCGAACCGTGGCCCACACGGACGATGGTCTGATTCCAGTCGATGCGGACCGGGCCCTGACCTGGCCTGGATGCGGGTGCCGGTGGAGCGGTTGACTGGGAAGCCTCGTCGTCTTCATTCGGATCGGGTGGCGGCGGCGGTGGTGGCGCACCGGGCTGACCGGGTGGCGGTTCGGGGGTTTGGACGGGTTCCAGATCGAGGATGCTGACAGTGCCGGAGTTGACGTTCGTAGTGATGATGCGCTTCTCGTCGGGCGCAACGTAGATCATGTGCGTGCGGTTCTGACCGGTACCGAGGACCCAGTCCACTTTGTGGGTTGCCGGATCGTACCTCGCAATGACTTTTGAGCCTTCCGCAGTGAACCAGGTTTTGCCGCCGACATAGCTTAGCCCGTGAGGACCGCGCAGCGGACTGACGTCGATCGAAGGCAGAGGCTTGTCGGTGTTGAGATCGATGACCGCGAGGGTATGAAGAGTGCCGCCGCCGTAATTGGATACGTATGCCGTGGCGCCGTCCGTAGAGGCAATGACTTCATGGGGATCTGCACCAACGGGGACCCTGGCGATCACCTTGAGCGTGGCGGGATCGACGATGGCGAGGGTGTGTTCCTGCTTGGAGAGAACGAGCAGCGAGCCAGGCTGTGCGGTCTGGGCAGGGAGCATGGCGGGGAGCAGCAGGCCGAGGCTGGTGGACGCGAGGAGGGAACGAATCCGCATGCTTAGAGGCTACTCCTGAAAGTTTTTCGCGGCGAGTTTGTGGAGGTGAGTCCGCCCTGCTGCTAGATGTAGTTCGAGATTTCAACGAGGTTGTGGTCGGGATCGCGGATGTAGAGGGATCGCAACTGGCTGAGCGAACCGGTACGTTCAACGGGGCCGAGCTCGATGTGAACGCGCAGAGCTTTAAGGTAGTCGATGACTTCTTCGAGGGGTGTGCTGGTAATGAAGCAGAGGTCAGCGGAGCCGGGCGTAGGATGCGCGGCCTTGGGATCGATCTCGTGTCCGCGCTGGTGGAGGTTGAGGCGCTGCTCACCGAAGGCGAGGGCTTTGCGGCCGTTGAAGGTGACGAGATCCATGCCGAGGACTTCGGTGTAGAAGTCGGTCGCGGCGTCGATATTGGCGACGGTGAGGACGAGGTGATCGAGTGTCTGAATACTGAAAGCCATGGCGAGCATTATGAACCTGTTGAGGGTTCGTTGGCTGCTTCGTCAAGAACTGCAGTGAATTTTCTGTGGCGAGCTGCGCGGGCATAGACAGCGATGCCGATGGCCAGCATGAGTGCGGTCGAGCCGAGGACCTTGATGACGGCAGTGGCGGGGTGGGGATCGTCGCTGGACGGAATGACCGAGAGCACGATGGCGAGCAGTGTCGTGACAAAGCCGAGGACTGCGACGGCGACGGCGGTGAGGCGGCCGCCCGGGAGGCGGAAGGCGCCGGCAGGAAGAGGGTCGCGCTGCAGACGGATCATGGCGGCAAAGAGAAACAGATACGGGATGAAGTACGTGATGATGGACATACTGACGAGGAGTTCATAGGCGCCTTCCACGGTGCTGGTGGCCTGGCTGAGAAGCGCGCAGAGCATGCCGGCGAGTCCGTAGATGGTGATGGCGATCCACGGTGTGCCCCAGCGTGGACTTACCTTTGCGAATGCTGGCGGGAGATAGCGGTCGATGCCGGCGACGAAGGGCAGGCGCGAGGTGGAAGAGAGGAAGACAGCTGCTCCACCGATGCTGCTGACAGCGATGAGGATGGCGATGGGCGGCAGGATCCAGCTGAGGCCGAGGTGAGTACAGAGGGTCTGCAAGGCACTGGCAAAACCACCTGCTCCGCTGATACGACTGCCGGGAAGCCCGATCAGCATCGCGATGGTACCGGCAATATAGCTGGCGGCGAGGATGATGCCGGAGAGCAGCAAAGCACGGGGGAGGATGCGACGTGCGTTCCGAATCTCTTCGCTCATGAATGAGCCAGTTTCGCAGCCGGCGAAGGCGAAAAAGATGGTTGACCAGAAGATGGCGTTCCTGAACCCGAGATGTGGCGTGAGGGTGGCGCGATTGAAGCTGGTAGCCGAGCCATAGCGCGCATAGCTGAGGGCACCGAGCCCGATGAGGATGATGACGGGAAGCCAGCTGCCGATGGCGCCGATGCTGTTGATCCATTTGCCAAAGCGCAGGCCGATGACATTGAGGAAGGTGATGAGGGCGAGGCTGAGGAGTGTAAAGGCGAGATAGTAGCTGCTGCTGGAGACCAGACGCTGACCTTGCGGGAAGGCGAACAGCAGGCTGCCGGCTCCAAAGAGAAGCACAGCGGGGAAGTAGGGCAGGTTGCTCATCCAGTAGGTCCAGGCGGCGAGGAATCCGGAGAAGTCGCCGAAGGCGCGCTGGGTCCAGATGTAGATGCCGCCTTCCTGCGGGTAGCGTGACGAGAGCTCAAGCACGGATGCGGCAAGAGGTAGAAAGAAGAAGAGACACGCGAAGATCCAGATGAGGATGGTGCTGGGTCCAGCTGCGGCTGCTGTGGCGATCCAACGGAGACTGAGCGCGCCGGCGATGTAGAAGAGAGTGAGGTCGGTGAAGCCGAGTTCACGTTTGAGCAGGCGCTTGACAGACGCCGGACGCGTGAACGGTGTCTGATCAGCTGACATCAGCCAGCCTGCCCGATGGCTGCCGCAGTCCGCGAAGTGTTCTGTAATGACATATCGCGCAGCACAGCCATGGCAGCATTGCGCCCATTGATGCCGATGACGCTGCCGCCGGGATGGGTGCAGGCACCGCAGAGATAGACGCCGGGCATGGGTGTGCGCGCGGGGAGGCGATTGCTCCACATGTACGCGGGCAGGCATTCGCCCTGAAAGATGTGGCCGCCGGTCAGTCCAACTTTTTCTTCGATGTCGGGTGGTCCGAGAACCTGCGCGTCGAGAACGGCGTCGGGGATGTTACTGCAGAAGCGGCCGATAGACGAGAGGGCTAGCTGCCTGGCCTGTTCGCGATGATCGTCCCAGGAGCCGGTCGCGAATTTGTATGGGACGTATTGGGCAAAGACACTCATGGTGTGCTGGCCGGCTGGAGCAACACTGCTGTCATGAACGCTTTGGAAGTACAGTTCGCACCAAAGCTTTTCGGGAAGCGTGCCGGCGCGTGCCGAGGCGTAGCCGGCTTTCCATTCTGTGTGAGTGAGGGGTGCATTTATCTGGCCGTAGTGGTGGGGCTGGTCGGTGCCGGGGCGTGCGAGGAAGTTGGGCAGCTGGCGTAGCAGGATGTTGAGCTTGACGGTGCAGCCTTCGATGGGAACGGAGCGGACTTTGCTGGTCCATGCGGGATCGGCTGCGGCGTCGAGCAGATGAAGCGTACGGACCGGATCGGCATTGGAGATGATGACGGGAGTGATGATGCGCTCGCCGCCATCAAGGAGGACGCCTTCACCCGGAAGGACAGCGGCGACGCTGACGCCCGCGGCAATGACGGCACCCGCTTCGCGTGCGGCATCGCAGAGATAGAACGAGACCATGCCCATACCGCCTTTGACGTAGCCCCACATGCCAGGCATGCCGCCCAGCCTGCCGGACGAATGATGGAAGCGGATGGAGGCAGTGCCAGGATCGAACGGGCTCGCGTTGGTGCCGATAACGCCCTGGCCGAGGTAGGCGCTTTGCAGGCGTTCGTCCGATATATAGCGACTGACAAACTCGGCCATTGACCAGTGGTAGAGCAGGCTGCGCGCTTCTGTGTCATTGCCGAGACGTCTTTCGAGTTGGTCGGGCCCGGGAGCGTCGCCAACCCAGAGATCGTGTGCATAGTTGTCGGTTGCGGGTCGGAGGGTGTCGCGCAGACGGCGAATGACATCGTTCATGGCGTGCCAGCCCTGGACGTCTGCTGGAGAGAAGCGGCGGACTTCGGCTTCGCATCTTTCGTCGTCGTCCCACAACTGGATGCTGCTGCCGTCGAGGAAAGGAACGAACAGGCCGTTGACAGCGGGCGTCCATTGAAAGCCTCGCCGGGGCAAGTCGAGTTCGTCAATGATGAGGGGATGGAGAAGGCCTGCGAGGTAGGCACAGGGCGACATGCGTACCGCAGGGAAAGGCTCCTCGACAGTGCAGGCACCGCCGATGCGCTCGCGTGCTTCAAGGACGAGGACGCGTTTGCCCGCGCGTGCAAGATAGGCGGCACAGGCGAGGCCGTTATGACCGGCGCCAATGATGACAGCGTCCCAGGGACGAGAAGAGAGTTCCTTGATCGAGGCGGGAAGGCCGATCCTGCCCAGCACATCCGCCGCCGCTGATTGAACGAGAGACATGCTGGCAGTATCTACAACGACGATTGTGCGAGCCAGTAGATATTTGCTTGTGAATGAAAAGCAGAAGTGATGGTGAGTGGGCGGCCATTAGACTGGAGGCATGATGCAGAAGATTGCGGACCTCGAAAGCTTAAATGGGAAATTCGGTATTCCGGGCATAGCACGCATCGTGGCTGGTAACGGCGGGCTGGCGAGGGTGGAACTGGCGGCAGCGGGGTCAACTGCGGAGATCTATCTGCATGGTGCGCAGGTGACCTCGTGGATACCGGCGGGAGACCGGGATGTGTTTTTCCTGAGTGACAAATCGAGTTTTGTGGAGGGTAAGGCGATTCGCGGAGGCGTGCCGGTATGTTTCCCCTGGTTTCGTAATAAGGCGGATGACAGCAAGGCGCCGTCGCATGGATTTGTGCGGACCAAAGCATGGGACCTAGTGAGTATTTCGCAGTCGGCTGATGGTGTAACTGTCGCGCTTGCGACTGACACCGACGAAGCGAGTCGTGCCTGGTGGCCGCATGATCTGAAGATTGTGCACAGTGTTACCGTTGGCGCCGTGCTGAAGATGGAACTTAAAGTGACGAACACAGGCTCTGGCAGCTTCCGTTTTGAAGAGGCATTGCACAGCTACCACTTTGTAAGTGATGTTCGCAATGTGCGAGTAAGTGGATTGGACGGAGCTGTTTACCAAGACAATGTGGACGGCAATCGTGAAAAGGTGCAGAGCGGAGATGTAGTCTTTGCTGGACCCACGGACAACGCATACCTGGATACTACAAATGCTTTGAAGGTGATCGATCCAGGGCTGCAGAGGCAGATCGTGATAAAGAAAAAGGATTCGGGCAGCACTGTGGTCTGGAATCCATGGAGCGAGGGGGCGAGGGCACTCCCTGACCTTGGTGATGAAGAGTGGACAAGCATGGCCTGCGTGGAGGCGAGCAACATGCGTACTGCTGCAATCGAGCTTAAGTCGGGAGAAGAGCACGTGATGCAGGCTCATATCTCGGTGTCGAAGCTTTAAGACGGTCTGCTCCAAACGAGGAGTTGTGGATGACGATCGGACCGCACGATGTCCTAGTGGTTGTAGACGTGCAGAATGATTTCTGTCACGGCGGAGCGCTGGCTGTGCAGGGAGGTGACGGAGTTATTCCCGTCATCCACGAATTGGCTGCAAGGTTCGAACATATCGTGCTGACCCAGGACTGGCATCCTGCGGGGCATAGCTCCTTCGCCAGTTCGCACCCCGGACGTAAACCGATGGATACCGTAAAGACTGCGCACGGAGAGCAGACACTATGGCCCGACCATTGTGTGCAGGGTACGGCTGGGGCGCAGCTGCATCCGGCGCTTGAGTTGACGCGGGCCGAGTTGATACTGCGCAAGGGTTATCACGCCCGCGTCGATTCGTATTCGGCCTTTTACGAAAATGATCGTGTGACACCGACGGGGCTAGCTGGCTACCTGAAAGAACGAGACCTACAGCGGGCGTTTTTTGCCGGACTGGCGTTCGATTTTTGCGTGGGTTCTTCCGCCATCGATGCCAGGCGGTGCGGCCTGGATGCTGTTGTCTACCGCAGCGCATGCCGAGCAATTGATGCGCAAGGACCAGCTGCTGCGATGGAGCGTTCGCTGCGAGATGCCGGCGTCCTTGTCATTCCTTAGGCTGTACGATTGGCGGCGGCGATTTCGCAGCGACTTTCAGAGGGCTATTTCGCGGGCCGATGCTGGTGGGCCTGTAAAACGTTGCTTTCATCGAAACGATTGCGGTGAGGGAATGCGGCGGATCCATGAAAGTGAGCGGTCAAAACTGCAGCAGCAGCATCTCACACACCCTATGTCGCGAGTGGAACTGCATTGACTAAAACTGCTTTGACCAGCTGGCTTCTTTCTGACATCCGTCTGCCGAAGGGTGTGCACAGCAAGCCCGAGCCTGAGCATCCCTGGTGGAAGGTGATGTGCCTGACTGGCGTCGACTATTTTTCGACGCTGGGCTACCAGCCCGGAATTGCATTCCTGGCCGCGGGGCTGCTGTCGCCGGTTGCAACCCTTGTCCTGGTAGTGGTGACGCTCTTCGCGGCGCTGCCGTTGTACAGCCACGTGGCCGGTGTGAGTCCAAATGGCCAGGGTTCGATCGCGATGCTCGAGAAGCTGTTTCCGGAATGGGGCGGTAAAGCATTTGTACTGATCCTGCTGGGCTTCGCTTCGACGGACTTCATTATCACCATGACACTGTCGGCGGCGGATGCAGCAGCGCACTTCATCCATAACCCCTATGCTCCGCACTGGCTGTCCAGCCAGATGCTGGTGACACTACTGCTGCTGAGTATCCTGTCAGCCATTTTCCTCAAAGGCTTCAAGGAGGCGATCGGCATTGCCGTCGTGCTGGTCACAATTTACCTCGCATTGAACGCAGTTGTGACCGTTGTCGCATTTCGTGCGCCGCTGCATCATCCAGAAGCCTTTGCATCGTGGAAGCATGCTGTTTTCGCACAGCACTCCAATGTGCTGGGCATGTTTGCCGTGTGCCTGATCCTGTTTCCAAAGCTTGCGCTGGGACTATCCGGTTTTGAGACGGGTGTGGCCGTGATGCCGCTGATCGCAGGCAAGCAACTGGAGGAGCGCATTCGCAATACGCGCAAACTGTTGACGACCGCGGCGGTCATCATGAGCGTTTTCCTGATGGCTACCAGTGTCGTCACAACCTTGCTGATTCCAGCGAAAGCCTTTGCAGAGAATGGACCCGCGAATGGACGCGCTATGGCTTATCTCGCGCACCAATACCTGGGGAACGCATTCGGGACGGTCTACGATCTGTCAACGATCCTCATACTGGCGTTTGCAGGTGCTTCTGCCATGGCGGGACTGCTGAATTTAATTCCGCGGTACCTTCCTCGCTTCGGTATGGCTCCGGAGTGGGCGCTTGCATCCAGGCCGCTCGTCCTGGTCTTCATGGGCACAGCGGTGCTGGTTACGATTCTTTTTCAGGCAGATGTGGATGCGCAGGGCGGAGCTTACGCGACGGGTGTCCTAGTGCTTATCACGTCAGCAGCGTTTGCGGTTACGATTCACGTGTGGAAGAGAGGCTGGATGCGCTATGCTTTCCTGCTGATCGCACTGATCTTCACCTATACAACCGCGTTGAATATCTATGAGCGCCCAGAAGGACTAAAAATCTCGTCGTTCTTCATCCTGACGATTATCTGCACGTCGTTTGTTTCGCGTGCGCTTCGTTCTACGGAGCTGCGAATCAACGAAGTGGAACTATCGCCAGAGGCCCTGTGCTGTATATCGGAAGATCCTGAAGACCGGATCCGCATTATTGCCCACGCGCCGAAGTCTCTGGATGAGCCAGACCTGATTGCGGAGTTTGATCGAATCGAGGCGCTGGTGCGGTCACGCTACGGGCTGCGCGATGAGCCGCTGTATTTTCTTGAAGTACAACGGACTGACGCTTCCGATTTTGAGCAGACGCTATGCGTGGAGAATCGACTGGTCGGGAAACACCAGCTGCTGTATGCAAAGAGTGCGGTTGTGGCCAACTCTATCGCTGCTTTTCTTATTCATCTTGAAAAGACTACCGGGCACATCCCACACGCTTATTTCAAATGGAAGGAAGGCAATCCTGTTGCGAATATCCTTCGCTATGTCTTCCTCGGCGAAGGGGATGCTGCGCCGATTACACACGAAGTACTGAGACGGGCGATTGCTGATCCTGCGCGACGGCCGGTCATTCACGTGAGCTGAATAGCGGCGGGTATCGTGTTGTTTCAAGCAGCGCTGGGGTATGCTGGGCTTAGCTTTCCTTCTGGAACGACACAATAGCCTCTTCTTCTATGACTTTCCTGAGCTACTGAACTATTGGCTATCGGCATCTATAGCAGCATCCACTCATTGGGTTGCCGGTGGTCCAGGCTGACTCAAATCGCCGGACTGCTCGCCAGTGTGAAGTCTCTGCAGATCCCGGCAAGATGGATTCTGCCCTGTGTGTGTGAACCCCGAGGTACTCCGACTATGCGCATCGCTCTCATCGCGTCACCCTTTATTCCTGTGCCTCCCATCCGTTATGGAGGAACAGAGTTGTTCATTTCTCATCTTGCAGAGGGTCTGCACCGCAGGGGAGTAGAAGTCGGCGTGTATTGCAATGGCGAGTCGACGGTTGGCGTAGAAAAGTATTCCTGCTATCCGCATGCGGAGTGGCCACTTTCTACCGAGACCTCTGGCATGTTGAAGGAGCTTGATCACTTGTCGTGGTCCATCGAGGACGCAGCGAAAAGGTTCGATCTGATTCATATCAACAGCGCACCCGCTATCACGTACGCGCGCCACGTTGATACGCCGTTCGTCTGCACACTGCATCATCCCTACGAGCATGCGTTGACGCGTATATACGAGCGCTATCCAGAGATTTCCTATGTTGCGATCAGCGACCATCAGGCCCACGAACATGCCACGTTGAAAGCTACTACGATTCATCACGGCATTGACATGACGAAATATGAATTGCAGACAACGAAAGAAGACTACCTCTGCTTTCTTGGCAGGATCGCTCCGATCAAGGGCGTACATACGGCCATCGATATCGCAAAGCGGGCAGGCATCCCGTTGAAGATTGCTGGTGAGATTCAGCCGATTTTTCAGGACTACTTCGACAGCGAAATCAAGCCGCATCTCGACGGGCAGTTTATCGAGTATGTGGGCGAAGCTGATCTAGAGATGAAGAACCAGCTGCTGGGACGATCGCGCGGGCTGCTTTTTCCTATTCAGTGGAAAGAGCCGTTTGGCCTGGTGATGATCGAAGCAATGGCTTGCGGGACGCCAGTGTTTGCGCTACCTGGAGGTGCGGTAGAAGAGGTTGTGCAGAATGGAAGTTCCGGGGCCGTCCGCGCATCGGCGGCTGACCTGGCAGCGGCAGTGACCAGCACCACCTATTCGCCGCAGGCAATTCGAGAGTGGGTGGAAGAAAGATTCTCTGTCGACATCATGGTCGACAGGTACATCGAGCTGTATCAAGGGGTTCTCTCACGCGGAGAGAAGCCGGATGGCGATGCCGACCTGCTTGAGGAGATGGCTGCATGATGGATGCGCCTGCATTGGACAGTAAGCTGATCGAGATGGGACTGCGGCCGATGGATGCTCCGCAGGAACCGCGGGTGCGCTACCTGGAACCGCATCTTTCAAATGTTGAGAGCCTGGCACTGATACGCGGGCGGACTTTTTTTGTTTCGGATCGGACTGGCAACCTGATGCCGCCGGGGGCACCGCATGTCGGCCTTTTTCGTGAAGATACGCGCTACCTGAGCCAGATGGAGATGCGGGTGAACGGCCATGCGCCGATCCTGCTCTCTGCTACCAGTGAAGGAGCTTATGCAAACCGGGTTGAGCTTACGGTGAAGGGCAGTGTGCCGGGTGAAGGCCTTGATATACCGGTCAACACGGTGTTTTTACATAGAGAACAGATCCTGGAAAATGAGGGTCTGCATGATCTGCTGCAGATTCAAAACTTCCACAGTGAGAAGGCACACCTCGTCATTGAAATTTCCTACGAGTGCGACTTCATGGATATTTTTCAGGTGCGTGGCATACTTCGCGGCAAGAGCGGGCGTTACTTCGAACCATTGCGGACAGAGAAGCAGATTGCTTTTGTATATGAAGGCCTGGATGCAAGAGTGCGGACGACGACGATCTCGTTTGATCCCGTACCCACTCGCATTTCAGATCACTCAGTCCGTTGGGAGATGGTGCTTGAACCACGCAGCCAGGCGCGCATTGCTTCAACGATCGTAACGCAGGCTTTTTCTAAGGGAATGCTGCCAGCGAGTTTCACCTCGTCGTCAACAACGCCGCCGTGGATGAGCGAGTACGAGAAGGTTGAAGAACACGAGGAAAAGCTTCACCAGGGTTTGTCTGCATGGGAGCAGGATTGCACGAAGTTTCGATCGAGCAATGAGATTTTCAACTCGCTACTGGCTACGTCTCTGCTGGATTTCTATTCTCTCCAAATACCAGAAGGCGCCAACCGTGCGATCGCAGCGGGCGTGCCGTGGTTTGCAGCACTCTTTGGTAGAGACTCACTGATTTCATCGTTCCAGACACTGGCATTGAATCCGGCATTAGCCCGCGGCACTCTGCTTTCGCTGGCTGCGTGGCAGGGAAAAGTTGTGTCTGCAGACAATGATGAGGAGCCCGGAAAAATTTTGCACGAGCTTCGCTTTGGTGAGATGACTGCAACAGGTGAAGTAGCGTTTGGCAGAAACTACGGGTCAGTCGATGCAACGCCGCTGTTCATCATTCTTCTGAGCGAGTATTTCCACTGGACTGGGGACCTGGCCCTTGTCGAGGAATTGCGTGCTCCGCTCGATGGCGCTGTCCGGTGGCTGCTGGAATGCGGAGACCTGGATGGCGATGGTTTTGTCGAGTATCTACGCAAGACAGAGAAAGGGCTGCTGAACCAGGGCTGGAAAGACTCCGGCGACGCGATGGCGCATGTTGACGGCACCCTAGCGACAGCGCCGATTGCGCTGGTCGAGGAACAGGGATATGCGGCGGATGGGATGCGGCGCGCGTCCGGGCTGCTGCGATCACTGGGGGACGAGGAGAAAGCGCAGGAGTTGTCTCGCCGTTCGGATGAGTTGATTCGAAAGCTCGACCAGGCGTTCTGGCTTGAAGACCAGCAGTACTATGCGATGGCGCTCGACAAGGACAAGCGACCGCTGGCAGTGATTTCGTCCAACCCCGGACACCTGTTGTTCACGCAGACGATTGGTGCGGAGCGCGCGAAGCAAGTGGTGTCCAGACTGATGAGCCAGGGTCTCTTTTCCGGATGGGGTATACGGACCTTGTCCGATGCTGAGCAGACCTATAATCCAATGAGTTATCACAGGGGTTCGGTCTGGCCGCATGATAATTCGCTGATTGCGTTTGGTATGGCGAGGTACGGGTATCAGCAGCATGCTTCTGAAATTTTCTCAGCTCTCTTTGAAGCTTCGCTGCATTTCCGCGGCTACCGTTTACCCGAACTGTTTTGCGGCAACCAGCGCCATCGACGGGATGAGCCGGTGCAGTACCCAGTGTCCTGCTCGCCGCAGGCATGGGCCTCCGGCACGCCAATCCTGATTCTGACGGCGATGCTTGGATTGAGACCAGATGCAAACGGCGCCGAACTGAAAATCGTCAACCCGCAGCTGCCTGAATTTCTGACATATCTCGAGGTGCGTGATCTGCGAGTCGGGAAGAGCTGGCTGGACCTGGACTTTGTGCGCAGGGACGATCGCACATCATGCCGGGTAGTCGGGCGGAGGGGCGAGGAACTAGCCATCAATATCGCGTACCGTTAAGGTCACCTGGCTTCGAGCGGGACCCGCCATCGATCGCGGGCCCAGCCTCACGGTTGCCTGTTTGCCTGCTTCCTTCGCAGCTAGAGGCGGGCCCTGCGCAGCCGCAGCGCATTCGCGATGACAGACACTGAACTGAAGCTCATAGCAGCCGCAGCGATCATGGGGCTGAGCAGCAATCCGAAGGCTGGATACAGGACACCGGCGGCCAAGGGTATGCCGAGGGCGTTGTAGAAGAACGCGAAGAAAAGATTCTGCCGTATGTTGTTCATGGTGAGGTGACTCAGGCGGCGAGCCTTGAGAATGCCGCGCAGGTCGCCACGCACAAGAGTGATGCCGCTGGTTTTAATTGCGACATCGGTGCCGGTGCCCATGGCGATACCTACGTGGGCCTGAGCCAACGCCGGGGCATCATTGACTCCATCGCCTGCCATGGCAACGACCGAGCCAGTCGCCTGCAACTGCTTGACCATCGCGGCCTTTCCATCCGGGAGCACATCGGCCTTGAAGTCGATCCCCAGTTTGCGGGCGACCGAGTCCGCTGTGAGCTGATTGTCTCCGGTTAGCATCACGACATGGATGCCTTCCTGCTTCAACTGCTGGATGGCTTCCGCAGTGGTGGACTTGATGGGGTCGGCTACGGCAATGAGGCCTGCAGCAATGCCGTTGATGGCAACGTACAGGACGGTGCGGCCCTCTCGTTGCAGTGCCGCTGCCTGCATCTGCAGCGCATCGACAGGTATCGCGGATGCAGCCATCATCGCCCGATTGCCGATGGCGACGGGCTCGCCTTTCTGTATGCCGCTGACACCTTTGCCCGTGAACGACTCGAAATTGTCGACTGCGGCCGCAGTAAGCTTTTTGTCTTTTGCTGCGGCAAGGATGGCAGCTGCAAGAGGATGTTCACTTGCCTGTTCAAGGCTTGCCGCGGCCAGCAGTAGAGCACTCTCACTTATCCCATTTGCTGCAACCATCTCGGTTACTCGTGGCTTGCCCTCTGTGAGAGTGCCGGTCTTGTCGACGACGAGTGTGTCTACCTTTTCCAGTGTCTCGAGAGCTTCCGCGTTGCTGACCAGTATGCCTTCACGAGCACCCCGTCCGGTTCCAACCATAATGGCCATCGGGGTAGCCAGGCCGAGGGCACAGGGGCAGGCGATGATGAGCACGGCTACAGCATTCACCAGGGCATGCGCGTACATCGGCTGTGGTCCGTAGATGGCCCAGATGCCAAACGTAACGATTGCAAGCACTAAGACTGCCGGTACAAACCATGAAGCGACAATGTCGGCCAGCCTCTGGATGGGTGCGCGGGTTCTCTGTGCGTCGCTGACCATTTTGACGATCTGGGCCAGCAGTGTGTCGGCGCCGATGCGCTGCGCTTTCATCACAAAGCTGCCGGTGCCGTTGATGGTGCCGCCCGTAACGCGATCGTCGGGATGTTTCTGGGCGGGCAGAGACTCGCCGGTGATCATGGATTCGTCGACAGAGCTGCTGCCGCGAAGGACGATGCCATCCGTCGGAACCTTTTCACCAGGGCGCACCCGGAGCTCGTCATTGATCTGGACCCTTTCGAGATCAACGTCTGTCTCGGTGCCGTCCTGAGCAATGCGACGTGCCCTTTGTGGAGCAAGGCCCAGCAGTGCAGTGATGGCGCCGCTGGTCTGGCTGCGCGCTTTCAGCTCCAGCACCTGACCGAGAAGCACCAGTACCGTGATAACAGCGGCGGCTTCGAAATAAAGGCCGACCTGCCCGGACATGTCGCGAAATGAAGGCGGGAACAGCTGCGGAAAGAGAACGGCCGCGAGGCTGTAGAGATACGCTGTGCCCGCACCGATCGAGATGAGCGTAAACATGTTGAGGTGGCGCGTGACGATCGAAGTCCACCCGCGTTGAAAAAAGGGCCAGCCGCCCCACAGCACCACCGGGGTTGCTACGATCAGCTCCGCCCACCCGAGTTTCCGTCCGGGCAGCAGGTGTTGGAGCGGATGCATCGGCAGCAATTCAGCAAGCATGACGGCGAGCAATGGAAGGGTGAGGCCAGTGCAGATCCAAAGCCGCTTGATCATGCTGTCGAGTTCAGGGTTGCTCTGTGTAAGTGTGATGGTCTGCGGCTCGAGAGACATGCCGCAGATGGGACAACTGCCAGGCTGCTCGCGGATGACTTCGGGATGCATCGGACAGGTGTATTGCGTCTTGGTGACTGGAGCAGCGATACGCGCTGGTTCAAGAGCCATGCCACAGCGGGGGCAGGCTCCGGGGCCAGCCTGGTGCACCTCTGGATCCATCGGGCAGATATATTCGGCGATGCCGTCTAACGATTCTTCCTGCGGCAGAGGGTGTTTCGGCGATGCTGGCTGAGAATATTTTTGCGGGTTGGCCTCAAACTTATTGGCGCAGCTTCTCGAGCAGAAATAGGAGAGCTTGCCGTGCTGTTCCAATGCGATGGCGGCCATAGGGTCGACAGTCATGCCGCAAACCGGATCAACGACGGTGGTCGTTAGAGGATGATCTGGGAGCGGATGGGAGAGAAAGCTGGCTGGATCAAGGTCAAACCTGCTTTTGCACCCAACTGAACAAAACGAATATTCCTCTCCGTTGTATACGCTGGAGCCAGCTCGTTTCACAGGATTTATAGACATGCCGCAGACCGGATCGCGGACGAGCGTCGTGGTCACTTCGTTCTGGTCGGCACGGTCCATTGAGGAT
Source organism: uncultured Acetobacteraceae bacterium (assembly GCA_964658265.1). Lineage (GTDB taxonomy): Bacteria > Acidobacteriota > Terriglobia > Terriglobales > Acidobacteriaceae. The sequence goes on along the minus strand of CAZZYN010000002.1, from coordinate 37,664 downwards.
CTCCCCAAGATTAGATGTAGCTAAATCATCAGACGAATCATTGATGTGGGTCTGCGCGCTTGGAAGTCCCGTCGTTGCCTCTCGCGTATGTAGACAGGATGCCGCTTTGTCCTTGGCCGGAGGAACCGGAGCTCCGATGAAGGTGCAGCAGGAAACTGATGCGGCATGCCTGCATCCAGACGACCATGAATATCTAAGGACAGGCCATGTCTTCGTCGAAGAGAGAAGCGAAGGGGAAGGTCGTTGAAATGGTGCTCAAGCCAGTTGCAGCGAGCGCCTCGAATCAGCGATTTTCTTACTGGTAGGTTATGTGAGTTTGTTCTAAGAGTCCGAATCTCGTGAGTTGGTGAGAGATTGGTTGCGGGGGTCGGATTTGAACCGACGACCTTTGGGTTATGAGCCCAACGAGCTACCGGGCTGCTCCACCCCGCAACTTGATAGTAACAAAGCAGATGGGCATGGTCAAGGCGCGCGGGATCGTGGAAGCGGGGATGGAAGAGGCGCTAAGTGCTTGCAGGGTAACGGGTAACACGCCAGTACATCATCAATCAGAGCGCGCGGAGCGCCTCTTCCGGTTCGGGCCGGACGCGAAAATCAGCGAAGCCGCTGGACCACTTCACCAGCCCATCCTGACCCACGACAAAGGTCGCAGGCAGGGGTAATTTCCAGGATCCTTCATCATTGATAAAGGGGATGTTTACCAGGATCGAACGGTAATAATCGCGATAGCTCTCCGGGATCGTATACGCGGCGCCGAAGGACGCGGCAACCTTGGCGGCTTCGTCACGAAGGATCGGAAATGGCAATTCATGCTGGGTGACGGTGAAGTCATTCTGTCGGACACTTTGAGGCGAAATTGCGACCAGCAGCGCACCGTGTTCACGCAGCAATTTGTAGGCATCGCGCCAAGCTTCCAGTTCGGTGATGCAGTAGGGACACCAGCGTCCGCGAAAGAAATTGACCACCAGGGGTGCGATGGCCAGCAGGTCGGAAGAATGCACAAGCTTGCCCTGCGCATCGGGTAGATGAAATGAGGGCATGGGCTGGCCGGGCTGCAGAATGCGCTCTTCGATGCCGCTCGCAAACAGTTCTGCGATTACGCGCTCATTGCGCTCAAGCCGTTCCGGCTGTACCAGTTTGCGGGTCTGCGCGGTAATTTCGTCGAGTTGCGATTGGAGCGACTGCATAGTGATCAACATCCACGGTTACAGATAAGAGCAGGTAACAGCCTTTTAGAAGACAGGTCAGCGCTGACCGAAGCCGCCCATGCCGCCCATTCCTTTCATGCCACCCATCTGCGACATCAGCCGCCGCTGCAAGCCGCCGCCTTTGCCGGCAGACTTGAACATCTTGCGCATCTGGGCATACTGGCGCAGCAGTTGATTGATCTCCTGCACGCTGGTGCCGGAGCCCGCGGCAATTCTCTTGCGACGCGAGCCGGAGATGATCTCGTGATTCGCGCGTTCCTGCTTGGTCATCGAATCGATGATGGCTTCGACACGCGTGAACTGACTTTCGTCAACCTGGTCTGCCATCTGTTGAATGCCCTGGAATGGCCCGACGGACGGCAGCATTTTCATGATGCTTTGGAACGAGCCAAGTTTACGTACCTGGCGTAGCTGGTTGCGAAAATCCTCCAGCGTGAACCCGTCGCCTGAAAGCGCCTTCTTGGCGAAATCTTCAGAAGATTTGCGATCAAGCTTTTCCTCGGCGCGTTCGATCAGGGTCATGATGTCGCCCATGCCGAGGATACGACTGACGATGCGATCGGGATGGAATGCTTCAAAGGCATCCGGCTTCTCGCCGAGCCCGATGAACTTTACCGGCTGTCCGGTCACGTGGCGGATCGAGAGTGCAGCGCCACCGCGGGCGTCGCCATCCATCTTGGTGAGAATGATGCCGGTAAGAGCAAGCTGCTTGTGGAATTCGTCTGCTGAACGCACGGCGTCCTGACCAGTCATCGCGTCGGCGATGAACAGGATTTCCTGGGGCGCGAGCAGTGTTTTCAGCTGGCGCATTTCGTCCATCAGATCGCTATCGACGTGGAGGCGTCCGGCCGTATCAACGATGAGTGTGTCGCACCCTGCGATCACTGCCTCGCGACGAGCTTCCTTTGCGAGTCGCAGTACGAGGTCGGGTCCGGCTGCTTCGCCGCCCGTGTCGCCTTCATACAGGCTGGCTTTAATGCTTTTCGCGACGACCTTCAGTTGCTCCCGCGCGGCTGGTCGATAGACGTCGACTGACACCAGCATGGGACGATGGCCGCCCTTCTGCAGCCATGCCGCAAGCTTGCCTGAAGTTGTTGTCTTACCAGAACCCTGCAGGCCGGCCATGAGTATGACGGTCGGCGGCCGGGAAGCGAAGTTGAAGCGTGCCGTGTCCTTCCCGAGCAGGCCTACCAGTTCGTCGCGAACGATTTTGATGACCTGTTCGGTTGGCGAAAGCGCTGTCATTACAGACTGGCCGACGGCTTTTTCGCGGATGTGCTCGATCAATTCCTTGACGACGGCCAGGTTCACGTCGGCTTCAAGCAGAGCGATGCGGATTTCGCGGAGGGCTTCGCCGATATTTTCTTCGGTGATCGAACCCTGGCCGCGCAGGTTCTTGAAAGTGCGCTGCAGCTTGTCAGATAAATTTTCAAACATGGCGTTCTGTAAGTTTACCAGTCCCGGCGAATCGTCTTTAAGCAGGCCTGGAGCGGGCCGAAAGTGGAGGTCCGGTGGTATGTTCTAGCGATGAGATTTTTTCATCGCAGTATCCCGGCGATCCTGCTTTCTGTTGCAGTCGGTGTGCAGGCGCAGGTAACTGCTCCAGCGGGTCGACCCGAGGCCTCTGTCTCGCCCAGCCCAACGACCGTGTTGTCACCATCCCAACGTGAAGCGAACAAAACTCATCGGGCAACCACTTTGATGAACGACTATGGGGAACTCGCCCGCTACCGTGCGGCGAATACTGCTCTGCGATCTCCACATGCGGGTGAGCAGCGCGTGATTTTCTTCGGGGATTCGATCACCGATAGCTGGAAGCTGGACGTCAGTTTCCCGGGTAAGGACTATATCAATCGCGGCATCAGTGGTCAGACGACCTCCCAGATGCTGGTGCGATTTCGGCAGGATGTGATCGATCTGCAGCCGCATGTACTGCTGATCCTCGCCGGCACGAATGACATCGCGGGTAACACCGGTCCAATGTCGCTCGAAGATATTGAGCGCAATTATGCAAGCATGGCAGAGCTGGCGCGGGTGCACCACATTGTGACCATCTTTTCGTCGGTGATGCCGGTGAACGGAGATCATCCTGAGAAGCGCGAGTTCTTCGAGTCGAGACCAGCCGCGCAGATCACGGCACTGAATACATGGCTCAAGCAATATTGTGCGGCTAACGGCGATATCTACCTCGACTACTACAGCGCCATGGTGGATGACCGCGGGCAGCTGCAGCCGGCTCTCTCCGATGACGGACTGCACCCAAACGCAGCGGGCTACAAGGTCATTGCGCCGCTCGCACAGCAGGCAATCGACCAGGCAATGAAGATGTAGCCTCTGCTTCAGGATTGCGCGCGGAATACTTCAGCGGCAGCGAGCACAGTGTTGGTGTGGATTGTGACCGTGTCTTCAAGCTCGCGGGCATAACCGCCGGCGTACACGGAAAATACAGGTGTGCGACGCTGGCGTGCGGCTTCAAATACCATGCGGTCGCGCTCGCGCAGGCCATCGATGGTGAGGGCGAGGCTGCCGAGTTTGTCATCCCGGTAGGGATCGCTGCCAGCCACAAAAGCAACCAGGTCGGGAGTATGCCGGCTCCAGCAGATCTCGATGGCCTGCCGCAAGGCTGCAAGGTAATCGTCATCGCCGGTGTTGTCATCAAGGTGGACGTCGAGGGACGAAGGTGGTTTGTAGGCTGGATAGATCTTGCGCTGATGCAGCGAGAGGGTAAAGATGCCGTCTTTGCTGGGCGAAGCCGGTCCGGTCATGGTGCCGCAGCCGAGTCTCTCCTGCAGAACCTGCTCCGCAATAAAGTGCTGCGGGGGAAAGATGGCTGAGGTGCCATTGCCATGATGCACGTCCAGGTCAATGACCAGGGCTTTCCGGATGGTGCCATCATGAAGCAGCCGGCGCAGTGCTATGGCAACATCATGCAGCATGCAGAAACCTTCGCCGTGGTCAGGATGCGCGTGGTGGAAACCGCCGCCGATAGACATCGCAACACCATGCTGCAGTGCCAGCCGCGCTGCCAGTAGTGTGCCGCCACAGCCGAGTAGCGTCGCTTCGACGAGGTTTGAGGAATAGGGCAGCTCCATGCGACGGATCTCAGCTGGAGCGAGGGTGCCATGCACCAGCCGGTCGACATAGCCGGGCTCGTGGACGCGCAGAACATCTTCAAGGTCAATTTGGTCGGCTGGAGTGAAGCTGGCTTCCGAGGCATGGCCGTCGTTGATGAGTCGTTCGCGGATGAGTTTGTACTTGATGCCCGGAAAAACATGGGCTTTGCCGAATGGCAGGTAAAAGCCTTCGCGGTGAACGAGTGGAAACGGAACCATGCGGTTCCAGCATACCGGCGGAAAGCATGCAAAGAGCGATTCAGCTGGCAGCCATGGTGACTGCATGGAAGTCGTGCGGAGGCCAAGTTCGGGGCGGCGCCGGGACGTTGGCGGATTGTCGATAAACTAGATGGTGTGGCGTCTATCGATAAACCTCAGCTGCTGAGTGAAGAAGTCGAGCCGGGAGTGCCGTTTGCTGTCACCCCTGCAGGCCCGGATGGTCAGCCGCCGCCTGCCCCAAGTGGCCTGTCTCGAGGCTGGCGTGCCTTGCGTCATCGCAATTTCCGCCTGTTTTTCAGTGGTCAGAGTATCTCCCTGGTTGGCACATGGATGACGCGGATTGCTGCCAGCTGGCTGGTTTATAAGCTGACTGGTTCGGCCTGGCTGCTTGGCGTTGTCGGCTTTTTCGGCCAGATTCCTACCTTCCTGCTGGCACCCTTTGCGGGTGTCTGGGTAGACCGACTGGACCGCCGAAAGGTGCTGGTGTGGACGCAGGTGCTGGCTGCCGCGCAATCGCTGATCATGGCTGGTCTGACGCTGGCTGGTGTCATCAATATTGAAGAGATCCTCATTCTAAGTGTCTTCCAGGGGCTCATAAACGCGTTCGATATGCCGGGCCGACAGGCATTTCTGATCGAAATGGTGGAGGACCGGCGCGACCTTGGTAACGCAATTGCCATCAATTCATCAATGGTGAATGCTGCGAGGCTGGTAGGGCCGTCGCTGGCCGGCCTGTTGATCGCCGGAGTTGGCGAGGGCTACTGCTTCCTGGTGGACGGGCTTAGTTATTTCGCGGTGATCGCGTCGCTGTTGCTGATGCGACTGCCTTCTGCGGATAAGAAAGAGGCGATGCTGCAGGAGCGTCCCTCAATGTCGAACCAGCTGCGTGAGGGCTGGCAGTTCATTGTCGCCTTCGCGCCCATCCGATCCATCCTGATCCTGTTCGCCATCTGCAGCCTGATGGGTATGCCCTACACCGTGCTGATGCCGGTCTTCGCCTCGAAAATACTTCACGGCGGTCCGCACACACTGGGCTTTTTAATGGGTGCCGCAGGCAGCGGTGCACTGGTTGCAGCTCTGTCGCTGGCGTTTCGCAGAAGTGCCGTCGGTCTCACCAGGGTGGTGCCGGTTGCGGCTGCGATCTTCGGAGGCGCCCTGATCCTCTTCGGGCTCTCGCACGTGCTGTGGCTGTCGATTCTGCTGATGGTGCTGGTCGGCTACGGCATGATGGAGGGCATGGCCGCCAGCAACACCATCATCCAGACACTGGTGCCGCAGGATATGCGCGGCAGAGTAATGAGCTACTACACGATGGCGTTCGTAGGCATGGCGCCCTTCGGCAGTCTGCTTGCCGGCGGCCTGGCGCATCTGATCGGGGCCCCTCATGCCATTATTCTCACTGGCAGCTTCTGTATCGCAGGTGCCGCCTGGTTCACAACCCAGCTGCCGGCGATCCGTGCGGTGATGCGACCCATTTACGAACAGATGGGTTTGCTGCAGACGCGGCAATAAGCCACAACTATTGCAACCCGCTCGGTTCATAATGACAGTGGAAGCAGCGTAGCCTGGGACAACATAATGACGCGCATCGATACAAAATATCGCAGGCAGGGTGGCGAGCGCGCGTGTAGCCGCATCACGCGAGCGCTTGCAGCGACGCTCGCCTGGGCGGTCTTTTCGACGAACTGTTGTCCAGCGTATGCGCATGGCCGTCACACACGCCAGTCACTCACCGGCTCGGCACTGCCCGCACATGATCGCGCCTTACAGACCCTGAATCGTCTTACATTCGGACCGCGCCCCGGCGATCTGGCGCGGGTGGAAGCGATGGGCGCAGATAAATGGATCGATCAGCAATTGCATCCGGAGACTATCGACGACACGGCACTGGAAGCGCGGCTGGATAGTTATCCTGCGATGCGGCTGTCTGCGCACGATCTGATGACGAAGTTTCCGGCCGAGCCGCTGATTAAAGCCGTGGCCGATGGCAAGGTGCCGCTGCCAGTGGATGCGACAGAACGTGCGATCTACAATGACCGGATCTTTGCCTATCAGCAGCGTGTGGTCGAGAGGGCTGCGCAGGATGCGGCCTTGCCGTCACAAGCTGCGGTGAGCCAGCAAGCGGCTGGCACTCCTACGAACAGACAACCGTCGCATGAAGGTGCCATGACAGAGGCCGCCAAGTCCGTTGATCCACGGGCAGGCGCGACAGGTCCGGGAAAGTCCTTCATCGGTACATCGCTGGCTCCATCGACAACGACAGGCGCCAGTGCGATGGGTGACTCTGCGAATTCACCCTCTGCGCAGACTCGAGAGCAGCACCTGTATGCAGACCTTGCTGCGATCGGAGTCGTGAATCTGCCGCCGGCGCAGCGTGTCGCCAGGATCGTCGGGATGCAGCCAGCCGAGTTTGACGCTCTTCAGAAAAGCCTCACGCCTCCGGAGAAGCGCAGTCTGATTGAAGATCTCACACCGTCGCAGCGCGAGACCCTGCTGGCACTCAAGAATCCGCAACAGCTGGTGGGAGGCGAGCTGCTGGCGTCCCGATTACTGAGAGACGTGTACAGCAATCGCCAGCTTGAAGCCGTCATGACCGACTTCTGGCTGAACCACTTCAATGTGTACCTGCGCAAAGGTCAATACGCGCCATGGTACCTGGTTGAGTATGAGCGGAATGCTATTCGGCCGCATGCCCTGGGCCGGTTCGAGGACTTACTGGTGGCAACAGCGCAAAGCCCGGCGATGCTGGTCTATCTCGATCAGCAGCAGTCTGTGGGTCCGCATTCGGAAGCGGGGCTGCGATCCCAGACATCTCTGCAGAACGCCGGAACCAATCCGAATGCAGCGGTGCCGCCAAAGCAGAAAGCTGAGCTTGGCCTGAATGAAAACTATGCGCGCGAATTGATGGAGCTACACACGCTTGGCGTCGACGGCGGCTACACGCAGCTGGATGTGACGCAGGTGGCCGAGGTATTCACCGGATGGGGAGTGAAGGAGCCAAACCAGGTTGCGAAGACTGGCACGGCCGGGTTTGAGTTTAATTCGAAACGGCATGAGCCCGGACCAAAGTACGTGCTGGGAAAGACCATTCCATCAGCATCGCAGCCGGCAGCGCAGACGGGTCAGCCGTCGATGGCGGGCATGAATGAAGGATTGGAAGTGCTGCATATGCTGGCCAACAGTCCAGCGACCGCACACCATGTTTCGCAGCAACTCGCCACGCGCTTCGTCAGCGACAAGCCGTCGACGGCGCTGGTCAATACTATGGCCGAGACGTGGATGCATACTGGCGGCGACATCCGCGAAGTGATGCTAACTATGCTTGAGGCTCCGGAGTTCTGGTCCAAGGAAAACTACCGTGCAAAGATCAAGACGCCGGAAGAGTTCGTCCTGTCCGCGCTGCGGGCCACGGGCGGCGACGTGATCAGGCCGGTCCCCTCGATGGATGCATTGAACCAGCTGGGCATGCCATTTTTCGGATGCCAGACGCCAAATGGCTATCCGTGGACCGGGATTGCTTGGGTAAATACGGGAGACCTGCTAGATCGAATTAACATCTCGATTGCACTCGCTAATAACAAGCTCGGCGTTGCAACAGACCTCGACGGGTTGATGGCTGCGACAATCCATCAGCCTCCCAGCGCAGTGCAACATGTAGGGCCGAAGCAGAAGGAGAGCTGGCTTGCCGATGCCTTGCTGAGCGGGCCGGCCACGTCGCAGACGCAGGCGGCGATTCTGAAGCAGATGCACGACGCTTTGCCAGTTGCGAGCTTGCCGTCATGGCAGGAAAATACCGGTCGCGGCACCTTGCTGGATGGGCAGAAGCGTTGGCGCGCTGAGCTCCCGGATAGCAACGCGCAGATTCTTCCGCCTACCGATCCGGAAGCATCGACGATTGCGGGTCTGCTCCTGGGTTCGCCCGAATTTCAGCGAAAATAAAGAGCGGTATACCTACCTGGATCAGTTTTGTGGCGGTGTTCCCGAGGTGCTGCCAGTCCCGCTGCCGGAAGAGCCGGTATTGCTGTTTGAGGGGCCGCTGCCGGAAGTGGAACTTCCACCGGTAGCGGAACCAGAACTGCTGCCAAACGGAGACGTGCTACTTGCCGGGCTTCCGGGACTGCTCACGTTCGTTCCGGCACCGGTGGCACCAGGGATGTTGCTGCTCGACACAGTCTGTTGCTCTTCAATGGGATCGTAGGTGAACTCCCACTTGTTAAAAGCGTCCTGCTTCTTGTAAACCACCAGAGACTTCTGCGTCTTGGGCAGACCGACGCCAACAATCGGGCCGCCACCGTCGAAGCCGCTTCCACCGCTACCGGTCATCGTGGAACCGTTCAGTCCACTGGTGCCGGTTCCCGTTGCACCACCGGGTACAGAGGTGCCGGTCGAACTGTTGGTACCGCTGCCCGCCGCACCACCACCACCCATCCCAGGAAGTACGCCAGCCGGTGCGCCGGAGCCGCCGCCCGCTGATACATCACCGGTGCCGCTCGACGATGTACTGCCGGAGGATCCGACTGTCGAACCGCCGAAACTGGAGCCGGTATTGCCGAAGGAGGATGAACTGCCAAGCGTTCCGGAACTGCCGGCAGGCGTACCAAGGCTGCCGGTGCCGTTTCCATTGAGTCCAGTACTGACACTGGACATACCTGCCTGCAACGGCTGGCCGAAGAAGCCCATGACCGGCACCTTGGCCTCGCCGACATGGATGATGCGCCAGTCATCTTTGCCCGTGATGGGATCCACGTAGCGCTTGCGCAGGAATCTGATGTTGTTTGTTTCTTCCAGCTGCTTAATGGAGACAGGATAAGAGCCAAATCGCTTGTAATACAGCTTGATGGCCCGCTTGTACTGTGTTCCCCGATGAACAGCTTCCACTTCTTTGTCGCGCTCGAGATCCTTGGCGACGATTGGCGCTGCGATCGCGAGAGCCATCGCGAAGAGGGCAACCAGGATCAGGACACCCAGAAGGATGTACCCGCCTTCACCCTGCCTGTGTTTTTGCGGGAGGCGCAGACGCTGTCCTGAAAAGAGCCCGGATTCGAAAGGTGAAGGGACCATGAGTAACGCCAGTCCTATTTTACGCGTTTAGGCAGTGTCAATTTTGAAGGAGCGGCAGCGTTTGTGTGTGGCTGTACGGCAGATCTTCAACATCGATCGAAAAAGCACTGATCTTGACTACCTTGTAGCGCCTGTCGACGATGTCTCCCTCGTGTGCCAGGAAGATGTCATCGCCATGCAGCAGACAGGCTCGAGTGACCCCGTTTGCCTTGGTGTAGCCATAAAACTTAAGGTCGATATTCGGGGGCGGGGGCGGCCCCTGGGGTGCTGTAGACACGGGACGAATGGGCGCGCGCGGCTTTTCGATCGCTGCCACCTGGTTGGGAGCAGAGTTGGCTGAAAAGATGTTCCGACCTTCGCCAGTGTAAGGTGTCGATTCTGCCTGAGCCATCCATTCCGGGTGGAGGGTTGGATCAAGCGCGGATCCACCCGCTATTTCAATTGCCTGGTGCGCGAACGGTGTGGCACCTGCGCCGCCTTGTGCGGTTGTTGAAGGCGCCTGTGTGGGGCGAGGTGCAGGTGCCGGTGTCGTGATGGCGGCTGGTGCAGGTGCCGGGCTGCTGATGAAGGTGTCATAGATGAAATGCACCGCCAGCAGCAGCGTAATTATGCCCAGCCCGATCGCTGCGTAGGTCTTGGTCTTGTTCTCGGTCCCGAGTTTCAGAGCCATAACTACTGACCTCCCGCAGCAAGTGCCTGGGGCCCCGGCGGCTCGACGGCAAGATGCGCGGAGGGTGCGGTACCGCTATCTGGATTGGCCGGACCTTCATTTGGCGGAGGTGCCATGCGGTCGACATCGGCAGCATGGATATACGTGGTGAGGCGCAGGCGGAGGTTCACCGTGCCCTCCTGCTGGCCAGTCAACGTGATGCCGGTGATGGTGAAGAACATGCGGTCGCGCTCAAGGCTGTTGATATAACGCATGGTTGGCGCATATTCGCCGGAGATACTCAGGTCCATACGAACTTCTGCAAGATTCTCGATTGCGGAGAGCTGTGTGTATTGTGTGCGAGTTTTGCGCACGCCAACTTTGGTCGCCAGTGCATCCAGCTCAGCCGAGATCGAGGAGTAGTTACTGGGCATGCGGTGCTCATAAAAAGCACTCGCCTGCTCACTGGAGGCCTTCACCTTGGTCGGAAGACCGCGCAGCGGCTGCATCTGCAAGTCCATTACTTTAAGGTTGGCCTGGTACTCGGCAATCTGTTCCGGACGGTCCGTGCGCAGGGTATTCCATGCCAGCACCAGGCGTGTAAGCAGTACGAGGTTGGTGACGGAAAAAATCGCGACCAGCAAGTAGTGCAGGTTGAGAAAGGTGAAGAGGCTGACTCGATTGAACTTCATCGCGCACCTCCTGCAGGGGCCGGTACAGTGCCTGACGCCGGACTGCGCGTGGCTGAGGGCTGGCCAGACTGCCTGGCGGAAGGTTTGGGGCGACGACGGCTCTTGCCCAGGGTACGCGGCTTCGCAGCAGCGGCACCTGCATCTTCAGTGGTCACTGGTTTGACAGGCAGCGGGTTGTAATCTGCGACGATGTCGAAGTTGACGCGGCTGCCTACAGCGGCAGCGTTCTGCAGGCCGGCATTCTGGCTGCTGCTGCTGGTCTCTGCTGATTCCGCCGTGAGGCGCGGTGTGAGGAACCGTCGTGACCGCTCGAGATTGCGGACGACGTCCACAGCGCGGTCATGCGGACCGAGGATGCGCAGGCGCACCGTGACGTGGCCATCCTTTGCCACCTGCGGATCGATATTCAGCACCTGCACGCCTGCAGGCAAAACCCGCTCGAGATCGATCATGACAGCAGTCCAGGAAAAAGCCTTCTTAAGAAACAGATTATTGAGGAACTTTGCCTGGTCCAGTACAGCAGCATTCTTCGGCTGACGCATATCAGCTTCGTAGCGCTGTCGTTGACTCTGGATGGCAGCAACCTGGCTTTGGATCGCATCGACGCGAGCCTGGGCGGCCTTGGCTTGCGCATACTCGGTGCGCAGCACGTACCAGCAGACCACAGCCAGCACTGCCAACACTGCGATGATGACGCGAAGCCGCTGGTACAGCGGCCGCAGTTCGACATAGGGCCGGGAGGCGAGATTGAGTGTAACGCGCATTTAGCTGGCCAGGGCTCCCACTACTCCTGCCAGCATACCTGCAGTCTCGCTGCGACTGGCTCCGGGAGGGCCAGGCACCAGCTCCTTGACCCGAATCTGTGGATCTGCAAGCAGCCGCTCCAGTTCAGCAGAGCCACCCGGACCAACCGAATAGAGAGATGGGATCGATGTGGAGAGAGAGTCTTCATAGTAGGCCACGGCTACCGAAACAGCCTGCTGCAGCTCTTCCACGGCCAGCGCCTCGGCAACCGGATCGATGGAAGACTCAGCAAAGTCGAGAGTACGGAAGAGCAGCAATTCGCTGGCCCGGGAGATGGCGGTGGTGACAGAGTTCGCATTGCGATTTACCAGCAGTGCTGCGCCCTCGTTCGGCACGGCAGACAGGCAGGCAAGGGAACTGGAGAGAAGGGCTCCAGGCTCGTACCCGGCTTCGCGCACAGCGCCTTCATACTCGGCGCGAATGGCGCCAGGCATCACGGCTACAACGGTGCGGACGAGGTTGTCTGTCGCGCCGGATGGCGGGGTCTGCATGACCTGGTAGGTGATCGCTGCGTCGTCGACCTCAAACGGCACCAGTTTGCGGAGGCGAAAGCGCAGGATTGGCAGGATGTCTGCTGCTTTGGGTGGAAGTGAATCGAAATCCAGCAGCAGGACGCGCACTGCAGCATCCGGCACCACCACGGTAACCTGCCGCGACTTGACCTTGCCGCCGCTGGTGACCTGTTCCAAGGCCTGGCGGATTGCGGCGCTCACAGCAGCACGGTCAATCAGGTTCGTAGCTTTCAGCCCGGCAGCCACGGCGCCGACCCGAAGTGCGACATAAGCAGTCAGGACATCCTGCGACTCACCCTGCACGGCAACACTTCCGGGCGCCGCGGCGAGTACGCCGTAGGGCATGATTTCGACAGCGAGGCGAGGGCGAAGCGCGTCGGCGTCAGACGGAAAAATACGGCGGACAATGCTCATGCGCAGCTCGCATCGAATTGGACAATTGCAGCGATCAGGACTATCTCCCCGTCTCGATAAATGTAACCTTGTTAATTTCTTTGAGCGTGGTGAAGCCTCGACGCACACGGTCGAGCGCGGAGTCACGCAGGAAGAGCATACCTTCTGCCTGGGCGAGTTTACGAACTTCCGATGCCGGCTTCTTTTCGAGAATCATCTCGCGTATAGGATCCGTCAAATCGAGCAGTTCGTGAATCGCGGTCCGGCCGCGGAATCCCGTACCGCCGCACTCGATGCAGCCGACCCCTTCGCGGAACTGGAAATTGCGCCATTCCTCAGTATTGAGGCCGCTGGTTATGAGGGTTTCTTCGTCCACATCGATCGGCTGAGCACAGAATTCACAGATAGTCCGGACCAGGCGCTGGGCCAGGATGCAATTCAATGCCGACACGAAGTTGTAGGCTTCTACGCCCATGTTCAGAAAGCGGCCAAGCACGTCGACCACGTTGTTCGCGTGAACTGTGGTGAACACAAGATGGCCGGTAAGCGCCGAGTTGATAGCAATCTGCGCCGTTTCCTGGTCACGGATTTCGCCGACCAGGATTTTGTCCGGGTCGTGACGCAAAATCGAACGCAATCCACGTGCAAACGTGAGCCCTTTTTTCTCGTTGACCGGGATCTGAGTGATGCCGCGAATCTGGTACTCGACCGGGTCTTCAATGGTGATGATCTTGTCTTCGTCGCTCTTGATTTCGTTCAGTGCGGCGTAGAGAGTCGTCGTCTTACCCGAACCAGTTGGACCGGTGACGAGCACCATGCCGTAGGGCTCGCGGATGTAGCGGCGGAAGCGGCGGAGATCGTCTTCGCCAAAGCCGACGACATCGAGCGTGAGCTTACGGAACTTCTCGCTCATTGACTCTTTGTCGAGCACACGCAGAACTGCATTTTCGCCATGCACGGTCGGCATGATCGAGACACGAAAGTCAATGAGGCGGCTTTTGTAGCGAACACGGAAACGTCCGTCCTGCGGGACGCGGCGCTCGGCAATATCCAGCTCGCTCATGACCTTGATGCGGGAAAGAATTGTGGTGTGATGCTCACGCGCGATCGGCGCCATGGCTGCCTGCAGCACACCGTCAATGCGGTACTTCACGAGCAGCGAATCGTCGTAGGTTTCAATGTGAATATCGGAGGCGCGGCGTTCGAGCGCGGTAAAGATGGTCGTATCGACCAGGCGGATAATCGGGCTGATGTCTTCTTCTGACGTCAACTTCTCGATGGAGATATTCTCGTCCTGATTTTCTTCAAGCGAGATGACATCGAAGGTCAGGCCTTCAGACGCTTCATCGAGTACACGCTGCGACTGCTCAGTTTTCTTGAGCAGATCGGTGATCTGCGAGAGCGTCGCGACCTTGGTCACCAGCCGCTGGCCCAGCAGCCCGGAGATTTCATCCAGCACCATCAGGCGGCTGGGATCGGCAACAGCAATCACCAGGCGGTCTTCGAGCTGCTCCATGGGAACGAAGTTGTAGCGGAACATCATGTCGACCGGCACTGAGCGGAACAGCTCGTGCTGGATGCGGAAATTTTTCAGGTCGATGAACTCGCAGCGATAGCGTCGTGCAAGGGCCTGTGCGTGCGCGATCTCGTCGACCAGGATCGGCATGGCGACGGGCGTTGGTAATGGAAGAACGGGGGCTTCGGCCATGAACTACAACTCCTTGAAATCCTGTTGCTGCATAAAAACGAAGGTCATATGAGAAACGAACGACGCGTGGCCATCAGATTTCGGCGTCCAGGTCTGCAAAAAAATCAACGTGGCCCACCTGCCATCGCACCTGCCTGGCCCAGCGAAAAGATGGGCAGGTACAGCGCAATCATGATGGTGACGACGACAATACCCATCACGATCAGGATGATCGGTTCAATCAGCGAAAGCGCGGCGGTCAGCGCCGTCTGCACATCTTCTTCAAAAAACTCTGCCACGGAGTTCAACATCTGCGGCAGAGCGCCGGTCGACTCACCGACCTGCACCATCTCGGTAGCGAGATCGGGAAAAATCTTCGTCGCCTGCAGACTTACTGAAAGACCTTTGCCCTCGCGCACACTGCCGACGGAGGTGAACACAGCCTTGGCAATACTGCGGCTTGAGATGGAACGGGCAGCGGTCTCGAGTGACGGCATGAGCGGCAGGCCGCCCTGCAGTAGCGTCGAGAGCGTTCTCGAAAAAAGCGCGACCTGATACTTGAGCCAGATGTTGCCGAAGATCGGCATCGCCACGCGGATCTTGTCGATGCGGTCAGCGCCGCCATCGGTCTTGCTCCAGCGATAGAGGAAGAATGAGATGACAGCGAGCACCGGGATGACGTAGAGGATGTAGTGCTGAAAGTCTTTGCCTAGTGCCAACAGAAAGATCGTGAGCGCCGGCAGCTTCGAGCCGATCTGTTCATACAATTGTCCAAAGCGCGGCACCACGAAGCTGATCAGGAACACAAAGAGAAGGATGACCATTACGATCAGCAGCACCGGATAGAAAAGCGAGGCGGTGAGCTTCTTGCGGAAGGTGAGCGAGATGCGCTGAAACGAAAGATAGCGTGTCAGCACTTCTTCAAGATTGCCGCTGCGCTCGCCAGCCAGCAACGTTGTTGTGTAGATGACTGGAAATCCGCCCTGGGCGTCAAACGCGGTCGAGAGTGATTCGCCGGTCTTCACGCGCTGGACAACATTCTCGAGTTGGCCGCGGAAGGTCGGATTCTTCTGGCCCTTCGACAGCATGTCGAGCGAAGGCAGAATCGGCACACCGGCCTTGATCAGCGTCAGGAATTGCTGGTTAAAGATAAGGAAGGTCTCGAGCTTGGCCTTTTTGCGGCTGCCGAGATTGCCTGCGGCGAGGCCGCGGGTCTTGACTGAATAAACATAGTAGCCAGCCTGCACAAAGCGGTTGCGCAGTTCCTCAGCAGTCGAGGCGACCTGCACCTGCTCCTGCACCCGTCCCCGCTCATCGGCCAGCTTGATGACGAACTCTGCCATAGCGTTTCCTGAAACGACTCTCGCAACGATATTGAGATTATCTGGTCTTGGCGCCAGGTTTGGTTGTGTGAGCGTTCTGGCCTGTTGCTGGTACTGCCGGCGGCTGTGCTGCCTGCTGTAATGATACTAGCTTCCCGATGCGTCCGTCAGGGCCTACCAGCCATGGCAGGCTGATGGCATTCCAGCTACCGCTTTCGAGGGATTGCCAGGTGCGGCCATCGTCCCTTGAGACGTCCGTGCCATTCGGGCCAGCGGTGATCCAGACCTTGTTGGCGGGGTCCCAGGCGACCGCTGAGCGGTATCCGTGGGGCGGCTTGGTGGCAGCCATCCAACTCTCGCCCGAATCGCTGCTCCAGGCCGCAGTGCCAGAGGTTTCGGACGGCTTCTGAAAGTCGCCTCCGACCACGACCGCAGTGAACTGTCCCCGATCGGTTGGGCGGACTGACACGGAAAATGCCCCGGCCGTGTCACTGTTTGTCGCCAAGGGGAGCCGAGAGTGTTTGAATGTGCAGACCGTGTCGGTATTGATGCTGCCTGATCTGTTCGGAGCGAGAGTTGCAGGGCTGTCACAGGAGAAGACGAACGGCCCATGATCTTTTGGTTCGCACATCTCGCAGGCCCATTTCTCTCCCGGTTTTGGAAGAATCTTGGCCGCGCTACTAGTCACGAAAAACGGGAGCATTTTGTCTTGCTCCTTAGAGGGAACCGTTATCAGAGCAGAGTTACTGGCGGCGAACGCGGCGACCTTGACTCCGAGAGTGTTTAGGCCGAATTGGCTTCTCACGTCCCAGTCGTTGCCGCCATTGTTGGTGGTCATGAGCCAAAACATCCAATACCTAGGATCTCCCAAGACATAGCCATGGTCCCGGTCAATGAAGGTCATCGAATCCCAAAATACGTCTATCCATTTGTTTGTCAGCAACAGCTTCCAGCTCTCACAACCATCGGTCGTCTTATAAAGCCGCGACTGGTCCCCCGGCCCCGACGACATCACGATCGCGGTCATCGCATCCCATGCCCAGACCCCGCGAAAATCCAGCTTCTCTGCGCCAGGCGGTATCGCGCAGCCCTGCCACACAAACCCCGCATCTTCCGTCCGAAGAACGGTGCCATTGGTGCCGCTCGCCCACGCCACTCCGGGACCAGCAGCATGAATGCCACGCAGAGATGCCGTCGTGTTGCTCTGTTCCATCTGGATGGGACCGTGCTGCTGAGCGTGGGCGCCCCACGCGAAAACTGCAAGCGGCAGAAGAGCACAGGCGCAAATGGCATTCAGGAGGCGTGGCATAGGGCAGATTCTAATCCGGTCGGTCAGGAGCAAAGCAGTGCCGAATTTGCGAACGGGCGGCCCTAGACCGGCGGGAGACCTTCCACCACAGGCACACCGGCAGGCGGCACAAACGTAAAGGTGTCCGGGGTGACCACGGCATTCGGTTCTTCATTCGAAAAGCTGAAGCTGGTGCGCGAACCTTCTATCTCTTCAATCGTCATCGAGCGGATCACCCCTTCGGCCGTCACACTCAGTGCGATCGACGCTACGCGCTTCTCCATACCCCTAGGTGCGCCAGCCAGCGTGAAACCACCATCATTCGGCGCGATCGTTAGCCCGCCAAGTTCTTTTCCCAACTGGGTGTGACCCAGCAGAAAGCGCAGCGGTGAGCGAAGATCATCCAGCTGGCTGGCGGGCAGCCGCTGCACCTGCGCATCCCCCGGCGCATAGAACCACGCGTACTTGCCGTCCAGCACGAACAGTTTGCCCGCAGGCTCGCTGTAGGTCCAACGCATGCGCCCGGGCTTCTTCAGCAGCATGGTGCCGCTTTCTGAACGGTGCATGCCCATGCCCGCGTAGCTTTCTTTGAACTGCACCCGCAGCGATTTCAGAGAGTTGTAGTGGCGGTCGACCCGGCCCGCGACCGTGGCGGCGTCAGGACTCTGTGCGGGACTGCGGAAGGAGAACAACCCGAGCAGCAGCAATAGAAAAGGCCAGCGCTGTCGCCGGCCTCTCTGTTCAACAACGGAACCTACTGCAGAGCTACTGTGCAGTTGGTGCCTCCAGCTGGATCAGAAGTAATCTGTCCGGAAATATCCATGCAGAAACCGCGGTGGCCGGTCTTGCCAACGGCTTGTGGCACCGCTGTTGCTTCATAAGATGTATACATGTCCTGGTTGTTCACGTTGACCTTAGTGCAGTTGGTCAGGTTGAAGTTATAGCCAGACTTAACTCCTGTCGCGAGGTCGCCCTGCAGCATCTGCGCGCTTGTCGCGCTCGGCGGCCCGGATGACGCTGATCCGCCCAGGGAGCTCAGGGAGCAGGCAAAACCATTCGAGGGATAGTTGGTCTGATACTGGATCTGCGCCTGGTAGATGGCGCGCAGCGATTGAATTGCGGACGTCTCATCCGCCTGGCTACGCATATTCAACAGGTTTGGAATTGCGACCAGCATCAGGATCAAAATGACAGACATCACGATCAGCAATTCCATCAGGGTGAAGCCGCTCTGACGCTGTCTCTGGTAAGAGCGTAGGAAGGCGTTCCAGGTATGCGCGATAGTCTTCATGACTGCAATGTCGCTCCCGTGTCGAGAGTATCAAAAATGCCGGCTCTGCCGCCATGGCCCGGAGGTTCATTTCCAGGCCGCAGCTTCACCTCGTCATTATTGAATCAGCAGACCAGGTGAGAACGATTCAGCTTGAGTCCGTCGAGACGGCCCAGCAGGGTTACTGCCACCTTGTCTCCATCAAACAGTTCGTTCGCCATCTCCATCACTTCGCCCGAGGTCACGTCTTCCACTTTCTGCATAATCTCATCGACACTGAAGAAGTGGCCGAAGTACATCTCCTGGCGCGCAAGGTTGGACATGCGTGACATCGAACTCTCCAGGCCAAGGATGATATTCCCCTTAAGCTGGTCCTTCGCTCGGCGAAGTTCATCATCCGGTAGGGTCTCAGTTTTCAGCCGTCCGAATTCCTTCATCACGAGTTCCACTACATTCACGGCCTTCGACGACGATGTCCCGGCGTAGACACAAAGCGAGCCAGTGTCTCGGTAAGGGCTCAAGTCACTAAAAATCGAGTAGGCGAGACCTCGCTCCTCCCGGATGGTCTGGAAGAGGCGCGAACTCATGCCGCCGCCAAGAACCGTATTCAGCAGCAGCGTAGTATAGCGGCGCTCATTGGCCAGCGGCGGAGAGGGAACTCCCAGACAAAGCTGCACCTGTTCGAGCGCTTTTTTGTTGCGAAGATTGATGCGTGCACTCGTTTTGGGTGCTGGCTGAATCTCGCTGTCCGACCCACTGGGGAGGCCCGAGAAGCGATCGGCGACCATCTTCACGAACTCTTCATGCTCCAGGTTTCCGGCCGCGGAAAAGACCATGTTACCGCCAACGAAACGCTGGCCGTAATAGTTGAAAAGCGTCTCCTGCTCGAACGTCCGGACCGTCGCCTGGGTGCCTAGAATCGGCTTGCCAAGAGGATGGTCTTTCCAGAAATTCTGGGTGAAGATCTCGTGGACCAGGTAGTCGGGATTGTCTTCATCCATCTTGATTTCCTCAAGAATGACGCCGCGTTCGCGCAGAATATCTTCATTCGCGAAAATCGGATTGAGCACCAGGTCGCTAAGAACATCGAGTGCCGTCGGAACATGCTGGTCCAGCACCTTGACGTTGAAGCAGACAGTCTCCTTGCCTGTAAACGCGTCGAGATTTCCACCGATCGCATCCACTTCGCGGGCTATTTTCTGAGCCGACCGCGACTTGGTTCCTTTGAACACCATGTGTTCCACAAAGTGAGAGATTCCATTGACCTCCGGCATCTCGTGCCGGCTGCCGGCGCGGATCCATACGCCCATCGCAACCGAACGGATATGCTCCATGCGCTCGGTCAGGACGATCAGTCCATTCGGCAGAATCGTTTTACGTATGCTGCGTTCATTCACCATTTCAGTGTATCGGCTTCCTTCCGGGGTCCGGCTGATGCGGCTCTTTTCGCTTGAAACTACGGTGTATCCTTGCCTTTGGGGCGTAGGAGCGAATGGCCGGCGAACTCAACCTGTTACCTGTATTAGACGCCGCCGCGACAGAAACGGCTCTTACCTCTGCAAACGATCCGGAAAAAGCCTTGTTTGGCCTTACAGCTGAACAACTTACAGGGATCGTCGGCAAGTTCGGACAGAAGGCATATCGCGCACGGCAACTGGCTCATGCTCTCTACAAGGACTGGGCGGACGACCTGGCCGAGGTGACGACGTGGCCTAAGAGCCTTCAAGACGATCTTCGGGCCGCCGGGTTCCATATTGGGCTCCCACGCATTCAGCAGGCATTCATCTCCGTCGACGGGACGGAGCGGTACCTGGTTGGCGTCAGCGACGGACAGACCGCAGAAACCGTCTGGATGCCGGATGGTGATGGCGGCGTTCCCGATCCTGAAGAGGACGAGGAAGCGCCATCCGGACGCCCGCCCCAGATTTATCGCCGCGCGACCATCTGTGTGTCGAGTCAGATCGGCTGCGCCGTCAATTGTCAGTTCTGCCTGACCGCTAAACTTGGCATCGAGCGCAACCTGACCGCAGGCGAGATTGCCGGGCAGGTCGTCGCCGTGCTGAAACGGCAACGCATCAAGGTAGGCCGCGACCGGATCAACCTGGTCTTCATGGGCATGGGCGAGCCCTTCCTGAATTACGACGCGTTCATGGATGCAGTACGCCTGCTTGTCCGCGAAGTGCATATTTCCGAATCGCGCATGACTGTTTCGACGTCTGGAATTTTGCCTGGTATCGAACGCTTCGGCAAAGAAGAAATCCGGCCGAGACTGGCACTATCACTCAATGCTTCGAATAACCTCGTTCGCGAATCGATTATGCCAATCACACGCAAATGGCCGATCGAACAACTTATGGCAGCGTTGAAGGCGATGCCGCGACGACCTCGTGACCGCGTCACTTTTGAGTACGTGCTCCTAGGCGGAGTGAACGATCGTGTAGAGCACGCAGATGAAGTCATCCAGTTGCTGCGCAAGGCGAACCTGCCGGGATATATCAACCTCATTGTCTGGAACCCGGGGCCAGGCATTCCCTACAGCCAGCCTAAACCGGACGACGTCGATCGCTTTCAGAAGCGCCTGATCGCCGGCGGCGTGCCCGCGTTTATTCGGAGGCCCAGGGGACGGGATATTTACGCGGCGTGCGGGCAGTTAAAGAAGACGGTTGAGCAAGCCGTCATTTAATAAATTATTGTTGCGGGATGTCTCACGAGGAACCAAGGAAGAGGCAACGCCTCATAGCCCGGCTCCTTTACAGTGCATCTTCTACTGCGTCTTCCCCGTTGCATCCGCCGCCGCAGGAGCCGCCGGCGCAGCAGCTTTGATCAATAACGCCGTTCGCGGGAATGTGAAGCTGCCCCCAGCATCATCGACTACGTTGATCTGGCAGACATAGGTGCCGGGCTTGAGATCGTTGAGCGGCACGTCAAATTGAAAAGCCAGCTCACCTGTTGCTGGATTGGTGAGCTGCGTGGCCTGCACCTGCGGCGTCTCAAATACCTTGGTCGATCCAGAAAGAAACTCAATCGAAGTGAAGACGCGGATAGTTTCAGCCACAGCGGCACCTGCGGCACCCTTCTGCACACTTGGGTTCGGGCCGGTGGCACCTGTCGGGTGTACGTTTGCTGCTGTGCCGGACACCCTCGCCGGATCGTAGACGTTGTAGAGCAGGTATAGATGCTGGTCCGGCCGGAAGACGTGCGCAATATTTGGAATCCAGCTTTGCCCATCGAGGACCAGAGGATTCGCAGCATCGCCCTTCTTGGGTGCCGGGGCCGGCACGCGCTGACTGGCAAGCACGATGGAGCTGAGCTTCACCGGGTAGCGTTTGAGATCAGGGACATTGATCTCGGTGAAGAATGATCCCATCTTGCCCGTTTCGTTTTCGCGAACAACGAACTTCAGTCGGTACCTGCCAGGCGGGAGTACGAACGACGTCGAATACTGAACGTTTTTCTGCTTCACCTGTTGCGACGAATCGACCGCCAGCTTAATAGTCTGACGAATATCGCCCGCATCGACATTGACGAAGCGTCCCGGCCCCGGACCCCGATCGCCGGCCGGCGGACCACTTGGCTGGGTGCCTGCGCTCCTGTCGTCACTGCCGGCAGCCCGTATCTGCCCGAGAATATCAAGCGTTGCTTTATCTTTATCTCCGCCTTTTACAAAGGGAATCTGTGAGCCGGGAATCAGCAGGCTGATTGGGATGGTGTAGCGGTCACCTTCTTTCGAGCCGGAGGACGTTCGGAAGTAAAGAGCCGACAGGTAGACTGCCACATCGGTGGCCGGAAGATCACTCGCCAACTGATCCTGCAATTGCTGCTCACGACCTTCGTGATTCGAGTGTTTGTAGTCTGCGGGAGCGTAGTAGCCCGGCCGATACTCGAGCTTTACGTCGGGCTGGTTCACCTTGATCGTCAGCTTCCGGAACCGGCCGTCCTGCGCGGAATCGGTAGAGCGGAAACCGAGTACGTAGTAGGCCGAAGTGTCTTGCTGCATGCGGGTGAAAGCCGGTGCGAAATCATTGGAATCGAAAAAGGCTTTGCCGCCTGTGTCGGTCGACAGGGTCGACATTACTTCCTGCGAAGCATAGTTAGCGTCGAAGTTGTTCTG
This sequence comes from uncultured Acetobacteraceae bacterium, assembly GCA_964658265.1. GTDB lineage: Bacteria > Acidobacteriota > Terriglobia > Terriglobales > Acidobacteriaceae. The sequence continues at coordinate 15,335 of CAZZYN010000002.1, read as the reverse complement.
CACACCGGCACCGGTATAAGCAGAGGTACCGCGCAAGCTGCCAGTGGTGGCATCTCCCAATGGGGAGATCGCCTGCAGACCGCGTGTGTCGACAGAATAAATCGAGAGGTTGGCACGCACGGCAGAGTTGATAGCGGCATGCAGAGATGCCTGGTTCTCGATTCCATCGCGCTCAATTCCACCCGAGAAGTAGAGCAGCGATTTCTTTTGATTGAGATAGGCCAGGGACTTTGAGATAGCCTGGATCGCGAACAGCTCACGATCAGTGTTCAGATCGTTGTACTCGGATTCGTCAGCAGTGAACGAACTGGCATCTTCAACCTGGTTGGTGGTACCGGTGGCACCAGCTTGAAACCCCTCACCGGCGCTTGTTGAATAACTGCTTACTGCCTTTAGTAGAAGGTCTTTATTCTGCGTGAAGTCCTGATCCAGCGAGAGTGAATTCCCAAGCGAGATCGCCGCAACCAGGTCCGCAGGCTGCATCTGGTGGCTGATGTAGTTCTTGGCAGCCTCAACGGAGCGCTCGATGTCTTCTGGCTGCATCGACGTTGTGTCAAAGAAAAGCACGACGAGGCGGTGATCACGAAGTTGCGCTTCTGTAGCTATGCCAGGGATACCTTTGCCAAGCGCAATTTGTCCGGTCCTGCCGGAGACGGTCGTCTCATCGAGCGGTGCTGCCTGGTCCACGGACTGAAAATCGAATGATTCAATCTGTTGATTCTTGCCATTTTCCTGGATGCTGAAGTCGTTCTTCGTAAGGCCACGGATGATGGCGCCAGTCTTTTTATCGCGCACCACAATATTGGTCAGAACAATATTGGAGTTGACCTTAAGAGTGAATCCCTGACCGTTGTCAGCAGACTGATCCTGCGCGCGGAGCATAAAAGGCAATATGAGGATTGTTGCCACCAAGCTGATCGCAAGCCCGCTGACGTTTAGCCTCCCGCATCCTGCTAAGTGGCACTTGGTAGTCGATGTCTTCATCAATAGCGGAACCTTGCAAGGAAGGTGAACTGGCGCATTGCCGCGGCTGAGGTCACCTGGCCATAGGTGCCGGAACCGAGAGTCGAGTTGACGCCCGAATATTGCACGGTATTAAAGACATTATCCGCGGTGCCACGCAGTTCCAGGGTCCGCGTTTCTGTAACACGTACGGTCTTCGCCACGGACATGTTGTTCTGAATGGTGCCAGGCCCGGAAATCGAGTTGCGCGAGGCGGTGCCATACACCTGCCCCGGGGCAAGTTGCGTGAACGCCGCGGTGTTAAACCACTGGTTGCGACTTCCCGAGCCTGCTGTCAGTGATGAACCTGGCACGCGATTCGGCCGCAGTGAACCAGCACTCCCACGTGCCACATCCGCAATATCTGCTTGGTAATTCGGTGTGAGCGGTTCACCCGTCGAAATGGTATAGGTGCCGGACAGGGAAAGGTTTGCAGCCGCATGCGAGAGCCAGTTTCCATTGGTAAGAAAGTGTCCGTCGGGTCCAAATGGTAGTTCGTACACGTAGGTGCCGGTCACTTTGTGACGCAGATCAAAGCTGGAATTGCCTTCCTCTGCCAGCAGGTTTTGCCAGTTCTGGGCAACCACTGTACCGGTGCCGCCATTGCCACCGATCGAGCTCGCGTTATCGATGGCATGGGAGTAGGTATATGTCGCGGTGAGAGCCAGACCGCCACTCAAGCGTTTGTTGGCGCGCACCGTAAGTGCGTTGTAATTCGAAAACGCGGTCGACTGCTCGTAGTTGTAAAAGACCCCGCTCAGGGAAGTTGTTGCGTTCCGTCCAGGAGCGGACACGATATCCAGCTTGGTGCCTTTGGCACCGTTGTAGCCGACATTCAGTACGATTCCCTTCGGGAGGGTGCGCTGGACATCGACATTCCAGACCTGCACATAAGGCAGGCGGAAATTCTTATCCACTGCATAATTGCTAACGGCAAGCGGAGATGTGAAGCCATTTGCGAGTGAGATGTTGGCGCCGCTCGTTGCTTCGTTCGTCTGCACATCCGCGAATGGCGGCTGAAATGCCAGGTTCTGTACAAACTTCTGATACTGGCCGTTAGCGAAATTGACCCCGTAACCGCCGCGAATCACAGTTTCGCGAAAGGGACGCGCGGCAAACCCTATGCGCGGTGAAAGATTGTTCCGATCCGGCTTGATCAACGAACTTGGATATTTGCCATTGAACGGTCCCAGGCCGTTTGCAACCACGTTGGCGACACTGGCAAAATCGTTTCCGGTGTCGAGCATCGCAAGGTGGTCGTGGATCTCAGAATAGGGCGAAAAGTATTCGTAGCGAAGCCCGGCGAGCACCGTCAGGCTCCGTGTGACCCGCCAGTCGTCCTGTGCGAAGACATCCCAAACATTTTCCCGTAAGTAGCTTTTTTGATAAGGGGCCTGCAGGCTCGTCTGTTGTGGAGCGCCTAGCAGAAAATCGGCAAAGGCAGAACCGGATGTCGCGATGCCTGAGGTGCCGGTGGTGCCGGTGCCGTTGACCGTGGTGCTGCCCGGCTGAGCGGTCGCGTATCCAGTGAAGATGAAGGTGCCTGTGGTATCGGTCGCGCCAAATATATTCAACTCAACCCGCTTGGCGTCACCACCGAACCGGAGATTGTGTTTGCCGCGCGTCCATGAACTGGACTCGGATAGACCGATGGACTGATTGGTTTGAAAAGACGGCTGCTGCTCGTTTAAACCAGTGAACTGGGTGAAGGTGATGTTGGGCAGTCCGTAGCTAAGTGGGCTCGCGGCTCGGCCATTGAGGATGCTGAGCCCAGAATTGGCGGCGACATCTGTGATGTTCGTGAAATAGTTTTTGGTCTGTGTCTCTGTGCGGTTATAAGCAGCAGTAAAAGTGTTATTCAGCCGGCCTATCCCCAGCGTGTATCCAACCTGCACAGCATACTGATGAGTCTGAGTTTTCCCGCCAAGCAGGGCAAAGATGTTAGGACTGTCCGAAGCGGCATGAGCGTAATTGAAATTGACATTGACACTTTGCCGAACACCAGGACTGGAGACCCCAGTAAACTGCCGGATAGCGCTTCGGATCGGATCCCCGCTGCCGGCACCAAAGCTGCGGATGTAGCGCGCACCAATATTTTGGGTGTTGCTTTCAGATGTCGTGAGTCGCTGGTAGTTCTGTTGTGTTCCATCACCCGGCACGTTCGGCAGCGGGAGATACTGAAGCAGCGCGGATGCTTGTGGATTGATAACCGGAAGCCGGTTGCCAGCGTACGGTTGGCCGGTAGCCTGGTTGTAAATCGTTATAGGTGTGCCTTGGGGCGTAGCCAGCTGAGAAAAGTCCCCTGCCCTCTCAGCTTGAGTCGGCACTGTACCGTATTGATCAAAAGGGGAGGATGACTGCTGCCCCGCTAGAGTGAGAAAGATGAAGTCTTTTTTATCGCGGAACAAACCCGGGATCTGAGGATTACCAATAAATGTAATGCCGTACCTGTTCGACCCGTAGGCGGGCTGTGTGATTGGCTGTCCACGCAGTGCGAAATCCTTGGCATTGATCGCACCGTTTCCGCCGGTCCAGAAGAAAGCGCCGTGGGGCTGAGACGGGTTGAAGTTGCGGAAGTTGAACCCTCCACCACGTCGGCCGCCGCCGCCGCCAAACCCCCCTGGTGCTCCGCCGCCACCGAAGCCTCCGCCTCCGAATCCTCCCCCGCCGCCGAACCCAGAGCCGCCTCCCTGGCTGGCACCGGGAATCTGCCCAAGTTGTTCGTTCTGTTGCATGCTTTCAAAGTTGTTGCGCAGGGCGTTCGTGTCCACTCCTGCAAAAGGATTGCTGCTGCCTGCCTGCCCTGCGACTGCGACCGAATCACCCGAGAAATCGGTATTGCCGGCCAGTGCTGGGAGGGCGGCACCAGTGTTACTTCCAAAGCCGCTGGTGGCACCTGCCGCGAGGGCGTCACCGGCGGCACCCAGCAGGCTCAGATTCTGTAGACCATTGCCACCGAACTGGCGAGTGGCACCATTGTTACCGGCAGCCTGGCGCGCATCGGTCTGTTGTTGCCGGGAGGCCAGCACGAGTGCAAAATCTATCTGTTCATTGGCAGCTGACGTCGTTGGCGATGCATTCTGTGTTGGGACCGGCACCGCTGCACTCGCCTGGGCCCCCGACGCGACTATCTCTCGAGTCACCGCGGCGAAAGCCGCGAAGTCTGCGCGGATAACATAGCGTCCGCGTCCTGAGATAGTCAGTGAGTAATTACCGTTGATGTCACTGGCAGTTGTGAACCGCTTGCCAGTAAGTGTATTAGTTGCGGTAACAGTTACGCCGGGCAGGGGGATGCTTCCTGACTTAATAGTGCCGTGAACGACTGTAGAAAGCACAGGTGCCGGAGCTGGCGGCGTGGAATCCTGCGATGGAGCAGCGGTACCGCCAGCATTCTGGGGTGATGGTGGAGCGGGGATAGAAGGCACCTGTTCGAATTCAAGCAGCGGTGCCGGTGGTTGTGCCTGCAGGCTTCGCACAGGAATGGAAAGCCCACCAATCGCCAGTGGCAGCAGTACAGCTATCTTGGATCGCGGGCAGCGACCGAATCGATAGATGGTCATGGGCGCGCCGTACCTTTGTTCGCACTCGGGGTGCCTGCCGGCATATCTCCCCGATCACCGGGCTTGAAGACGTTCACGGTCTGCGCCAGGAACGATTTGCCAACCAGGTGTCCATCGGCACGAAGATTTTCACCGGCCTTGATGTCCGCCATGGTGATGCTTTCGTGGTGACGCTTGAAGGAAGTATTCTCGTCGACATCGATGGTCTGGTTGGCGCCATCGAGACGTGCCAGGCTGATGCGAGGAGTGTCGCCGATGGAGATAGCCGTGATCTTTCCGGCCGTCCACGTCTTACCAAGCCCTTCCCTCATCTTCTTGACTTCATCCGCAGGAATGCCAATGAGGACGGCCGCGCCTACCGTCTTGTTGCCATTGTCGACATTGCCCGTGGCGATGAGCATGTCACCGTCGTGTATGTCCGCAGCCTTAGCCGGACCACGGTTGGCCATGATCCGGGAGTTGACGCTGTAAAGCACCTTGTACACAACACCCTCATCTGTGCGGATAGTAAAGGTGTTTGCGGCTCCTGCCGTTACGGTGCCACGAACTGTGTTGTCTGGAGAAAAACCCGGCCAGCCGGACTCGTCATCCTGAGCACAGGCTGTGCCAGAGGCTGCCAGAAAGGCGCCGCTTAACATCAATGTCTGCACCAGCCGAAAAGTTTTTCTCATTGAGTGTCTGGGTCCGTGCCCCGATAGACGCATGCGCACTCATATTGGACGCAAGCTGAGAACCTGACGGCCTTGCCCCCGCAATACATCGCTGACGCTTGTGGCAGGCTGCGAATTCATCAGTATCTATTTGAGTACGGTGAACTCTGCTTCGTTCGTTGAAGATGAATTGCCGCCAACCCACACTTCGAAGGTGCCAGCCTCCACAACCTGCTGCAGCATTGAGTTGTAAAAGGCCAGGTCTTTCGAGCCCAGAACAAAGACAACGTGCTTCTGCTCTCCTGGCTGAAGTGTAATGCGCTGAAAACCTTTCAGCTCTTTCACTGGCTGCTCCACACTGGCCACCAGGTTGCGGGTGTACAGTTGCACTGTCTCAGTGCCCGCAACTGCAGAACTGTTGCGGACATCGGTGCTGACCTCAATGGTGCCAACATCACTGCTTGTTCCGCCCGTATGCCTAACGACAACCGGGGCATACGCGAAGCGCGCATAACTCATGCCCCAGCCGAACGGGTACACCGGCGCATTGGTTTGATCGATGTAGCGAGACAGGTATTTATCGTCAGTGCCTGTGGGCGGATGGTCGAGAGCGGCGTCTCCCGCAGGACGTCCCGTGGGAAGCTGCGCGAGATAAAGCGGCTCCTGTCCGACCGATTGCGGAAACTCGACTGGAAGCTTGCCGGAAAAATTTGCATCCCCAAAGAGCGTCCTTACCAGTGCGGGTCCCGCTTCGATGCCGGGGAACCAGGCCTCTACGATCGCTGGAACATGAGCAGCGGCCCACGGGATGGAAAGCGGCCTGCCGCTGAAGATGACGAGCGCAATCGGCTTTCCTGTAGCTGCAACGGCTTCAAGAAGCTGCTCCTGATTTCCCGGCAGACTCAGATCAGTCTTCGACGTCGCTTCGCCGGTCTCGTCTGCTGGTTCACCGAGTGCCATGATGACGATGGACGACTTCTTCGCCGCAGCGATTGCAGCTGCAAAGCCATCGGTAGAGGTACCACGGGCTTGAGTGCCCGCTACGTAGGTGAGTTGCTCCTTCGGCAATTTGGCAGAGAGGGCTTCCCGCAGGGTGACCGCATCTTTTGCGTCTCCGCTTCCGGCCCAGGAACCAAGCATGTCATGCTTGGAATCAGCCAGCGGCCCAATCAGCGCAATACCGGCACCGGTGGTGGGCAGATGCATTGGCAGAATGGCACCGATAGCAGGCACCGCATCATTCTTAAGCAATACCAGGCTTTCCTCTGCGGCCAGGCGAGCTATTTCTCGCTTTTCTGGAGTGGCCTGGTAAGGTGCCATATTCTCCGGGGCGAAGGGATGCTCGAAGAGGCCCATCGCGAACTTCACTCTTAGAACTCGTCGCACCGCCTCGTCGACTACAGCCTGGGACAGCTCGCCCTGCTGCACCAGCGCCGGGATACGCGTGCGATAGAGATCGCCTTCCATGTCCATATCGACGCCGGCTGACAATGCTTTCCGTGCTGCCTGCGCACCGTCAGCAGCAATGCTGTGCTTCATCAATTCCGAGATGGCACCATAGTCACTCACGACCAGCCCATCGAATCCCCACTCTTTCCGAAGCACCTGTGTGAGCGTGAAAGGGTTGGCAGATGCCGGTACGCCGTTCAAAGAATTGAATGAGCTCATAGCTGTAGCGGCACCTGCATCGATTGCTGCGCGATACGTTGGCAGATAGGTCTGTCGCAGCTGCAGTTCGGACATGTCCACAGCGTTGTAATCGCGTCCTGCGACGGGTGCGCCGTAAGCCGCAAAGTGTTTGACACAGGCCGCAACCGCATCAGCGGCAGAGAGGTCCTTACCCTGGTAGCCCCGGACATACGCTCTTGCCATGGCACTTCCAAGGAAAGGATCTTCACCGGCACCTTCAACCATACGGCCCCACCGCGCATCCCGGGCGATGTCCACCATTGGGGAAAATACCCAATTAACTCCGTCGTTGCGCGACTCGATCGCCGCAACCCGCGCTGTTCGCTCTACAAGCGGCGGATCAAAGCTGGCGGCCATGCCGAGCGGGACAGGGAAGGTTGTTCGGTCGCCGTGTACCACATCCAGTCCGAAGAGCAAGGGAATATGCAGCCGCGACTTTTCCATGGCGACATGCTGGTAGTGATTGGCACTGGCGGCGTTGTTCACATTCAATAGTGAACCCACTTCACCCTTCTCAATCATTACCTCATAATTCTCGCGCTGCGTGCCGGGACCAGTCGCAAAGCCGGCGGTGTACTGCGCCAGTTGACCCGCCTTCTCAGAAAGCGTCATTGAACGAAGAAGATTTTCAACGCGGTTGTCCAGGTCCTTCCCGGTCAGCTGTGCGTTCGGATGAACTTGCGGCGGCACCGCTTTGGCACCGGCCTGGTGTCTGTCGCGAGGAGAGGCGGCACCATGGAGAGGCGTGTTGCAAAGCACAATAGAAATGCTAATCCCGGCAAGGAGCAATTTATTGAGTAGAGCGTCGAAGGTTTTCATAGCAGGCGCCTCATGCTAACAAAGTGCGGTGGCAGGCGTCGGCGATTAAAGCCTTTATGCCGCAGATGGAGCCGAAGAGGTGCCTCTCCCATGCGCTTGGAGGTGACCGACTCCATACTTGGCCAGCATACCTGCTTCAGGTAGGCTGAAACGGAATGCTGAGTGCCCTCAACCATCTTCGACGGGCGGTATGGCAAGCGATCGCGCACGAAGTGCTGACCCTGTCTAAATCCGCGGCGTACTCAGCGATCCTGGGGTTGTTTCCCGCCATCCTGGTTTTCACTACCCTGCTTGCATTGATTCCTCAAACTGACTCAATCGTCGGTGATATGAACTCTACCCTGGCGGACTTTGTGCCTACCGACATGATGAACGCGATTCAGGGCTACTTTCATTCCAAACACAGTCGTTCGCTCCAGGTACTGATCTCTGCCGTTGTGGTAAGTCTGTTCGGCGGCATGGGTGTGATGACCGATTTCATGGAAGGCTTCCGGCGCGCTTATCGCCTGGAAAAAGGTGGGTGGACTTATGGTCGCGAGCGATTAATGGCTGCGGGCCTCATTCCTTTCTGCCTCGTGCCTCTCATTTTTGCCACGCTTATTGTGGCATTCGGCCACCAGATTGAGCTTTTGATCATTGAAAACTCGAACCACACCTTCCGACACATCGTGCTGATTGGCTGGCGCATGGTGCGTTGGACCATCGCCCTCACCACTACTTCTTTGGTGCTGGCGCTCGTTTATCGCTTCGGAACGCCGCGTCCCCGCCCTTGGCGATTTGTGGTGCCCGGTGCGGCAGGCGCCACGATCATCTGGTTCCTGTCGACCCTTTTCTACGGATGGTACGTGACCCGTTTCGCGGACTATACCGTCGTCTATGGTTCACTGGGTACTGCAATAGCAACACTCGTGTGGCTCTACATTACCTGTCTGAGTGTGATGATCGGTGGCGAACTCAATGCACAGGTATACCCATTGACGGCCACGACCAGGATGCGTGGTGCGGTGCGGCATTCGGCGGATAACGATGAGTTGAGGCTTTCTGGACGTACGCCCATTGCTTGAATCCGCACCTTTTGCTTTTCGCTTTGTGCAGCCCGAAACGGACATGGAAGAACCGGTCTAAAATGGACGGGAAAGCCGTGCCGCTCGAAAAAATACAGCGCGCGCCGGGGGTTGGATGAGTAGTGCAACAGTTGAGTTGAATGGCCTTTCTCCCAAGCAAGCAAGTCGCCGCGCCAAGATTGTGGCTACCCTGGGCCCAGCTTCGAGAAGCGAAGACGTATTTAGGCAGTTAGTGCGCGCGGGACTGGATGTGGCGCGTTTGAACTTCTCGCATGGAACCCATCCCGAGAAACTCGCGCTGATTCAGATGGTGCGCAAAGTGGCGAAGGAAGAGGGCAGGGTGATCTCTATACTCGGCGATCTTCAAGGCCCCAAAATCCGCACCGGCAGGCTTGTTAACCACACACCGGTTCTACTTGAGACCGGGCAGAGACTAACGATTACGCCACGTGACATTGAGGGTAATAAGGATCTGATCAGTACGGTGTTTCCAACGCTGGCAGAGAATCTGCAACCGGGTTCGCGGCTCCTGCTTTCAGATGGATTGATTGAGCTCCTGGTCTTTCGTGTGGAAGGGGAGGACGTGGAATGCGATGTGATCAATGGTGGTGTGCTTGGAGAACACAAAGGCATCAACCTGCCAGGAATCGCAGTCAACGTCCCGTCGCTCACGGATAAGGACGAGATTGATCTGGCGTTCTGTATAGAAGCGAAAGTGGACGCCATTGCGTTGTCGTTCGTGCGGACCGCGGAAGATGTACATTTCGTCAAGCGAAAGCTGGAGGCGCTTAAATCGGACATATGGATCATCGCGAAGCTCGAAAAGCCGCAGGCCATAGAACATCTTGAAAGCATTCTCGAAGTCGCAGATGGCGTGATGGTGGCTCGTGGCGATCTGGGTGTGGAGGTGCCGCCGGAAAAGGTGCCAGCTATCCAGAAGCATGTGATTCGGCGCGCAGCTGCATACCGCAAACCCGTAATTACCGCGACCCAAATGCTGGAATCGATGATCGAGAATCCTCGACCAACACGCGCCGAAGCCAGTGACGTGGCGAATGCGGTCTACGATGGTTCGGATGCAGTGATGCTTTCCGCAGAGTCGGCGGCTGGGAAGTATCCAGTGGAAGCAGTGCGGATGATGGCGCGCATTGTTTCTGAAACTGAGACGCATTTGCAGAATACTTCGGCGGCGACGCCGCATTTGACGCAGCAGGTCGGACGCGTTCGTTTGTCGATCGGCGAAACAATCTGCGAATCGATGGCGCATGCAGCGGAAGATCTGGACATCGCAGCGATCGCTGTCTTTACAGAAACGGGCGCGACTGCACGGCAATTGTCAAAATATCGTCCAAATTCTCCGATATTCGGTCTCAGCAGCCAGGAAGAAGTGGTGAATCGCATGCCCCTGTTATGGGGCGTTCACCCAATTCTGTGTCCAAAGCTGACCACTACCGAAGAGATGGTTGCAACGGCCGAGCGCATGCTTCAAACTTCCGGGCATCTCAAGGAGAAGGACATCCTTGGGATCGTGGCAGGAACGCGCACACTCACAGGTTCGACCAACTTCCTGCGGCTGCACGTCATGGGAGATCAGCTGCCTGGCGCCGGAAAGGCACCTAAGCCGCCTGAACCCGTCCACGCCTAGCGGTGCCATGTCATCGCTAGATTACAGGTGCCGGGGGTGGGATTGTCATTCTCGCACCTCGGCGCAGTGTTACGTGCTCTAAGCTAGGGTTGTGGGTCGCATCCGTATTCTCTCTGATTTGGTCGCCAACCAGATCGCCGCCGGCGAGGTAGTGGATCGTCCTGCCTCGGTCGTCAAAGAGCTCCTGGAAAATGCACTTGACGCAAGTGCCACTCGCATCCGTGTCGAGGTAGAAGGTGGCGGCCGCAAGCTGATCCGCATTGTGGACAATGGGACCGGCATGATGCGGGACGATGCGCTGCTGGCCTTTGAGCGTCATGCAACTTCCAAAGTACGAACCTCGGGCGATCTACTAACCATCTCCACGCTCGGTTTTCGCGGAGAAGCGCTGCCCTCGATCGCATCGATTGCACGCGTGGAACTCTCCACTCGATCCCGTGAAGATGCAGCCGGCACCAGCCTTGAAATCGTGGGTGGCAAGATGCACCGCGTCGAAGATGCAGGCATGCCGGAGGGTACCACCATTACCGTGCGCGATCTCTTCTTCAATACACCCGCACGCCGCAAGTTCTTGAAGTCCGAGACGACGGAGCTTTCGCATGTAACCGCCTTGGTGACGAACTACGCGCTTGCACACCCAGGCAAACACTTTGAGTTGCATTCTGCGACACATGCCTTGCTGATTGCGCCGCCCGTGGCAGAACTTTCCGAGCGCATCTACCAGATTTTCGGTAAGGAAACCTTGGACCACCTGCTGCCCATCGCCGCGGAGGTCAACCTGAGCCGCGTAGGCCTGCCGGAGCCTCCGCCGTGGAAACAGGGAGCCGGCTATGTGGCGCCGGTGCCGGGGCATCTGCGGCTGCGCGGCTTCATCTCGAAGCCTGAGCTCGAAAAGCTCAACCGAAATTCGATTTACTCTTTCGTCAACCAGCGACTAGTTCGAGAACGGGTGCTTCTGCATTCCATCTCGGAGGCTTATCGCAACATTCTGCCACCTACATCGTTCCCAGTTGTGCTGCTGTTCCTAGAGATGCCCCCGGGCGAGGTGGACGTGAACGTGCACCCGGCAAAAACTGAAGTGCGCTTTCGACAGCCGAGCCTGGTGCATGACTTTGTTCGCGATAGTATTCGAACGAAGCTGGTGCACGCTCGCCCAGCGATGAGCTTTACGGCGGCCCTCGAGACGCATCCCGTAGCTTCGCCATCTCTCGGATCGCGTATCACGCCGAGCATGGCTGAACTGGAAGCAGAAGACCGGCAGTACACGGTAGAGTCCGAAGTGCCAGCCTTCGAACATAGTGCTGTACCGTTCGTCCTGGCGGCACCAGCCGCGGCGCCGGTGGCCGGGAAGTTGGATTTCACTGCAGCGGTACTGGCACCGCTCGGCGATGAAGGCAGCAACGCGACCGTCGCCGCAGGGGCAATTCAAGGCGGAGGGACGCCAGATGTGCATGATGACGATGCAGCAACTCTGCGCACACTCGGGTCTCTTAAGGCGCTTGGACAGTTACGCGAGTCGTTCATCCTCGCCACAAACGAGGAAGGTCTATGGATTATCGATCAACATGTAGCTCATGAGCGCGTGCTGTTTGAGAAGGTGCTTCGTGAGCGTGCAGTCGAGAAGGTGCAGCGGCAGCGCCTGTTGATGCCGCTGCTGATGGAACTTACACCGGCCCAGATGGTGTCCTTCGTACATATCGCGCAGGAGCTTGACCGCAACGGATTTGAGGTCGAGCCCTTCGGCACGCGCACCCTGGCGATCAAGGCTGCGCCAGTCGGGCTGGAGGGTCGGGAGCTGGAACGCATGCTGGTCGAAGTGCTGGAGCAGTCAGAGCGGGAGGAACAGTCAGAAAATCTGGAGGCAGTCAGAACGAGGGTCGCTGCCTCGATTGCTTGTCATTCCGCGATCAAGGTAAACACCCCGCTTGATCCGGTCCGGATGGAGTGGCTGCTGGCTGAACTAGCCAAAACCGAGCATCCGACGAGCTGCCCCCACGGCCGACCCATCGTACTGCGGTATTCTTGGAAAGAGATCCAAAAGGCTTTTCATCGCATTTAGGCCTGTCGTTCCATCGCAGATGCCGGCACCACAGCGATCTGACTTTCAGCGGTGCCACAAGCTATTGCGTCGCGACAGCCTGAGATTTGAATGCGGTCCACTTAGGCTGAAGCCTGGAATCTCGAAAGAAGGACAGACGTGACACCAGATCAACTTGCTGCGGCGCGTGCTATACATTGGCACCAGGACGCCCGGCCACTGCTCACGCTCGAAGATGCTACCGCATGGATCGAGCAAGTGCAGTTAGCTCTTTACCTGCCACGCAAGGCTCATGTGCTTGCGCCGGCGCCATCGTTTGTCGAGGCCGTAGCGGGTCAGGGCAATGCGACACCAGCGCCGGCGGCTATTGCAGAGGCAGGCGAATTGCTCTTTCGCCTGGTGCAGGAAGGAACCGTGGTGCCGCTGAATCTGTTCGGCACCCCGGGTGAGCAGCCGGATTTTCTGGTTGCCACTACCGCGCTGCCACATCTCGCAGCCCTACAGGCAGATCGTAACTGGAAAAAGCCGCCATCGCGGACGGGTCCCGGTAAAGTCTCTCCGATGGCTATCGAAGTCTGGAAATTACTCGATCGGGAAGGTGCGCTGACCGCTAACGAAATCCGCGAGCAGCTTGGGCACGAGCTGACGGAAGCAGCCACGATTCGCGGACTGTCAGAGTTATGGCAGAACATGCGCGTGGCACCTCTACCTTCTGGAGGCGGCGAAGGTGCTCACTGGCAGATACTTTCAGTGACACATAAAAAGGAGATGGCTGCCGGCGGAACCATGGCACAATCGGCAGCCCTGTCCATGCTGGTTTCGCAGTACCTTCAGTCGATCATCACCGGCACCGCTGAAGATGTTGAGGCGTTTTTGTCGCCAGTCGCGTCACGCTCGCGTCTGCGTGACGTCGTCCGCGGACTAACGGCTACGCGCCAGCTGCGTACCTTATCGATGGATGCAAAGACCTTCCTGTTTATCGACGGCACGCTGCCGGAGATGCCGGAATTAGTTGTTGCCGATGCAGCTGCAACAGCCCCCAAGCCCGCCTTCATGGGTCGCAGTGCGTATCGAGAGCGGATGCTGAACCGAGGCAAGCAGGACGAGGCCGAAGCAGGGGCGGAGGACAAGCCAGCTCCTGAGAGGGAGCGGCCGGCATTCCGGGCTGACAGGCCGCAGCGCTTCGCAGCCGGTGGATCCTCGACATTCCGCAAGCGTCCAGGTGGAGAAACGGGGCGTGCGGGAAGCGGTCGACCCGGGAGTGGGCGACCTGGCTCGGATCGCGGAAGCTTCAGCCGTCCACGCTTTGAAGGTGCTGCGGGCGCGCCACGCTCCGGTACTCAAGCAGGTGAACGTCCTGCATACAATCGTCCGGCAGGGGATCGCCCACTGAGCGACCGTTCGGCTGGAGACCGGCCCTTCCGGCCGGCGGCACGTACCGGGGAGGTCCGCACTGGTTCAGATCGACCACGCTTTGATACGCGCAGTGGAGGTACGGGCCGACCTGGTACCTTCCGCCCAGGCACCAGCAGAGATGGTGCCAGCGAACGTCCGCGCACCGGCCGCACTTTCTCCAAGCCGGGTGAACGAGGCTCCTTCCGCCCAAGCGCTGGTGGTGATCGTGGGGGAAAACCGGGCTTCGGGGCGCGTCCGCCCTTCCGTTCCGGGGGTGAGGATCAGGGGGGTGCCAGCCGCACATTCCGTCCGCGTACCGAGAGTAATCGCTCTGAGGGAGACAAGCGTCCATTCCGTCCGCGCGAAGATGCGGGTTCGGCGAACGATAGCCGTAACAGCAGTCGAGCCGGCTTCCAGTCGCGCACCGGGGGTCGTCCGGGTCGACCAGCGGGGGATCGTCCACGGCCCGATCGTGGCTCAGGCGATCGTCCCTCAAGTGGCCGTCCGCGACCGCCTCGCGCCGAAGGTGATCGTCCGTACACGCCGCGGCCTCGCGGTGAGAGCAGCAACGACAGTCGGGTGCCGCGTCGTTTTGACAGCAAACCATCATCTCCTCGGCGCGATAGCGCCTCTCCACGCTTCAGCGCCGGCCCTCGTGACAGCCAGCGCCCTCGTTCCTATACCCGATCCAGTGGCGAGGGCCGTCCAGCCAACGACGTCAGGCCACCGAGGCGCGAGGGCAGCAAGTCCGGATATCCGTCCAATCCGAATCGACCCAGTCGCGCTCCGCGGCCTTCGGGAAGTTTCGTCAAGCGCGAAGGTGGCTCCTCGGACCGGCGACCAGGTGGCCGCCCGGCGAGTGGAGCGCGGTCGGATTCTCGCGGAACTCGACCAGGCTTCAGCGCGCGTCCGCCTTCAGGGGACCGCGCCAGATTTTCAGGGAGTGGCCGTCCTCCAGGACGGAACCTTGGAGGTACCAGCCGTCCTGCAGGTCCCAGAGCAGGCGGGGGGCGCCCGTTTCCAGCCAGGGGAGGTGCCGGTTCTTCCGCACCCAGGAAGAGTTCGCCGCGTCCCGGCGGGATGAAACCACCGACACGAAAACCACGTCCGGAGAAAGATAGCGAATGAGCCTGTCAAACGGACCGTTCGGCTCGTCTGTAGCTGCTGAGAAGGTTCACAGTACCGGTGCCGGTGCCGCGGAGAATCGCGGTGCCAGCAGTATGGCACCGCTCATTGTTGCCATCGACGGACCAGCAGGTGCCGGCAAGAGCACACTTGCAGCTCACCTGGCCTCACGCTTTCGTTTGCTGAACCTTGAAACAGGCGCGATGTATCGCGCCTTTGCCTGGAAGGCTTTGGCGCATAATGTCTCCCCGGATGACGAAGAAGCTTTAGATACTTTGCTTCAAGAGACGCAAATCGTGCTCGAACCGGGTACAGATGGCAACAGGGTTTTGCTCGACGGGAAGGATG
>CAZZYN010000001.1:101750-110602 GCA_964658265.1 uncultured Acetobacteraceae bacterium | reverse complement strand
TCCCTAGGTACCGGAACGATAAACTCGTCGGGCATTGCAACTTTATCGACCGCATCTCTACCCGTCGGCAGCGACTCGATAACCGCAGTGTATGGAGGCGACAGCAACTACGCCTCAAGCACCGCTGGGCCAATCACCGAGAATGTAAGCCCGATGCTGATGGCTACCAACACACTTACGACTTCTAACGCCACTCCGGCGTTCGGCGCGCAGGTGACATTTACAGACACGCTCGGGAGCGTCGGGGGTGTTCAGCCTACGGGCTCTGTAATTTTCTATAGCGGATCGACATCACTTGGCTCTGTCACGGTACCGGCGTCTGGCGTGGTCACGTTCAGCACTTCAATGCTGTTGAATGGCACAGACTCAATCACTGCTGTCTACCAGGGCGATTCAAACTACGCGCAATCGACCTCAAACACGGTCACGGAGACGGTTGGCAGTTCGCAGACTGTCGCTTCGACCGCCTCTTTGACTTCGTCCGTTAACCCGAGCAGCTATGGTCAGAGCACCACGCTGACCTCAACTGTAGCCTCAACGAATGGTGGCGCAATACCGACAGGCACGGTGACCTTCTACACGCCGGGCACGCCTACGGTTGTTAATCTGCAGGCCTCGGGTGCTTCGACTACGCTCTCACAAACGTTGAACCTGGCAGCCGGAACCTACTCGGTCTCCATCCTCGGTGCGAAGAATGGCGGCCTCTACAATGGCTGGAATCCTGCGAACAACCCGAGCACAAATAATCGCTGGACTGACCGGTACGGTCTTGAACTGTGCACGAATTGCGCCGCAACGGTGAACGATATGGCCGGCGATCCGGGTACAAGTACTGATGTTCAGGCACTGACGGCCTTCCAGGCAGCTACAACACTTAATGACACATTTACCTCGCGTCAGCAGGGACAGACGGTCAATAATCCCTACACCTTCACACTGACATCGCCGCAAAGTGTCTCCTTCTATGTACCGGACGGTACCTTCGTCAACGGAGTCTTCACCGTGACGTCCTCCTTCGCGGACGATAGCGGCGGCCTGTCGCTCGCGGTCACCCCACTGACATCTCTTGGCTCCGGTGCGCTCGATGGCAGCGGGACAGCTACTCTTGCCATCAGCACGCTTCCTATTGGCACCGATCCGATCGTGGCGGTTTACTCGGGTGACAGCACATACGTGCCCTCCTCCTCCGCTACCCTGAACCAGGTTGTAAGCAAAATCACCGGCACTGACACCCTGACGACCTCCAACGCGAGCCCCATGCTCGGCCAAGCGGTAACGTTCACTGACATGCTACCTACGGTAAACGGAGCGACACCGACTGGGATTGTCACTTTCTACAATGGGACCACCCTGCTCGGCACCGGAACCGTTGCGAGCGGAACGGCGACCCTGACAACCAGCAGCCTGCCGGTGGGTACGGACACCATCACGGCGGTGTATGCCGGCGATAGTAACTTTGCGGGCTCTACCTCCAATGCAGTCATCGAGAGCGTGGCGAAGTCTTCGTCCGTCGATACCCTGACGACCTCAAATGCCTCACCGGTTTTTGGTGAGTCTGTGACCTTTACCGATACGATCCCGGTGATCGGCGGCGTTGCAACGACCGGTACGGTAACGTTCTACAGCGGCACTACGGCCATCGGCAGCGGCACTGTAAGCGCAAGCGGGATTGCTACCCTGACGACCACACTTCTTCCGACCGGCATTGACTCCGTCACTGCTGTCTACGGTGGTGATAATAATTACGCCTCTGTGACATCCAATGCGGTGATCGAAAGTGTCGGAAAGGCAACGACTGTCCTCCCGGCGCCCACCGTCATACCGGCAAATATGTCTTATGGATCATCTGTGACCATCTCGCTGATGGTGCCGGCCAATGAGACGGGAACAGTTACGTTCTATTCCGGCACGACCGTTCTGGGAACTGCAGCTATCAGCAACGGCGTCGCAACGATTGTGACCACTGCCTTGCCTGCCGGCACCGACTCCATTACCGGTCAGACGAGTGGTGACGCGAACTTTAATCCGGCAGTCAGCCCGGCCACGATCGATGTGGTCAGCAAGATCACAAACGCGATCCCGGCACCGGCGGTGTCTCCGCTGAACGCACCCTACGGGACTTCCGTGACGATTACGGAAACCTTGCCGGCTGATGAGACGGGCACGGTGACCTTCCTGAATGGAACAACAGTCATCGGCACCGCAACGATTGTGAACGGTGTCGCAACCATCACAACTACCGCCCTGCCTGCAGGTACGGACTCGATCACCGCACAGACGAGTGGTGACGGGGATTACAACTCGGCGACGAGTCCCGCAACGACAGACACCGTGGGCAAGTCGACTTCGACCCTGGCTGCGCCTGTGGTGAACCCGCCGAACTCGCCCTACGGCACCACCGTGACCATCACCGAGGCGGTGCCGTCCGATGAGACGGGAACGGTAACGTTCTATGTTGGGACTACTGCGTTAGGTACCGCTACCATCAGCAATGGCACTGCCGTCCTGACGACCTCTGCTCTTCCTGCAGGCACGGACTCGATCACTGCTCGGACCAGCGGCGACAGCAACTACGGCGCAGCTACCAGCCCGGCAACGATTGACCAGGTGGCCAAGGTGACTGGCACGGACATGCTGACCACCTCGAATGCTTCACCTACCTTCGGCCAGTCTGTGACTTTC
This sequence comes from uncultured Acetobacteraceae bacterium, assembly GCA_964658265.1. Lineage (GTDB taxonomy): Bacteria > Acidobacteriota > Terriglobia > Terriglobales > Acidobacteriaceae. The sequence continues at coordinate 107,920 of CAZZYN010000001.1, read as the reverse complement.
ACCAATACGATTCCAACAGTGAACGGTACAACGCCGACCGGTACAGTAACCTTCTACAGCGGCACGAGTGTCCTGGGTACAGGGACATTGGATTCTCAGGGTGTCGCAACCTTGACGACAATGGGGCTGCCAGTTGGCATCGACTCGATCACCGCGGTGTACGGCGGCGACAGTAGCTATGCCTCCACGACGACGGGTCCAATCACCGAAACCGTCGGGCAAGCCAATGGGCCAGACACGCTGACGACTTCGGATGCCTCTCCACTGGCAGGGGAAGCAGTGACTTTTACAGACACGATCCCGACAGTAGGAGGTGTAGCACCAACTGGTACGGTGACTTTCTATAATGGCACGACAGCAATAGGCACAGGCACAGTGAGCGCTGCGGGTGTGGCAACCCTGACCGTGGGATCCCTGCCAGTCGGCGCCAGCACCATCACAGCTGTCTACTCGGGTGATACAAACTATGCCTCGGTGACGGCCGGGCCAATTACGGAAAACGTCTCGAAGTCTTCCAACCCGAGTACGCTGACGACGTCGAACGCGTCTATCAATCTCGGCCAGTCTGTGACGTTCACGAACACAATCCCGATAGTCGGCGGCGTTGCCCCAACTGGTACTGTGACCTTCTACAGCGGTACTACCTCGATCGGGACTGGGACACTGAACGCATCAGGCGTTGCTACGCTGACCACTACCACGCTAACGGCAGGTTCTGATTTAATTACTGCCGTCTATCCTGGCGACGGAAACTATGAGTCCACCAATGGTGGTCCACTGACAGAAACCGTTGCGAAATCCACTGCTGCGACGACGCTTTCGACTTCGAACGCAGCTCCTACCTACGGTCAAACTGTGACATTCACAGACAAGATTCCGGTGGTTGCCGGTATTGCACCGACGGGAACGGTCACATTCTATGACGGGACCACTGTTCTGGGCACAGGGACGGTGAGTGCGGCGGGCGTGGCAACTCTTGCAACGACCGCTCTGCCTGCGGGGACGAGCTCAATCACGGCAGTGTATGCCGGCGACAGCAACTACGCATCTTCCACTTCAAATGCAGTCGCTGAGAATGTGGCGAAGGCTGCGGGTGGGGACATTCTCACATCCTCCAACGCATCCCCGGCAATTGGGCAGTCTGTCACGTTTACCGACACCATCCCGACTGTTGGAGGCCTAGCGCCAACGGGAACGGTGACGTTCTATAACGGAACCACAGCAATTGGGACTGGCACAGTTGACTCCTCCGGTGTTGCTACTTTGACTACCGGTTCACTGCCTGCGGGTACCGACTCCATCACAGCAATCTATGGGGGGGACACCAACTACGGCTCCTCGACCTCAAATGCGGTCACTGAGAATGTAAGCAAGGCAGCCGGATCTGACACGCTCAGCACGTCCGACCCCGCGCCGCTGGTTGGCCAGCAGGTCACGTTCACGGATGCGATCCCCGTCGTTGGCGGTATTGCGCCAACCGGTACGGTGACCTTCTATAACGGCACGACAGTCATCGGCACAGGCACGATCAATGCCGCGGGCATTGCAAAACTGACCACAGGTTCATTGCCCGCCGGCAGCGATTCGATCACTGCCGTTTACGCAGGGGACTCTAACTATACGGGAGGCACATCAAACACAGTCATTGAGACGGTCGGCAAAGCAGTCAACACCGATACCTTGACGACTTCCAACCCCGCACCCAACCTAGGCCAGCCTGTGACTCTGACGGACACCATACCTGTGAGCGGCGGTATTGCTCCAACAGGAACGGTCACGTTCTACAGTGGGAACACTGTGATCGGCACCGGCACCGTCAACTCTTCCGGGATTGCCACACTGACGACAAGCTCCTTGCCGGCCGGTACCGACTCGATCACAGCCGTCTACGGAGGCGACAGTAACTACGCAGTGTCGAACGCAGGCCCAATCCTGGAGACGGTGAGCAAAGTCTCTGGAACCGACACTCTTACCTCGTCCAATACCAGCGTGACAGTAGGTCAGAATGTGACCTTCACTGACACGATCCCGACCGTCGGCGGCATCGCGCCCACTGGTACAGTCACCTTCTATAACGGCAAAACGGCCATTGGGACTGGCACAGTGAATGCTTCGGGTATAGCGACACTGACGACCGGGTCTTTGCCTGCCGGTACGGACATGATTACAGCCGTCTATGCAGGAGACAGCAACTACGATTCTGCAACCTCGAACACAGTAACCGAGAATGTGCAGAAAGTCAGCGGTTCGAATGTTCTTACGACTTCTAATCCGACTCCGAACATCAACCAGGCAGTTACGTTTACGGACACGCTGCCAGTGACTGGTGGTATCACGCCGACCGGAACCGTCACGTTTTATAACGGGACCACTATCATTGGCACCGGTACGGTGAACTCGTCAGGTGTCGCCACGCTGACGACTACGGCTCTCCCGGGCGGGGTAGACACGATTACAGCGGTCTATGTCGGTGACAGTAACTATAGTTCCAGCACTTCAAATGCTGTGACTGAAACGGTCGCCAAGAATGCCAATGTCGATGTTCTGACCACATCCAGCTCGGCGATTGTCTTCGGTCAGCCCGTGACCTTCACCGACACCATTCCGTCAACGGGAGGCACCGTTCCTACTGGAACAGTGATCTTCTACGACGGCACCACGGTCATCGGTACCGGCACGGTTAATGCATCAGGAGTCGCCGTGATCACGACAGGGTCGCTGCCAGTAGGATCGGACACGATCACTGCCGTGTACTCGGGTGATAGTCAATATGCCTCTGAGAAATCCAATACTGTAGCCGTTTTAGTCAGCAAGGGAACGACCAACAGCGTATTGACGACCTCCAACCCTGCGATCAATGTGGGTCAGGCAGTGACCTTCACGGACACTATCAACCTCATCAGGGGAGTTGCGCCGACTGGTACCGTAACGTTCTACGACGGATCGACTGTCATCGGCACCGGCACTATCAACGCCTCCGGTGTGGCAACAATTACGACTACTACGTTGCCGGCTGGGACGGATACCATCACAGCCGTTTATGGAGGGGATACCAACTACGGCGTCTCCAATGCCGGACCCGTCACGGAAACGGTGTCCGTCGCCCAAACCCCTGCCAGCAATGTAGATGTGCTGACTGCTTCGGCCATTTCCAGAACGGTAGGTCAGGCGGTCACATTCACGGACACGATCACGAAGACCGGCAGTGTCGCACCTACCGGTACGGTGACGTTCTATGACGGAAGCACGGTCATCGGCACGGGAACGCTAGACGCCTCCGGAGTGGCAACCTTCACGACCAACGTGCTGGCAGCAGGAACCCACACCGTCACTGCCGTTTACTCAGGTGATGTCAACTACAGTGGGGAGACTTCGAACTCGGTGAGTGTAACCGTGTTCGCTGTGTCTGCCGACTTCACCATTACGGCAACACCGCCCACCCAAACCATCAACCCTGGAGACAGTGTTCAGTACCCGGTCTCGCTGGGCGGGCTGAACGTGCCATTCAATCAAAGTGTTGTTCTCTCTGCTACGGGACTGCCGCCAGGTGCGACTGTATCCTTCAGTCCTGCCAGCCTGGTACCTGGTGCGGGTCCGACAGACACAACGATGACCATTGTCACTTCGCCGACGCAGGCTCGACTCGAAAACAGCAATGGTATCTCGAGCACGAGCTATGCGCTGTTGTTGTTGCCTTTGCTAGGTGTAAAGCGCTTCCGCAAGCAGCTTCGTAAGCTGCCCCGCGGGGTAGTGTTCTCCCTGTTGCTGCTCCTGGGCCTTGGCACCATCGGCAGCTTGACCGGCTGCGGCGGCGGCTATTTTGGTCTGCCACCGCATTCCTACACTATTACCGTGACCGGCACCAGCGGCTCGCTTCACCACTCCACCACCGTTACTCTGACTGTTCGATAAGAGGGGATTCAAGATGAAGTATTTTGCTGCAAGTCTGCTTATCGCAGTTGGATGTATGGCTTCGGTCGCCGAGGCCCAGTCAAGACCGCCAGTCACGGATCCGGCGCCCACACTCGACCTTGGTGTTGGCTTCACAACCGTCCATGCCAATGCAGGGCCAACAGATTGCGGCTGCTTCTTTATGTACGGAGGAAGCGCAGAGGTCGCCGCCAATGATCCATCTGGTTTTAGCTTTCTTTTCAATTTCGGGGAAACAGAGACCAGCAACATCAACAGCGGCAGCCACGATCTGCGCCTTACAACCTATCTTGCCGGGGGACGATATAGCTATCGCTCTAAAAGAAAGTGGACTCCATACGGACAGGTGCTGGTTGGCGCAGGGCATAGCAGCACAAATTTTGCCATCGACCGCTCAACGAGCACAATTGCTTTCGCGACCGGCGGGGGACTTGATTATCACCTCTCCTCGCTCTTCTCCATTCGTGTAGCCCAGGCAGAATATCTGCTGACCCATGTCCCGAACGGTGCGAATAATGAGCAAAACCAGATCCGGCTCACGACTGGCCTCGTCTTTCATCTCACCGGCCGAAGACCGTGAAGAGACTATTCGGAAAAACACTGTTAGTTGATTCTGTTTGGCGCTCAAGCTGACAACAATGGTGTTCGAAAGAGGGCCTGTTCACAGCCGAGACAATAAAAAGTTGAGATGCTGGAGCAACTTTCTCGAGTCAGGATCTGAATTCGCCTGAGTTTCGATAGTAGGTCCGTTAATACCTTCATTCGCCACAAGGGGTTTGCAGATGGTGCTTGCTGAAGAAACCAGCGCGAAATCGATCTGCGAACAGCTCCAGGATCTCGTTCATTAGTTTAAAGGTAGATTGCTCTCTCCGCTTGAGGAAAGGCTGCTGCCGTAGTTGGTCTCAGCTATATGGTTGTTCTTGGCCGCGGCATCCGCTTCAATCCTTGAGCTACGTCCCACATCGAAACTGAGATACGCTCCGCAGCCTTGTAGTCGTCCAAGGTAAGCCGATATTCGCAAAGCATAGCTTGATTGTACGAAGACCGATGTGGTGGTGCATGTCGTTTCAAAGGGTTCGCCGCGTATCGGCAGTTTGGGAGATGTTTGGCCAGCCCAGACGAATTGCTGGCGGCAATGTGAGTGAGCGAGACTGGTCTACGGGCTTCGTCGAATTTGATCTTGAAGGGCTCAAGACAAGCGTTACCAAGGACTCGACATGGGAAGGTCGACCGGGTATCTAATCGTCGAGCTTCGTAGCCTGCAGAGGCTGAAAGACCCTCATCTCATTCGTCCATTTGTACTCTAGCCCGCAGGCGAGACAGACGGCGTCATACGGGCGGACAACCCTGAACAGCATAGTGGGGTGATCTCGCTGCAACTTCGCCATGTATGCGCGCCACAAGTCAACAGCGCGCGTCAAGGACCCATCCGTCAGCAGACATCCGCACTCTATGCAGATTGTCTGGCGCGCGGCCGCTTGCATACGACGCTTTTCCGATGCATGCTGCATCCAGGCAACCGGCACTAAGACCGGAAGCAAAAGAATTCCGGCAACCATACAAACGATTGCGACGGGTACGGAAAGCCTGTCTTCTTTCGCCATACGACACCTCTTGCCCCTGCTTTCCTGCGAGCGCTCGCCTGAATGGTACATGTCCGACTTGCCTCCGCAACAGCATCACGATCAGCTTCTATGCCACATGGCTGCCGGCGCTCAGTCATTACTCATAGTTATCTGCACCTTGAGGGCGTCTGTCCGCGAAGTTGCCATCTCGTAAAGTTGTGTAATACTCGTCCTGCTACTCGTGAGCGTTGAGCAGGACGAGTCTGCTAAACGCATGCGCTTGTAGGCGGTTTTCCAAGGCGCGCAACTGTCGGGTCCAGATCGAAATAGGTCCGGCGCGGGCAAGACACTTGCAGCAAGGCGTCTTCGGCTTGCTGTAGAAAGTCCTAAGGTAATGTAGCTGTGTGTTTGATTACTAGATCACCCTTGTGGGTGCCAGGTCGAATTAGTTCACCCAGGCTCGAGCTTCGGCGTTAATCCGAGAGCCCGGAGACCGGACGGTTCGAAGCCTACAACTGAGACAGTGGTGATATCGGCCTTCCGGCGCACCACAGCGCCGCCCGGCACAATTTCTCAAAACCCGTTTCTGAGGAATCTGCGAGTGGCAGGTGGGCCGGCAAGGATGTCCGTTAAACTCTATCGAACCTTATGAAATCTCATCTCGCAATTCAAGCG
>CAZZYN010000001.1:0-101740 GCA_964658265.1 uncultured Acetobacteraceae bacterium | reverse complement strand
CCAGGAAATTGAGAGAGCTGCACGACTCTATACGTGCGACGGGGCCGACCCAAGCCGAGCGCTCTGCCGCTATCGCCCGGTACCGGGAACGCTACGATCAGCTTGCTTTTCCTGGCGGCTTGCTTAGAGGAATGACATTGCTGGCTGCGGGTGATGTGAACGTTATAGAGACAGCGATTGACTTCTTGGAATCAGATCCTCATTTCCATCGGTCCGGTTACATCAAGGCCGACACGCTGCGATACCTCAAGAGGGCAAGTTTGCACGAAAGTCAGAAGGAAAGATTGCGACGAGTGGTGCTTGATAGGGTGAAAGGGCCCGATACGCGTGAGTTTCGACGTTATTGTCGAATCGCTTCTGTGCTCGATACCTCGTGGTTCCGGCAGTCACTTATGGATCAAATTCAGACTTCGGGAGCTGTTACGAAACGCCATGCGGAATGGGTGCTAGCAGCCATGGATCATGTCTAACTTCTGGGAAGTCGATTTTTCGGTAACTTGCCCCTGATCATCCAAAAACGCTGCCAAAGTTTCTTGATTTGCCATTTTCACAAGGAGGCTATCCGCCGCAAATACCGCGGTACAGCCTAGCCTCTAGGCTCGTTAGCTGGGCAGATGAATGGCAGGGTTTGCGCCGTTTCGCTATCTTTTGCCGAAGATGAGGATGTGTTGCAGAGGCAGCGTTTCGATTCTGCGTACAGGGACCAGGCCGACGGCTGCCATCTCTTTATCGAGCTGAGCCACCGACATCTTGTGGACTTCTTTGATCGGGACGGCGGGATCTTCCTGGCGGTATTCGACGAACGCTACGCGTCCGCCGGGTTTCAGTGAGTCGCGAACTCTTTGCATGACTTCGTAGGGATAGGCGAGTTCGTGGTACACATCCACCATCAGCACAAGGTCGACTGTACCGGCCGCCAGGTGCGGATCGGTTTCACTTGCCTTGATGACCTGCACGTTTGCGATCTTCTGGGCAGAGGCGCGCTGCTTCAGTGTCTGCAGCATTTCGTCCTGCACATCGACAGCCAGTACCTTGCCGGTGTTCCCGACCTTGGGAGCCATACGAAAGGCGAAGTAGCCCGATCCCGCTCCGAGATCGGCGACGACCTCGCCGGAGTGAAGCTGCAGAGCGTCAAGCACCTGGGCAGGGTGCTCTTCGGTGTCTCTCTCAGCGCGATCCAGCCACTCGATGCCTCCGGGGCCCATAACCTGGGCGATCTCTCTGCCCATGTAGAAGGTACCCGTGCCATTGGGATCGTGACTTGTACGGGTCTCGTAGCGCGTTGAAGACTGCGTCTGGGAAGAAAGCGAGAGGGAGCCGCAAACGATGAGGGTGAGCGCGAGAGCTGAGACGAGGTTCCACATGGTGGTGAGTGTAGCGCAGCAATACTGTCCTATCGGACGCGGCAGCGGGATCGCTGACGAGAAGCCGACATATCGTTAGCTACCGTCTGCTGCCTGTCCAATGAGGAGCCGAAGAGATCCCTCGAAGAGGGGCAACTTGCGGAGCATGCCGTGCTTTTGGTCCCATAAACCCGCTTTCAGGTCAGCTTGTAAATTGGCAGCGAAGCGAGCTTCGACCTCCGAATCTACAAAGCTCCATGCAGAATTTGCGCGTCTTGCCCCGGAATCGAGGAGGCGTTCCGGGCGACCGTAATAGGCTTCGCTGAAGCCGTCTGTGCAGTTCAACGGAATGGGAACAGGTATTACTGTCACGCTTGACCCCAAGCCGCTACGAATTCTCTCCATGGAGGGATACCGCCGTGCTTCTACGTCAATCATTTCCGGCGCATATTCATACAGCCATGTCTGCCGGAGCGCGGCAGGGTCGCAAGTGAGAATGAGCACCGGTCCCCTTGTGACACGCCGCATCTCTGCAAGCCCGCTTTCAAGGTCCGACCACTGATGTACCGAGAATGTTGCCATGCTTGCATCGAATGAGCCTGTCTCGAAGGGCAACGACTCCGCCGTGGCGTCGATTGCTCTGCTCAGGTGAGCAGGCCTCTGCGCTCGCATAGAAGCAGACGGCTCGACAGCGGTCACCTGGCGCTGCAGTGGCTCATATGAGCCCGCACCCGCGCCAACATTGAGTACGGTCTCCGCGTCACCAAGAGCTTTCTCTATAAAGGACACAATAGCAGGATCAGGCTGACGATAGTCTGTATACCCCTGACCGATTCGCCCGTAATTTGCATCTCCAGCGCTTCCATCGTCGTGCCTGTCCATCAACAATGTCCTCGCGAGTTAGCCTTGAGAATATTCTATGAACCTGACACATCCTGGTAAACGCCGTTCTGTCGATCAACGGATGTAAGTGCCTGAAAAGTTCGGTTTTTTGAGAAACTTGCTCCCGTCTAGTGCTGGATGATGCTCAGGAAGGCACAAAAGTTCTTGTTGCGAGTAGCTCTGATTTGGCTAGCTGTCTTGCAGGTCGGACAGTTCTGACAAATTGAGCCAATGAATGCAATCGACAATATTCGCGTCGATACCAGCCTGAGCACGTTGGACCACGACTCGGGAACCCAACTAAAAATTGTGCCTGCGGAATACGCAAACCACGTGTCCCATGGAGGAGCGTCCTCAATATTGAAGAATCCGAACGAGGACGGTTCAGAAGAACCGTCCTCGACTGTTTCCATTGGCTTGTAAAGCAATAGCTTTCCTTTCGCTTGCTCTCGCCAAAGCGACAGTTTCAATGTTCGAAGCGCGGACTAGCTTAGATCGCTTTCGGTTGATCGCGATTGTCGCTCGGCATGGATCAAAGCCAAATCGACTACCAAGTGGAGCATCAAAAGTCGTGTCGGTGCCAAAGGGCCTGTGAAGCCGGCTTCTGAGTAACTTGCCCGGGTCTGCCCCGATCCCGAAGTGCCAAGTTTCCAGAAACCCCGTTCCACAACAGTTCAAAGCTGTCGTCACTGCGTATCTCGAGGAACGGCCTCAGACAAGCGGTGAAGCCGAGCTGTTGGCGAAAAACTTGCCATGAACTTGGAAGAGGTGTTTGCTATTTTCAACAGCTTGGCGAATACGCTAGCTCGCAAGACTGATTGAGTTGAGAGCAAGGTGTCATGAGCGAACCTTCAAAAAACAGTCGAAGCTTTTCGATACCGCGGCTGCAAATAGGTCAATGCCACTTATGGGGCATTCGATTCGAGCTCTTCATCCCTGATTAAGACGTCATTGATCCTGTAGGTTAGGTAGCAGTGAGACACCCATCGAGGATGAACTCCTATGTGCATATTTAGAATGTAAGTTGAAAGATAAAGTTTTAGTATTGTTGCAAGACAGAGCCGTGATGAAACAAGCTTTTCTTCGCGACTCAACTTCATCATCGTCCAAGAGTCCTGATGAAAGCACTGAATCGTAACAATGTGAAGGTCTTGGGCCAAGGATCCAAGACGTTGATGTTCGGGCACGGCTATGGCTGCGATCAGAAGATGTGGCGCCGACTCACTCCGGCGTTTCTGAATGACTACCGGGTTATTCTCTTCGATCACGTCGGGTCCGGACTTTCCGACTACCTGGCATTCGACAGTGCGAAGTACAGCACGTTAGACGGCTATGCCGCAGATGTGTTGGAGATTATCAGTGAGCTGAAACTGACAGGGGTCCACTTTGTGGGACATTCTGTTAGTTCCATGATTGGCGCCAAGGCTGCGATTGCCAGGCCGGAATTATTCGAAGCTTTGGTCATGATTGGAGCATCGCCCTGCTACATCAATGACGCCGAGTATTTTGGCGGCTTTGAACGTGCTGACATCGACGATCTATTGGATCTGCTGGCGAACAATCATGTTGGGTGGTCTGTTGCAATGGCCCCGATCATCATGGGCAACAGAGGGTCTCCTGAGCTGACTAAAGAGCTCGAAGAAAGCTTCTGCCGCACGGATCCGGTGTTGGGCCAGCATTTTGCTCGCGTCATCTTCCTGTCTGACCATCGCTGCGATCTGCCTAAGTTGCAAACCCGCACGCTTGTGCTGCAAAGTATGCAGGATGCTGTCGCGCCAGTCAGTGTCGGCAGATACGTTCACGAACATCTACCAGTAAGCCAATACAAGCTGTTAGAGGCTACAGGCCATTGTCCCCATCTGAGCGCACCGAGCGAAGTCATCAAAGCGATCACGCAGTTTCTTTAGAGGCTGACGCGTTCGACGGACAGGAGTCGGCACGAAAAGCCGCCTTGTTCGAGTTTGCGCCTTGCGCAATCGCTTTGATCGATTTGGATGGTCGACTGAGCGCCGCGAACCAGGCGTTCTGCCGTCTGTCAGGCATCGCCGAGAGTGAACTCAATAGGTTCTACTTTCAGCAGCTTCTCTCCCCTGCAGGCCGACTAGTTTACGACACGCAACTTGCCGCAACTCTCTTGGTGAACGGTAATCTGAAGGAAGTCGCCCTTGAACTGCTATCTACACTCGGCAGCAGGGTGCCTGTATTAATCAATGCCGAATTGAGACCCGGGGGAGACAGCCAACCGGGTAGCATCGCCATGGCGATCTTCGATGTTACGGAGCGCCGTTCCAAAGAGCGACATTCGCTTGCTACACGCAAGACGGCAGAGCAAATGGCAGACGTGGTGCGCCATTCCTCCGACGCGATCGTTATGGTAAGCGCTGAGAGGAGAGTAGAAAGCTGGAATGATGGTGCTGAAACGATGTTTGGCTATCAGCGAAGTGAAGTTTTGGGTATGCCGTTCCCCGGGATTCTATTCGCGACGAATGAGGCTGCGGAAATGCAGCTGGACGTTGAATTGCTGAACGGAGGAAAGAGCATTTCGAGAGAGACCGTGTGTGTTCGGCAGGATGGGACACTGTTGACAGTGTCCGTGAACTTGAGTCCCCACCTCGAGCCTCCAGGGCGCATGACCGGTTTTTCTGCCATCATTCGAGACACATCGAAGCAGAAGATTGCGGAAAAAGCCCTAATCCAAAGTGAAAAGCTGGCATCGGTTGGTCGCCTGGCTAGCTCGATCGCTCACGAGATCAACAATCCTCTGGAGGCAATCACAAACCTCCTCTTCATTCTTGCCACTCATGTACTGGAACCGGAGACGAAGAAATATGTTACGGCCGCGCAGGATGAGCTGGCGCGTGTATCGGAGATTACGACCCATACTCTTCGATTCCACAATCAAAGTAGCAGCCGGAGAAAGCTTCAGTTGGGGGCTTTGTTCGAATCGGTTCTGGCGCTGTATCGGGGCAGAATGAACAATTCATCTGTAATTCCCGAAATCAAACGCTCCGATGCAGCACCGCTTCTGTGCTTTGACGGTGAAGTACGACAGATCCTTGCCAATCTTGTCGGAAATGCAATAGACGCGATGCGCACCGGCGGAACGCTTCACCTGCGAAACCGGGATGCAACGCACTGGTCATCCAATAGAAGGGGAGTGCGCATTACCATTGCCGACACTGGAACCGGCATGGACCGCGAAACATTGAGCCGCATCTTCGAGGCTTTCTTTACTACCAAAGGCCATGCTGGAACCGGACTAGGCATGTGGATCACGCAGGAATTGGTTGCCAAGAACGACGGATCGATCCGCATCCGAAGTAGCACGTGCCGTCCACATAGTGGCACGGTAATTGCGCTCTTTTTCCCGCACGATCCGGCTGAAAATTCCGAGCTTTTCTGTATCAGTTAGGAACGCTAAGAGTGGTATTGAAAAGAGCCTTCGATGGCATGACACAGAGCATGCAGCAATGCAGATTGTGAATCTGCTTCGGCAGGTTAAGGTTACCGTGGCTAACGGCAGGTCGTTGGCGCAAGTCTGTAAGGAAGCCAAGCTCTTGGAACAGACGTATATAGCCGGCGCAGGGAGTCTTGCAGGTTGAAGGTGGATCGGGCCGAGCGGCTGAAACATCTGGAGCTTGCGAACACGAAGCTGAAGCGCCTGTTGGTTCACCTGAGTCTCGATAAGGTGGTGTCGAAGGAGATCGCGAAAGAAACTCTAAGCTCTAAACGACAGCGCTGTGGGTAATTCAAGCGGGAAAAGCTTATGGTCTGAGCGAGCGGCGTGCGTGCCCGGTGGTGCAACAGGAACGCAGCACGCAACGCCACCAGCCGACACAGCGGGACGAGGAAGATGAACTCACCCGGACGATCGTGATCCTGGCCAGCCACCACAGGCCTTATAGTTATCGACGGATCACAGCTCTTTCGAAGACCAGACTGGAACGTCGGCAAGGACACGGTGGGGCGGCTCTAGCGTCGTCTGGGCTGAAGATTCCGTTGAGGCAGAAACGCTAAATTGTTTTGTGTGACGGTCACACCACGGAGAGGCGCCAGCGGAATCTGGAACAGGAATGCGTGTGCCCGACATGACGGGTGCTTTAAAGCGCGGCACGCTGCACACAGACTAGAGATGTAAACCACAAGAGTCGCCATGTTCAATGGCTCATCTCCACATAAATCCGTGCAAGCGGATGCGTCCTCAAAAGAAGAACTCAAAGGTGACCCTAGATGGTTGGGGTGCTAGGTGTTGCTACAGAGATTTGGAGTGCGCGCGAAGTGAAGGCCGCGTTCCTAACGCAATTGTGCCTTTACGAGACTTGGTAGTCATGGCTATGACGTTCCATTTCTCCAACTCTGGATATGGCATTTACGACTTCTTCGGCTCCGGAACCTCATCCTCAATGAGCGGTGGTATGTGCATGCCGGGCGTGAGGTTCGGTTTGCGTTTGTGCCAGTCAGTCGCCTGCTGGAAGGCGTACGCGAGTGCGAGCACTTTACCTTCGGAGAAATGTGGTCCAGCAATTGTCAAACCAACCGGTAGGCCGCTCTGTGAGAAACCGCAGGGCAGCGTAAGCGCCGGAATGCCATAGACGTCGAATGGAGCGGTATTGCTGCATCCCGACATTGGATCAAAAAAGTCATAGGCCTTGGTCGGCTTGCGATCGCTCATTTCCTCCTTGAGGGCAGCTTTGATCGGCTTCGGAAAGCTGGTCGTAGTAGGCATAACTACCAGGTCAACCTCCTTGAATGCGGCATCGATTTGCCGCCGGATCATCACCAAGGTGTGGTGTGCTCTAGCGCTGTCGGCTGCCGACGCGGGCGCCATGATCGCTTTGATGTCGTTTATCGTGGGTGGCATATAGTCCATTCCGGACTGTTTGATCAGCGGCTCATGATATGCCGCGGTGTCGCCGAGAGCGTTGAAAAAGTTCTCGCCTTCAGGGATCGCGGGCAGCGGCGCGTGTGACGTGACGCCTCGTGTGAGATGTGTCAGAACTTCTGTCGCTGTGGCGACAATCTCCGCAACTTCTGCATCCAGATGGTCATAAAATTCCACCGGAGCGCCCAGCTTGAAACTCGATACCGGCTGCTTCATCAGCTTGAAGTAATCCTGGGGCGCATGTTCCACGCTGAAAGCGTCCAGACTGTCGTAGCCGGCGAGTTGTGTGAGCATCAGTGCCGCGTCTTCGACTGTGCGCGCCATCGGCCCGCAATGGTCCAGGGAGGCGAGGCAGGGAATGATGCCGCGTAGAGAAACAAGTCCAACAGTTGGCTTGATGCCGACGATGCCGCACCACGACGAAGGCACGCGAATGCTGCCGCCGGTATCCGTGCCCAGCGCGCCGTAGCAAAGGTCCGCTGCGACGGCGGCACCCGAGCCGCCCGAACTTCCACCCGTAACAAGTTCGAGATCCCATGGATTTCGGGAGGGACCGAAATAAGAGACATCCCCGGTGCAGCCAAGCGCAAACTCATGCAGGTTAAGCTTGCCGAGGATGACGACGCCCGAGTTTTTGAACCTTTTCACCACCTCCGCGTCTTCCGTTGGTACACGTGTCTTAAACATAGGACTTGCAGCTGTTGTGCGAGTGCCCGCCGTATCGATGTTGTCTTTGAGAGCAAGCGGGATACCGTGCAGCGGGCTGCGAAAGAAGCCGGCCTGCGCCTCCTTATCAAGCTGCTCCGCCTGCTTTATTGCATCAGCCGCCATGACAGTTATGTAGGAGTTCAAGTTCCGATCGTAGATCGCGACGCGATTTAAGAGGGCTCTGGTCAACTGAACAGACGTCACAGAACGATTCCTGATCCGGGTTGACGCATCAAGCAGTGAGAGCGAAGCGAGTTCATCATCATCCGGATTAATTGTGGAAGACGATGCTGCCGATGTTTGAGGCCAGCCAGCCAATTCATTGAACGCAGCAAGTGCACCGACACACATCATCGTAAAGTCACGTCTAGAAATCTTTTCCATCTGTTGCCTCAAAGTGTTTGACTAAGACTCGTCGCTTCCTTCCAGGAGGCAAACGGATTCAGCGGAATCCGTTGAGACGACCACTTTCATTTTATCTGCCGAATATTAGTCTGAGGACAAATGCTCGAGCTAGACGCCCAGGAAAGAACGTCGGACCCGATTCCTAGGAGGAGAAATACGCTCAAGTTCGATGACAAAAATCTAGAAAGCAGTACTACTCTGCTCTGTGGCACCGCGAATGACGAGATCGCTACGAGAGCGTTCTTCTAGCGGCAATAAAGCCAGGGTCTCTCATTCGCGGCGGAGGTGATGCCAACCGTCTTGACACGAATATGAGTAGCGGCTGCGATAGAATGCCATGCTCAAGCCTTACTCATGTTCACGAGTCTTCGATGCCTTCCATCTAGGTCGGGCTGGAAAGTTAGATGACTCTCATTCAGTGATCAAGACCGCTAATTCTGCTCATTCGCAGGGCGAGGAGTTCTAGATGAAGGCGCACACTGAGACCATGGTCGCGAAACCGGGTCTTTAGTCTTTAGACAGAAACCTAATGGACTTTGGCGCACGTTGGGAAGGGACTCGAATGACCTCCGGACCTTCGCGCAGAAGTCTCAGACGCAAGCGATCGTGCACATTCTTGTCGATCTTTTCAGAAACTCGAACGATTTGCTGTCAGACCGGTGCATGACCGCCGATGTAAGGTTTCAACGAGAGCAGGCCTAGATGAGTTTTCCACTTGCCTTAGGGAAGTGAGCGTCGTGTCAGGCAGTACCCGAAGGAAATCGCTAGGCGGCCTGTTCTTCTTTTCGGCGGGACGGTCTTCAATTCAGAGAGACAGAAAAACTACCATACGTTTGTCAACCCAGTAGTATTCTGACCGAATGAAATCTCAGTCTGATCCCGTCTTTCACATGGCCGAGGTTGTTGTGCTGACTGGCATCATGGCGACCTATGATTCGCAAGCAGAAGCTTCGGAGCGGATCCCACTGCAGTGGCGCGCGTTTCTGCATGATCATCCGGGTGTGGGCGAGAGGGCGCAGCTCTACGGCGCCTCGCCTTGCACGGGTGACCGCAAGATTCATTACATGACCGGGGTTGCTCAGGAAAGTCCTGAGAGCGCAATCGGTGGCCAGAGTCTTACGCTGGAGGCCGGAGAGTACGCTGTAGTTCTCGTAGATGATCCGCTCGAACTTCGCGAAACATGGAGTTGGTTGTTGGGAAAGTGGTTACCCAACTCTGGACGTAGAGAGAGGAATGCACCAGAGTTTGAGCGCTTCACCAGCATTTCGGAAGTCGGCTCACCCAACGGCCCGATTGAGATCTGGATTCCTCTAGAGCCCCTTGCGAATGCGTAGATAGGTCTCACAAAGATGGCCTCGGGCTGCGACGTTCTCTTACAGCATCCGATTCTAGCTTCGGGCACCTTAGCAGCATGGCTTCCAGACCTTTGACTCCGATGAGGCGAATTCCGTGACCAACTCCGCCCGCGAGAATCGAAGTCTTCGAATGATTAATCCAATCGAGAAGCGCCTTTTATTCCGAGGCCATATCGGGTCGCTCCCTTCACCTCTCATCAGTTTCCGTTGTGCCGCTGAGGTGTCTGAGCCAGCACTCGCAACTCCAATTCAAGGCCAACTATCATTCTGCGGTCAATCAGGTGGCGCAGCCTTTTATTAAGAAGCCTTTGCCACGTCGGTCTGTCGATCGTCATTGGTCCAGAAGCGATGAGTCCGCTTCTATAATTTCGGCTCAACTTCGCGCACAGGCCTCGTGAATCCAAATCCGAATAGCGGTCATGAGATCGTTTCCCTGACCAAAACATTTACGGGCGCGGTGGCTGTGAAAGCTTTATTTGAACACCGCATGCGACCCGACGTTGATTTTATACAGTGCCTTCTCGAACGATACCCAAAAACTTAACTTGGCAAACATATCCCGTGAACAATGAGGAGTCTTGCGACTCATAGAGCAGGCTCTCCTCGCGACCTGCCTGACACGGATGATTGGCTGGGCCTCGGCGATCAAGCGCCAAAGGCCTGACCATAGGTGCCGCAGCGAAAGCGGGTCCGGGCGCTGGCATAGCTTCAGCAAGTCAGCCGGTGTTGGTGCCGCCTTGGGCATTATCTTGGGTGGCGTTACAGGAGTTTTTATTGTTTACTCGCCAAACCTCTTCGCCGGACCGTGATCTACACGCGCTAGCCGTTAGACAGGACTACATCTTGCGTACGAGGACATGGCCGACGAAGTCGAGGGGGACGTGGGGCGGAAAATGTCGCGTGCTGCAAATCACCAATACACAAACTCAATTGATGATGGCACTTGCTAGCCGTGCTCTAGCTGAGGTGGCGGCGCGACTTCATAAATCGTCGAATTATGCGGGCGCTCCTACAAAGCCTTTGTGCATATCTCAGTTTCGATGTGCGACGAAGCTCAAGGATTGAATCGGATGCCGCGGCCAAGAACAACGATATAGGTGAGACCAACTACGGTAGCAGCGACCCACCAGCCGGGTTGCCGGTTTACTACCAAAGGAGCTCCGGTAGCCACTGACGTTTTGGGAAGCAATGAGTCAGCCCACATCAATCCGGAGTTGCCTCCGAAGGCTGCAGGGATGGTTGAGAGCAGGAGGAGTTGCCAACCCAGAGGATCAAAGGCGCCCGCAATGCAGTAGAAGCCGCAAGCTGCGTAGTAGGGAAGACGTCCGACCGTGTTGTAGAGCGATCGGTGCATTGTGCGGTCGGGGCAGAAGGGTTTGAGCTGTCGCGCGATGATCGTCACGACAAGAAAATAAAGCAGAGCCCCTATGACCGACATCGCGGCACGGAGGGCGTTGTAGTGGGGAAGTCCCACGATGATCTCCTGCCAATCACCCAGACCAAGGATGCCGGAGAAAAGGAAGTACCCGGCACCATCCATTAGGTTGAAGGAGCCGAGCAGCCATAGGAAATAGCGAAAATTAGCCCGATGGGACAGCAGCTGAGTAGCACCCATGAACACGACTCCGGCCGCAAGGTTGACGAGAGTCCCGCCCGCATCGACAAGCCGGTCGGGGTGGACATCGGAAAGATGATTGCTTGTCAGCTCGGTAGGAATATCGCCGCGCAGCAACGCAATGAGGCCATGCCCGACCCCCTCGTGAAGAGCGGATGAGATGGCAATGGCGAGGACTGCCATGCTGATAATAGTCGCTTTACTGTTCGACCCCGTGATTGTTGTTTCCGTGTGCGTCAAAAGGATGCCTCGGCTCTTTTGGTCTTCGAGCAATGTAACACCTAGTGCGGGCATCTTCCTGGGCGGAACCAGATCGCTCTTACGCAAATTGATCGGATGGCTCGAGAATTATTGCTGCTAATTGTCTTCTCAGAGGCGCCTGATCGTAAGCCGCATCGGCGAGTCTCCTTCGCTTCTTCATCCCAACTGTGCTAATCCAGTCGGTGTGTTTCTCTTGCCTGCGGCGTTCACACTGACAGCAACTCTGCTTCCGCTGGTAGCACCAGCGCTATGCTCACCCTACCGTGTCCAACATTAAAAGAGTGCGTTATCAATCAATGGAACCGTGCTGCTTCACTATCCTGCTAACGCATAAGCGCACATATCGCCGGCACGGTCAACGTGTTCATTTCAATACAGGGTGCACGAGTGGGCGGGACGTCCGGACGGAGCCTGAGGCAGCTAGCCCTGCGATCGCTTTTAAGGCTTGTGTCAATACTTAAGCGTCGCGTTATGTCCTGTGACTTACCCAGCCAAATTAAGAAAGAACCCATGCCGGGGTCACTGATCCTGTCGTCTTCCGAAAGCGACTCGCTCGGCGACGTGTTATGACAACTAGTAAGAGGCAGCCCGATGGCAGCCGCCTTTCTCCAGCTTTAAAACCAGCTAAGGCACTGTCACGCTGACGGTTTTCTTTGTAGTGTCGCCGTCGAAGGTGCCGGCAAGAAGGCTATCTACGCGGTGAATACGGCGGGTACGAAGTGGGAGCAGTCGGTAACTGCGACTGTGAAGTAAAGTAAAAGCCCCGATGTCTCTTCGGTACAACCTTCAGCCAGCCAGAGACATGCGTTGCTGATGAAAATCCCCGCTTTCGGCTAAGAAAGCGGGGATCTATGGCTCTGGGGAGAAAGAGGCCCCTATCACATTGTGCGTCTTCTGCACGCCATCAGGAGCGTAGAGGTAATCAACGATGATCTTTGCGCCGTCGCGAGCAAAACGCTCGGCAATTACCTGGCCGATCCCTTGGCCGAGACAGTGATGATGGCAACCTTGTTGGTGAGATTGAGCATGTCATTCCCTTTGCCATTTGAGAGCGGTGGTGTATCACGTCGTTGTTAGCTGCATTTAAATGCTCACCAGGATCTACCTATTCCGTAGCGGTTATCTCAGGTGATTTGAATGTTGTATCGCAAGATCGCCTCTTCTGAAGAGAGCAGGTTATGAGTTAGGGGAAGTCCCTGTTCTCGCCATGCATTGAGACCGCCTGCGAGCACTTCAATCTTCCGGATGCCATATTTCTTTAAGTTCATGGCCACACGGCAGCTTCTGAAATGGCCGGGAGAGGCACAATACAGAACAACATCCAAGTCCGACGGAAACAGCACATGGCGAGCCTCGCGAACTCTGCTGATGTCCAAGCGAACGGAGGTCGGAATTCCTTCGGCTCCCTCGGTCCCTTCCTCATAGCTGAGCAGGTCGAGGATGAGAATTGTTTCGCCATTGTTCATCTTCTGCAAGAGGCGGCTTGGTTCAATGCGGTGAAGACGAAGACTTCGGCTTACCGGGATGAACCTCAACGTATGCCAGATCATATAGGTGGCTAGAGGTATGCCTAGTGCAATCACGAGGACTCCGGCGAATCGGCTTACTTCGACAGCGATGCCATTGAGTTGCCGACTAAAGAGTAGACCAACTCCCGTGTATGTCGCCGCCCAAATCGCCGAACCAGCGCTATCATAGACCAGAAAGCGGGCAATGCTGCATTCCGACATTCCCGCTAACGGTGGCGCTACCGAGTCGATGCCGGGAATGAACTTGGCGATGAGCAAACAGCGAAGGCCATACTTGTTGAAGGTGCGCTTGGTTTTACGAATCTGCTCATTAGGGTCAGCGGAGAAGAAGGCCAGCAATCGGAGGACGCGACCGCCATTTTTCCTTCCAATGATGAACCATGCCGTGTCGCCGAGCAAGCAAGCACCGATTGCGAGCCCTACAACAGCCGGGAAGCCAAGCTGTCCCGTGTGACAGAGTGCTCCGGCAGCGAGTAGAAACAAGACGCCGGGGACTGGCATAGAGAGCTGATTGGCAAAGACCGCGAAGAAGAGGACGGGATAGGTCGTTAGAAGAAGATAGTGATTCATGTGCCGATACCCCGCCAGCCTTCGGGAGATACCATCTAGAACTGCACGGTTGGTTCGACCGACATTCCCGGGCGAACTCTTTCGAGTCCATCCTGTCGCGGGTAGAGCCGGATACGTATGGGAAGACGCTGAATAACCTTCACATAATTGCCCGTCGCGTTTTCGGCGGGTAGGACGCTAGCCCTATCGCCGGTGGCGGCCGACAGGCTTTCTACCTCTCCCGTGAAGGAACGGTTGAGGGCATCTATTTTCACCGTGACCCTCTGGCCCACATGCATTTTGCGAAGCTGTGTTTCCTTAAAGTTAGCGGTGATCCAGGGTGCATCCACCTGAGCGACGATCAGGAGCTGAGCTCCCGCAGCGATTCGCTGCCCAAGCTCTGCGCTTCGCTGCATAACGATGCCGGAGACCGGCGAGATTACATGGCAATATTCAACGTTAAGCCTGGCCTGTTCGAGTTGAGCCTTGCTCGATTCGACGCTCGCTTCGCGCGTTGCCAGATCGGCTTTCTTGATCGCCAGCTGGCGCGGAGCATTGCTGGCGGTCTGTTTGAGCTTCGTCTGCTGCTGTTCCAGTTGTGCTTTTCTCTGATCAATTGTCTTGGCTGACGAATTCGCGCTGGCAATGGCTGCGTTCACATTTGCCTGCTGCGAGCGTGCGTTGGCAAGATACTGATCGTAATCCGATTGGGCAATCTCACGCTTATCGAGCAGTTGCTGATAACGGATGAGATCGTTCTTGCTTTTTTCATTGTTTGCCTCAGCCTGGCGCAATTTGGCTACGGCAGTCTCATAATCGCTTTGTGCAGCGCTCAGAGCGGCTTCGGCATTCTTCACCTCGGCCCGCTGAGAGGAGATATCGCTGATGTTGGTTGTTTGCGTGATGGGCGTATTCGGATCTTCAGCACGCATTTGTGCCACTGCCTGATCGTAGTTAGCCTGAGCCTGTGCGAGCGATACCTCGACATCTTTCGTGTCGAGATCGACGAGCGGTTGACCAGCCTGCACCGTCTGATTGTCTTCCACGTAAACAGCGGAAACAGTCCCCTGAACCCGCGCAGCAACCGGATTCAGGTGAGCGTCGACCTGAGCATCATCGGTCGTTTCGTAGGTGCTGGAATGGATCCACCACGCGACGGCGCCGAGGATAAGAAGCAGGGCAATGACGATCCCGATAATAATATTGCGTCGTCGTATCGCCGGATCGACTTGCTTCCTTTCGGGCTGCTTCTGCTCCGAATCGGTTTGCTGCGTAGCCTGTTGCTCATCCTGTTTCGCTTCAGTTTGTGCCGCCATGGTGTTTCCCTTTCTGAGCTAGCGCTCGGGACTACTTGAGAAGGCTGGGGATCGTCTGTTCGGCCTGGCCAGTCGCACGGGCATACTTAATTCGTCCAACATTGAGTGAAAAAAGGCTGTTCACGTAATCGAGTTCAGCAGAAGCCAGACTTTCCTGCGACTGTACGACCTCGACAGAGGTGGTGACGCCCGCAGCAAAACGATCCTGGGACTGTTTTAGGGTCTTCAAAGCAAGCTGGCGGTTGCTGTCGGCGACCGTCACCTGCTGTGCGCAAACCTGCAGATCCAAGACGGCGGTACGGATGTCATTTTCAACGGCGCCTTTCTGATCATCCAACTCTGCCGTGCGTTGGCCAACCGCTGCCTCCGCCTGCTGGACCTGTGACTTTGTGCGTCCGCTCGACCAAATGGGAACGTTCATGGTTGCAGAAGCCTGGAAAACGCTGGCCCCCTTGTTGGGATTAACCCCTTCAACTCCATACGAACCGTTGACGCTGAGAGAGGGCAGGTACTCAGCACGCGAGGCCTGCAAGGTTTGCCGGGCCGCTTTGAGCTGAAGTGCCGAAGCCTGAAGATCGGCGCGATGATCGAGACCTTCTTTGAGCGCCTGCTCGGCAAGCGGAAGGTCGGACACATTCGCCGGCAATGTCTCTGAAAGCAACAAAGGCCTGTCCAGGGGCAAACCGATAAGCCGCGAGAGCGACATCTGATCTTTGAGAAGCTGTGATTGCTGTGAGCTCAGACGCTGTTGCTGAGTTTGTAGTTCGACAAAGCTGCGGCTGGCTTCAATCTCCGCTTTCGTGCCAGCCTCGAACTGCGCTTTAGCCTGATGGTACGAGGCTTCGGAATACCGTACCTGTTCCACCTGCGACGCCACCAGAGCTTGAGTTGCAAGAACTCGCAGGTAGGAGCCACCAACGGCCAGAATAATGAGCTCGCGGGCATCCCGCGCGCTCAGGAGCGCCGCGTTGCTGAGACTCTCGGCAGATCGGAGATTGTGCAGGCCGGTCAGACTCAGCTGTTCCGAAACATTCGCCTGCGCGCTGTAGTAGTGGTAAGGGCCTACCGTGGTAGGAAGAGGTATGTTGCCCCCGAAGGTTCCGCTGCTGAGGCCGAGTGTTTGCAGATCGGTCTTGGCGCCCGTCTCTGAGAGAGTAGCGTAAATATTGGGCAGAAGTTGACTCAGAGCATTAAGCCGTTGAGCACGGATCTGCTTGACCGAAGCCGCAGAACCGAGAGCCCCGAGGTTGTATTGAAGGCCGCGCTGCAGAGCCTCGGGAAGGCTGATTGAAATTGGCCCATTGCCCGGAACAGCTTGCGCGACACTGCCCTGGTATGTGCCTTGCACCTGGACCGTTGTGTTGACCGTATCGACACTGGAATTGGAACTCCCCGAAGCAGTCTGCTGCGCTGAGACGGACGCTCCACCTTGAGCGCGGCCTGACAACGGTAGCTGCTGAGCTTGTGGAGTCTGGTTGGGACTGGACGAGGAGCTTTGAGCAAATCCGGCCACGGGGAAACAGAGAGCAACTGTGCCGACGAGAAGCTTGAATCGAATTGGAAAGTTTTGGAGCATGGATACCTCTTTCAATGCATCACCACTTCGCCGCCTTTGGGGGCCTTTTTCATCAGGAAAGCAATGGGAATCATGCAAACGCAGGCCACACCGAAGAACGAGATGATGTCGAGATAGGAAAGCAGGCTGGCCTGCTGCTGAACGCGTTGATAGATCTGTGCCATGGCTCCATGAGCCCCGTGCTGCTGGGTGAGTGTGTTCAATTGGTTCCTGAAAAAGATGTTGCTCTGGACAGCATGCTTGACCAACACATCCTGGTGGGATTGCTGATGACGCAGGAGCATTGTCGTGAACAAAGCCGTACCGCAGGAACCGCCAACGTTCCGCGCAAGGTTGGTCATACCGGCAACGTCGTTGTTTTTGGAAGCAGGCGTGCCTACATAGGACATGGTGGAAATGGGAACAAAAAGCAGTCCCAGGCCGGCGCATTGAAAAAAGCGAAGTTTGGCCGCATAGCTCATGCTCATCTGCAAATCGAGGCCGGTCATGTAGATGAGGCCGCCGGCTGTTGCGATGAAGCCAAGCGCAATCAGTTTGCGTGGGTCCATCTTGCCCACAGCGATGCCAACGATCGGCATTGCGAGTAAGGTGGCTAGACCGCCTGTCGAGAGAGTCAATCCGGCTTGTTCGGCCGAGTACCCCATGAGGTTCTGTAGCAGCTGGGGAAGCAGCGTGTTGATCCCGTAAAGTGCCGATCCCAGGACAAACATAAGAAGCATGGAGACGCAGAAGGTCCGGTTCTTGAAAAGATAAAGGTCGAGGATCGGGCGTTCTTTAGTCTTTGCAAGATGAAGCTCCCAGAAGATCACTGCGATCAGGCAGGTCGCAAAGAGAACCATGAATGTGACGATGAAGCTCGATCCGAACCAGTCGTCCTGCTGACCTTTGTCGAGCACCACTTCAAGACTTCCAAAAGCCAGAGCAAGAAGGCTGAAGCCGACGTAGTCCACGCGGAAGTTCCCACTCTGGGCCTCCTTGACCTCCTTCTGAATTGCCGGTGGGTCTTCGACTAAGCGATAGGTAAGGAAAAGTGACAACGCCACGATGGGTAGGTTGATGAAGAAGATCCAGCGCCAGTCGAAGTTGTCAGTAATCCAACCGCCGATCGTTGGCCCCAGCGTCGGCGCCAAGACGACCGCTAGCCCATAAAGAGCAAATGCTTGCCCGCGCTTTTCCGGCGGAAAAGTATCAGCAAGGATAGCTTGCTCTGAAGGTCCCAGACCGCCGCCTCCCGCACCCTGAAGCACACGGAAAAAGAGCAGAAGCGGTAGCGAAGGAGCGATTCCACAAAGAAATGAGCTGATACCGAAGAGCAGGACGCACGTCATGTAAAAGCGCTTACGCCCCAACAAGGTGGACATATAGGCAGCAACGGGCAGGACGACCGCATTTGAAATGAGGTAACACGTTAGGACCCAGGTCGATTCGTCCTGGGTCGCTCCAAAGGACCCCGCAATGTGCGGCAGGGAGACATTAGCGACAGAGGAGTCAAGCACTTCCATGAAGGTAGCCATGCTCACGGTAACGGCTATCAGCCACGGGTTGTGCTTCGGGACCCAGGGTTGTTCACTCACTAGACGCACCTTCTCTGATTCAGTCAATACTGTACCGTATCGTATAGATAATTACGAGGGGAGGCAGGTTGCAAAAAGTTATGCCATGCTTGGACCAGGAGGTGGCCGTGCCAAAAGCAATTTCGAAAGCTGCTTCGCCCAGAGAGGAACAGCTCAGCGAAAGGCTTCTGAATGCAGCAACAGAAGTCTTCCTTGAAAAGGGCTTCGCGGCTACCAGCGTCGACGAGATTGCGGCGCGCGCAAAAGCCTCAAAAGTCACTTTCTATCATCATTTTGGAAACAAGGAGAAGCTCTTCGAAGCCATCGTAATGCGTCTGAATGCAACAATGTTTCGTGGATTCGTTGATGCACTTGAGGCGGACGTTCCAATGGAACAGGCTTTAAACCGTTTTATGAAGCAAATGGCGGAGATGCTCTATGCCGATCAAGCTGTCAAGCTGGTCCGCGTGCTTCATGCGGAGGCGGCCCGATTTCCAGAACTCGCCGAGATCTTTGATAAAGCAGGGCCTCAGCGGGCACATGCGCTCCTCACCGAATATCTCAAGCTGCAGATCCGTCGGGGCCATATGCTTCGGGTTGACCCACTCACCGCCGCGGACCATCTCATCCATATGTCTCTCGGTGAAGCTTTCCGCCGTGTCCTCTTAGGATTGGCATCGACTCCTTCACCGAAGGATGTCGATCGCAGGATCAATGCAGCTCTCAAGGTGTTCATGAGGGCTTTTGCAGCTTGATATGGCTTGTGCGAATTGTCTAACAGCTACGAGATGGGGTCACTTCAAGTAAGGTGGTCAACTCCTCGTGTGTTGTCTTAAGTCCCAAGACTTGCTATCGGTACCCCTTGACGTGATAGATGAAATGAATGAGGCTAGCGTCGACTCAGATCTCCGCCAGACTTGTTTAGCAGGTCTTCATTTGTTATGTCTGCTCCGAAGAGCCCAAAGGTAGGCTTCCACCTCACTCCAACCGTCCTCCCTACCCGCCAGCGTAATGCGGTTGTCACTGATGAGCCAGATGGAGCATCGTTTACGTAATTGAAAGTGAGCGCAAAACGAGCGCAAAAGGGTGGGACCCAGCTAAGGGAGCGGGACTGGGAGTAAACCGAACTGAGCCTACTAGGGCCAGCGGCTATCAGGTTGCTGACTATCAGATATTCCCGGAAGGGAGCCCGGACTGAAAGAATGGAGAACCTAAAATGTAAGAAAACAAACTTGCATACCTAATCATCCTCGGGCTGAATGCCTCGGTCGCCAATGCTCAAACTACAGCAAAAGCGGCGGCGCAGCAGTCAACATCCATTGCACCAGTTGCCTTCGTGTACGTCTCCAGCAAGCCCTACAGCACTGCGCCAGTGGGTGAGCAGAAGAATGTAATGAATGCATTCGCTTCAGCCGCCAATGGAAGGCTGACGCTCGTCCCGGGCTCGCCTCTTAAAGACGACATCGTTGACATGCCTGTCAACGAGACCTATCTTTTGCATAGACGCGAAGCAGCATCTATGTTGCCTCGCTTAAAATTCAACCTAATGGCGCTCTCAAGTGGACCACATCCACGAATGTAAAGAACTCGAACCATTCCGATTGCGGAGGAGATGCCCTCTTCTCCTCGACCACACCGGTACAAACCTCTACGCTATGGCCTTCGGCGGATCAACCGACAGCGAGTATGACTGCGAGGACGAAGACTTTCAAAGCTTCAAGGTCGACAAGGCGACGGGGTTCCTCGATTATCTGGGCGCGAGCACTCCTATCTTTTTCAACTACGGAACATTGACGTTTGCCGCCAACAATCAGTATGCCTACCAGGCGACCTGCAGTGACTATTGCGCCATTTATGAAGGGGTTATAGACATTTACAAGCGGCAACCGAATGGCTTGCTCGAGAGGTCGAGCGTTGTCAGCCAGATTCCCGACGCAAAGAGCAGTGACTACTATTGCGCAGACGAGGTGTGGCGGATCCGGCAGGCCACGTCGCCGTAGAGTTCCAGATCTTTAACAACAGCGAAGAATTACTGGACGGCCTGCCGCCACTCGGAGCTCACACAGCCTATAGCTCTCGAAACCTCGGCAGGACCAGCACGCGGGACAATATGCCCAGCGTCAGTTTC
The DNA here is from genome assembly GCA_964658265.1 of uncultured Acetobacteraceae bacterium. Lineage (GTDB taxonomy): Bacteria > Acidobacteriota > Terriglobia > Terriglobales > Acidobacteriaceae. The sequence continues at coordinate 81,638 of CAZZYN010000001.1, read as the reverse complement.
CAGTATGTGTATGACATGGAAATGTCTCCCGCCGGCAAGTTGCTCGCTGTCGGCGGCTCTGATGGATTCGAAGGCGGAGGTCTGCAAGTCTTCCACTTCAATGGCGGCAATCCAAGTACGCCGTAGACCGCCTGCACACCAAGGACGAGGTTTCAAGCATGTACTGGGACAATGCGAATCACCTCTACGCTGTGAGTTGCAATGCGAATAAGCTCTTCGTGTTCAATGTCACGCCGACCAGCGTCAGTCAGGCTCCACGTTCGCCATACACCATCGAAGGTCCGAACACCGTAATAGCTCAGCCTAAAACACCCAAGCCTGAGTGAACTGCAGGTGCTCTCAGCTAAAGGATGTGTGTGCCGCGTTCGCTGGTGTAGAACGTATCTGGCTAAGAAACTATTTGCGATTGGAAGCCAGTGCTTGTGCATGATTCTGAACGACCGCCAGTGCCCGGGAGTAGCGAGGGTCTCGGTGAAGAGAGTGCATATCCCCGTCCGAGCGCAAGTAGTCTGCGTCAGCGAAGCCTGCCTGCGCTGCTTTCTGCAGAGCATTGAAAGCATCGTCCGTATGGCCGGTGAGCGCGGCCACCGCAGCAAAATCATACCAATCGTCTCCGGCACTCTCAGGATGCTCTTTCGCAACACTATCGAGGATGCCCGTCCAGAGTGTTTGCGCTTCTTCATAGCGACCGAGTTGAGAAAGTGCCTCTGTCAGCCACTTAAGGCTTTCTTGCGTATCGTTATGCTGTGGTCCTAGCATCTTCACCTGAGTGTCGAATGCCTCCCGAATCGTATTCTCCGCTTCGTTGGGACGCCGTTCCGCAAGCAGGATGCGGCCCAGTAGTGTTTTCGACGCAGGAATATCCGGGTCGTTCCTGTCCAGCGAATGGATTTGCCGCGCGAGGGTCTTGCGCATCAGTATGTCTGCATCCGCCAGACGATTCTGGTGAAACAAAACATCGGCCAAGTTATAGCCGGTCAGCAGTGTATCGGTGTTCTCAGGCCCCAAAGTACGTTCGCGTGTCGCCAGCACTTCCTCCAGCAGTTGATGCGCATCGCCATACCGATGCATGTTGTTCAAAACATTCGCAAGACCCTCTTTTGACCTTGTCGTGTATGAGTGGTCAGGTCCTACCGCGCGCTGCTGTATGCTGAGCGCCTGACGGTACAAGTCTTCTGCTTCTGCATTACGACTGGTATCGAACCTGATCACGTTCGCCAGGGTCGTCATGGTGCTGGCTGTGTCCGGATGTTCCGGACCGAGGACACGACGTTCGATAGCGAGAGTCTCGCGGTAGAGTGCTTCGGCCTCGTTGTGGCGGTTCTCATCCGATAGCATGTTGGCGTAGTTATGCATGGTGACAAGCACAGAGGGGTGGTCTGTGCCCAACAATCGGCGCTCATCCGCGAGCGTTTTACGAAGGAGAGCTTCTGCTTCATCAAAACGGCTCTGGCCTCGTAAAGAAGTAGCCAGATTGTTAGCTGATCGAAAGCTCAAAGGGTCCGCCGGGCCGAGGACACGCAATTGAATCGGGATGATTTTGCGCTCCAGCTTCTCAGCTTCGATGTAATGAGCATTTTTCTCCATGGCCGAAGCCAGATCATCCTGGGTCTGGAGAGTCAGGGAATCGTCCGGCCCCAGAATCTTCGTTTCTAAATCGATGGTCTTTTGAAGCGAGGCCTCCCCTTCGCGATCACGTCCTTCTCTACTCAGAATCTCTGACAACTGCGTCATCGATTCGAGAGTCTTTCGATTCTCCGGTCCGAGCGATTTGCGCCGGCTATCGAATGACCGTTGAGCCAGATCGTGCGCGGGGCCATAAAGGCCCAGTCCCATATATGTCTTCGCCATCACCTGCAGCAGTTGTGACTGCACCGACGCATCGAACCCGAGGCCGGTTTCGATCTGGTGGGAAGACCGGTCAAGGATCTCTCGCGCGGTGATCGAGCTTCCGCGCGACTCACTCGGGTCTGACACCTTGAACATGTCGGTCATGAAGTCGGTGATGCGATCGGCACGATCCCGCTGTCGGCGCGTATCGCGCAATTGCAGTGTTTGCATGATTGCGAATCCGACGAGCAGCACGATCGAGATAGCCGCACCCACCAACCCGGCGCGGTGCCGCCGGATATATTTGCAGGCAACGTAGCCAAACGATGCGCCATGGGCCGAAACCGGCTGGTTCTGTAAAAATCGCTCAATATCTGCTGATAGTTCGGAAGGCGTGGCGTAGCGACGATTGCGCTCCCTGTCGATTGCCTTCAGGGTTATCGAATCCAGGTCGCCATGAAGCAGCCGGGCCAATGCAACTGTCTCTGTCTTCCGGTCCTCCGCAATGGCAGCGGATTCCGAAGACTGACCCAGCCTGTGACTCGGGCGTGCAGCGTCGTGCTCACGCAGTTGCTGCAGCATCTCGAAGTATGAAAACTTCTTTTGCTCGAACGGCAGCGAGCCGGTCAGCAATTCGTAGAGTATGACGCCCAGAGAATACACGTCGCAGCGTGTATCGATGTCCTCACTGCCATCTGCCTGCTCGGGACTCATGTAGCCCAGCGTGCCGATCACTGAACCTGTGATCGTAAACATGGTTTCGGCGTCCGCACCGTGCGAGACGGTTTTGGCAATGCCGAAGTCAATGATTCTCGGCATCGGTTTGCCGTCTATCTCAGTAACAAGGATGTTGGAGGGCTTAAGGTCGCGATGGATGATGGCTTTCTGATGTGCATGCTGGACACCATCGCAGATCAACTGGACCAGGCGGAGCCTTTGCGGAACCTCGAGCTTGTTCCGGTTGCAGTATTCGGTGATGGTGCAGCCATCGACATACTCCATCGCCAGGTAGGGCTGTCCCGTAGGAGTTGTACCCGCCTCAAAAACTTTCGCGATCGCCGGGTGATTCATCAGGGCCAGCGATTGTCGTTCGGAAAGGAATCTCTTCGCAATCTGCGGGTTGTAGTGGTCGGCACGGATCAGCTTCAGTGCGACATAGCGGCGCACGGGTTCGACCTGCTCAGCAAGCCATACTTGACCCATACCGCCAACGCCGAGTTCGCGTTCCAGCCTGTACGGGCCGATCACGCGCGGGGTTTCCGCGCTCCTGAAAGGACTACCATCCCATCCAGGCGAGGAAAGAGCATGTGCATGCTCGTAAGCCGCGATGAGCGACTCGACCTCGGACCTTAGCTGTCCGTCGTTGGAGCACGCCTCATCCAGGTAAGTGCTTCTTTGGCCCGGCTCGTATTCGAGAGCCACACCAACGATTTCCTTAATTCTTGGCCATTGTTCCGGTGTCGTCACGGTTATCCTTGCGCAACTCTCGCGCCAACCACGCTTTTGCGACATTCCAGTCGCGCTTCACAGTGGATAGTGAAATTCCAAGCACCTCTGCTACTTCTTCATTGCCGAATCCGCCAAAAAAACGCAATTCTACAATCTGGGCCTGCTGCTCGTCGAACTTCGCAAGGGCGACGAGTGCATCATCGATAGCGGTCACATCCACAGTATTCTTATCCGGCAGCGCCAAGGAGGTGTCGAGACAAACCGTCTGAGCAACCCCCCGTTTCGAAGCCCCTCTTCCTCGCGCATGGTCCACAAGCACTTGGCGCATCAGCCGGGAGGCGATCATCAAGAAGTGCGTACGGTTCTCTGTATCGAAAGGCTTCTGCACGATCAGCCGCAAATAAGCCTCGTTCACCAAGGCTGCGCTCTGGAAGCTATGGTCAGGCCGTTCCCGGCGCAACTGGCGACGCGCGGCCTGCCGCAACTCATCGTAAACAAGTGGTATCAAATCCTCGAGCGCACGCTGGTCTCCCGCCTTCCAGCGCATCAGCATCTCGGTGACTGGTCGGGAGGGAGCCGTTAAGTCGGATGTGAGCAGATCCTTCAAGTTCATCCTGACCCTTAAGGGGACGGTACTGCTTTCGACAATGCCTTAGGCCGATTTGCCGCTCGTTTCCGCAATGCAGAGTGTGGATTTAAGCGGAAAAGCTTATCGCTGCTACTGTCGATAAACAAGGTAGCTTTACTGAAGGCGCAGAATCAAGCGGGAACTGGGCCCGGGAGGTTGTTTACGCTTGTTTGCCGGTTGCAGCGGCCCAAAGCTACTTATCTTTCCAAGCATTTGGAGCTCTCATGGTGAAGCCGTCCTTCCATTTTCCTCGGATCTGCTCATGATGGAAGGTTTTTTCGATCGCTGTGAACCGTTTGCTCCATCGATTCCGCATTCAAGGATAAGGATGAATGGAGGCAGCCCTCTGAGATCGAGCACGCCTCCGGTTCGTACATTTCCCTGATCGGAGCTTTAACCATGTCACAACAGATGCGTGCAACTATGATCACCCTCGTCGTCATGATCACTCTGCTGCTTTGGGTCCCATTTCTTTATCTGGCTCAGAGTTGTCTGCAGGCAATCTCTTCAAGGCTGCGGCGGACCGAGCGGAGAGAATCCCCAGATAGCCCGCGCAAGCGCAATACTTATTCCGTTTAAAGCGACTGCAGGATGACCTGACGAAATCGTATTGATCTGTGGTCGCATCCTCTCTGCGCAGACTGCGCTCCCATTGTTATGCTCATTGCACCCGATGCGCCTGATTTGTCTCTTTCCACACCGCCGCGAAAAGAACCGTCAGTCGCTTTGGCGCCAGAGTTCGCCAAGTAGGGAAAGTTATAGCGGCCTCGACGTGTGCTCATCACGCGTGACGCTTAAGCCTTGATGCGTGGCCGCACCATGCTCAAGCGCGCAGAAGCTCTGGGCGCGGAGGTCGTTCGCCTGCCCCTACCCGACTCACTACTTTTACGGCACAGCCAGTCCAGAGGAGCTATGCTGCACGCGTTGCGCGCGATGGCGCAGGCGGGCTAACCCATTGAGGCTCACCATTGCGCCAATTATGCCGGTGCTGGACTGGCAGCAGCAATACACCGCGCTGCTGCACAATAAATCCGGTTGTCGTGACTGCAAGGCAGGAATTTCTTGAGCCAAAACTGAAGGGGTTGTTCTCTTTGAATGATGATGATGGCCCCTTAAGCAGGGACGGGCAAGAATCGAGCGCGGTCCTTTGTGAATGCTCCTGTCGGATGCTTTGATCCGCACTTGTTCTCATCGGCCCCGATGTTTACAGTGTATACATGGATGGTGCTGCACAGATACTAAAGGCAACGCGGAGAGCCTTTGGAAGCAAAGGTCTGCAAGCGCTGTCCATGCGTGGCATTGCCAAGGAAGTCGGAATCACTCCGATGGCGATTTACCGGCACTATGAGAACAAGCAGGCGCTGATCGACGCGCTGGTTCTGGATGCACTAGATGAGTGGTCGAGGATAGTCGCTGCGATTCCACCGGCTGCGCCACTTGACTGGTTGCGGAAACTGGGTGAAGCCCATCTCGACTTTGCCTTGCGCAAGCCCCGCCGTTACGAAGCAGCCTTTCTGATTCAGTCGAGCAAGGCCAGGCGGTATCCGCATGACTTTATCGCCGGCAAATCGCCTGCGGGCGCTCTGCAACTGAAACTCATCGCGGAACTGATATCCCACGGCATTCTTAGGGACGTTAACCCCATTGAGATCGTGATTTCAAACGCGGCACTCTCGCAGGGATTGATCACACTTTATCGCGCCGGGCGTATCGCTGGCGGCGAATCGGAGTTTCGCGAACTCTATCTGCGCACGACTGAGCGTAGTTTCACCTTCTTTCTGGTAGGGGGGCACGAATGATCCCGCTCTTCTGTGCGTTGCTGAGTGTCGCGGGGTTCTATTTCTCGCTTGGACTCGGCGATCTCTGGTGGCTAGCGTGGTTCGCAGCCGTTCCTGTGCTGTGGCTTGCGTTTGGCGAAACTAAAGGCTGGCACGTATTCCTTGCCTCCTTTGTGGCGATGGCGTTGGGGCGCACATCCATCCTGCGCGCCTACTCTGGGTCGCTTCCGCCGTTTGTGCTCGTTCTTTCGATTTGCGGTATCGCTCTTGGGTTCTCTGGTTGCGTTATGCGGGCTCGTCGTGTTTACCACGCTTTCGGGCCCGTAACTGCGCTGTTCGCCTTCGCCGTGCTTTGGACCGCGTTCGACTTCTTGGTCTCGTTCAACAGCGCCAGTGGGTCGGTGACCACACCGGCGGCTGCCGAGGTTGGAATGCCGGTGCTGATTCAAAGCGCTTCACAGGTGGGCTATCTTGGCATTACCTTCCTTTTGAGCATCGTGCCCGCCGGTATCGCCGCCAGCCTTCGGACCCGAACGTTCCCTCCAGTGGTGATTGCCGGTGTCCTGCTAGCGACCAATACTGCCTATGGCATCTGGTGTTTGTCTTCGCAACCCTCTGACACGGTTCATCTGGCCCTGGTCGCCAGCGACGACGCGATCGGTAGCTACAGACGTGATGATCGAACGGCAACTTTAAAAGCCCTCGACGCCTACGTCGCTGCAATCGATAAGTTGCAAGACACCCGCATGCAGCTCATTGTGTTGCCCGAAAATATCTCGCGCGTAGCACCGCAGTGGCGCGAAGATGTTTGGGCCCGACTCAGAACTCTGGCAGATCGGACACACGCGACCGTCGTGGCAGGATTCAATACCTATGTTGACGACGCTCAGCGCAACATCTCCTGGGCATTTACGCCAGGCGCCGCGCAGCCTGTAACCTACGAGAAGCGGAGCCTTGTCCCAGGGCTTGAATCGACAGTCTATACGCCCGGAAGCGGGCCAGTAGTACTGCCCAACGGCGTTGGGCTCGAAATCTGCAAAGACATGGATTCCCAAGCCATGCTGCGTAAAGACATGGTGAAGACCAGACCCAGCTTACTCGCCGTTCCTGCCTGGGATTTTGATAAGGACGATTGGAGTCATGCGCGCATTGCTGTACTTCGGAGCGTGGAGAATGGCGTTCCGATGGCGCGCACCGCTCGCGACGGACTTCTGACGTTGAATGACCGTTACGGGCGCGTGATTGCCCGATCCAAGTCGGCGGCAGGGTTTACTGTTCTCATAGCCGATTTGCCACTCTACAAGCGTGGGGGCAACACCTTCTACGATGTCCTTGGCGATGTTTTCGGCTGGTTGTGTGTTGTGTTGAGCGTTGGCCCCGTAGCGTGGTCATTGGTTCGCGCGCGCGGGTCCGCAGAGCGTCGTGCTTGAAATCTCCCTGGAGGCAGAAGAAGATTCTCGCGAATGGTCTCTGCTAGTCGCTTGCATCTGCATGATTTAACCAATGCCGTGTTCGGGTGGAAAAATCAACGAGCTGATTCGACTATTTGGAAGGAATTTAGCCGCAAACCTCAATGAGTGCATAATCGCCACTGCGTTGCCGGAGCTTGCGCGAGCGCTTGGCGCAGAAGGTTCCTTTACTAGATCGGGATCACGAACGCACGTCACACTTCAGCTGATTCGTGCTGACAATGACTCGCATATCTGGGCCGAGACTTACGTTCACGACGGGAACGACGAGACGGTGTTAGCAGAGGCAGCAAAGGCCGTTGCAGAGCGGGGCTCGGTAGTTCGGTACCTCATCCCAAGCCTCCGCGATACATCGCCCCAGCGGCGCACGATGCCTACTTGCAGGAACAATATCTTGGCCCACGCAGCGGAGAGCAACGGAGATTCAGCCCGATTATGCAGAAGCCTAAGCAGGCTTGGCGAACTACTAAGGCGAAGGCATCGTGGCGAGTGATTTGAATCCTCGCATCTACACAACCCGCTTCGTGGAAGCTGCGGAACAAGCACTCGCCTTGGCACCCGATCTGGCCCTTCCACATCAGGCCATGGCGGAGGCATACCTTACAAGGCGCCGGGATCCGGAAGACCATCCTTCGCATCCTCAAACAGGCCGGAGGTTGGCACCCCAGCCGATACCTCAAGATCGAGAACCCGCCTAATATGGCTTTGGTGATCGAGGCCACCGATGAATCAGGGCCATGTGGTTTGCCAGCAATCTCTGTCTGCCACCACGGCGAACATAACGGCGACCTGATGCGTGATCCCGAGCTTGAATTAGCAGACGGGCCACACCTAAACGCCTTCTATTGCCAAAACGACTATGTAAGCGTAAGGCAGTGCAGCCGCACCATCGGGGACAGCCGCTATATCTACCTCGTTTGCTTACACCAGCAGCACGAACGGTTCGCCAAAGCGTGGGACAACAACCTGCAATTGCAGGGCTTCGCCGAAGCCTTCGAGTAACAGCAGACCCCACGCGCCTAGCCCGTTCCCGCCCAGGAGCGGATGAGAAAGCGCGTCCGCGCCGCAATCACCGCAGGCAGCAGCCGTATGCACTGCATTACCAGCATGTGACGGAAAGACTCCTCATCCAATACATTTGTGGAAGCCGGCCTTTCCGTCCTGTTCCCAGCATCGCAGCTCGCGGGATGGCCTGCGTCAATTCAACCTCTGAGGAGAAGCACACGAATGGAAAGGGAAGCGCGCAAACGGACGCACATGCCATTGTTTACAGGGGCGCTTGCCCTTCTTGCTTGTGTTGCCGGCTGTGTTGTCAGCGCCGACGGGCAAACCACGTCTGCCAGTTCTGCTACCGCGCCCGCGTTGATCCCGGCGACGGCCAACCATGCACCAGGCCGCCTCACGTTGATGCCGCTCCCTCGCACCATGACTCTCGGCGAAGGCGCTCTCATAGTCACGCCGGCCGGCGGCGGAACTTCCACCTTCACGCTGAAATACGCCGGGACCCACGACAGCCGGCTCGAAGATGCAGTCATGCGCGCCGTCTCGCAACTCGACCGCACCTGCGGCGGCGATGTAATGCGATCCGTAGTCAACCACGCCGATCCCGCTACTCCCTCTCTCACCATCAACGTCCAGGCTCCGGGCAAAGCCGCGCAGACGATGGACGAGGATGAAACCTATCAGCTGAATGTGACTGGGCAATCGGCTACCCTCACTGCGGCAACCGACCTGGGTGCGATGCACGGATTGCAGACCATCCTGCAACTTGCCACCAGTGATCGAGGCGCGTGCGTACTGCCTGCGGTCGCGATCGACGACTCACCCCGTTTTCGCTGGAGAGGCTTCATGCTGGATGTCAGCCGCCACTTCGAGCCGATCGCCGTCATCGAGCGCACGCTGGATGGCATGGCTGCCGCGAAACTGAATGTCTTCCACTGGCACCTGAGTGACGACCAGGCCTTCCGCGCCCAGAACAGGAAATTTCCCAAACTGACAGACGCTGCCTCCGGCGGCCACTTCTACACCCAGGATGAAATGCGCGCAGTGGTTGCATACGCACGGGAACGTGGTATTCGCGTAGTTCCCGAGTTTGATATGCCGGGTCACACGACCAGTTGGATCCTGGCCTATCCGGAGTTGAGCGCCGAAGCACACATCACGCAGCTGCCCATCGTCTTCGGTACGCCGACCGCAGTTCTCGATCCCACCCGCGAAAGCACTTACAAATTCGTCGACTCCCTTGTCGACGAGATGGGAAAGATTTTTCCTGACGCCTACTTCCATATCGGCGGCGACGAAGTACAGGCTTCCGCATGGACATCCAATCCGCGGGTCATGGCCTTCATGGCGAAGAAGGGCTTCGCCACCCCGGCAGCCTTGCAGGCCTACTTCAATCAGCGACTCGAAGTCATCCTGAAGAAGCACCACAAGACCATGCTGGGATGGGATGAAATTCTTGACCCCGCACTGCCGAAGACCATCGTGATTCAGAGCTGGCGCGGAAAAGAGTCGCTCGCCGGCGGAGCCAGCCAGGGCTATCAGGGCATCCTCTCCGCACCTTACTACCTCGACGCACAAAAGAACTCAGCGCAGATGTTTCTGGATGATCCCATTCCCGCGGACACGAAGCTGACCGCTGACCAGCAGAAGCTGATCCTTGGCGGCGAGGTCTGCATGTGGGCCGAGCAACTGGATGCGGAAACAGTCGACTCTCGCGTATGGCCCCGCACCATGGCTATCGCCGAACGATTCTGGTCGCCCCAAGCCGACCGGGATGTTTCCGATATGTATCGCAGGCTGCGGGTGAACTCGCTCAGGCTGGAGGACGTGGGGCTTACCCACCTCAGCGGACCCGCTGGCTTGCGACGGAATCTCCTGCTGGTGAATGATCCTGAAGCTCTCGACCTGCTCGCTTCCGTCTCGGAGCCGATCAGTTTCCACAATCGGTATGCAGCACAGCATACAAACGGGCTCACCTCTCTGGATCGCCTGGTCGACGCGGTCGTGGCCGATCCGCCATCCCGTCAGCAATTCGCCGGCGACGTCTACGCACTCGCCGGCAATATCACCCCACCACCGTCGGGCGTGGAAGAGGAGCACCGCGTCGACATAAGTGGTGACGTCCCGATGGGCGAAGTCCCTTCGCGTGAAGTCGCGATTCACCGGCTTCGGCAGCAGTTTCTCACGTGGCAGGCTGCGCAGTCTCGCCTGCTCGAAGATGCGCAGGAGACACCGCGACTCAACGACATCCAGCCAAGGATCGAGCAACTCGGTGAGTTAGCAGGCGCAGGTTTGTCCGCCGTGACCTATATCGAAACGCATACCACTCCTCCGCCAACCTGGCAGGCGCAGCAGATGACCCTCCTGGATAATGCAGAAAAGCCCTCGGGCCTGGTGCGCTTCACCTTCCTCTACTCCATGCGCAAGCTGGTTCTTGCTGCAGCGCAAGGCAACACCCAAGGCGCACCATGACTGCGTTTCAGTAGAGCAGATACTGCTTGCGTAGCATTTGGAACTGCTCGATATCCTCATCCCACTGCTCAGCGATGCGGCGTGGATCTTCTCCAGCTTCGATAGCCTCGAAGCTGGATTTGTTCACCATCAGCATGTCCAGCTTCTCGAGCTTGTAAGTCGCGGGATAAAGACGTTGCAGCGCAGCAGCGATCTCCAGGCCGAGCTCCGGTGCGTCCAGCGCATCTCGCTCTGTGACTACGATGTTGATGCCGCCGCAGTCCTGGTGCGCATAGACCGAACTCTCCGGAGTGAAATGAATTGGAACAAAGCGCACTCCGCTGATCTCGCGACCATTCAGATAACGGGCAAGCTCTGAGGCATCGATCCACGGCGCGCCGAGCACCTCGAACGGCGTGTCCGTACCTCGACCGACAGAGATGTTGGTCGCCTCGATCATGCCAATCCCGGGATAGAGTGTCGCTTCGGTAAGGCTGCGCATATTGGGAGAAGGATTGATCCAGACGCTGCCAGTCGAGTCGAACCAGTCTCCACGCATCCAGCCGTTCATCGGGATCACCGTCAGCTTGGCTGCGATATGTCGCTCACTGTTGAACATCCGCGCCAGTTCGCCGATCGACATGCCAGGCCGAATCGGCGTTCGCCAGTAGTCAACGAACGACGACCGGCCTGCGTCGGCAACCGGCCCCTGCACATAACTGCCCCCGATAGGATTCGGTCGATCCAGCACATACAGAGGCTTGTGCGCTTTCGCCGCCGCCTCCAGGAAATAACCGAGCGTGCTCTCGTAGGTATAGAACCGCACGCCGATATCTTGTATGTCGTACACGATCGCATCGATACTGCTGAGAGCTTCTTCCGTAGGCCGTCGCTTGCCATCCGTATCCCCATAAACACTGTAGACCGGAGTCCCCGTCGCACTATCCCGCCCATCGCGGATCTCGGTTGAATCGAGTTTGCCCGCAATGCCGTGTTCCGGACTGAAGATGGCTGCAAGCTTGATGCCGGGCGCGTGGGCCAGCACGTCCGCCGTGCGTGCACCCTTGGCATCCACGGCAGTCTGATTCGTGACCAGCCCGATACGGAGCGGATGATCAGTGTCTGCCTGCAGAGCACGAAAGCTGTCGGCCTCCAGCACATCGATACCGGTCCTCACTACTGCATTGCGCGTAGTGATCCGACGCTCGGCCATCAACGATTCGTTGTAGCCGGTAATCCGCGCCAAGCGCAGTCTGCTTTGTTCGCTCGGATTCAGTTTCAACGAAGCTGCCACGACCGTTGCCAGCCGGGAGCGAAGAGACACCAGCGGCTTGCCTCCACGCGGATGAACTGCATTCGTCAAAAGAATGATGTAAGTATCCGTCGTTGGATCCATCCAGACTGAAGTTCCAGTGAAGCCGGTATGGCCATAGGATCCGACCGGAAGGAGCTCGCCGCGGTTCGTCGAGAAGGGTGAGTCGATATCCCATCCCAGGCCCCGCAGCGCAGCAGCCGTCGGCGGCTGCTGCGGCGTGCTCATCTTCTCGATCGTGGCCCGCCTCAGAACTCCCTTGCCGTCCATAAGCGCTTGCGCAAATTTCGCAAGATCATCCGCAGTTGAAAATAATCCAGCATGACCGGCAACCCCGTCCATACGCCGCGCGGTTGGATCGTGTACGGTGCCGCGCAGCATGTGATTCTGCTCGTCATACTGGGTGGGTGCTGTCTCCGGGAGCCACGCTGCCGGCGGCAGATATCCGGTGTGCTGCATCCCCAGCGGAGCAAATATATGTTTCGCCGTGTACTGATCCAGTGACATGCCGCTGACTTTCTCGACGAGAAAACCGAGGACTTCGAAATTGATGTCGCTGTACACAAAGCGCGTGCCCGGCGGATGCACGGGTGTCTGTTGCATCGCCCGCTCAAAAGCTTCCTTGCGTCCATGCCAATCTGTTTTCAGATCGAGGTCGGGAGCCAGGCCTGAGTAATGCGTCAGCAATTCGCGAATCGTTATATCCGCTTTACCATTCTGTGCAAACTCGGGCAAGTAGCTCGCCACAGGATCATTGAGCCGGATGCGGCCATCCTGCCAAAGCTCCATCACCGCGGTTGTTGTGGCAATGCACTTGGTGAGCGAGGCGAGATCGAAGATGGTCTCGGCCGTCATGCGCTCGCGCACCGGCTCAATCGAGCGGGAGCCGAACGCCTTGCGGTAAATAATTCTGCCGTGATGCCCTACCACCACAACGCCGCCGGGAATACTCCTGCTGGCGACTGCAGCCTGCATGAGGGCATCGATCGGCGCCATTACCTGTGGCGCTTGGTGGCGCTCGGGTAAAGGCTGCGCAAAAGACGACTGAAACAGTGCAAACAACAGCAGCAGCAAAGCAGGTCGCGCAGACCGCGAGCGAGTCATGCTTGCAGGATACTTCTCACCCAATTCTTTTTGCACATCGTACCTATGACCGCGGTGAGGGAGACTGGCCGTTGAATGAGTGTGGATCAAAAGAAAACTGCGACCTCAGGTAGGAACGAGGTCGCAGAACTCACTGTACCCGGTCGACGCAACTAGAACATCAGCTTGGCTCCCAGTTGGATCTGGCGCGGATCATGCGTACTCGTGACTGTCCCGAAGGTCGCCTGATCCGAGTTGGTCCCGATAGCATCGAAGTTGGTGTGATTGAAGGCATTGAAGAACTCACCTCGAAACTGAAACCGGGCGTGCTCTCCAAAATTCACGTTCTTGATTGCCGATAGATCCCAGAGCTGAAGGCCCGGACCCAGAAGTGCCCCTGTCGGCGAATTGCCGAAGTGACCGACCGCATCGCTGAAAGACCCCGGATTGAACCACTCAGTCTGCTTCTTGACCAGTTGAACTGGCGACACCCGGTCCGGCCGCGGAGCGATACTGCTGACATCGATATTGATGCCCCCTGGATACGTACCAGCAATGCAGCCGGTAGTGGCGCCGGCAGGAGTCTTGCAGTCGAAATTGTCCGCTGCCTGCGTAATTGTCTGCGACTGCCCAGAGATGAATTCAGTGATGCCAGAGACCTCCCAGCCGCCAAGCGTGTGACCGGCAAATCCATGCTGCTGCTTGAAGAAGGGAAGTTCATAAACATAATTCGCCACAAACGTCTGCGGTTGGTTCAGATCGGATGGCCCATAATCAAGGTGGGGATTATAGGTATCGTAGGTCCCGGTAGTTCTATCGTTGGATTGATCCGTCAGCGTCTTGCTCCACGTATACGCAATGCCGAGAGTCAGACCATGCTCGCTGCGATGATTGAGAGACACCTGCAGCGAGTTATAGTTGCTCACGTACTGCGATAACCGCGCAGCAAACCAGGAGTAACCCGTATACGGCACGACTGCAGTAACATAAGCATTCGGATTCGAAGCGCGTGCGCCTAAGGTGGGCTGGTTGATGTCCCGCTCTCCCAGCAGATGCTTGCCTTCGGATCCGACATACGCTATCTCGAACACAGTGTTAGGCAGAATCTGATCCTGCGCAGAAAGGTTATAGTCCACATACGACGGATTCTTCAGCGTGGGATCGCCCGTCGACGTTATGTGATTTGGCGAAAGAGATACGCTCGATAACCCCGCAAGCGGATGATCGAACTGCGTGTTGTTGATAGTTGCTGTCTGCACCAGCGGTGGATCCTGGAAGGCATTTTGTTCCCAGATGCCATTGAGCATCCGGTCGTAAAAAATGCCGAACCCGCCGCGCAAAGACATCCTGCCATTGCCATGCGGGTCAAACGCAAAGCCGACGCGCGGTGCCACATTGTTCTTTGGGTCAGGATTGACGTGGCTGCCATATGGCGAACAGCTGACGCCAGGCGCTATCGCCTGGGCCTGCGTGCATGCCTTGCCCTTCGGGAAAATAAGTCCATTCACATAGGTAGCCGGGATCTGCCCACCTGCTGCAAAATTGCCACTGACAGGATCAATCGTCGGAGCGCTTGAGGCAAGGAAAAGGCGCGGATCAAAATTGTTCAAGGTATTCAGTACATCACCGGGAGATGGAAAAAAACTATAGCGAACTCCCATATTCAATGTGAGTCGATCACTGACCTTCCAGTCATCCTGCGCAAATACCTCGAAATTCAAATAGTGAAGATCGGGTATTGTGTCCCGGCTGTTCTGTGTGTACGACAGGACATTGCCGAGCAGGAAGTTCTGGAAATTCGAAAACTCGAAGTTCGCAACGCCACTGGAAGCATTCTCCGTCTTCAGCATCTGCGACACAGTAGCGCCCAGCCTCACTGTATGCCTGCCTGAGGTGACAGAAAAGTTGTCGAACAAAGTTCGATCCAGGTTCCGCTCCGAGTACGGCGTACTTCCATAACTGAAACCCTGGACGGTCGAGCCGAGGAAAGAGATACCAGGAATACGGCCATATGGATCTGTGTAGGCAGTGTTATTTGTCAGTTGGCTTGCGACAGACGACGCAGTTGCGATCGATCCAGGCGTAAAAGCAGAGGAAATGGTCCCCTGGGAATAGGCAAATTCTGCCTCATTTACAACTCTCGGTGAGACTGTCCATGTCAGGTTGCCCACCACATTCTCGCCGGGCGCGTTCACGGCCGAGCCCGCAACACCAGGAAAGTTGCTCCCGGCAAAGAGTCCCTCGGGAAAGTTTTCCGGCGTTTCGTCCTGCATGGCCCGCGCGAAGAAGTGCAGCTTCGCATTGATGTCGGCATCGAACCGCACCAGGTCTTCACGAGTGTTATTTAGTTGCGAAAAGGTAGCAATGTACTGCCCACTGCTGCTGTTCGCAGGAAACTTGTCGTAAAGATTGGCAAGATAGACCTTCGCATTCTGGCTGTAGCAGGAAGGACTGATCGTGCTGGTGTTAGACGCCGCATCGTAGCTCACGCAGCCCGCAGGCGCATTGGCAATCTGCCCCGTAAACGTACCATTGAGCTGTGCCTGTGTGGGTGGTGTAAGACTGCTCGTATTCGGAGAGCTTACCTTGCGCCACTCTTCTGACCAGAAGAAATAAGTCTTGTTCTTTGCGGTGTTATACAGCTTCGGAATGTAGAGCGGACCGCCGATCGTGAAGCCATAGTCGTTGTAATGCTCCACCGCTCGCGCTAATCCAGCCTGCTTATTGAAATATGTGTTGGCGTTGAAGATATTGTTGCGGTTGAATTCGTACACGTCGCCATGGAATGCGCTGGTCCCCGAACGCGTCGCAACCAGCACCTGGCCCCCCGCACTGCGGCCGAAGCCGGCGTCATAGGTGCTCCGTTCCAGCGTAAACTCTTGGATCGCATCAACGCTGGGAACATTGAGCAGCGTGGCATTGGAACCGCTATCATTGATATCGGCGCCATCCACTGTCCAATTGTTGGCGGTGTCTCGCACTCCATTCACAGCCACGGCTGACGTGTTATTCAGCCCGAAACCAACTTCATCGGGTAATGCGCTCACGACGCCTGGCTGCAAGGTCACCAGTTGCTCAAAGTTCCGATTATTGAGCTGCAGTTCTCGTACCTGGGTGCCGGAAATCGTCCCGGCCTGCTCACTGCTGGATAGCTCAATGCCGGCTGTGCTGTCTTGAACCGTCACCGTCTGATCGATGGCGCCCGCCTGTAACTGCGCATTGACCGTGCGCCTCTGCGCAACGAATACGGTCACATCATTTGTAACCGACGATTTGAAGTTGGCCGCCTTTACCGTGATCGTGTACGTACCGGGACCCAGGTTGGTGATGCTGTAGTTCCCGTTCTTATCGCTTATTTCCGTTCTGGCGATCCCTTTGGTCGCATTGTTTGTAACCTCAATCGTCGCACCCGATATTACGGCCCCGGTCGTGTCAGTGATGCTGCCATTCAGGCTCGCAGCAAGTTCTTGTGACCATGTAGCGAAGAAAGGACAACATAGAAGAAGGGTGATAATGACAAATCTGCTGAGTCGTGCCTGCATAGAGTGGCCTCTCCAAAAAAGTAAGTTGCGCTGGCAGGTATACGGTCGTTAGTAGACGCACCAGGCGCGGATACATGGTTTTCTATAGTTCGAAGAATGGCGCTGCAAAATGGCGCCGAATAGACTGCTAGCAGCAGCAAACAAACAGGAGTCACCGGGTAGGGCGACGGCGTCAATGCCTCACTTGCGAATCGGCACGACTGATTGTGAAACGATATTAAAATGTTTTAAAACGACAGCGCAAGAAACAAGCCCGACTCCGCTGTGAGATTGTCTACATCATGCCGATGCAAATGCCAGGAACACCGGCTCGATCACGAAAGCAGGCCGACTCTTCAACGAAGCGGACTCTCTGTGTTTTTATCGCAGTGTGCTGTCTGCTACCTCGCTATCTGCCTGCAGAAGCTTCGCATGAAGACAGTCCTGAACTACGCCAGGCGATAGCCGCCGGTTCGTCCGCTCTTCAGGAAGGACGATACGCCGAAGCAGAGAAAGCATTTCGTGACGCACTAAGGCGTGATCCGCGATCTGTGCCACTCCTGAACAACCTGGCTATTTGCCTGGCGCGGCAGCAGCGGGAAGATGAAGCGATTTCGCTCTATCAGCAGGCCCTCGTATTACAGCCCGGGGACTCCATCACCCGGCGCAACCTAGGTGTAGCACTCTTCCGGGCCAAACGTTATGATCGTGCCCTGCCGCTACTGGAAGCTTTTGCAAAGCTGACTCGGAGCTATCAGGCTTTCAATCTGACTGGTCTCGATTTGTTTGCTCTTGACCGTTACACGGAGGCGGCCAGATATCTTGAGGAAGCGCATAAGCTTCAGCCCGCAGACCTTGAGACTTTGGACATCCTTGGCAAGGCGTACCTTCGGGCGAAGAATTATGCAGGTGTAACCAACGTGTTCAAGCAGATCATGGCGGTGCAACCAGATTCTGCCGCAGCTCACGCGATGATGGGGATGGCCTATGACAAACTCTACCGCGAGGACGACGCGATCAAGGAGTATCAGGCAGCAGAGACATCGGATCCAAGCTATCCCGGCGTTCACACAGCTCTGGGCCTGATCTTCTGGCGCAGCGATAATTACGACTCAGCCGAACGAGAATTCCGTGCCGAACTTGCTCATTATCCCGAAGATCCGATTGCCAACTGCACTCTGGGACGGATTCTGCGGCGCCGTAATCAGACGGGGGAAGCAATCCACTACCTGCAAACTGCACTCATGGAAAATCACACTTACCTTGACGCGCTACTTGAACTTGGAGAAGCCCAAATTGCTGCACAGCAACCAGATGCGGCCATCCCGCCCTTGCAACAAGCCGTCACTCTGAAGCCGGATGACGCGGAAGCGCACTTCATATTGGGAAGCGCGCTTATAAAGATAGGACGATCAAGCGAAGGTGCGAAAGAGCGCGCAATCTGTGCACGTCTCCGCGCCATCCAGCGGACCAAGGTCGCGACCCCATAGAATAATGAGAGATAGAGTCAGGATCACTGAAGCTATAGATAATTACTTATTGACTACGCTCGACCGGCCAGGATCCTGACGTGAAGTATAAGTAAAGGAATCCACATCCACATACCCGGATCGGCCGGCACTCCAGATACCGATGCGGTCACCACGGTAGAACGCCCAGCCAGCCTTGCAGGGAGTTCCGATCGCATGGAAGTCGATGCCGTCGACACTGTAGCTGAAGCGGCCTACGCCTCTAGGCCCCATGCGGGGCGCAGCCACACCTGCTTGGCAGTAGGCGCAGTGGATGGCCCGAAAGCATCGTCTCGCTCAAAGTGAATCGTCCACCCTTAAGCGTGGCGGCTTACCACGAGAGCGCACACGTTCCGCGCATAGTGCATCAATCCTGCTTCCTGGCCGTCCGCCATTCCGGCCACCTCCAGTTTTATTGTCGCCACACTCTCTCGGGATCGCAGCGCGCGTTGTGTCAAAATGTCAGGCCCCGTGCTACGGCTAGTCATCCGCCGCGCTTGTGCAGCATAGAGCTGTACACAACCCGGCCGCTCAGAAAAGATTAGAAAGGCGAGGATCGGGCTGGTAATTCCATTCCCACGCAGGCTTCGATTTCGGATCGTCGAATTCATTACTCACTGCCAGGCCTTCGCTGTGCCTATCAAAAGGAAGAGGTGCAAGCCCGGACCAGACCATGTTGCCGATGGCATTGTTTCCTACGCGCCCCAGGATTGGCCATCCACCGACCCACGTAATTGGCAGAAGAACGCCCGCCCGCCCTTCCTAGGCTGCCGTCCCCTTTTGCGACAGAACATACCATCGCCCGGACGCAAGCTCGATCAGTCCTCCCTGGTTCAGTTCCTTGTCGACCTTCGCGCGAACATGAATGACTTGCCGCTCTTTCCAGGTATCATCGAGGATCTTCGCCCGCTCCATCATCACCATGCGACCCTCCACTCGCGCCTTGCTAAAGAAGTGAAAATAGAAGCTGCATATTTGTAAAGCTTGTTTGCCTCGCTCCCTCGCGATTGATGCAGGATGCGGTCCGCACCAGCGATCAGCGCATCGCCCTGCGGATCCATCCCAAACAGGTAAATGTTGTAGGTCTTGCCGTTCTCCGGCTCGATAGCGAAGTGCCAGGCGATCAGGTAAGTCTTGCCGGCCTCATCCCAAGCGGGCAGTATCTTTCCGGCCGAAAGCCGCGAGAATGAGCTTCGGTGCCGTATAGGTTCCGGAAGGATCAACGGCGGTCGCCATGAAAATTCCTTGATCCGGCGTGCCGAAGAAAACAAAATAACGGCTGCCATGTCTACGGATCGAACCGGCCCAGATTCCGCGTCCCGCTCTACTCATGCGCATCGCGCGCTTAGTTCCGGATCCAGCGCGATCAGATTATCGACTACGTGGCCAACGTAACTCTAATGAACCAAGTCTCTCGAATGAAGCACAACCATGCCTGGCGAATATTGAAGCGTCGAGGAGATAGCATAGGAATCCTCTCCCACACGAACTGCGTCCAGATCGCTGAAGTCGCCGGGTAACACAGGATTGGTGTATCTGTTTCCCTGCGGATCACCTCGCATGCTCGCCTGTCGTCTCGCAATAGCCTTCGTCGCTGGCAGCCGAAGTGCACCCATCCATGAACTTGCAAGCAGCACCCATCGGGTAAAGCCAAGAATATTCATGGGCAGCCATCCCGTCTTCAGATAATGGCAAAATTATCTCGGTGAATGCTAAAACGAGATACGCAGGGCAAACTGCATAATCCTTGGATCATAAGCAGAGGTAATCGCGCCAAAATTGCCTGCCGTCAAAGTATTGACCGGCGGCTGCAAGTTTGTGTGGTTGAGCACATTGAAAGTCTCAAAGCGAAAAGTCCCCTGCACCCGCTCGACGATAGGGAAATTCTTCAACAACCCCATATCAATATTGGTGAAGGCAGGACCGCGGACACTGTTGCGCCCGGCATCGCCATAGGTGCCTGTCGCCGGCTGTGTGAACGCAGCAATATTAAAATCCTCAGCCTGTGTCGCAGCCGTGGATCGCTTGCCCAGGGTCACGCTCTGGGAAGGCGCTGCATTAGCGCGTTGATTCGGCGTTCCTGTGAGGGCGTTATCTCGACCCGCAAGAATGCTGAAAGGATAGCCACCGGTGTAGTTGAAGATCGTCGTGTGTTCCCACCCGCCGAGAATCGCCTTCGCAAAACGCTCTTCAAATGGCTGACGGATCTTCCACACTGACGTGAAATTAATGACATTGCGGCGGTCGAAGTCCGCCGGCCCGTAATCATAGGACGGGTCGGTCGGAATGGCGCGGGCGCTGGACAGCGTCTTGGTATCCGACCAGGTATCGAGTGCCTTGGACCAGGTGTAGTTGGCCAGGATCGAAAAGCCGCTCGAGAACTGGTGCCGCACATTTGCCTGCAGGGAGTTGTAATTGCTCGACCCCGCTGGCGCCAGCAGCGTCGTTGAACCAAGCGCCGGCGCCAACGGTCGACGCTGATTGGTATTCGTCGTCGTTGAAGCACCCGGAACATAGGTAGCAGGATTCAGCTCACGAGCCACCGGCAGATGTGTCGCGGCACTTCCCGCATAAGCAAGGCTGAAGATCGTGCCCTGGCCGAGATCCTGCTGCAACTGCACGTTGTAGGACTGCGTGTAGGCATTTCGCATATTCGCGGAGTACAAATACTGCGAGCTGTACTTCGGAAATGTCGAGGTCCTGCTTGGCGGCAAAGGATAGGGGAAGGGATTGGTGGTCCCGCCATACGGATTTTCATTGCTGTTGGCAGAACTGCCGAACTCCGTCACAACAGGCGCGAACGGCGCCTGGTCCGTCTGGTTATTGGTCGTGATTGTGTTCGGCTGGTCGAAGAAGATACCGTAGCCAATGTGCAGGTTACTCTTCCCATCGCCGAAGATGTCATATGCCAATCCAACACGCGGCGCGACGTTCTTGTAGCTGGCATTGAACCCACCGTTCGGAATTCCCGGATCGCCCACGAACAACACTCCTGCTGGCGCATTCGGATACAGCGATGACTGCTGGCCTGGTCGGTACACTGCCAGCTTGTTATTGAGATCGTAGTACGGCAGAAACGGCTCGTACCGCACACCGGCATTCACCACCAGGCGCGCATTGAGTTTGAACGTATCTTCGGCAAAGCCGGCATAGTGGTTGTAGCGCGTATTTTTGTATTCGCCTGCACCCTGCAGGTATGTGAGGAAATGCCCGGTTAGGAAGTCGCCGAAGGCATTGCCTGTAGATGTCGCCGTCGGTGAATTGGCAGCGTTGTAAGCACTTGCTGTGTAGGTGTACACCGGGTTCTGCTGGTAGTTATTGATGTTGTCCCCGGTCCCGAAATAATACTCGCCGCCGAAGCTCATCTGGTGACGCCCCTTGTTCCAGCGCACAGTTTCAATGCCCTGGTACTCATCGCGGATGAAGGTATTCGTGTCGCCGGTCGCCATGTTGAAGAAGCCGGTCACGGTGAACTGGTACTCGGTGGAAGCCGGTGGAACGAAGATATTCGCACCCAGCGACGGCAAAGTCGCCGAAGGGTAGATCGGCTGATTGGTATACCGATTGTGCGCATAGGCGAATGACGCCTCATTCAGCAGGTTCTGTGAGAAGACATGTGTGTCGCTGGCTTGGTACCGCCGGTAGATCCAGTCGCCGGCATTCACAACGGCCAGGTAGTTTCCATCTCCAAGAAACGGTTGCCGCGTCTGCTCCGAGTCGAAGTACGTCCCATATAGCGTATTTTTCTTCGTCAGATGCTGGTCGAATCGTGTCAGCAATTGGTAGTCGGACGTATTGTTCAGTGTCTTGAAGAAGATCGTCTGACCGCCCAGGGAGTTCACCGGTGTTCCCGCCGGTGCAGTAGGAATAAACTGCAGAATTGCCGCCGCGATTGGATCGATGGAAGGTACCTGGTTGTTGGTGTAGGTCTGGCCCTTAACGTTAGAGTATGGAACGTACAGCGGAGAAAGGCCGGCAAAGTTCCCTGCGCGCAAAGCCGCATCCGGCACAACAGCCGAGGTCGCATTGGGACGCTGATGCACCAGCGTCTCCTGCACAGAGACGAAGAAGAAGCTCTTGTCCCGGCCGTCGTACAGCTTCGGCAGGAACAACGGACCGCCGAGCGTGCCGCCGAACTGGTGGCGCTTCAAACCATCATCCGACTTGACGCCATTGCTCACCGACGAAAAGTGATTCGCCGCATTGAAGTAGTTGTTCCGGATGTACTCGAAGGCCGAGCCATGGAGTTGGTTGACGCCGCTCTTTGAGATCGCATTGACAACCCCGCCCGGCATCCGTCCAAACTCGGCACTGAAGTTGTTCGTCTGCACGCTGAACTCCTGCAAGGCATCCGGGTCGGGCAGCGGGTCAGGTGCGTTGGTGTAGTTGTCATTATTTGTGGCGCCGTCGAGGATGTAGTTTGTAGTATCGGACCGGCCACCGTTGATCGAAACTCCGCTGGCGCCCGGATACGTAGCACCCGATGTCACGTTCGCCTTGGGATCCCGGGTAACTCCAGGCACCAGCAGGATCAGGCTCAGAGGATTGCGACCGTTCAGCGGTGCGTCTTCGATGGTCGTCTCACCGATGACTTCCTTCACCGTGGAACTCTGGGTATCCACGCTATCGCTGATCGCGGTAACATTCACAACCTCTGCCGTGGCGCCGACTGTCAGTAGAGCATCCGCACGGCTTAGCGTATTTACCTCAACCTGAACCCCCAAGATGCGCGTGCTCTTGAAGCCCGGCGCCTCTACGCTGACGTCGTACACGCCGGGATCCAGCTTTATGGTGTAGGAGCCGTCCTCAAGAATATCCCCTTGGGTCACAGTCGATGTGCCAGTGTTTCTGGCCGCCACCTTTGCAGTAGTGATGGCGGCTCCTGAATCGTCTTTCACTGTCCCTGCAATCGTTCCACGCACGTCCTGGGCACCGGCCGTAGCCAGTGTTGCTAACGCAATGATCAGGAAGAGCCACAAGCGCGTGGCGCTGGAAAGTAGTTTCGGTCCCGGTAAATTCAGCACGATTGCCTCACCCGTTAAAATTTGCCTCGGCAACGCTTGCAATCCAAGGTAATTCGCTTTCGAGACTTTATGTATCTTGTATGTCGACAGCGGGTAGACATTATGTCGAATCAGTAGCCATTGTCAAGCACTCCCGCATGTCTTCAGTCAGCCCCCATACCCTTCGAAAGGTTCATCGCAGTCTGAAGGCGGACCACAAAGTTAAGTTTCAATGCGCCGATCATGCGTGTTTCTTCGCGATGGTTTCGTCCACGCCCGACGTTGTCAGTTGCGCTTGCGAACACCCGGCGCCTGCCAGCGCGAGACCCAATGGACCAGGGCGTTAGCCTGTTCTTTCCGTTCAAGTGACACAGGTTGTGAAAAGGTCGCGGTGAGCACGCCGCGTGCTTCTGCCGCCCACTTCAGTCCCCATGGCGTGGGGAAAGGATCGAGCAGTGAGATAAAGTCGTTGAGTGTTGCTGCATCCTGCAGGAAGGCCTCGCCCTGTGGTTGCCGCCCCTTCTCATAAATCGATAGCACCAGCTCCGGCAACGCACAGGCAACTCCGGAAACCACTCCATCGCACAAGCCCGCAAGAAGAGCCGGCGACAGGGCACTATCGTTGCCGATGATGCGACAGGCCTCCACACCATGACTTGTCAGGTCTTCCAGAATCTCCAGCGAACCGCTCGAATCCTTGATGCCGATAATGTTCGAGACTTCAGTAATCAGGCGACGCACCGTTTCCTTCTGGAGCCCCGAGGTGAACTGCGGAAGGTTGTAGAGAAGAATGGGCAGCGGTGTCTCCGCCGCCACAACCCTGCAGTATGCTTCGAGGTCCTGCTGCTGATATCGAAAAAAGTAAGGCATCGGCAACAGCAGTGCCTTCACGCCGTACTTCTCCGCAATCGCTGCGAGCGTCACGGCCCCCCTGGATCCCGCTGCCCCCACGCCGCAGAGCAATTCCGCTTCTCCGGCACAGACCTCCTGCGCCACCTTCAGCAGTACCTCTAGGTGGTCCGCAGTCGTTAGGCAGAACTCGCCCGTTGCCCCGTTGAGCGCAAAGCCCTTCACTCCTTGCAGCAACAAAAACTCCAGCAGCCTGCGCACCGCGAGCACGTCGACGCTGTCATCCGCAAGGCGGGGCGTCAGCACGGCAGCATAAACACCCTGGATCAACTTACCCATACCGATCCTCCAACAGCTTCATTTGGGTACAGCGGCGAGCGGGAGCCGCACATGCATAATGGATCTCCGGTTCCATGTGTAGGTCATCTGGAGGTCGCCATCGCTGCTCTGGATGATTGCGGGGTACGAGTACTCGCCGGGATCACTCTCCAGCGTGGCGAACATCGTGAAGTGCTCTCCGTCATGGCTTACGGCGAGGTTGAGCGGCGAGCGCCCGGTGGTCGTGTTGTTGTAGATCATCACCACCCGGCCATCCTTGAGAGTCACCGCATCGATGCCAGAATTGGGGTTCAGCACATCCAGCAGATGCGGCTCCGTCCACGTAAGGCCATCGTCAAACGAGTCTGCGGCTGCCACACGTCCGATCCTCGCCGTCGACCGCGCATAGTAGCGAAGATGTTTTCCGCCGAGCGAGATCACAGATGGCTGGATGATGCCGTAGATAAACTTCCAGTCGTTGGAGCCGGGCACATCCTCAGGTGCGGCACCGTTCGAGTTTCCAGCCGCTGTCTTCAGCGGTGGAAGGAAGGGACCAAGCTTCGCCCACGTCTTGCCTTCATCCGTGCTGCGCTCGATCCAGGCAGCCCACGAGCGGTAGCTCTCTACCGAGGATCCGCTGACGATCGTGCCGTCCTGCAACACCAGCGGCTTGGCCCTTACCGGGCCCACCAGACCCGCCGGCAGATGCTCCGCAGCCGACCAGTTCTTGCCTTCATCGTCGCTGTACTTCCGCCCTGCGGTCCATACCCCGACACTGGGGCCAAATTTGTAGTAAAGCCACAGGCGCCCATCGACCGTGTGAAATAAAACAGGGTTCCAGCACGGCACACCGGGCTCCCGCGCCAGTTCCAACGGGGCCGACCAGGCGCTTCCCGTCTTCTTTGCACCCCAGATGGCCACATCCGGATTACCCTCTGCCGTTCCGCCAAACCATGCCGCCTCCAGGCCGCCGCCCTTCAACTCCACAACTGTGGAAGCATGGCTGGCAGCGAATGACGTGGAACCCACCGGGAAGACGAGTTCACGAACAGGTTGCTGACCGGACAGCATAGCAGCCTGAAAACTGAGTGCAAGACAAAGAACGTGGATTCGCACCGGACCACCCCTCGAAACGAACCCCCACTATATACATTCTGTCGTCAAAATGTCGACAGGTTTTGTCCCCATGCCGGCCCTCGGACTTCCACTTCAAACAGAGCCTCGCGGTCACGCATTCAATCTGTCGACAATTCAGGTACAAACGTCTATAACTGCCATCTGATGAAAACCAAGGACTCCCATCCCGTGAAGACGAAAGCAGCCAGGAGCCCGCGCCGACCTCAATCGTCCGTCTCGGACGTTCCTTCCATGGGCACGCGCAGTGTAAGGCGCGAGACGCGGGTCCTGTCGATCCGGGAAAAAGCATATCTGTACATCCAGGAACTGATTTCGAATGGCTCGCTGGTGGCAGGAAGCAACATCTCCGAACTCGTGCTCGCGAAGGATCTGGGAAGCAGCCGGACGCCCGTCCGCGAAGCCATGAATCAACTCGCTTCCGAAGGTCTGCTTACGCAAAATCCCGGCGGCGGCATGGTCGTGGCGCAACTTACACGGGACGACATCATCGAACTGTATGAATTGCGGGAGGCCTTGGAGGTCTATGCCGCCGGCAAGATCTCGCGCCGTCCGCTTCGCCCCGCCGACAAGCTCCGCTTGCAACAGCTGGTCGACGAAGTCGCGAAGCTCGAGAAAGAGATCACCCGAAGCAGGAAGCCGGCACTCGACGCGGCGCAGATGGAGCGTTTCATCGCCTGCGACCTGGGATTCCATGCTTTGCTAATGAGCCTTGCCAGCAATTCACGCCTCCAGAAGATCATCAACGAGACGCGCCTGCTGATCAGCATCTTCGCCATTCATCGCGGCGGCCACGATGCAGCCACCCTCAAAAGCATTGGCCAGTACCACCAGCGCGTTCTCGACGCCGTCGACCGCCAGGACGGTTCGGCCGCGATGATTGCCCTCTCCGAGCACATTCAGACTAGCAAGCGTGAGCGCCTGGACGAGTTCGATGAATGGAAGCGCGAAAGCTCCCTGCGCCAGAGCGTTCCGGTCTTCTTCGATATCCACAAAATGCTTCCGGGCGATTGATCCACAGCGCATGAAGCAGCAGGGAAGTCGGGCCGCCGGAACCAGTTACAAGTGGATGCTCATTGCCATGTTGTGGTGTGTCTGCTTCCTCAACTACGCCGATCGCCAGGCGATCTTCTCGGTGTTCCCGCTTCTTAAAACCCAGCTGCACCTCTCGGACATCGCACTTGGCATCGTGGGCTCGTCATTCATGTGGGTCTACGCCTTGTTTGGTCCCTTCGCGGGCTGGCTCTGCGATCGTCTTTCACGTCGCTGGCTGGTAGTGGGGGCGCTGATCTTCTGGTCTGTCATGACGGCCGCCACGGCACTTACTCGTACCTATCCGCAATTAGTTCTTTGCCGCGCCCTGGGCGGACTCGGTGAGGCCTTCTATTTTCCCGCGGCCATGTCCCTCATCAGTGATTACCACTCGCCCGCGACGCGATCAAGAGCGATGTCGCTGCACCAATCCAGTGTCTACGCGGGCAGTATTGCAGGAGGAGCCCTCTCCGGATGGCTGGGACAAACCTACGGTTGGCGTGCCGGTTTTGTCGTCTTCGGTATCGCCGGCGTCTTGCTGGGACTGATTTTGGTCGGTCTGCTGCACGAGCCCGAGCGTGGGATGTCAGATCCTGCATTCGATGTGTATGCAAGTGCTGACAGGCAGAGCGGCGGATCCTTCACCGGAGGACTGCGCGCCATCTTTACCAACCGTATGGCGCTGCTGCTGGCTGGAGTCTTCATCGCCGCCAACTTCGTAGCCGTCGTTTTCCTTACCTGGATGCCCACTTTTTTGTACCAGAAATTCCACATGAGCCTGGCCATGGCGGGACTGAGCGGGACCGCTTATCTGCAGGTAGCGTCGGTCTTCGGCGTCCTTGCCGGTGGCCTCCTTGCCGATAGCCTGCGGCGTAAGAGCAGAGAGGGACGACTGTTAGCGCAGGCCCTTGGGCTACTCTGCGGCGTACCCTTCCTCTTCCTGACCGGATGGACGACGATGCCGGCACTGCTGATTGTCGGGCTTGCCGGGTTCGGCTTCTTCAAAGGCATCTATGACGCAAATATCTTCGCCGCACTTTTCGACGTGGTTCCAGTGCATCAGCGCGGCTCTGCCGCAGGCATTCTCAACTCGGTCGGCTGGCTCGGCGGCGGCTTTGCTCCCCTGTTGATAGCGCTGGCAGCAGCGCATCTGGGATTGGGTTACTGCCTGAGCGCCACTGCGTTGATCTATCTGGCCGCCGGCGCGGCTATGTTCGTCGGAGCGCGCAGGATGAACGGCATCATCATCAGCAGGCGGGATGCACCCGGCTGGTGATTGCACTGCGCAGCGAACTCGCAGGCCTAGTCTCGCCCGTCCTTGTAGAAGACCTCGAGAGGCATTGCACCAATTTAAAGCTGCGTTTGGATCACCTACACTTCCACGCTGTCGGCGATCAGGTTGAGGCTCGAGAGAACCCCGGCTCGTTGTGCTGTAGCAGCCGGTCAAGCAAAGTATCTGCTGCCTCGTATTGAGCGATTGTCGACGACACGAGTGATCTTCTACATTGTCTGTCATTATGCTGCTCATCATCCTCTTGAGCGTCGGCGCAGCGATGATTGGGGCTGTGCTGCGGGCAGTATGGTAGCTGTGGCGGGAGGTCAAGATGCCGAGCTTTTCTGCGGCCGGGTTTGTGTATCGACGCTGCGTCCTCATCTCGGCTGGGTCGGTCGAGATGGCTCCAACGATGACTGGGTCCTATGGTCGGTGGCGGATCAACGCATGTACCGAGCCACCAGTGTCGAGCCTTCCAAGTGGATGGCGTCCGATGAGACCCGAGCTGAATGCTTGCATCTGGGCAGGCTGTACGTTGAAGCTAACGGAATACCCGAAGCTCTGAGCTTCATTACGGCTGCTCTTTATCTTTCACTTCTTTATAGCCGCCATGGAACGGATGGCCAGGTTGGACGTACGACTCAAACTCTGGCCGCGCAGCTGGATGATCCCCGGCATCAACCTACTCAAAAACCAGACTTTTCAGGGGCTTGATGGGATCTTTTGCGGTGATCCGCCAAGAGAGCAAACTGCCACGCTTAAACGGGGTCGACACTATTGCATTTGAGTAGCTATCCTCCGGCAGAGGATCATGTAATACTCCACCGCTTAAACTGGTGGGTGCTTCTCGCCTGCGTATGTTCGACCGCCTTCGGTGCAGCTGCTGCTGATGATCAGTCGAAGGTGCTAGTTTCTCAGGTCGCGGTTGAATCTACCGGCCTTACCGAGTCGGATACCCGATCAATCAGCCAGGCACTCGAAGGCCAGATGCTGGATACGGTTGCGATTAGGTCAAACGTCATCTCCAGCTTACAGAATCTCGGCTACTTTCGAGCCAGCGCCGATGAGCCAACGGTTCATTTGAATAAAGACGAAGCGCCATCGGCAAATCTAACGATCAAGGTTAGGCAGGGAGCGCGGTATCGTCTCGCAACTTTTCAAGTGGTGGGTGCCTATCGGTGCCGGATTAAACAGTCTTTTACAGCTGTACACACGTAAAGGCTATCGTGATGCCACCGGTGTGCCTGTCTTGAAGGTTGATGATGCAAATCACACCATAGACATCACCATCGATGTACAAGAGGGCGAGCACGACCAGGACTAGGCGCCGTGCTCGCTTATGCGATCACCAGCTGTAAGAACATCATTCGTAACGGCTTCGAAACACTGCCTACCGCAACTTTCCGAAGCCGACTAATGAGATGGTCCGCGGCTTAAATCCTCCGCTAACGCAGAGGATTTAAGCAGCGGTTTCAGAGGAGGATCATCGACATGCAGATTTGTTCGGTAGGCAGGCGCCGTTCCGGCTCCACCACGGTGGTCTCGACTCAGCGAAACCTTGGAACTCAAAACTATGGTGAAGCACTCGAATCGTGTTCAGATTCTCCGGCCGAGCTCTCTGTCGGGAGGTTGGTCATTCTACAAGGGTAAGTGGTTGCGGCGTGGCGCGGTTGCGATCTGGATCGCAAGAAAGAATTGAGGAGTGGTTGCTCGCAGCCGTATGGATGAAACTTATCATTCATCTGCCGCCTACGGCTGTTGCGCTAGATTCTCACACTCAGGCATAGCGCTGGAAACCAGAGACGGTATTCTGTCCCTCCCAAGCGCACGACACCGATTAAACGTTTTGACTCTGTGTAAGCATCACCGCCTGCTTAGCTCTAACGGCTGCTGCTTCGTTGTCGAAAGACTTGGTTCTCATATGTTCGTCACCGCTGGCGGGATTTGGCGCATATCGAAGATGCCCAAATCACAACTAGCGGCGATACATGGCCCGGTTGAAAAAAGAATGGGTGCATCTCCGTAGAAGATGGAAGATAACCATCGATTTTGTTGAGGGTGTCTGGTTATTTACTTGTGGATAGCGAAAAGCAGGGTTTACTTCGTATCCAGTTTTCATTGCGACTACCAAAGCAGCATCAGACACAATCATGCGCCGCATGCTTGTGGATGGGAAGTCGCCTGATCGATGAGAGTACTGGATGGTAGGAGATCCTATGAGAGCTTCTGGCAGATCGATCAAACGGAAAGCCATCCATCCGGGGGGCCTCCACTTTGCTGTGATCATGCTGACCGGATTCTACCTTTTGGCCATTAAGACCATCGAAGCGCAACAACTTTCGGATACACCCTCTTCGACCATTGACAACCGCAACTTGGTTGAGAGGATGAAAGATTATTATTTGCAGGACTGGCGGGGGACAGCCGCTGCCGGACCTGCTGCGGCCCGACGTGGACCTGCTTCTCCTTTAAACTCACCACCTTTCCCGAGCTCGGACTGGTCTTATGGAGGTTCTCCGACCATTGGTGAATCAGATGGAAATGTCTATCCCTTACAAACTGCCATCAATGGAGCGAAAGGCCGCACGAAAGTCTATGGATGGATTGAACCAACTGCCAATTTGTCGACCTCGCGCGACAGGAACTATCCTGAAACGAACGACATTTACTCGAACCGCATTGAGTTGGGTCAGGCTGTCGTTTACGTTGAACGTCTTCCGGACTCTGTTCAACGGGATCACACAGACTGGGGTTTTCATCTTACCGGTTTTTTTGGAACAGACTACCGATCGACAACCAACAAAGGTTATTTCAGCAGCCAGCTCCTAAATCACAACCGACAGTATGGATTTGACCCCGTGCTTGAGTATGTTGACATGTATTTTCCACATGTCGCGAAGGGCATGAACGTCAGAGCCGGCCGATTCATCTCCATTCCCGGGATTGAAGCTCAGCTGACACCAAACAACTATATCTTCAGCCACTCATTGTTGTATGCGGTCGATCCGTTCACTGACACCGGAATACTTGCGACGATTCAATTGAGTGACAAATGGACAGTGCAGGCGGGCATGTCCGGGAGCCACGATGTCGCCTTGTGGACGGCAGATGCAAAGCCCTCCTTTATGGGGTGCGTCAGTTTCACGACCAGTAGTGTGAATGACAATTTCTACTTATGCGCGAACGGCATCAACGATGGCAAGTATGCCTTCAATAACCTGCAGATGTATGACGGCACCTGGTACCACAAGATCGGACAGAGTCTCCACACTGCGACAGAAGTGTACGGGATGTACCAGAGAGAAGTTCCAAGCATAAACGGTCCCATCACCCCCGAAAAAGGGACGAATGGCGCAAACTGTCGTCCTGGTTTACCGACGTGCCTCGCACCAGAATGGGCCGTAGTCAACTACGTCAACAAACAGCTTTCCGCTCATGACTTCGTATCCTTTCGCAGTGACTTCCTCAATGACAAGAAAGGGCAGCGCACAGGCTATGCGACTAAATACACCGAGGGCACTTTGATGTTCAGTCATTGGCTGGGCAGCACCGTTCAGATCAGGCCCGAGATAAGGTTTGATCATGCGTGGGATCGCAGGTCCTATGACCAAGGCACCCGGACGAATCAGTTGACCGGCGCGACAGATGTGATTATTCACTTCTGAAGCAGCTCCGTGAGGCATCGTACTGCTTTGTTGACAGACTTCTACCACATACCCACTCCGTCGATCGTGGGTATGTGACCCTCTCGCAAACTCGCTTCCGCGACTGGACGTGGTATCCAGCCCTACA
Source organism: uncultured Acetobacteraceae bacterium (assembly GCA_964658265.1). Lineage (GTDB taxonomy): Bacteria > Acidobacteriota > Terriglobia > Terriglobales > Acidobacteriaceae. The sequence continues at coordinate 50,206 of CAZZYN010000001.1, read as the reverse complement.
CGATCGCTATCTTTGAGGAGCAGTCTTTAGAGTAGCTCCCAACTGCTCATACTGGTCCGATGCCACGTAGTCGACACCGGCGGCTTTAGCAGCATTCCAGCGTTTTTTCGCACTGGCAAGCGAACCAAAATTGTAGGAATGAAACCAGCCATTGCAGCTAAGTTCCCGGCTTGTTGCGCCATCCAGAGTGTAGAAGCGAATCCATAGTTCATTGGTGTGCGCATGGTTGACAAGCGCTCTTAGTCGAGTGTCATCCTGCTGGGTCCATGCTCCTGCTTTTGCAGGCCCACCACTCTCCACGACAGCCCAAGGGTTGTTCCACCACCGACGATAGTTCGTTGCGTGATCCGGTTCCAGCACCTCCGGCGCAGCGAGTGGATCGATAGTATGTGTATGGGCTGCACCGAACAGCAGCACCTTCTCACCCACGGGCAGATCGTCGTAGAAGACTTTCTGCTGCGCATCTGACTCGCCGGTCAACACAAGAATGGGTCGCACTTTAAGCGGTGACATGACATCTGGATCCTTGGTTTTGACGGCAGTAGTCAGCCAGTCCTGGTGCTGCTGCAGTAGGGCCAGCACAGCTGCCAGGTGAGCCGGTTCTTCTGTTTTGAAGTCAAGATTCAGAGTGATCAGGGGCCACTGAGTGTGATCCTTGCTGGCAAGAGCTTTTTCGACGATGGGTCGAATGCGATCGAAGAAGTAATGATCCATGGTGGGCGCCTGTGGCGTGAACGGCGCTCCGTGAGTCACGATGGACCACGATCGTGAGCTCTTCGGATCGGTGTACCACGCCAGATCCTGTTCAATTGCAATCGGCCCACCCACAGAGAGGGCTCGGTCGATGCGGTCGTACCACCATTCAAAATAGGGGTAGCAATTATGCGCATCCAACACGGTACGTTTGCCGGGTGCCGCCATCGGCGGTTGAGCAGTGCCTTGCATCACGACGACCAAGGTACATGCAAGCACAAGGACCGGACGTAAGCACCGCTGCATCAGTTTGCTTCCTTGAAGTTATGGTCTACAGGACTACCGAGCATCTGCATTGCCCCTGTTATTGGGAGAAGATTGGTAAGTATCCTGTGTGCTCTACTATCGCCGGTTACGCTCGTGCTGACGGCCTATTGGGCTATACGCGTCCGGGAACGAGAATGGCAATTCAATTACATGCGTTCTTCGCCTTACTGCCGACGAGCGATTCCTTTGAGCCTGGGATTTTGCAATGCATCCCAGTCGGGAGACCAAACATAGGTGCGGTTCTTACACGTTCTTTGAAAGACACATCTTCAGCCTTTCGACATACAGCTAGGTCCACACCAACCATATCCGAAACAGGCGGAGGACAAAGCCCTAAGAGGCTGCATCTTGTCCACCGCCTGATTGCTATTAGCTGTCCACTTAGAAGGACAGCCGCAGTGCGAATTGCATTACCCGCGGATCTCCGGAAAGGGTGGTGATTGATCCTGCGGCAGAACTACTAAAGTTGCCACTTGGCTGACCGAACTCCGGCGTGTTGGTGACGTTGAAGACTTCCCAGCGAAACTCCAGGTTGGCAATTTCGCCAAAAGGAAACTCTCTCAACAATGAAGCGTCGAACACATCTGTCCGCGGTCCTCGCAGTGTATTTCGCCCGCTGTTGCCGATCTGCCCGGAAGCCGGCAGCACATAGGCGTCAGCCTCCCCCGCGGCAAGAGCTTGGCAACCCTTGTTGGCCGCCACATAAAACCAGCAGGTGGGATCCTTCACCAAGTGCGGCTTGCCGACAATGTTCGGCGTAGCGGTCGAGTAACCGTACGGGTCGAGAGAATTTGTCAGCGTGCCTCCGGCGTTCACCGTAAACGGGTGCCCACTGTAATAGGTGTACACACCGGACGTGCGGAAGCCTCCGAAGATCCACGCCAGGGGGCCGCTGGTAAGCATCTTCTGTCCATGACCGAAAGGCAGGTCATACACGTAATTGACAGACACACGATGAGGGATGTCGAAGTCACTGAGTCCGTACCAAGCAGAATAATTACGGCCGTCCGGCGCATCGCCGGAATTGCTTTCCAATTCCTCAGGTGCATTGTCCAGGCTGCGCGAGTATGTATAAGCTGCCCTGAAACTGAGACCATTGTTGAAGCGATGATTAAGACTGGCCTGCAGGCCGTTGTAGTTTCCGTAGCCGATCGCGTTAGTGTATTCAATCAGTCCAAAGCCGTTATATGGCTTGACAGCAGCAGGCTTGCCGTTTGCGCCAATTGCCGTCACTACCCGATTGTTCTGAATCAATGGCTGGTTGTAGTCGGAGATCACGTCGAGATGGGTCGACTTGGTGCCGACATAGTCGACCTCCGCTGTCCAGGCATGCGCAAATTCACGCTGCAAACCAAAACTCCACTGCTGGACACTGGGCGTGGGGTCGTGTGGATTCATCGCGCGGAGATGGAACGAAGTGAGATTCGTCAGGTCGATTGTGCTGGGGTCGAGAAAATTGGCGGGAAATCCTGTGGCAGGTGTGATCACCGGTGCCGTGTTGCTTGCCTGTGTCTTGTTGATGAGGAAGGGTGGATTTAAGGCGAGCTGATCCTCGCTGCCGTACCGCTCAAACAGCGTGTAGTAGAGGCCGTAGCCAGCCCGCACTACAGTCCTTTGATCGGGCGAATAGGACACGCCGACGCGCGGGCCAAAATTAGTGGTGTTTGTTTCGACCAGGGCGCGCTTCGCCAGGGAACCTGAGGTGCCGAAATTAAGTGACCCTGTCCCTGCAGGGTTAAAGTTTGCGATGTGATTATTGCCTGCCAACGCCGGCGTCGCAAAGTCGTAGCGCAGCCCAAGGTTCAAGGTGAACTTGGGCGTCACCTTCCAGTCATCCTGGGCAAAACCCGAAGCCATCCAAAGGCGCTGATCGACAAACAGCACGTTAGTCAGCTGATCGCTCTGTGTCTGGCCCAAAAGGCCGTCTGCATAGGGGAAGCCGGTGAACACGCCAGTGAATGTCAGATCACCACGAGTACCAGGCTCATCCTGAAAGATGTTCCGCATCGGCGCATAGACGCTGCCACCAAGCTTAAGAGTCTGTCTACCGAAGTTGATTGAAACAGTATCGTTGTATTGGAGCAGCTGCGGTATCTGCTTTTTCGGCAGGAAGTCAGCGGACCCAAGAAAGGCGTAACTTGTGAAAGTTGTCAGTGGCACACCGCCACCAATGCCGGCAGTGGTCGGAATGCCCGGCACGAAGTCGCCGGCGGTCTGCGTCAGGTTGAAGGGCTGTTGCACGGCGTAGCTGTAATTGCGGACAAACCCAAGCCGAAAATCATTTACCAGGTTAGCGCGGAAGATATGCGTCCATCCCAGCACAAAACTGTGCGACTTCAATTGCTGATTGCCCCAGGCTGAAGTGGATGTACCATCGGCAAGGCCGCCGAAATAGCCAGGAATCTGACGGGTACGATTCGAGTAGTTGTAGCGACCAAAAATGATATTGGATGACGTCGGCGTCCAGTCGATCCGTGCGTCGTAACTGTCGTTATTATCCGTGAGCAGTGCGTTGCGCTGATAATTATTCAGCTCTGGAATCAAGCCGCCCGAGGTTACGTTCGGTTCAGGAAAGAGGGCAATCAGCTTCGCAACGACTGGATCGATGCGGGCACCAGGAATCTGATTGTTTGCAAAAGGCTTGCCGGTAAGCGGGTCCGTAATGGTTGGATACTTGACTCCTACCCGGGCGCCGGTTGCTGCGCTAAAGTCGCCTATACGCTCGTTGTCCAGCGGCACGCTTGAGATTCGGGATACACCCTGCTTGATGCGAGTCCCTTCATAGTTGAAAAAGTAGAAGAGCTTGTCAGTCTTTATTGGGCCGCCAAGGCTGCCGCCGAACTGGTTCTGATTGTTCTCCGGCTTCCGCAGCTTCTGCCGCGCAGAAAAAAAATCATTCGCGTCAAAATAGTTGTTGCGCAGGTATTCGAAAGCCAGCCCATGCATCTTGTTTGCGCCGCTCTTGGTGTTGACCGAGACGACTGCGCCTGGACTGCGACCATACTCTGCCGAGTAGGGATTTGTAATAACGTTGAATTCCTGAATTACATCGACAGAAGGATGAGAAGCTTCCGAGCTTAACTCCTGAACATTTTCTGAGAACGTGTTGTTGTCGATGCCATCGAGCAGAAAATTGTTCTGCAGAGAATGAATCCCGTTCACGTTGAAATCGCCGGTGCGGCCAGCCGAGGTATTACCGCTCTGCTGCGTATATCGGCTGATCTGCACGCCGGGCACTGTGCGCAGCAGGTCGTCCCAGTTTCGCAGGTATAGCGGCGTCTGCTCAATGGTCTGGGAGCTCACGACCGTACCGATCGAAGCGTCATCCGGGGAGAGAGTGCTGTCCGTGCTTGTGACCTCTACCGTTTGCTGTGCAGTGCCCACCGGCAGAGTTACATCGCGCCTTCCCTTTTCCCCAACACTTAGCTCGACTTGTTCATTCACAACCTCAAAGCCTGTTGCTTTGACCGAGACGTCGTAATGGCCGATCGGCAGATTCTGCAACGAGAAGAATCCACTGTTGTCCGTCTCCATATCGCGTACATATCCATTTGCCCCATTCATTACATGGACGTGTGCTTTTGGTACGGCAGAGCCGGAAGGGTCCGTGACAAGGCCGGACAGATTTGCGGTATTCACCTGGCCGGATGCAGAAAGGGCGGCGAGCGCGAAAAGACCGGGAACAAAGAAGTTGAAGCGTGATCCAGATATACGTTGGCGGGAACAAGCACGGATGACAGCGAGGCTGACTGGGGGCACTGTAGCTCCTGAAATGATTCGGTCTGTTTCCATTTACAGGCTGACGCAGGAGTACTTTTGGATCAAGGCTTGCGTTGAGCAGGGTGCTCGTGAATGCCTGAGTTTGTCCCGTATCTGCTTCAAGCAGAAAGGCTTGCAGCACTTATTAAATTGTCATGAACTTGCAGATTTGAGGCCCGGGCGCGGAGACACTTTCACAGAATTTTTACCAATGAAAACGCAAGCTCCTGCCAAACACGCTAAAACTCGGCGCGTGAATTCCTGCTTTGCTCCGACGTAAATCGACGGCCGTCGTACGGCCGCACCTAATTAGGGTAGACTGGCTTCTGTTCGGCTCTCGAAACACGAATCTGAGTGCGTGTTCCGTACTTTGATTTGAGACCCAACTGATTCGCCTGCTTTGCTACCGTGCTCAGGGCTTACACGCAGACTCGAGTTGCTGCATGTGATCTTTAAGAATCTTCATCGAAGCCTCACAGCGCGCAACATACGACGGTGGAAAGTCAGAGTTGTGGCAACTCTCGCTAGTCGCCGCCTTCGCCTGCTCGCGCATCTCCGGTAATTCTGCGCAATCTTCAGCGGAAGGTTTTGGCATCACTGTAACAGGCGGGGTCGCCATGCCTGCAGGACAGATACCCATATACTTCACCTCGTGTGTAGGTGGGAAAGCTGCTGGCCGCCCTTTGTCATGTCCGTGTCGAGCGTGACCGTAACGTCATCGACTCGCCTGGAAGTGGAGTGAATGACCGTTTGCATCACTCCGGGATCACAGGTCTGTTCCCATTCTGCCTCAATCGGCGTATCCCGGATGACCTTCATGGAGCAGCTAGGGGCAATCTGTGCCTGCATCTTCTTGAGGGCATCCACAGCCTGCGGTGAGGTCTCTGCCCCACAGTGTTTGTCGGTGACTGGCTGCCCAATAGGTTTGCCATCGCGATACGCCTGTCCCGTCTGCTCATAGAGTCCGGGTGGAAGAGGCTTGAATTGATGTAAGACTGCAGCCGCTTGTTGTGCAAACAAGGTGCAACCTGGCAAAGCAAAGTAGAGGACGGCAGCTAAGAAGAAATTGCGCATAGGGGCAAAATTTATCACAGGGATCAATCTGGGCAAATGCAATCTCTTTAGCCGACTCGAATTCGGATGAAAGGCTTATCTTATGCTGTGTCCATGCTTGGACGGCTCTCCTCTTGATCACGTTTGCGCAAGTGGGCTATTACACGATCGTGTTGTGCTGTTGCCGAGCAGAGCATGTTTGTCATGCCAGGCGAACATGCGCGTCAGCTTCAAAGGCAAGTTGGCCTGCGCTGGAATCTCTACTTTGATTGGCTTTATCGGCTTGCCAACCACCTGGCTCATCAATGCAGCGAGTTCATGCCGATTCAGGTTGCCATCGGCGCAGAGCTCGAACGTTCCATACAGTAGCCGCTCTTCAGTCAATGCGATCGCCGCGACCTCGGCGACATCGCGGTAGTCGACACGGGTGAAGCGGGTCTCGGTAGACCAGGGTTTCCCGTACACGCCGGTTTCCTTCATCTTCGCCCATGAAGCCGCGATATTCTGGAAAAATATCGCAGGGTGCAGGAACACGTACTCCATACCGGAATCGAGTAGCGCTTCTTCCACGGGGGCTTTATCGGCATGGTTGACGAGCCCGCTGAGGATTGGGTGAATCACGGATGAAAAGACGATACGCCGCACGCCAGCCTGCTTCGCTGCTGCGACAAATTGCTTGCCAATCTCGGCCTCATTCTCAAGAGCAGCTGGTGCGATGTAGAAGACAGCGTCTACGCCTTCCAACGCTTTAGCCACCGCTCCGGCATCGGAGAGTTCACCTGCAACGATGTCAGCGACTTCGAGCTTCTGAACTGTCGGTTTATCCCCTGGTGTGTGGACGAAGGCGCGCACAGAGACCTTTCGCTTCAGTAGTTCTGGAACCACCAGACTCACTGACGGCCCGGCTGCTCCGATGGCGCCGAAAGCAGAATTACACGCTTCATTGCTGACAACGCAATCCGTCGGCAGGACATACGATCCGACCCGCTCCGAAGCAGCGGTACTTGCTCAGGGTGCTTTCCTGAAACGGCAATTCCATTCATTAGAGATTTATCGAAGCGTCGTGGCGCTGCGAAATCGCATCTGTAGTTTGGATACTATGTTGATGAATGCCAGGCATGCACACGAAGCGCACGCAAACGCAGAATGACCGAGGAGAGCAAGATGCAAATCGCAATGGTAGGTTTAGGCAGAATGGGCGCCAACATGGTGCGCCGGTTGATCAAAGGCGGACATGAATGCGTTGTGTTTGACCGGAGCCAGGATGCCGTACAGGCGTTGGTGAAGGAGGGCGCTACCGGCTCGTCGTCACTCGAGGACATGGTGGCCAAGCTGCATAAGCCACGCGCAGTCTGGCTGATGGTACCGGCAGGTGTAGTCGACAAAACTGTCCAGGAGTTAAAGCCGTACCTGGAAGCGCACGACATCATCATCGATGGCGGAAATTCGCACTATGTTGACGACATTCGTCATTCGAAGGCAGTGGCGGAACAGGGAATCAAGTGGGTGGACGCTGGTACCAGCGGCGGCGTATTCGGTCTGGAACGTGGCTATTGCCTGATGATCGGCGGTTCGGACGAAGCAGTGAACTACCTCGATCCGATCTTTAAGACGCTCGCTCCAGGCCGTGGCAATGTTGATCGCACGCCGGGACGTGACAAGGCTGCCCCAACTACCGCGGAAGAGGGCTATCTGCACTGCGGACCGCCGGGGGCAGGCCACTTCACGAAGATGGTGCACAACGGCATCGAGTACGGGATGATGGCGGCATACGCCGAAGGCCTGAACATCCTTAAGCATGCCAATGCTGGTAAGACCGAAAATGAAGCAGATGCCGAAACGGCGCCCATGCGGGAACCTGAACTTTATCAATATGATCTGCCAATTCCGGAGATTGCCGAGGTCTGGCGTCGCGGCAGTGTGGTGGCCTCCTGGCTGCTTGATCTTACGGCTGCTTCGCTGGTGGAATCGCCGGATCTGGCCGACTACAGCGGCCGCGTCTCGGATTCAGGTGAGGGCCGCTGGACGATCAGTGCAGCTATTGATGAAGGTGTGCCTGCGGACGTGCTGAGTGCAGCACTGTTCTCCCGGTTTACGTCGCAATCGAACGCGGTATACGCAAACAAGCTGCTTTCCGCCATGCGGTACCAGTTCGGTGGCCACAAAGAAAAGAAAGGAAGCTAGGCTGCATGCCGCAAGCGCTTCCAGCTTCTCAAACTGCCGACGTGCCCGCTTGCCTGATGACCATTTTTGGTGCAAGCGGGGACCTCACCAAGCGGCTCCTGCTGCCTTCTATTTACAACCTGGCCGCCGCGAAGGTGTTGCCAGATGGCTTCCTGCTGCTGGGCGTCGCTATGGATGACTGGGATGATACGAAATTCCAGGATCACATCGCGACAACGCTCAAAGAGTTCTGGGGTGCGGATGCCGAGGACACTACCATCAAGTGGCTGACCTCGCGTGCGCACTACCAGAAAGCGAACTTTGATCAGCCTGCTTCTTTCGACACCCTGAAGACTGCAATCGAAGGTATTGAGAAAGAAGCGCAGTCGACCGGAAATCGGCTGTTCTACCTGGCGGTTGCGCCAAGTTTTATCGCAACGATGGCAGCGCAGTTGTCGCGGACCGGGCTGCTTACCGAAGACGGCCAGGCTTGGCGCCGCCTGGTGATTGAGAAGCCATTCGGTCACGACCTGGAATCGGCTAAGAAGCTGAATGCGGATCTTCAGCAAAGCCTGCGTGAAGACCAGATCTATCGCATTGACCACTTCGCCGGTAAGGATACGGTGCAGGACCTGGCAGTATTCCGCTTTTCAAATGCGGTGTTCGAACCACTATGGAACCGCTCCAACATACACAACATCCAGATCACGGCTGCAGAGACTGTCGGCGTTGAGTTGCGGGCAGGCTATTACGAGAAGTCCGGCGCTCTGCGGGACATGGTTCCGAATCACATGGCGGAAATGCTTTCGCTGGTAGCAATGGAGCCACCCGTATCATTTGACGCTGATCACATGCGCGCCAAGCAGGTGGAGCTGCTGGAATCGATTCGTCATCCGCGGCCCGAGGAAGTGGACAGGTATGCCGTTCGCGGACAGTATGGTTCCGGCACGATGAAGAGCGGATCGAAGCTTGGTCCTGTTGAGGGGTATCGCCAGGAACCGGGAGTAGATCCCGGATCGAATACGGAAACGTATGTGGCCATGCAGGTCGAGATCGATAACTGGCGCTGGGCGGGCGTGCCGTTTTATCTACGCACCGGCAAACGCCTCTCTCGCGCCGTGACCGAGATCGTCGTTACTTTTAGACATCCACCTGCGCGGCTCTTTCCTAACGATGACATGAGCGAACAGGATCCGAATCGCATCTTCTTCAACCTGCAGCCGGAACAGGGAATCAAGCTGGCCTTTGGAAGTAAAGCTCCAGGCCTGATCACATCCGTAATGCACGGATCAATGGATTTCCTTTTTCCTGCCGGGCCTTTTGGCAACCATGGCAAGGGCTACGAGCGACTGCTGCACGATGTGATGATTGGCAACCCGATCTTGTTCCAGCGCGCCGAATTTGTAGAGCAGGGATGGAAGATGGTGCAGCCGCTGCTGGATGCGTGGCAGACGCCGCCAGCGTCCGGGTTCCCTAATTATGCGGCAGGATCGACCGGCCCCGACAGTTCCGACAAGATGCTGGAAGACAATGGCAGCTTCTGGCACACGCTGGAGGAAGCATGAACATCCTGGCAGTTGATATAGGTGGCACTCATGTGAAATTCCGGGCTACCCGGCACGAGGATGAAGTCAAGGTCAAGTCGGGACGGAAATTCACACCCGCGAAGATGATGGCCGCGATTCAAGAGGCGGCAGCCGACTGGAAATATGACCATGTGACGCTTGGCTATCCAGGTCCGGTCGTGCACGACAAGCCCTTGGCTGAGCCGCACAATCTGGCCCCCGGCTGGGTGCGCTTCGACTACAAGAAAGCGTTTGGACACAAACCCTTGCGCATCATGAACGATGCGGCGATGCAGGCCCTGGGCAGCTATAAGAGTGGTCGCATGCTCTTCCTGGGACTTGGCACTGGCCTCGGATCCGCCATGGTGGTGGAAGGTGTTGTGCAGTCCATGGAAATCGCTCACATGCCATGGAAGAAGGGCAAAACCTACGAAGACTTTCTCGGTCTGGCCGGGCTGAAACATGATGGCCGCAAAACCTGGCTCAAGCATGTTTACGAAGTAGTGGAGCAATTACAACAGGCTCTTGAAAGTGAATATGTTGTCCTGGGCGGCGGCAATGCAAAGCTGGTTAAGAAGCTGCCGAAAAACGTGATCCTGGGGAAAAATACGAATGCCTTCGTGGGTGCTTTCCGTATCTGGAAGGCGCCACAGCTTACCTGGCGTTGACCCATCTTCTAAAACCATCAGTCACTTAACGCAGCATCTTCAAAGCAGGAGAACTCCATGACCGTACCATCACTGCCGTTAATTGAACGTTCCGCCTGGAAGTCTCTCACCGCGCATGCAGCCGGAATCAGGAGCAAACATCTCCGGCAGCTGTTTGATGAAGATCCTGCGCGCGGCACACGTATGACCGCAGAAGCTGGCGGCATCTTTCTCGATTACTCTAAGAATCGTGTCACCGACGAGACGCTGCAGCTGCTGGTGCAGCTTGCGGAAGAATCGGGTTTGAAGTCTCGCATCGATGCAATGTTCAAGGGCGAGAAGATCAATATCACCGAGAATCGCGCGGTGCTTCATGTCGCCCTGCGCGCTCCGAAGAGCGAGACAATCAAAGTCGACGGCGAAGATGTTGTGCCAGCGGTCCACGAAGTTCTGGACAAGATGTCGGCCTTCGCTCAAAAAGTTCGCAGCGGCGAGTGGAAAGGCCACACCGGCAAGCGGATCAGGAACGTGATCAATATCGGGATAGGCGGTTCGGACCTGGGTCCGGTTATGGCCTATGAAGCGCTCCGTCATTACAGCCAGCGCGACGTAACTTTTCGCTTTGTCTCGAATGTGGATGGAACTGACTTCGCGGAAGCAGTTCAGGACCTCAGGGCAGACGAGACACTGTTCCTCGTCGCCTCGAAGACCTTTACTACTCTCGAAACCATGACAAACGCCCACTCGGCGCGCGACTGGACGCTTGCCGGTCTTGGACGCGATGAGAGCGCGATTGCGAAGCACTTCGTCGCTATTTCGACCAATGCCAAGGAGGTCGCGAAGTTCGGAATCGATACGGCAAATATGTTTGGATTCTGGGACTGGGTCGGTGGCCGCTACTCAATGGATTCAGCAATCGGGCTGTCGACCATGATCGCGATCGGGCCGGACAATTTCCGCGCTATGCTGACCGGCTTTCACGAGATGGATGAGCACTTTCGGACAACTCCGTTCGCGCAGAATCTGCCGGTGCTACTAGGACTGCTCACTGTCTGGTACACCGACTTTTTTGATGCGCAGACGGTTGCCATTCTGCCGTACGAGCAATACTTGAAGCGCTTTCCGGCCTACCTGCAGCAGTTGACCATGGAAAGCAATGGCAAACATGTCACACTCGATGGCCGGCACGTTGAGACTGAGACCGGACCAATCTACTGGGGTGAGCCCGGTACGAACGGCCAGCACTCCTTTTATCAGCTGATCCACCAGGGAACGCGGCTTATTCCCTGCGACTTTATTGGCTTTTATAAAGCGCTCAACCCTTTGGGCCAGCACCATGACATGCTGATGGCAAATGTGTTCGCTCAGGCTGAGGCGTTGGCGTTCGGCAAGACTGCGGAGCAGGTAAAGACAGATGGAACGCCGGACTGGCTGGTGCCGCATCGCGTCTTTGAAGGCAATCGGCCTTCGAATGTGATCCTTGCTGATGTTCTGACGCCGAATATCCTGGGCAAGCTCATTGCCTTGTATGAGCACTCGGTCTTTACACAGGGCACGATCTGGAATATCGATTCATTCGACCAATGGGGCGTCGAACTTGGCAAAGTGCTTGCTCAGAAGATCATTAGTGAGATCGAGAGCACAGATGAGCCGAAGCTTGCGCACGATACGTCCACCAGCAACCTTATTCAAAAGTACAGAAGCTCGAAATAGGTTCCGAAGCCCTCAAGCGATTCATTCGGGCAGGCCATGGATGTCTTCCAAACCAATTGGCAAACTGTTTGTCACTTGACAATGCCTGTCTCTGCGCCTTACAACGCAGGTGGCGAGATTGCGAATGCCTGCGACGTGGAGTGCCCTGGCCTCTGTTGTGCAGCACAAGTGCATAGCCAATGGAGACCAGGTGACGGCCAACCTCTATCGATGTATCCGCCGCGCGGCAAAAGATGTCGTTCTGCTGTCCATGAGCATGCCATGCTTCCTGATGGTTCATGCTGCGGCGGCTACTGCTCGCCCGACGACGCTGCGCTGCGATTCGCTCATCAATCCTCTTGGCATTGACGATCCACACCCGGTCTTCTCCTGGCAGATGCAATCCTCGGGTGCCGGGACCCGCCAGAGTGCGTATCGCGTAGAAGTTACCACCAGCGGCGTCAATGCTTCAGCAATCTGGGACAGCGGACGAGTCGCTTCAGACAAGTCGCTGAACATCACCTACGCTGGGCCGGCTCTGAAGCCGGAGACGCGCTACAACTGGCGTGTCACCACGTGGGATGAAAACGGACAAAGCTCCGCGTCTACCGAGGAGGCATCGTGGGAAACAGGCTTGCTGAAGACCTCCAACTGGCAGGCGAAATGGATCAGCTACCTGGAGCCGGAAGAAGCGGCTGTCCGGGAGGCGGATGCTCCGTGGATCTGGACCGACGGGGAAGACGCACTGCACCATGCCAAAAAAGGCGTTCACGATTTCCGGCTGACCTTTGATCTGAAAAAGCCAGTGGCGAGGGCTGTGCTCTTCGTCACCAGCAAGGATCTCACCTCCGCCTGGGTAAATGGTCAGAAAGTCATCACTGCTGGTCCCATGCCGCCATGGAAGCAGACCGCGTGGGGCACCTATGCACGGCAGGACGTTACCAGCCGACTTCATAGCGGGGCGAATACTGTCGCGGTAGCAGCTGATTTTCCGGAAGTGAATCCACGCGAAGCTTCAGCAAGCATGAACGCGACGCTGCTGATTACATCGACAGACGGCACGATGACGGTCTTTAAAAGTGGTCCCGCCTGGAAGGGCAGTGTCGATGAACCGGCTGGCTGGACCGCAGCCGGCTTTGACGATTCCAGTTGGAAGCCGGCGGTTGTGACCGCAAAGACGAGTGATCCTGCCTTCGGACGTCCATGGCCTACGGGCGCAGCTAAGTTGCTCCGCAAATCGTTCGACGTAAAGAGTCCGTTCGTTTCGGCGCGCCTGTATGTAACTGCTTTGGGTTCTTATGAGATGCGCCTTAACGGCGCCAGGGTGGGTGACCAGATACTGGCTCCGGGCTGGACTGATTATCGCGAGCGCGTGCCGTACCAGGTGTACGACGTGACCAGCCAGGTTCATCCCGGGGCAAATGCCATCGGGGCCTGGCTTGCGCCCGGCTGGTATAGTACGCCGCTTATGTGGTTCCGGCAGGGTAACAACTACGGCAGCACGCCGCCATCGCTGATGGCTCAACTTCGTCTTGAGCACAAGGACGGTTCAGTGGAATGGGTAATGACAGACTCCACCTGGAAGGCGGACGTCTCGCCTATCCTGCAGGCCGAGATCTACGATGGCGAGACCTTCGACGCTACCCACATCCAGTCGGGATGGGACACGGCTGCTTTCCGCAAGGCCGATTGGAGGCCTGTGCTGATCGAAAATCCGGATGAACCGGTAATCGAATCTCAGGCCTACCAGCCGATCCGGGAAGAGCGGCTGCTGACTGCGAAGACCATTACTACGCCTCAGCCCGGTGTCTACATCTATGACTTCGGGCAGAATGCTGCCGGAGTCGAGCGGTTGCAGATGTCCGGTAAACGTGGCACGGACATTCGTCTTCGGTTCGCTGAAGTACTCAATCCGGACGGGACCATATATGTCGAAAATCTGCGTACGGCAAAGGCTACGGATCATTACATTCTGGCCGGCAGTGGGCAGGAGACCTATCAGCCGCGCTTCACCTTCCACGGCTTTCGATATGTCGAAATTACGGGTGTTGCCGAAAAGCCGCCGCTCGACGCCATAAAGGTAGTAATCCTTCACACGAACGCACCGTTTACCGCGACCCTCGAAAGCGGCAGCTCCATGGTCAACAAATTGTGGAGCAATATCGTCTGGGGCCAGCGATCGAATTTCGTTGGCGTACCGACTGATTGTCCGCAGCGTGATGAGCGGCTTGGCTGGACGGCAGATGCGCAGGTCTTCTGGCGAACTGCGACGTACAACATGGATCTGGCTTCCTTTTCAAGGAAATATTCGGAAGATCTGCGCGGCACGCAAGCGGCGAACAGCATGTACGGAATTTATGCTCCAGGGACGACTACACAGAACGCGGGGTTTGGACCCGGCTGGAGTGATGCCGGGGTCGTGATCCCGTGGACTGCCTGGATGCAGTACGGTGACCAGCGTGTCGCTGAACAGAATTGGGACGCCATGGAGAAATACCTGCAGAGCATCCAGGCTCAGAATCCTGACTATCTATGGACGAAGGGGATCGGCATTCCATACGGTGATTGGCTCGCGCCGGATGAGCGGACTTCCATTAACCTGATCGCGACAGCCTACTGGGCCTACGATGCAACGCGCATGGCCGAGATGGCGCATGCCATGGGCAAGACAGCAGACGAGCAGAGATACAGGGCCATATTTGCCAGTATCAAGCAGGCTTTTCAGCAGGCTTACGTCAAAGCCGACGGTACGGTCGATGGTGGCACGCCGGCCGACAATGGCTTCTCCAATATCGATACGGTGGGCAAACCTTCTGCAACGCCTGGGAGCCAGACAGGATATGTGCTGGCTTTGAACATGAATCTGCTTCCACAGGAACTCCGTGCTCCGGCCGCAGACAAACTGCTGGCCAAGCTTGAAAGTAATGGCTGGCGGTTGGGCACCGGCTTCCTGGGAACGCCTTACCTGCTAGCGGTACTCAGTGACACAGGCCACAGCGACGTGGCCTATCGCCTGCTGCTCAACACCGAGTATCCATCATGGGGCTACCTGATTGAACACGGCGCGACAACTACCTGGGAACGGTGGAATGGCGACAAGATGCGCAACGATCCCAGCATGAATTCCTACAATCACTACGCATACGGAGCTGTTGCGGACTGGATCTATCGCTACGCTGCCGGGATCGACACGGTTGCGGAGGATCCTGGTTACCACACCGTTTATCTGCATCCGCATTTCGATCCAAGGCTGGGCCGCCTGCATGTCTCTTACGATTCCGCCTATGGAAAGATCGACTCGGCGTGGGAAGTAAAAGGAAACGCCGGCACCTGGACGGTGACATTGCCGGCCAATACTGTCGGGAAGCTACCGATCGAGAAGGATCGGTACACGCTGGTTTCAGTGAATGGTAGCGCCCTCGATAAAAGCCCCCTGCTGCATGCGGCTGCTGACGACGCCTACGACCTGCAGCCCGGTACATACAGCTTCCGCTTTCAGCAGCAGTGAGGTAGAGGATGTGCGAGGTTTATCAACACCGACTTGCAGGTGTCTCTACCGAAGCGGTTTCAGCATTGCGTTTAGCGGTAGCATAGGCTCATCCGGCGATGAACAAGGCGATGCCGGCAGGCCAAAGAGGTGATGGATTTGTCTGACGATGCGACGGTAAATCAGAAGGTCTGGAAGGCTCTCAACCAGCTTAGGATTGAGCTGCCATCATGGGGATTCGCCAACACCGGCACGCGCTTCGGCAAATTCATGCAGGCAGCAGCAGCCGGCACCATAGAAGAGAAGTTCAGTGACGCAGCATTCGTTCGAAAGGTAACCGGTGTCTGTCCGACGATCGCCCTGCATGTGGAATGGGATCTTCCGCATGGGCTTTCCGATGTTCCACGGATACAGCAATTGGTCGCGCAGCATGGCATTCAGCCTGGCTCAATCAATCCCAACCTCTTTCAGGACCAGGAATACAAGCACGGTTCTGTTACGAATTCTGACCCAGGCATTCGTCGCCGCGCAGTCGATCATCTACTCGCTTGTGTGGCGATCGGCAAGGAGCTTCACTCGCGGGATGTGGCTCCGTGGTTTGCAGACGGCTCCAGCTATCCAGGCACGCAGCCCCTACGCAAGAGAATCGCTTGGCTGGAAGAGGCTGTGAGCGAGACGCATGCGCACCTTGCGCCCGAACAGCGTCTGCTGATTGAATACAAGCCCTTTGAGCCGTACTTCTATCACACGGATGTGGCTGACTGGGGCATGGCGTTCCAGCTTGCGAAAACTGCAGGTCCTCAGGCGGCTGTGCTGGTCGACACAGGTCATCATTATCAGAGCCAGAATATTGAGCAGATCGTAGCGTGGCTGCTGCATACAAAGATGCTGGGCGGCTTTCACTTCAACGATCGCCGGTACGCCGACGACGATCTCACTATCGGGTCGATTGATCCTTACCAAATCTTTCGCATATTTGAGGAGATTCTTGGCTTCGAAGAAGAGACCGGTGCCCGCGCGGATTTTTCCTACATGATCGATCAAAGTCACAATCTCAAGGGCAAGATCGAAGCCATGATTCAAACTGTATCGACCGCGCAGGAAATTTATGCAAAAGCTGCCTTGGTCGATCGTAAAAAGCTGCAGCACTATCAAGCAAAGTGCGACTTGGTGCAGGCGGAAGAGGTGTATCGGCAGGCCTTCTGGACAGATGTTCGGCCGATGCTGCATGCATGGCGGGAAGAAAAAGGCCTGCCAGCTGATCCTCAGCAGGCTTTCCGGGATAGCGGCTACCTCGAGCGAATCAGTCGCGAACGCGGTGGCAGGAACAGCGCAGCGATGGCAACCTATGCCTAGCCTTTAGTCAGGAGTGTCATGGGTCCTAATCCGCTAATCGGCGTGTTGTACCACTGGATGGGCGGACTCGCGTCGGCTAGTAACTTCATTCCCTTCAAAGGCATTCGCAAATGGGCGTGGGAGGTTTACTGGCTGATCCAGGGCATCTTCAGCTGGATCATCGCGCCTTCGTTCATGGCAGGGCTGCTGGTGCCCGATGTGTTTGCCATCCTGCGCGCCACCAGTCCTCACGTACTAGGCATGACCTGGTTCTGGGGAGTGCTGTGGGGCTTTGGAGGTCTGACTTTCGGATTGACCATACGCTATCTGGGCATTGCACTTGGTTATGCGATAGCACTGGGTCTCTGCACTGTCTTTGGCACGCTGATGCCGCCGTTATTCGGCGGTCAGCTCAGGCAGATCGCCTCGGACCGTTCCGGGCAGGTCATCCTGTTTGGCCTGTTCATCTGCGTAATCGGGATTGTCATCAATGCCGTCGCGGGGGTGCGTAAACAGGGCGAGTTGTCCGAGGAAAAAAAGAAAGAAACAGTCCTCGAGTTCAGCTTTACCAAGGGGCTGCTGGTCGCCATCTTCTCCGGCATCATGAGTTCCTGTTTCGCCTATGGTTTGGCATCTGGAAAGTCGATCGCTGCCGTCACGCGTGTGCATCTTGTGCAAAACGGTCGACTGGATCTCTGGCAGGGCTTGCCAGTACTGATCGTAGTTACGCTGGGAGGGTTCACAACCAACCTTATCTGGTGCGCGTTCCTTATCCTGAAGAATAAAAGGCTGGGAGAGTTTATCGGACGCATGCCGCAACCGCCCATGCCGGCGCGGTCGCTCGGTGCAGCCGCGGCTCCCATCCCACCAGCTACGCTCATCGATGATGCCGTTTCAGGAGACCATGAGCTACAGCGGGCAGGGAACGGGCCGAATCGTGTGCCGCTCTTCGGTAATTATTTTTATGCAAGCTTCGCTGGGATCATCTGGTATTTCCAATTTTTCTTCTACAGCATGGGCCAGACGAAGATGGGTAAGTACGACTTTTCCAGCTGGACCCTGCACATGGCCAGCATCATCATCTTCTCGACTCTATGGGGCATCTCTTTCCGCGAGTGGAACGGCACCTCGCGCGGCACCAAGACTCTAGTCGGCCTGGGATTGTTGATGCTGGTGCTCTCGACAGTCATTATCGGCTACGGCAATTATCTGAAGGCGGGAACGCCTTCCTAGCTGTAGGTAACAGTCAAAACAACGGCACTCTATGAAAATCTCTCTGTTCATTACCTGCTATAACGACACATTGTTTCCGGAGACAGGGAAGGCTGTCGTCGAGGTACTGGAAAGGCTTGGACATCAGGTAGACTTTCCCCTCGAGCAGACCTGCTGCGGCCAGATGCACTTCAATACAGGCTACCGGGAGCAGGCATATCCAATTGCAAGACGCTTCCTTGAAGTCTTTCGCGATGCAGAAGTCATCTGTATTCCGTCGTCATCCTGCGTGGCTATGCTGCGCGACAACTTTCCAGCGATAGCGCATGAGCAAAAAGATGCCGAGATGATCCGTGCCATTGAGCAGGTTATCCCGCGCTGTTATGAATTCAGTGAGCTGCTGGTAGATCACCTGGGCATTGAAGACGTGGGCGCTTACTTCCCGCACCGTGTCACTTACCACGCCAGCTGCCACGGTCTGCGTAATCTGAAGCTCGGTGATAAGCCGGTGCGCCTGCTGAACAACGTGCGCGGGCTTGAATTGGCTCCTCTCGAAGGCCTCGAACAATGCTGCGGCTTCGGAGGGACGTTTGCCGTCAAGAACTCCGAAGTGTCAGGCGCCATGCTTACAGATAAAGTTCGTTCCGTTCTCAATACCCGGGCGGAGGTCTGCACGGCCTGCGATAATTCCTGCCTGATGCACATTCAAGGCCTGCTTCATCGTCAGTATGGCGGGGTCCGGACTGCGCATATCGCGGAAATTCTCGCATCGACGGAGGCGCTATGACCTTGGCGGATTCCCTTGTGACGCTAGCTCCGCGCACGAAGAAAGATTTTCCGGATGCGGCCAGACCACTGCTAAGGGACGCGCAGCTCCGCAAGAACGTGCGCCACGCCACGGATGTCATACAGCGGAAGCGCGGGCTGCTGGTCGCAGAGAAGAAGGACTGGCAAGCCTTGCGCGACAGTGGCGCGGCGATCCGACGACAGGCTCTCAGCCAGCTCGATGTGTACCTGGAACAGTTTGAAGCAAGGTGTCAGGCCGCCGGCGGCGTTGTTCACTGGGCCGGCGACGCCGCGGAAGCCAGGGCGATTGTTGGGAGGCTGGTGAAGCAATCCGGTTCGGGTGAAGTGATCAAGATCAAGTCGATGACAACCGCAGAGATTGATCTCAATCCAACACTCGAAGCAAGCGGTATTTCAGTTCATGAGACCGATCTGGCTGAGTTGATTCTGCAGCTGAGTCATGACCAGCCTTCGCATATCGTGGTGCCCGCACTGCACCAGAATCGCCAGCAGATCCGCGAGCTCTTTGCGCGCACAATGCATCTGCCCGATCTTTCCGATGATCCGCATGCACTCGCCGAGGCTGCTCGTACATACCTGCGCCAGAAGTTTCTCAGCGTGAAGACGGCAGTATGCGGAGCCAACTTTCTTATCGCGGAAACCGGCTCCGTCTGCATCGTGGAGTCGGAAGGGAACGGTCGGATGTGTCTCACGCTGCCGGATACCCTGATTGCCGTGGCTGGCATTGAAAAGGTTCTGCCGCGTTTCTCCGACCTTGAGGTAATGCTACAGACGCTGGCACGTTCCGCCACCGGCGAGCGGCTGAACCCGTATAACTCTCTGTGGACCGGGGTGACTCCCGGCGATGGACCTTCTCATTTCCATGTGGTCCTGCTCGACAATGGTCGAACACGGATACTGGCTGACGAGATCGCGCGGCAGACACTGCAGTGTATTCGCTGCGGAGCCTGCCAGAACGCATGCCCGGTCTATCGGCAGACGGGCGGCCATGCCTATGGTTCGGTGTACGCAGGTCCAATCGGCGCCATCCTGACGCCGCAGCTTGAGAATATGGAGCACGCTGAATCCTTGCCATTCGCCTCGTCGCTATGCGGCGCCTGCTACGAAGTGTGTCCGGTAAAAATCAATATCCCGGAAGTCCTCATCTATCTTCGTTCCCGGGTTGTTGAGAAGGAACAGCAGCATGTATTCGGCTGGTTGTCCCAGGAGGCCTTGGGGATGCGGGTGGCTGCCCGGGCATTTACGAGCCGACGCCGATTTGAAGCCGCGCAGCGCCTTGCCCGCATACTGCAAAAGCCCCTGGAAGACAAAGAAGGCTGGATCCACTGGCTTCCGGCGATGGGTGGACGCTGGACAACCATGCGTGACCTGAGGGGCCTTCCGGAAACTACGTTCCGAAGCTGGTGGCAGCAGCGCAACAAGTCGGGGCCATCCTTGTGAATGCATCTTCCAGCAGCCGGGAAGCAGTCCTCGGGCGCATCCGCGCCGCCTGCTCCGGCCTCACCACGCCTGTATCGACGGATGAGATTCCCCGTGCCTATGAACGTCATGGCAATATGCAGCGTGCGGCTGTTCTAGAGCTGTTTGAAGAGCGACTGCATGAATATGGTGCGGAGACGATTCGTGTGGAAGAGGCTCAACTGGGGAGTGCGATCGCTACGATGATCCACCGTGCAGGTTTGAATCGCGTAGTTATGCCTGCTGCTCTTCCAATCGATTGGCAGGCTGCCGGAGTGAAGTGGATCATCGATCACGACCTTACGCCTGCACAAATTGAAACAGCTGAAGGGGTGCTGACAGGCGCATCGATCGCAATAGCCTCCACGGGCACCATCGTTTTACAGCACGGCGCCTTCGAAGGCCGTCGCCTACTGTCGCTGCTTCCGGATCATTATTTTTGCGTTCTTCGCGAAGATCAGGTGGTAGAGACGCTTCCCGAGGCTCTGGAATGGATTGGCCATAACCCTGCTTTGCCGACGACGTTGATTTCCGGTCCATCCGCAACAGCCGATATCGAGATGACCAGGGTTAAAGGCGTGCACGGACCTCGCCACCTCCATGTACTGCTAGTGGCCTCCGCAATAACTAATCCTGTATAGGAATAGTTGCTCTATTGCTTTGGCTTGTGGTATTGCTTAGCCGGTGCGTGTCGGCAAGTCGGCTTTGTTGTCGGGGCTGCTTCCGGCAGCGTACTTTCGAGGATTGAGGACTTTGTCATGCCTGTTGTGTCTTCCCCTGGCTCTCCATCGCTTAAACTGCTGAACGATCGATGGGATGATTCTGTCGCGAATACCCTGGACGCGCCCGAACTTTTACGCTATCGGTCCAACCTGCTCGGCTCGGACCTGCGGCTTACCAACTTCGGTGGCGGCAACACCAGCTCCAAGCTGCAGCAGGTTGATCCTCTCACCGGAAAGCCCGTACAGGTGTTATGGGTTAAAGGCAGCGGCGGTGATCTCGGCAGTATCCAGCGCAAAGGCTTTGCCACTCTTTACCTCGACAAGCTGCTCTCAGTTGAAGCGCTTTACAAGGGTGTCGACGCAGAAGATGCCGTCGTTGATCTTTATCCTTTATGCACGTTCGAGAACAATCCGGTCGCGGCGTCGATCGATACGCCGCTACATGGCTTCCTGCCATTTCCACACGTTGACCATCTCCATCCCGACTGGGGTATCGCTCTCGCCGCCGCAGCCAATGGGAAAGCCAAGATGGACGAATTTAATCGTCGCTTCGGTCACACCCTTGCCTGGGTGCCATGGCAGCGACCCGGCTTCGAACTGGCGATGATGTTGAAACGAGCAATCGAAGAAAATGCTGGCTGTGATGGCATTATTCTTGGAGGCCATGGCATTTTCACCTGGGGAATGAGCCAGCGCGAATGTTACCTGAACACCGTGACGCTTGTTGATGAACTTGGGCAATTTATTGGTGAGCACAAGGCCAGGAAGTCGAGCGTTTTCGGCGGCTTGTTGCATGCAGTTAAGCCTGATCGGAAGTCGATCGCCGCCGAAATTTTCCCATTGATTCGCGGCCGCGTCAGTGCAAGGCAGCGGGTTATTGGCACTTATTCTGATGCTGAAGATGTTCTCGAATTTGTGAATTCAAATGACGCCGAGCAGTTGGCCTTTCTCGGAACAAGTTGTCCTGATCACTTTATCCGCACCAAGATTCGACCGCTCTACGTTCCCCTTGCCGACAATGCGAGCATCGGTGATTTCAGGAAGAGCTTTGAGCAGGCGCTCGGCAAGTACCGCACAGATTATGAAAAGTACTACAGCACGCATGCGCTGGAAGACTCGCCGGCAATGCGTGATACCAGTCCGACAGTCGTGCTGGTGCCGGGCATCGGTATGTTCAGCTTTGGCAAGAACAAATCTGAATCGCGCATCACGGGTGAGTTCTACACTAACGCGATCCATGTGATGGATGGCGCGAGTGCGCTGGGTGAGGGCGCGATTACCGGAGCCGTACCTCAGTGTGGTGAACGCGCGCGGGCGTCCGACTTTACAGTACACACCAACTATGTCGCACTTCCGCTCTCTGAAGCCTTCCGGATCGAATACTGGAAGCTTGAGGAAGCGAAGATAAGACGTCAGCCGCCTGAGAAAGAGTTGAGCCGGCGGATTGTTCTGGTGGTTGGTGGCGGCAGCGGGATCGGACGGGAAGTGGTCCGCATTGCTGCTGGCCGCGGCGCACACATCATGGTCGCCGACCGTGATGTACCGGGGGCAGAGCAGACGAAAAAGGCAGTCCAGGCTGACGCAGGCAAAGAAGCAATTGCAGCGGCTTCGATCGATATTCTTTCGCGCGATGCGACACGTAAGGCGCTCTCCGAAACCATCATGGAATTTGGTGGACTGGACATCCTCATCAATACCGCAGCCATGTTCCCGTCCTCTCCTGATGGCATCATTGGTGACGAACAGTGGGGGACGACGCTTGCGGTCAACGTCACGGCAAACTACATCCTGGCCGACGAGACAGCGAAGCTCTGGAAGCAGCAGGATTTGCCAGCCACATTGGTTCTTACCAGCTCTGCCAACGCAGTCGTAGCAAAAAAGGGAAGTGAGGCGTACGACGTCAGCAAGGCCGCGCTGAGCCACCTGGTTCGCGAATTGAGTGTGTCGCTCGCGCCACTTGTACGCGTGAATGGCATCAGCCCGGCAACCGTCGTGAAGGGGTCGACCATGTTTCCGCGGGACCGTGTGATTGCCTCGCTGCGCAAGTACGAAATTGCCTTCGAGGAGGCTGCCAGCGATGACGACCTACGCACGACGCTCGCGCGCTTTTATGCACAGCGAACCCTGACGCATGTTCCGATTGATCCGGCTGACTGTGCAAATGCAATTCTGTTTCTAGCTGGACCGCTTGCACCGTGCACGACAGGGCATCTTATCCCAGTCGATGGCGGCCTGGTGGAGGCTTTCCTGCGGTAGGCGGTTGAGGCAGCGATGACAGTGGATCGATGACGGGATCGAAATTCAATGTAAGCGCAAGGATTTCAGATCAGCGTGCCCGGATTGCAGTCGACCTGGGTGCGGAGAGTTGTCGTGTCTCCCTGATGCGCTGGTCGGGAAATCGGCCTACGGTCGAGCTTGTGCATCGATTCCCGAATGCACCAGTCAATCGTGATGGCCACCTGTACTGGGACATCGCGTTGATCTGGTCCGGAGTGCAGGATGGCCTGCGCCGTTGTGCCGAGATTGCAACCGAAGGCATTTCGTCCCTGGCTGTCGATGGTTGGGCGGTTGATTATGTGCGGATTGATGGAGCGGGCGAAGCACTTGAAGACCCATACTGCTATCGCGATGCCCGTACCTTGCCTGTAGAGGCTGCAGTTCATGCAGGCTGCCGACCAGAGTTCCTTTTCGGCCGCACCGGTATTCAGCCCTTGCGTATCAACACTCTTTACCAACTGATCGCCGACGTTCAGAGTGGTCGCGACCCTGCAACAGCATGGGTCTGCCTGCCGGAATATATCCTGATGAAATTAGGCGGCCGGCGTGTCGCCGAATATACCAATGCCACGCATACCGGCCTGATAGATCCTGAGACTCGGGAATGGGCGGCGGACCTGTTCACATCATTGAAGCTCGACATTCATGCGGCGCCGCCGATTGTTCCACCCGGTTCCTGTGTGGGTAAGGTGACGGGGCCCCTGGCTCGGCTTGCAGCTTTCGAAGATACCGCACTGATTGCGCCAGCCTGCCATGACACGGCATCTGCTGTGAGCGCCCTGCCGGCCATCTCCGGAGACACTGCCTATATCAGCTCTGGAACCTGGTCGCTGGTTGGTGCTCTTACCGGTACGCCCTGCACCCTAAAAGAAGCTTTCGAAGGTGGCTTTACCAATCTTGGCGCAATCGGTGGGCGTTTCTGCCTGCACAAAAACGTTACAGGTATGTGGCTGCTTAAACAGTGCATGGAACACTGGCGTCGCTGCGGAGTTTCCTGGACCGTACCTGACCTGATCGAGGCTGCGGCAAAGTTGAGTGACGACGTCGGCATCGTACCGGTAGATGCTCCCGAGCTGATGCTACCGGGAGATATGCCTTCCATGCTGAATGAACAATTGAAAATGTGCGGGCAGCCCGGTATCCCCGAGGACGCAGAACATGCGCCGCACTTTGCGATGCTCATCTTCTCGAGCCTGGCTCACCGCTATGCGGAGGTGATTCGCTCCCTTGAAAAGCTGCGCTCACAGCCCATTCGCGAAATCCATATTGTTGGAGGAGGCAGCCGTAATCATCTGCTGAATCAACTTACACGCGAGGCCACCGGCAAAGATGTCGTATGCGGACAAGTAGAGAGTTCAACTATTGGGAATTTTGCGATTCAACTCGCTGCCGCCAATGGCGCATTACATCCGCGCATCGGCGTGTCTGCAGAAGCAGTCATCGCCTGGTCACGTGACATAATTCTCGGGTCTGAAATGCGTCCGTCATGAGTTTGCTTGTGGCTGTTTGTTTTACTGTTCGGTTAGGAGAAAAACTGTCGTGATAAACCATGGGGGATGCGGGAGTTCTCTGTGACCTTGGCCCGCAAAGCCTTTCAACTTCGCATCCGTGCTGGTAAAGAAGCTGCTTACGATGAAGCTCATCGCAATGTGTTTCCAGAGCTTCTTGCCAGGCTTCACGAGGTTGGTATTTGCAACTACTCCATCTTTCGAAGAGGGCAGATGCTGTTTCTTTACATGCAGGTAGCCGACTTCGAAGCAGCTCAATTGCAATTGCGAGACGATCCAGCCAATCTTCGTTGGCAGGCAAAGATGGCGGAAATTTTTGAACCAGTGCCGGATCAGAAACCAGGAGAAGACTTCGCCTTAATGGAAGAAGTCTTCTACATGGAATGAGCGTCGTTAGTTTGGAAGGGCTCTACTTACCTGTAAATACCCACTGATCGCCATTCATTGTCAGGCTGGCAGTATCAGCCGGATTAGCGCCAAGTGCAGTGCTGAGAGCCGGAAACGCTGTCTTAATGTCAGCTGAGTTAGCCCAGCTTGGTACATCTGCAAGCTTGTAGTGGTAGTTCACCGCAACCGTCTTCAAGCCGCTAGCATTCGTGCCTGGCGTCGAATTATCGATTGTCGTCACCTCGCGATGTCCGTAGCAGAAATTACCGTAGCCGGGTTGGGAAGAGTCAGGGGTCCAAGCAGACTTGCCGGTATCCGAAAGATCGTAGTTGTTGACCTGCTTAGAGGCCACGATGAACACTTTCTTCTCTGCAGTCGTTCGAGTTAGCAGACCAGCCTGGGTCAACGCGTCATAGCCCTCAGTCTTCGCATCATCAGACGTTGCCGCCTGCGCCGGCAGCTTTTTCGAGTCTGACCAGATGCAGACCGGCTTGGCCTTGTAATGGTCATTAATCGCCGTCTTGTAATTCATATCGGAGTTGTCTTTTTTGTCGCAGCCGGCTGGCAATAAGGCCATCATGCTCAAGCTGAATGCAAAGGCTAGGGTCTTTTTCATGGTCGTCGTGTGTCCTTTTTAACCGGGTTCAGATGATGAAGACCAATACACGGCCAGTCATCATCCACTTACCACCGGTCGGATGCAGATAAGGGGAACATCGTTACTTGGCCAGTGGGACGGAATTTCCCGGACTCGGCTTTGGCTAGATCTAACCGGCTACAACTTGAACCTTTCCTAGCGGCCATGCGGCTGGATACCGCTGTCCATGTTTCACCATATCGTGGATGCTGCGGCCGGAAGCGATGCCTCCTCGCGCACCCACCGCAGTGCAGTTGAGAGCCGCGGCAGCGCAAGCGAAATCCAGCTGCTGATCCAGAGGCCAGCCTTGCAGCATGCCATAGATAAAGCCGGCGTGGAAGATGTCGCCTGCCCCCGTGGTATCCACGACAGGTACCTGGAAAGCCGAGGCGTGATGGATCCTCTTTCCATCCCAGGCGATGACTCCTTCCTGGCCAAGGGTCGCGGCAGTCAGCCTGCAGCGGTATCTGGCATGCATCGCGCGTAATGCTTCGCCAAGATCCTCTTCGTGCATGAGCCGGCAGGGAAAGTCACGGCTTGCGATCAGGTAATCAACGTTCGCCAGCAATTTATCGAGACCGGGGTATACCTCGTCGAGGTCGGCGACTACGGGAACGCCAGCTTCCCTGGCCCACCTTGCCGCCGTTGTGGCAGCGTCTGTATCGTGACCGTCCACATGCAGCGCGCGCGCGTTTACGATCCAATCACGCTGCAGGTCGGCCGGCTGCAGAATCAAGCGCTCATCACGGCGGCAGAGCACGGTTCGCTCGCCATCGCTATCGACAAGAATCAGAGACTGGGGACTTGCGCCGCCATCGACTGAGATCAGCCGCGCGTCTACACCGGTCCGCACAAATTCGTTCCGGTGCAGCGTGCCTGCTTCATCATCTCCGAGCTTTCCCACATAGCGCGTGCGCAATCCCCATTGCTGGCATGCCACGACGGTTGTCGCTACCTGGCCGCCTGGCAATACGGTCACAGAGTGATATTCGCTCTTCGAACCGCGCTCAGGAAAACGAGCCAGGGGTATGACAGTGTCGGTTGCGTTGAGGCCTACGCCTACCAGGTCCACCTGGATTTCATCTAGCATCGTGTCACTTCAGTTTCCACCCAGCAGCGGCGCAACCAGGCCGCCAGAATTGCACGCTTTGCCACGGAGTATCAGGCTGTTAACGATAGTCGAGCCTCACCTGGTGCGAGCTTATCCGGGCCGTGCTTCTCAACATGAGCCAGGGCCTCTGCTGCACGGATCAGTTCCATTGCTGGCCGGTAGGTTTCTTTCGCGAAGGCCAGCTTAGCTGATTCGAGGGTTCGTTCATATAGATCGGTTACTTCCTGGTGGCGCCTATCGCCTTCCTCCCAGTGCTCCGCGGCCTTCCGGGTGAGATGTGCAAATTCGTCTTCGAGGGCCTGCTTTACTGCAGCCGCAACACTGTTCTTTCGATTCGCCGCTTTCACTGCCGAGGCAAAAGCGAGGTGCTCTGACGCGCGTAGC
Organism: uncultured Acetobacteraceae bacterium; assembly: GCA_964658265.1. GTDB lineage: Bacteria > Acidobacteriota > Terriglobia > Terriglobales > Acidobacteriaceae. The sequence goes on along the minus strand of CAZZYN010000001.1, from coordinate 22,982 downwards.
AGGTGAGCAGTGTCCTTGACATGGCCATCGTTGAGGCACGCTTGTCCAAGTTTGATAAGTGCGGTCACTTCTGTCTTCACGGCAGGTGGCAGCAGGGAGAGCAGCGCCTCGGCACGACCGAGATGTTCGTAAGCCCTGCGCAGGTCTTTCAGCTGCTTGTGCTTCGGTTCCGCCACATCGTGCTTTTTGGCTTTGTGCTTGGGCTGTTTGTGATCAGGTTCGTGCTTTTGGACGGCTTTCGCCGCTTTTTTCGGTGCTGGCATCGTCGAGAGCCTCTCCGGGAATCCTGTGTCTTCAGGTCCCTCATGGTAATCGTGAATGAGATGCGTGTGCACCGACTATTGAGGCAAATCCTCTTCGTCGCCGGCTACAAACCATGGCACGAGGATCGCAGGAAACATCTCACGGCTCCGTGAGACAAGGTGAGACAGCATCCTGTGAGCCAGATGTGCGGCGTGCGCCACTTCATTTTCGAGCTCGGAATCGCTCTCCGTGCCACTGCCGCGAACTGACCATCTGGCTGTGCGGACAGCCAGGATAAGGCATGCCGCTACCAGCAGCGCTCCTCCTAGTTTTGAGTAGTCCGTCTCCTTGACGAAGCCCCCGGTCTCGGCCATGATCAGCGCCTCATAGAACGGATGGTAGCCGGCTTGCCAAGAAATACTTCAGAAGGCAGGTACTGCCGCTTCTCGAGACAGATAGGGCAGGGAACCACAACTGGTTGAGACGGTACTCCGCTGGTGAGGGTAGGTATGCATTGCTTACATTGCTTGCAGCGTACAACGGATGTTCGATCAAGGTGCAGCGTAGAGGCATGGAAGTACATGGCTCCACTCTAAGCCGCAATGCTGTGGAAAGGCGAACAAAATACGAAAATGGTGGGAGTCGGCCGACTCACCGCCCGCGTCGGGCTTGCAGTAGAGCCATGACCGCATATCCGGTAGCGGCATCACTCATGAATTTGGCTGCCGCGCTGTTGGGGTCACGCTGCTTGTTCATCGAGGCTGCGTCCCAGGTGCCATCTTCATGCTGGTGATCTTCCAGCCACTTGACTCCATTCTGCAGGGCGGGAGTGCGCTCGCCAGACGCTTCCAGTGCCAAAACTGCGAGGCCTGTAGCATATCCATCACTCGTCTGCGGGTCAGCAGAATGATCGCTTCTGTCGATTGTGGCAAAAGCTGCTGTACGCCAGCCGCCATCCGGCTGCTGCAGGCTCTCCATTCTCTGGACGAGTGCTCTTCGCTCGTCTGGCCGGAGGAGCTGCGGTGCCTGTGATGAAGCCCACAACACATACAACTGGTTAAGAAGCGGCTGCTTCGCGTAGTGACGCCGCAGATAGTCTTCCTGCTTCGCGACATGCACGCGCGGTTCTGCTTCCTGTACGTAGTTGCCGGGTGCCTGCGACAGCTTCTGCAGCAGCAGCGCAGTGGCCTGGTATGCAGACTCGGTAGATTCCCATGGTGCCAGATGGAAGTCCTGCCAAAGCCAGGAGCCCGCATTCTCGCCACTTTGCTGCTGTAGTGCCCAGAGCTCGTCGAGCGCAGTCCGCGTAATTGGACGCAACTGCCCGTTTTGGGTGTCAATACTCAGCAGGATCACAGCATTCAAAACCGCCTCGGTCGCATGCGACTCGGCTGTTTTTCCCTTGCCATCATGAGCGTCCGAATAGAAAGGCACCACCGCTGACCAGAGGGCGACTCGCTTTTCTACGCTGGCCAGCATGACGGTTTCCTGGCTTGGCATCGCGGTCTCGCCCAGTTGATGCTGCAATTGCGGCCGCGCCATCGCATACGGCAATACGGTGTGGCACGAAACGCAGAGAGTGCCCTGATCTTTCCGGGCATGGGGCCACTGCTGCCACCAGGTCTCACGAGCATCCAGCGCCCCTGCCGCAGCCGCTCCGTTCCAATGGACAGGGCGGTCGGTTAACGGAACCGCTGCAGCCACGCGCCGAACGGGCAGCACGCTCCACATCGCGGCCGTGCCTATGGATCCAGTGATCAACAGGTATGAAAGCGCCGTCACGATCTTCATGTCGCTACTCCCACGCGGATCATCGAGTGGCTTTGATCCTAACGCAGGTGGCTGGCATAACGGCTTAGAACTTGGCGATCAGCGTCACTCCTCCGGCCAGGAGGAGCCCACCGAGGGCTCTCCAGATATTGAGCGGATGTTGATCCATGCGGAACCAGCCGAAATGATCGATGGCAAGCGAGGTAATGAGAGCGGCGGTTACCGTAAAGCCCATGAATGGTCCGGCACCCACCTTGTTCACCTGGGTCAAGCCGGCATACACCTGTACTGCGCCGACCAGGCCGCCGATCACCGCCCACCAGGGCAGCGAACCAAGGTCCTGGGTGGTTGGAAGAGGATGCGGCATGATCAGGAAGGCTGATAGGAAGAAGAATGTGATGAGCGAGAAGGAAACTGCGGAAGCCAGCCATGGATTGACCAGCGATTTGCCAAGTTGACCGTTCATGGCAGCACCAAATGATTGCAGGGCGCCACCGATAATGATGAAGGGAAAGATCCAGCCGGCTTTCATTGAGGTATCTCCTTAATAGATTCGGTTAGTGCGTGGGCACTAGATGGTGCATCATGACTGCGCCGCCAATCGAAAAGAGCAGTGCTAAGGGCATCGCAACAGCTCCGATCTTCAAGAAATCCCAGAAGCTCACATCGAGCTTTTCTTTGCGCAGGGCCAGCAGCCACAGGATGGTCGCCAGCGAACCGGTTATCGATAGATTGGGACCCAGGTCGACGCCAATCAGAACAGCATTCGCCACCAGGCCCTTCGCATGCGCGGCCTGCAGTGTTCCGCCGGCGATGAGTCCCAGCGGCAGATTGTTGACCAGATTGTTGGCAACTGCGACTGCAAAGCCGGCAACCATCGCTCCGGCGGCGCCGGGTAGATGCTCGACCCAGGTCAGCCATGCGCTTGTGAATTGCAACGCACCCAGGCTCTCGACAGCATCGACCATGATGAACAAGCCTGCAACTAGAGCGAGTGTTCCCCAGCTGATCTCCCGTACCAGCTTTAGTGGGTTCGAGTGCGCTTTTATCGATACCGCTGCCGTGATAGCCAGCGCTGCCAGGCAGGTGGGCAAGCCGAGATCCTTCTTGAGTGTGGAAGCGATCAACAGGACGACGATCATTGCTGCGAGACCAGCCAGCACCAGTCTGCCTTGCCCATTGAGCGGCTTCTCGTCGGCATCGCCTTCAAGCTGGCCGCGCAGGTCCTTGCGAAACAGAAATCGCATGATTAAGTAGGTCGCTGCGATGGAAAGCACAGAGGGTACACCGAAGTCCATAAGCCATCGCCCCAGCGGTGGTATGCCACCGCCATGGAAGACGACCAGATTTGCCGGGTTTGAGATCGGCAGGACGAATGAAGCCGCATTAGCGATCAGTGCACAGGCGAAGAGATATGGCAGTGGCTGCACCTTGGCCTTGCGCACTGCGGAAAGAATAGCCGGCGTCAGTACGACTGCCGTGGCATCGTTCGACATGAAGATGGTAACCAGAGTGCCGATGCCGTAGACCAGCGTGAAGAGCCGCGTGCATGAACCGTGGGCGCTGCGGATCGCCACAGATGACAGCCAGTCGAAGACGCCATGCTCCCGCGCAAGCTCCGAAAGCAGCATCATCCCAATGAGAAAGAGGTAGACGTCAGAACCTTCCGCGATCGCCTTTCCTGCGAGCTTGAGTGGCACCAGGCGAAGCACGACCAGCAACAGCGCTCCACCCCCGATCCAGTAGACCTCGGGAATACCGCGAGGGCGGATGAGCATCAGCAGGATGCTGACTGCAACGATGGCTACAAGCATTACGTGTGCGAACAGAGGCGACAGCATCTACCACTTTCTCCCATTCTTGTTTGGGCCAAGCTGTGTTCCGAGCAGGCCATGCGCCGGCCATGCTTCGAGAGCATTATCCTGATCGCGCGCTGCCCGCGTACGTAGAGGCCTTTCGGATCTGATGAGCACCTGTATCTCATCGGTCGCTGTCGAACCATCTGTATCTGTAATCAATACTTTTAGGGAATGTACGCCGGGAGAAACTTCATCGCTCGGCATCGTTGCCTCCCAGACCTGGCTGCCCGAACATGGATGCATGGGGACAGGAGAAGTCTGTGCGAGGCGCGCTTCGGCCTTGGCGATTGGCTTGCTGGACCATGCTTTCGCGCGCACACGAAGAAGCGATGAAGCCGAAGAGTCGTGAGGGAGGGAGTCATCGAGCAGTCTTTCGTCGGCAGGCGATGTGATGATCACAGCCGGTAGAGTTCCTGTTTCCAGGAAACGCCAGCTCACCACACCGCTATCGATATTAGTGACTGAGAACCCAACTGGCCCTTCTTCAACCTGGCCTGTGGATCGGGTTGCAGTGTAAATAGTCTTGCCGTTGTGGGAGATTTCGTTGTAGTGGGTGTGGCCCATGTCGACCAGTCTTACGTTGTAGGTTTCTATCAGGCGAGCAAGTTGCCCGCCGCCTTGTTTCAGGTCGCTGGGATAACAGTGCAGCAGGATGACCTTCGTCTCACCGGACGTGGTCGCGTCCTGCAATTGCCGCTCCACCCATTCCAGTTGCTCAGCAAGCACCGCGAATGAAGGTGGCTCCGGCACATCAAACGCATTCATTGCCAGGAACCGCACAGCGCCGACAGTGAAGGCGTAATAAGTCTTCTCGGCCAGCGATGATTGAAAGTTCCGGAAGCTTTTTTCCTCGACGTCATGGTCACCCACAATGGCACACCATGGCACTTTCAGTTGATCAAGCGTCTTCCGAATCACTTCGTAGGCTGTGGCATCACCGTGATCGGCATTGTCACCGGGAAACAGGACAAAGCTGATCGAGGCAGTAAATATGTCATTTATCTCCCGGACGATTCTTTGTAAATCGAGGTCATTCTGGTCTCCGGCAGCCCTCATGTGCAGATCGCCCACGTGCACCCACGACAGCACTCCGGCTGTATCGGGTGGGTGCGGGCGGAAGTCTTCGAGATTGGAGGTACTGTTCATGCGTTGCTCTCCTGTACAAGCGGTAAGGTCGATGTAGAGTCGTGGTTCAACGTTTCAGGCATCGCCAGCCAGAGTAGGCCCAGTGCGACTGCTGCCAGTCCTCCCAGTGCCAGGAACGAGATCTGGTAGCTCCCGTACTGGATGAGCTTTCCTCCGAAACTGGTACTCAGAGCAGCACCTAAACCCACTGCTGTTGCGAGCGAGCCCTGTACGAGGTTGAACCGCCCGGTCCCACGCGTTCGGTCGGCGATAACAAGGACAGAAACTACACCGAAAATCGCGTTTGCTACACCATCCAGCAGCTGCACTGAGATCAGGCCGGCCTTGTGATGAACGATGGTATAGAGAAGGCCGCGGACAGGCAGAACTGCGAAGGCAAGCAGGAGCAGGGGTTTCCGGCCGTGAATATTTGCCCAGCGGCCTATAGCGGACGCCGAGCACATGATCACAAATTGCGTGACGATGATGCACGCTGACATAAAAGGCGCCGCCGACGCCACGGATCCTTTTGACAACATCTCTCCAAGTTCCGGGAGCATGGCTGCGTTCGCGAAGTGAAAGAGAAAAGCGCACACCAGGAAGACCAGCAAAACACGATCTCCCAGGAGGGTCTGAGTCACCGAGACGCTGGGTGCGACTTTGTTACCAGGTGTTTCGACGCCTCCGCGCGCAAGTTCGTAATCGATATCGCTCCCACGAATGCGAAGCACCGATAGGATAGTGGGGATAGTCAGCACTGCCGCCGCCAGAAAAATCGCCTTGTTTCCGAATAGCCGACTGACCCCTGCAACCAGCAGGGCGCAAAAGACATTTCCGGCAGAGTTGAAGGACTGATTCCTGCCAAACTGCCTGTCAAAGAGCTGCCTGCCCACCAGACCCATAGTCACTGCCGCAAGCGTGGGTGCAAGAAACGGGCCGGCACTTCCGATGAGTAGTTGCGAAGTGTAAACGGCCCACGGCGCGGCAGTGCACGAGAGAAGAATTGCGCCGCAAGCAAGCACCACGGTCGCCATGACAAGGATCAGCCGCTTTGATCGAACGTGATCGACGACAGCGCCAGCGGGCGTCTGCAGGATGACGGAAATAATGCCGCCAATGGTCAACACTACGCCGACGCGACCGGGCTGCCAGCCAGCGCCAGCGAGGTAGGCCGCGAGAAAAGGTCCCAGCCCAGTTTGCACATCGGCCAGAAAGAAGTTGGTAGCCTCAAGTGCTTTGAGACTGCGGGGTTTTTCCTGCTGGTCAGTCTCCCTCAACATGACTTCCTGTCGACGAATCTTCTCCACTCGTGAGTTCAGTGGACGTGGCAAGGCCTGCATCGCAAGTAGTGGATTTAAGCATTCAGCACCTTCGGTTGCGACACGCCGCTGCCGAGTTGCCCGATGCTCATTTCCAGAAGATGTGTCAGGGCTTCGGCGCCGCGTGCCAACTCCAATGCGCGGTGACGCGACCCGGAGGCGAGTGCATCCTCAGCAGCCACGACCGATGCATTGAAGATTGCTACCAGCGAAGCAGGATGTGCTGCATGGCCGCCATTATTCCAACGTTCCAAGGCCCTGCTGATGAGGTGGTCCACCTCATCTTTCACTGCAGACTTGAGTTCTATCGAGACTTTATTCGAGGGAGGCGCAGTGCCTGCCAATGCGGCAAAGGACAGGTGCTCAGCAACACGCAGTAACTCTGCTGCTTCTTTAAGGTGGCGATGGCCGAGCTCTGTTTCTGCAAGTGCCCTCAGGGTGTTTACATCGCTCGACAAGTCATTCTGAAATCCGGGCCGTAGAAGCTGCACGCGCCCGAGGTGCTCATATGCGCGGCGCAGCTCCTTTTGATCGCGGTGTTCCGGCAGGGCATATTTCGCTGAGCCCTTCTTCGCTGCTTTCTTTACTGGCATCTTCTATTCCCTTCGAAGAAGTTGCGGTGCGGTCGCTCTGAGGCGACCGCACAGTTAAGTTATTGCGGAGCAGAACCGTCAGGTGCAGGTGCAGGTGCAGGTGGCGGAGCAACTGCCTGTGGGCCCGACGGCGCCGGAGGAGGAGTCGCGTCGTTGCTGGATGGCGATGGCGACAGTGGCGGCGGCGCTCCCGGCAGACCAGCTGGATTTGCAGCCGGCGGGGGAGGTGGGGGGACCGGTCGAACCCGCCGCGTGTCCTGTGGACCGCGGTCTGGCGCCGGAGGACCGACCCTCGCTACATCCGGACCCATTCTCTGATCAGGACCAGTGTCTGGACCGCGTTCCCGGTCGCGACCAGGGCCAGCAGGCATGCCAGCGGGCGGTCCCGAGGGTCGACCCGCTTGCGCCAGTACTTCAGGTCCGACATCAGGCATGATGGTCCGGCCATTGAGAGTGACCCTGGTTGCGGCCAGGATAGTCTGCCCGCTTACCTGCGAGCGAAGTCCAGCCACTCTGACGCGCATGCCCCTTGTGACAGCGACACTCAATGCGCGGCCCATGCCTGGCGCCAATTCGACGACGCTTCCGTTTGACAGGAAGAGTGTACGAAGCTGGCCATCTGGCGCGGCATCGAAGGCACGAATCCTTGATGACTCCGTGATCTCGGAAGCCGCGGACCGCTGAGCAGGTGCCTGGCCCTGAGGGCGCGGGGGCGAGCCGGAAAGTGGCCCCTGCGCGAAAGCGTTGAGACTCAGCAAAAGTCCGGCGACGATAGTGGTCAACGAAAGCGATGTGTTCATGCCTGATACTCCTTGCCCTGGCTAAGGCAAGTAGTAGGCCAAAGTCGAATTGCCAATCGACAGGCGTTTTCCCCCATTTTCGCCACTCGGCTGGTGAGCATTGTTCCAAAAGCGGTCAGGTCGGCGGGCGAAAAGCGCACACTTCTCGAAGAATCCAGCTGGATGATCCATGCTGCTCCCCGGGCACCCGGCAGGCAGTAATAATGGAATCAAGATTGCAACGTGGAGCAAGAGGGAGGGGTCTACCGGTGCCAACGCGTTCCTGGAAAAGTCTCCGCTCTCGCATTCTTCTGCTTGCCGTCCTTACTCTTCTTTTCCTTAGTGGTGCGGCATTTACTTTCTTTGCGTTCCTCCGCAGCAGCCAGGCGGCGACGCTCTCGGCTGCAGAACGTCACCTGGTCATCGTGGCATCAGGACTTGCGCGAAGCTACACCGAGCGGCCAGAGACGCTTCCGTCTCTTAACTCGATCGACCAGGTAAAGCCCCGGAAGCCGCCGCCCCCAGCACCGTATGCTCTTGATGGACCGGATGAGGAGCCGCCCATGCCGCCGCCACCAAGGCCCGCGCTGCAGAATGCCCCGCTCGCGCAGCTTACCGCGCAGGCTCTTCAACATGAATCCGGAATCGAGGGCGGCTTGTATGCAGCCAGGCATGATGCACTGACCGGCTATGCGTTCCCGACTCACGAAGGACCCGGTCCGAATAAAGAGATGCCGCAACGTGAGCGGCCGACGATCGAGAAGATAGTGCGCGACGCAGTTTCCTCCAAGAGCATCGCCACGACCCGCTTTGAGGGTGCTCACGACGCCATTCTTTTCATCGCTGTTCCTGTCAGGGAGAACACGCATTCGCTCGAGATATCAGGGGCTGTCTGGTTAATGCAGCGGATCCCAGGCATCACGGGCGGAAGAAACCGGCAATTATTGTGGGGCAGCATCGGTTTTGGCAGTGCTGCGCTGATCACGGCACTTCTAACGTTTTTTGTCACCGGTGAGGTACGCAGGGGAGTCAATGCTGTCCTTGCTCGCTTGTCCGCATTAGAGAGCGGGCTCTTCGCTGCGCCTGAAACTGCACCTGCTGCTTCCCAGCTGGAGGAATTTGACCGTGTGCTGCGTGGTATCGATACCCTCGCGGCATCACTGCATCAGAAAATCGAGAAGGAGCGAACGCTTGAATCCGAGATTCGTCACAGGGAAAGGTTGTCTGCTTTGGGCCAGTTCGCGGCCGGCATTGCTCACGAACTTCGCAACCCTCTGGCAACGATAAGGCTCCGTACACAGATGTCCGAACGCACTCGTGACCTCGAAGGGCTCGGTCGCAACACCAAAGTCGTCCTGGAAGAAATCGATCGTCTCGACACTATCATCAGTCGGCTCCTTTACTTTGCGCGACCGATCCATCTTGATACGCAACAAGCTTCCCTGGACGAGCTTTGCCTGATCACCGCGAATACCTGGAATGCACGTCAAGGAGTCGAGGGGGTGCATGTACTTTGTGAAGCCGCCTCAGGAGCAACCATCCTCTGCGACCGCAGCCGCATGCTGCAGGTGCTCGATAATCTCGTGGAAAATGCCGTGCATGCAGCAGGTGCGCAGAGTGGTGGCAGAGTTGTGATAACCGCATCGAGCGACGGAATGTCCGCGCAGGTCGAAATCTCTGACAATGGAGCCGGTCTCAACGTCGAGGCTCTTCGTCATGCTCTCGATCCATTCTTTACTACGAAAGACTCCGGCACCGGCCTTGGCCTTTCCATATCCTTCGAGATTGTCCAGGCACATGGTGGAGAGCTCACGTTGAGCAATCATCCAGGCGGTGGCGCTGTCGCCTTGATCCGTCTGCCACAGCCGGCCAGCCAATATGTTTCCCCTGGCGAACTGCAGCCGCAGGAAAAGAGGATGAATGGCTGAGATCCTGATTGTTGATGATGATCGTAACCTGCGTGAGACATTGCAACAGTTGTTAGTGGATGCCGGTTATCGCACACAGACTGCCGCGAATGGGCAGGAAGCGTTCGGTTTGCTTCAAGGTGGCTCGCCCGACCTGACGCTTTGTGACTGGAAGATGCCTATTGTCGGGGGTGAACAATTCCTCAGGAGTCTACAGGCCGCGGGACTGCTGACCTCGATGCCGGTAGTCATCATGACTGCCCATGGAACCGGCCCCAATGCGATGCAGGCGATGCAGCTCGGAGCTTACGACTTCATCACTAAGCCGCTCGATCTGGATGTAGCACTGACTACGGTGGCACGCGCCCTTCGACACATGGAACTGCAGCGCGAGGTTGAACAGCTTCGCCGGCAGAGATTTCAGGACAGATCTTCGAGAGATGAGGACTTAGAGCCGGAGTTCGGCCGTGCGAGACAGCTTATTGGTAACTCGCCTGCGTGGCTTGAGGTATTCAAAAGCATCGGGCGTGTTGCCCACACAGATGTCGGCGTGCTCCTTCTCGGAGAATCCGGTACCGGAAAGGAAGTAGTCGCCCGCACGATTCATGAGAATAGTGCGCGCAGCAAACGTCCGTTCACGATTGTGAATTGCGCGGCTCTCCCTGCAGAACTATTGGAGTCCGAGTTGTTCGGCCATGAGCGAGGAGCTTTCACCAGCGCGATTGCCCAGAAGCCCGGCAAATTCGAGATTGCAGAGGGCGGAACTGTTTTTCTCGACGAGATTGGAGAGCTGCCTCTCACCCTGCAGCCAAAACTTCTGCGTGTTCTGCAGGAAAAAACTTTTGAGCGAGTGGGAGGAAATATTACGCACCATGCGGATGTTCGCATCGTGGCTGCGACCAATCGATCGCTCGAACAGGAAGTGGAAGAGAAGACATTTCGCCAGGACCTTTTCTATCGGCTGCATGCATTCACTCTTCGGCTACCCCCGCTGCGCGAACGCAGATCCGACATACTTCCACTGGCAGAATACTTTCTACGGCGCTACGCAGAGCGGAATGGCGCCACCATTCCAGGGCTCGCTGAAGATGCAATCGCAGCCCTTCAGCGATACTCATTCCCTGGTAACGTACGCGAACTTGAACACCTGATGGAACGGGCTTCTGTGCACGCAGGAGGCCGCGCGATTACTGCCGCGGCTATTCAGGATCAACTTGAAGGCCCGGCGCGCACCAGTCTCTCGAAGGATATGGAAGGACTGCTGAACCTGCCATTCCACGATTCAGTTGCCCAGTGGGAGCGTCGTTTAATCGAGCACGCCATGAACGCCTCTGGCGGCAACAAATCGGATACAGCGCGCCGCCTCGGCATCCACCGGCGTCTGCTCTACGAGAAATTACAACAATTCAAAATGATCTGACAGATCGCCATAGCTGAGAGGATAGCTGGCGTCCCGGATAGGATTCGAACCCATGTCTCCGCCGTGAAAGGGCGGTGTCCTAGGCCGGCTAGACGACGGGGACGCAGTTTGCGGGGCAGGTTCTATGCCCAAGACTAGCAATGGCAATAATGACTGTCAAAACGTGGTTCTACAGTGCAGCGCGGAAGTATTGGCTTTTGGTGTTCTGACTCACATTCGTCAGAGGCCTGCCACCTCTCCTGCTTTATCCTGTACCGGCTGAACAGGAATATCACGATTGAGTACATTGAGATCCATGCCCGGCGGTCGCGCGGAAAGAAGCGCGTTGCCGAAAGGATCTTCCGGTCGTCCACTCTGCCGCTGGTGTGCACTGGAAGTCCCGACACGTCGGTTTACGTTTTGTTCGGAATGGTGTGTTCACGAATGGCGACTTCGCAGTAGTCCCGCCTATCTGCGCCAACAGGTTTTGCGGAGAGACAAAGGTATATGCGCGATCTGTTCAACGAACACGATCAGCGCATTTTTGCGACTCAAGAAAGCGCGCGGTACAAGCAGGCAGTCGATGCTGGAAGCCTGGGGTCTCACCCGTATGACACGACGGAGCCTCTGGGATGCCGACCACATTCTTGCGGTTGTGGAAGGCGGCGGTGAGTGCGACCTGCAAAATATTCGGACTCTGTGCCTAAGGTGTCACAAGCAGGAGACATTGCGGTTGCGTGCGCGTCTAATTGAGCAGCGCAGGAGTAAAGTCGGGGCTTTCATGCAACCGGCTTCCATTTAGACCGCGGGTCGCCCTCCAGTGAATTACATGTGCAGGTGCAGAGTCCGCTGCTGCTTGGCTCCCCCGCGGATTCTGCGGGGAAATCCATCGAGGCTCGGACCAATCCATATCGGACAATCATTCAGCCAGGGAACCTCCAACTTGTAATCCCGTTCCCTTCCCGTGGCCGCAGAGCAGCAACTTTCGAACAGGCTGTTCTCGTCCGATTCGGATCAATCTCGGTTAGACTGAGCTTCATGCAAGCTCTTGATCAGGCGCTCCTTGACGCGTTGAACCAGGCTTTGAACGAGCGCCAGATTGCCCGTGGTCTGGCGATACTTGAGGAGCGCACGGATGCCTTGGCAATCCTTGACGCGTCTTCTGAGCTCGCCGCGCCGTACCTGCTTTGTCTGGCGCAGTGGGTCGACGTCGGCTTCAATCAGCAACATCTTTTCTACAATTTACTGGCTCGTTTTTCCCGTTCAGACCGCCAGAACATGCGCGTTCAGGATTATCTGCAGCTCTGCATGGCCGAGAGCTATGCTCTGCTTTCTACTGAAAACGCGTCGGGCGCAACCGAGATACTTGATTTCGTACTGCGTGCCGAACCATTGCTCGCGGAAGATCGCCTGGTCACGCTGGCGCATTTCTGGAAGGGAAGGGCTCATCGCAAAAAGGGTGAGTATGCCCCGGCGCTCCATCACATCATTACGGCGCGCAAATTGTCGCAGGAGTTGCAGATGCCGAAAATTACTGCCGTGATCAAGATCCACGAAAGCTGGCTGCTTTTTCAAAAGGACGAACGCCGTGAGGCAATGCGTCTTCTTGATGAGGCCGAAGTTGAGATCAGGAACACAGACCATGCTTTATCCATGGGCAATATTGAATCAGCGCGCGGCAGGTTCGTTCGTCGGTCCGGTGAGTACACCAAAGCACTGGCCCATTTTGATCGAGCCATAGCTATCTATTCAGAACGTCATGCGCAGCATCCGAATCTGGCGCGCGCCCTTACTAACGCCGCGTACGTAAAACGCCTGATTGCACTCGATCTGCGCAAACGGCTGCATGCCGGCAGAGCGCGCGGCGCGCAACATGCCCGTTACCTGCAGATTTGCCAGGAAGCACTAGAGCAATTGCGGCAGGCGGGTGAGATTTATTCGCTGCATCATCACCAGGGCGGGACCGGGTCGGTGCTGGTCAATGCCGGCCACCTCCATCTCGATAGTGGTGACATTGATAGTGCAACTGAAGAAGCCATGAAAGCCTTCTCATTAGGCAGCGAGCGGGGAGACAGGATCCTGATGGCTCGCGCACGCATCCTGCACGCCGCGGCTCTCAATGCACGCGTGGATGAGCAACTCGGCGATGACACAGATGCAGCAGTCCATGCCAATGTCGCGTTGGAATACGCCGAAGAAGCGATCGCACTCGCGCAGCAGACACAAAACAAGCGTCTGTTGACTGGTGCTTACATTGCTCGCGGCTCTACTGCGGCCAATGACTTTTTCCAGGATTGGGATCTCGCAAAGAAGTTCGTTTCTTTTGCTTCAGAACAGATGAGCAAGGACGATCGTGATCATCTCTCCAAGGATCTCGCAACTCTGAAGGCGCGCATTCTGCGCGCATCCGGCATCGATGAAACACTGCGCAGCTGGAGCGAAGGCATTCTCGGCAGCAAGACGTTTCAGCAGGTCACAGAAGACTTTGCCGAAATTGTAATTCCGAAGGTGTGGGCGCGGGAGGGAAGGAAAATTTCCCGCGTGGCAACCAAGCTGTCTATCTCGCCCAAAAAAGTTCGCCGCATCCTGCGAAATGCTGAATTGCTGGAGCGTCGATGAGATTAGTCTCGATCAATACAAGCGGGCAGACATGTACCTGCAGCAACCGCTACCATGAGTTGTGAATCTACCCGTCAATCCTCCTGTTCTTCCCATGCTTGCCAAGCGTGTTGCCGAGATCCCTTCTGGTGCCGATTGGATATTTGAGCCCAAGTGGGATGGCTTCCGCGTCCTGGTTTTTCGGGATGGCAGTGAGTTCCTGCTGCAAAGCCGCGATGGCAAATCCCTTGATCGATACTTTCCCGAGCTGATTAGCACTCTAGAAGAGCAGCTGCCGGAACGTTGTGTGCTTGATGGTGAAATTGTCATCGCCGGAGCCGGCGGGCTGGACTTCGAAGCCTTGCAGCTTCGCATTCATCCTGCAGCGTCGCGTGTGAAGCTGCTGGCGCAGCAGACACCGGCATCGATCGTGTTCTTCGATCTTCTCTGCGAAGGGGACACTGATTTCAGTATCCAGCCCTTTGAGCTGCGTCGGGCTGGGCTCGAATCCTTACTGGCCAAGACCAAACAGCCACTTCACATTACTCCTGCGACCCGTGATCGCGGCGAAGCAGAGGATTGGTTTCACCGTTTTGAGGGTGCCGGTCTGGATGGTGTGATGGCTAAGTCGCCGCACCAGGTTTACGAACCGAACAAGCGGACCATGTTAAAGGTGAAGCATGAGCGCGATTGCGATTGCGTCGTCGGCGGATTTCGTTGGCACAAGGATGGAGAGGGAACTGCGATCGGTTCGCTGCTACTCGGCCTCTACAACGATGCGGGCGCACTCGAACACGTGGGCGTCTGTGCCAGCTTTACCATGGACAAGCGTCGTGCGCTGGTGGATTTCCTGCAGCCCTTCAGAGTCAATGCGCTTGCCGATCACCCGTGGAAGTCTGACCAGGAGCCAGGTCCGGACCATCGTCAGCCGGGAGGGCAAAGCCGCTGGAATCAAGGCAAGGATCTGTCCTGGGAGCCGCTTCGACCCGAACTTGTTTTGGAGGTCGCGTATGAACACATGCAGGGGAGCCGCTTTCGCCACATGGCCCAGTTTCGCAAATGGCGCACCGACAAACAGCCCGCGGACTGTACCTATGCGCAGCTGGAAGTGGTGCCACCGCAGGAATTAATGGACATATTCCCGGAAGCCCGTTGAAGCTCTACTCCGCCGACGGCTTCTTGCGCATGGAACGCTTCTTGAGTGCACCCTCCTGCGTTTGCGCTGCCTCGGTCCATGAACGGGTTGGATCATCATCCGGATCTGGTGTTTCCTGGGTCGGCCGCAATGCTTCGTCGACGTGACGAAGATTGACACGAATACGTGTCCATGTTGCCGAGCGACCGCGCATCCGGTCGACCAGTATGTCATCCACGGCAAGCGATGCTGCTGCCTCTGGATGCCGGACCTTCCATCGTTCCAGACCCTCTCTCGCGGCACTCTCGGAAGGGGAATGCGCTATAACAATGAGCGGCATTTTGCTTCGGGCCGGCGTCTTTGTCTTTACTCCTGCGGGGGACTCACTATCGCCAGCACCGGACTCTCGCGGCGCAACTTTCTTTACGCCACTCTTTGCCCGGGAAGGCGCGACACGGGGACCCTCGCTGTCCATCTTGCGGAAGTGTGGGGGCCACGGCGCATCGCCCAGGCCTTCTGCCTCATCCCGGGCTGCCAACTCAAGCAGCGCCTCAAGGGACACGCTGCCGCTACGCGCCTCCATCTCAGTGTGTGGATCGCCTATCGAGGCGAAGCGAGCGGGCATAGTTAATACGGTGAAATCAGCTGCATCACATTCGGGAACTTCTTCCCATCGGAGCGGTGCCGATACTCTTGCATCCGCCAGCGGACGTACCGAGTAGGCTGATGAAGTGGTTCGGTCTTTCGCATTCTGGTTGTAGTCGAGGAAGACGCCGTGCCGCTCCTCCTTCCACCACTTCGATGTTGCAAGATTCGGTACACGGCGCTCTACAGCGCGGGCCAGCGCGAGTGCAGCGCGGCGCACTTCCGTAAAAGACCATCGTGGCAAAATGCGTACATTCACATGCATGCCGCGCGAGCCGCTCGTCTTCGGCATTCCCTGCATCCCCAACTCAGTAAGCAGGGCATTCACTTCAAGAGCTACCAGGCGCACATCCGTCCACGCGACGCCTGGTCCGGGATCAAGATCGATGCGCAGTTCGTCAGGATGGTCCAGATCGCCTGAACGTACTGGATGCGGATGCAGCTCCATGCAGCCAAGATTGACGATCCACGCGAGGCCCGCTGCATCGTCGACGACCACCTCCTCGGCAGTTCTTCCGGACGGGAAGGAAAGGGTCGCCGTCCGCAGCCAGGCGGGAAGATCGGAAGGGGCGCGCTTCTGGTAGAAGGGTTCTGCTTCTGCCCCGTTGACGAAGCGCTTCAGCACTATTGGACGATCACGGATGCCAAAAAGAGCTCCCGGGGCGACGTCCAGAAAGTAGCGCACGATGTCCAGCTTGGTGAGCTTGGCCTGCCGCGTAAAGTACAGCTTACCCGGATGACTGACGCGGACATCGTGTCCGTTGAGCGAAAGTATTTCTGCGTCGTCTTCTTTCTTCACGGGACCTAGGCTATACCGGAGTGCGCAGCCTTGACGCTGCGAACTCCAGTGACGGAGTTAGTTGTTCAGGTGCCCAAAAGCCAGGTCAAGCAAGGTCCGCTCTTCAAGTTCATGCGCCTTCGCCGACCCGGTAGCAACACTGGCGCTGGCCGAGCGCTTCACGCTTAGCACAGCGTGGTTGCCGGCTATGCGACGGAGGTGTGGCTTCACATAGGTCAAGGCACCCATGTTCGAAGGCTCCTCCTGCACCCAGACAATCTCCTGGACGTGCGGGTGCTGCTGAATCGCTGCGGCCAACTCTGCTTCCGGCCATGGGTGCAGTTGTTCCACGAAGATGATGCCAACCGAATCGATACCGCGCTTGGCTCGCTCGACGCGCAACTGGTGCCCTATTTTTCCGGTGCAGATCAGCAGCCGCTTGGCATCCTTGATCTCCGTTTCAGGCAACACATTCAGGAAGCCTTCGCGGCTGAAGTCGTCGATGGGGGAATTTGCGTCCGGATGGCGCAGCATGCTTTTCGGCGTGAATACCACCAACGGCTTTCGCCACTTACGCATCGCCTGACGCCGAAGCAGATGGAAGTACTGGGCTGCCGTTGAGGGCTGGCAGATCTGCATGTTGTCGTGTGCTGCCAGTTGCAGATAGCGCTCAACGCGTGCACTCGAATGTTCCGGACCGCCGCCTTCATAGCCGTGCGGCAGCAGCAGGACAACACCACTCAGCAGACCCCACTTGTCTTCACCGGATGCGATGAACTGGTCGATGATGATCTGTGCGCCGTTTGCAAAATCACCGAACTGCGCTTCCCAGAGCACCAGTGTTTCCGGATAATCCCGTGCATAGCCATACTCGAAGCCAAGAACTGCGGCCTCTGAAAGCATGGAGTTGTAGACCTCGAACGCAGCCTGGTCTTTGCTGAGATGAGCCAGTGGAATGTAGCGGCTCTCGTCTTCGATATCGACCAGTACACTGTGCCGCTGATTGAAGGTTCCGCGCTGGCTGTCCTGGCCGGTAAGCCGAACCGGCGTGCCCTGCGTGAGTAATGATCCAAAGGCCAGGGCCTCGGCCATGCCATAGTCGAAAGGCTTCTC
This sequence comes from uncultured Acetobacteraceae bacterium, assembly GCA_964658265.1. GTDB lineage: Bacteria > Acidobacteriota > Terriglobia > Terriglobales > Acidobacteriaceae. Next base: position 5,719 of record CAZZYN010000001.1, on the reverse strand, counting down.
GCCCCGTGCCATTTCTGCACGCTGCTCAAGCAGCTTTTTGACCTTGGCGTGAACATGAAAATCTTTAGGGTACGTCGTCAGGCCCAGGCCAATCTCAGTAGCCCGCTCTTTCGAGAGTCCAGTATTTACTTCGTAGCTGGCCTTGTAGGGCCCCCCGGAATAATGGCTCCAGTACTCTGGCAGGGTCGCCATCTTCGGAACCTTATCGCTCGACTTCGCCTGCTTTTGGGCTTCAAGAAATTCTGTCTGGTACTGCTGCACAAGGGGAGCGGAGTCTACCCCGATCTGCTTGGCATAACGCTGGAAAAGCGGCGCATGATTCTTGATCCGTGCGTACAGCAGAGGTTGCGTCACCGTCGGGTCGTCGATCTCGCTGTGGCCATGCCGTCGATAGCCGATCATGTCGACCACGACATCCGAGTGGAAGGTCTGCCGATAATCAGCCGCGATGTCGGCGACCCGAACGACTGCATCGGCGTCCTCCGCATTCACGTGGAAGATTGGAATTGGCAGGCGCTTTGCAATGTCAGACGCAAACCGAGACGCGTTGGATTCTCTGGGTTCTGCAGTGAAGCCAAGCAGGTTATTCGCGATGACGTGTACGCTGCCCCCGACGGTGAAGCCATTGATCGAAGCCAGATTCAGGCATTCAGCCCAGATCCCCTGGCCGGCAAAAGCAGCATCCCCGTGAATCGCAACCGGCAGGACCCTCGCCTCGCCTTCTGGCCCGATGCGCACCTGCTTGGCGCGGGCACGACCCACAACCACGGGGTCGACAGCTTCCAGGTGGCTCGGATTTGACACCAGGTGGATGTCAACTTCGCGGCCGTCATCCGCATAGAAGATTCCGGTGGCTCCGATGTGGTACTTCACATCGCCGCCGCCAAGTGTACTGCGAGGATCAACGTCTTCAAACTTGGTAAATATGTCACTGGTCGCTTTGCCGATCGTATTGACCATCACGTTCAGGCGGCCGCGATGGCTCATACCCAGGACCGCCTGGTTGACGCCTTGGGATGCAGCACTGCGAAGCAGTTCATCCAGGAATGGGATTAGGGCAGTCAGCCCTTCCAATGAGAAGCGTTTTGTCCCGAGATACCGAGACTGGATCACCTGCTCGAAGACATCGGCTCGAGTCAGCAATTCAAGGGTGCGCTGCTGGTTGATTTTGCGCCGTCCCGGCGCTCCGGCACTTTCCATGCGCTGCTGGATCCATTGGCGCTTCGCCGGAACAGCAATATGCATGAACTCGACTGCAATGGTGCCGCAATAATACTGTCGCGCCTCATCAGCCTCTTTACCCTCGGCAAACTCTTCAGGGAAAGACTCCGCAGCGAGGCTAGTGCCCAGCGGATCAAGATTGGCCTGCAAAAAGCCCCAGCGGCGAAATACATCGAAGACCTGGTTGCGATCGCTTTGTCCAAGCAGTGCTGCGGATGATTTTGTAACTTGCGTTTTTGTTGCCATAAGAAAGGACCTGACTACTCTCAAGACTATCCGGCATAACGCCGGGAAACAAGGCGACGAACGGGTTAGGGAAGCGCCGAGCCGCTGGCCAAGACTAGAGTCGGCAAATCAGCAGCTCCCGCTCAAAGATCATCTCTGGTGGTAGATGGTTATGCAGTGCTATGAACAATTCCTCGTGCCCGATCACCTCGTGCCTCCACGCCGCACGATCCACCACCTGGAGAGCATCGAAACGCTCCTCGGAGAAATTCAGGCCCTGCCAGTTGATGTCTTCATAATGCGGCGTCCATCCGATGGGCGATTCCTTACCTTGTGCGCGACCGCGCACCCGATCCACGATCCATTTCAGGATGCGCATGTTCTCGCTGAAACCCGGCCACAGGTATTTGCCATCTTCACCCTTGCGAAACCAGTTGACATGGAATACACGGGGCGTCGTGCTCAGCGAGCGCTGCATCTGGATCCAGTGACGGAAATAATCCCCCATGTGATAGCCGCAGAAGGGCAGCATTGCCATGGGATCCCGACGGACCTTGCCAACCGCGCCAGCGGCTGCTGCCGTGGTCTCGGATGCCATGGTCGCGCCCGCATAGGTGCCGGAGCTCCAGTTGAAGGCCTGGTAGACCAGCGGAATCGTCGTGGATCGTCGACCGCCAAAAACGATGGCACTGATGGGGACACCTTCCGGGGCCTCCCAGTCTTCGTCAATCGTAGGACATTGCGAAGCGGGTGCCGTAAAGCGTCCATTTGGATGGGCCGCGGGCTTACCTGTCACCCGGCCGATCTCTGGTGTCCATGGCTTGCCCTGCCAATCGAGGCAGTATGCCGGGGGTTCCTCGGTCATTCCCTCCCACCACACGCCGCCTTCCGGTGTCAGGGCGACATTGGTAAAAATACTGTTCTTTGAGAGCGTAGCCATCGCATTTGGATTCGTTGCTGCTGACGTTCCCGGGGCAACCCCGAAGAATCCGGACTCCGGATTGATCGCGCGAAGTTGGCCCTTGGCGTCGGGCCGGATCCAGGCGATGTCATCGCCGACAGTATTCACCTTCCAGCCTTCGAAGCCTGCCGGTGGGATCATCATGGCGAAATTCGTCTTGCCGCAGGCACTCGGAAAGGCTGCAGCTACATATGTTTTTTCGCCGGTGGGGCTCTCCACGCCAACAATCAGCATATGTTCGGCCATCCAGCCTTCATCGCGGGCTATATTCGAGGCGATGCGCAGGGCGAAACACTTTTTGCCCAGCAGGGCGTTACCGCCATAGCCCGAACCGTACGACCATATCTCGCGTGTCTCAGGAAAATGCACGATGTACTTCTGATCGTTGCAGGGCCAAGCCACATCAGCCTGCCCTGGCGATAAGGGTGCGCCGACTGAGTGCATACAAGGCACGACCCGCTGCGCATCTTTGTCTATCTCGGCGAAGACCGGCAGACCGATTCGGGCCATGATGCGCATATTCACAACTACATAGGGCGAATCCGTAAGCTGCACGCCGATACGCGACATCGGCGATCCCACTGGACCCATACTGAACGGCAGAACGTACATGGTCCGCCCGCGCATGCAGCCCCGGAAAAGGGATTTGAGCTTTTTACGCATGACGAACGGATCTTCCCAGTTGTTGGTCGGACCGGCAGCATCTTTTGACAATGAGCAAATATAGGTCCGCTCCTCAACCCTTGCCACGTCTTTCGGATCCGACCGCGCGTAGAAGCATCCCGGCCAAAGGTCCTGGTTCAAGCGGACGAAGGTGCCGCCTGCGACCATCTGTTGACATAGGAAGTCGTACTCATCCTTGCTGCCATCCACCCAGTGAATCGAGTCGGGCGTGGTGAGATCAGCCATCTTCTCAACCCAGCGGATCAGATGTTTATTCGTCGTCAACGGCACTGCTTGTGTTGCTGTTTTCATTGCAGGACTCTTCCCTGATTTCCTTCACTGTTCCGTTTCAGCCACGTGACCCTACGCTATTCCAGCAACCGAGGATAGTGCTGTTTCCCGTGCTCTGCCAACTTGACTGAATCAGGCTGGACACTGGCACATTCCGGGCGACTCAGTCGGCAATCTAAAATGTCATTTCGCCCGGGCTGCGGAGGGCTCCTCTATCTTTAACAACTGATTGGACTTAATTCCTTTAAGTGTCTGCTTGATACCACTGGGCCACAGGATCTCCACGTCGGCGAGAGTGGCCGCGCCGATACCAAAATGGATTCGTTTGTCGCTGGCAGAGAGATAGCTGCTTCCAGTCGAGACTGTTGCCCATTGGGGAGAGCCGGCGGCAATGAGCTTTACCTCGGCGCCGATCGCATCCCGATTGCTGGTGTGGCCGATCAATTCAAGTGTAAGCCAATGATTCTGCGACGACGTCTCGTTGTGAAGAACATAAGCTGGTCCGTCGTTAGTGCTTACTACGACGTCCACCCGGCCATCGTTATCCAGATCTCCAAGCGCGATGCCTCGGCCAACCCATGCCTGCTGGAAGACAACACCTGACCTCGCGGACACATCGGTGAAGCCGTGACCGTTGTTATGCATCAACAGGAGGGGTTCCTTGTAACGTAACTGCGGATAGTTCAATTGGATATTGTCGATGTCGTGACCCTGCGCAACGATCAGGTCTTTTCGCCCGTCATTGTCATAATCAAAAAATCGTGTACCCCATCCGGAATGGAGCAGAGTCGCACCCGCGACACCGCTTGCGTAGCTTGTGTACGAAAAGCTACCGTCCCCATTGTTCTGATAGAGCGCGTATTTCTGATTGGCGAGATTGGTGATGACCAGATCCGGCAGGCCGTCGTTGTTGTAGTCGGCAAAATCCACACCCATGCCGGCGTAGGTCTTGCCGTCGCCGTCGACTGCAACCTCGGCCGGGAGGCCTATCTCTTCATAGGTTCCATCGCCCTTGTTCCGGTAGAGGAATTCGAGCATCGAGTCATTGGCGACGAAGACATCAAGCTTGCCGTCCCGATCGTAATCTGCCAGCGAAATGCCGAGGCCTTTGCCCGATTTATTCAAGCCGACCTTTGCAGAGACCTCGCTGAAGTGTCCTTTCCCATCGTTGTGAAAGACAAGGGGCGAAATCGGCTGAAAGAGGTCGGGGTGGCAGTACGCACGGTAGCCATCCCGATGTTCGCCACAGAAGACATCTTCAAAATCCCACTTCAGGTAGCGAAGCACCACCAGGTCAAGCAGACCATCATTATCAATGTCCAGCCATGTCGCACTGGTGGACCATCCGTTACCACCTGTGCCAGATGAGACAGTCGCATCTGTAAATGTTCCGTTGCCATTGTTGTGATAGAGCCGGTTGCCGCCATAGGCCGTAACGTAGAGGTCTTCGTAGCCGTCGTTGTCGTAATCTCCGACGGCAACGCCCATTCCGTAGCCAATGCCTTGTAGTCCAGCAGCCTCAGTCACATCTTCAAAGGTGCCGTCCTTCTTCTGGTGATAGAGCCTATTCCAATACTCTGGTCCGCTCTTCTGCGGGATGGTCCCCTTCGCTGTCGGATCGGTCAGCGGGGCGCCGTTCACCAGAAAAATATCCAGTCGTCCATCATTGTCATAGTCCAGTAGGGCGACGCCTGAACCCATGGTCTCGATCAGGTATTTGAGAGAAGTATGCGAGGCTTTGCCTGAGAAATGGATACCCGCCTTTGCCGTAACATCGACAAAGTTGCCGGCCGCTTCATCGCCGGCAGACGGCGTGCTGACTTGTGCAGAAGCTGCCGGAAGCAGGCACTGCAACGACGTAAATGAAAGCGGGAGCGCTATGAACAGGATGGTACGCGCGAGTGCCAGAAGCTGTTTCATGCCGGAAACGAAGCTATTTTGCGGGCATGCATGCTGCAGGCGCCGTAAGATCCTTCGACTGACCATCTTAGCGTCTGTCAACGAGCGTTGCCATCCCGCGCCGAAATAGCTCAGGCACCATCTGACGCGGTTGGCGCAACCAGACTGTCCGGCTGAGCGTCGACAGCTTTCCAGGAAGCGGAGCGCGTGACACTACGCACGTCTGGGCAGGAAAGCAAAGCCCAGCCTGCCAGCAACATCGTCGGCGAAGCAGCGGGAACCAATTCACCCAGGTTAGCCAGCGTGGTGTGCTGTTCCACCTGTTCAGGCTGGGCGACACGGCTGATAACGCAGCATGGCAGGTTGGCGGGCACGCCCGCGTTCAACCACTCCTCGGCCAATTCGCTGAAGCTCCGGCCGGGCATGTAGATCACCTGCGTTGCCTGAAACGATTCTGCC